>DVEP01000018.1 GCA_015655975.1 Eubacterium sp. | reverse complement strand
TGTAGTTTCTTGGCATAAAAATATCCCCCTATGGTAGTTATTCTATTCTACCATAGGGGGTGCCTTTTTTTCTATTGTCCATTTTTTACGGACTTGTTCACTTTTTGATAGCCTTTTTATTCTATGTTTTCATCGAAAGTTTTTGAAATTAGTTGCATAGTCCACATTTTTTGACAAGCACTTGCCGTAAAAACGAATTGTCTATATAGTGTTTATTGATGGTTAAAATATATTTTAATCTACTTTTTACGGAGGTGATTTATTGAATAGAGAGATTTCTTTAGGCACAATTTCAAGAACTGTGTTTTTGGCTGTTGCGTTGCTGAACTCTTTGCTGACTGTTTTCGGCAAAAACCCTTTGCCTTTCAGCGACGAGGAACTTTACGCAGGCATTTCTGCTGTCGTTACTGTAATAGCTTCGCTTATAGCATGGTGGAAAAACAACAGTTTTACAAAAGCAGCTATCGATGCCGATGAATTTTTACTTAAACAAAAATAATAATGAAAAAACGAAAATGTCAGTTCAAATCGGACTGACATTTTTGTTATATTACCATATATTCATCAAATTTTGCAACGCCAGAGTTACAGCCGTAATTCCTATCCAACAAGTAAATCCCATTAAAATCGGTTTCCCTCCGCTTTTTACAAGTTTTACAATATTTGTGTTAAATCCGATTGCAGCCATAGCCATAATGATTAAAAATTTTGAAACATCTTTCATCGGAGCAAAAAAATCGGCAGAAATACCAAATGAAACTGCTATTGTTGTAATAATACTTGCTCCTATAAAATAAAGTATAAAAAAAGGAAAGACATTTTTGATTGAAACTTTTTCTCCTTTTTCCGATTTTGAATTTTTTGTTTTGATAAATGCAAGGACAAGGGTAATGGGTATTATTGCAAGCGTTCTTGTGAGTTTTACGGTTACTGCTTTGTCCAAAGTTTGAGTTCCTAAATTGTACATACTGTCCCAAGTTGACGCGGCAGCTGTAACGGACGATGTGTCGTTTACCGCTGTTCCTGCAAAAATTCCGAAAGCTTCGCCGCTTGTTGTTGAAAAACCAAGTGCAGTTCCGAGCGCAGGAAAGAGAAGGGCGGCTAAAATGTTAAAAAGAAATATTACGGAAATTGATTGCGCTACTTCCTCATCATCAGCGTCTATTACAGGTGCTGTTGCAGCTATTGCAGAACCTCCGCATATAGACGAACCTACACCTATGAGCGTTGAGATTTTTGCAGGAATGTGCAGTAATTTGTGTAAAATAAATGATATTAGTAATGAGGTTGTAATCGTACACAATATTATCGGCAGTGATTGTTTACCTGTTTGCATAACTATTTTTAAATTCATACCAAAACCTAAAAAGATTATTGCGTACTGCAATATTTTTTTTGATGTGAATTTTACACCGCTTTCAAAAGGTTGTTTGTTTTTTATAAAAAGAGCCAAAATCATACCTATCAGTATAGCGAATACGGGACCGCCGATAATTGAAAATTCTTTTCCTAAAAAATATGACGGCAAAGAAATTGACAGACACAGTACTAAACCTTTCCAATTCTTCTTTATAAATTCCATTGTTTTCTCCTTTTGCAAATTATTGTGATTTAAGTATAAGATGCTTCTTGCATTTTGTAAAATTATAAATATTGATATTATAATAAACTTTTGTTATGATTAAGTAAAAGTTTGTAAAAGGAATTGTGATTATGCTTGATTTCAGAATGGAAACATTTTTAAAAGTTTGCGAGTGTATGAATTTTACCCGCGCCGCAGAAGAATTAAATTTGACTCAGCCTGCTGTTTCACAGCATATAAAATATTTAGAAGAAAAATATGAGACGCCGTTGTTTTTACGCGATAAAAAGAGCATATCTTTAACGCCGGCAGGAGAATTGCTGTGCAGTACACTGAGAACAATGCGTAACGATGAAAACACTTTGAAAAAACGAATGAAAAAAAGTATGTTAAATAAACATACAGTTACTTTTGGGGTTACCATGACAATCGGTGAATATGCAATCGTTCCTGCATTGGCAGATTTCATAAAAAATTATCCTGAAACAGAATTCAATGTCAGGTACGGCAACACCCAAACATTGTTGTCATATTTGTATGAGGGAAGCATAGATTTTGCAATAGTAGAAGGGTATTTTAAAGCGGAAAACTATTGTACAAGAGTTTTAAAAAACGAAGAATATATTGCTGTTTCTTCGTCAAATCATAGATTTAAAAATCCGATAAACAGTTTAAAAGACCTTGTAAATGAAAGACTGATAATCAGAGAGCAGGGCTCGGGAACAAGAGCAATTTTAACAAAAACGCTGTCTGTAAAAAATATGTCGGTCAATGATTTTAAAAACACAGTTGAAATTGAAAATATTCATACAATAGTTAATTTGCTGTGTCGTGATTGCGGAATATCTTTTTTGTATAAATCGGCAGTAAAAGATGAAATAGAAAAAGGAATATTAAAACAGATTAAACTGTCAGATTTTTCAGTTACGCATGACTTTACATTTTTATGGAATAAAAACAGTTTGTTTTCCGATGAATATGAACGGATTTTCAGTAAAATGAAAAACTATGTTAATTAAACAACAAAAGCAGGTATATACTCTTTGTGTAATACCTGCTTTTCTTGTGCTTTATTTATTTTTTTCATTGATTTTGTTTATCATAATTCGAGAAATTTTATATACATCTCCGCAGCCGAGAGTGATGACTAAGTCGCCGTCCTGTGCATTTTCAAGAACATAGTCGGCAACCTGTTCAAAAGTTTCAAACCAAACAGCACCGGGTATTTTTTCGGCTAAATCGCTTGTGTGAATTCCTATAGTGTTCACTTCTCTTGAGCCCATAATTTCTGTCAAAACGCACTTGTCGGCAATCTGTAAAACCTTTGCAAAATCGTCAAGCAATAAACTTGTGCGTGTATAAGTGAAAGGCTGATGAACTGCCCATACATTTTTGTAACCCATTTTTTTTGCTGCTTTTAAAGTAACTTCAATTTCTTTTGGGTGGTGTGCATAGTCGTCTGCCAAAGTAACACCGTTGTACACACCTAAAATTTCAAAGCGTCTGCCTGCACCGTGAAATTTGTTGAGTCCTTTGCAAATGAGTTCGGGTTTTGCACCGCTTTCGTAAGACGCAACAAACGCTGACAAAGCGTTTAGAACATTGTGCTCACCCGGAACGGATAAATCGCATTTTATAACAAATTCGCCGTTGTGGTAAATGTCAAAATCACTATGGAAACCGTCGGGCGTTTGAATATTGTCGGCATACCATTCGTTGTTTTTACCGAGACCGAATGAAATCATTTTCTTGCCCTGAACTCTTGAAACGGTGTCGAGTACATTTTCATCGTCGCCGTTGTAAATGATTGTTTTTGTCGTGTTTTCTGCAAATTGAGCAAAAGATTTTTTAATGTTTTCAAGGTTTTTGAAAAAGTCGAGATGGTCTTCATCAATGTTTAAAATGACTGTCATATCGGGGTTCATTTTGAGAAATGTATTGTTGAATTCACAACTTTCGCACACAAAGTTCTGTGTTTTTCCAAATCTGCCGTATGCGTCTATTTCCGGCAGTTTTCCGCCAATAACTGCGCTCGGGTCAAGACCTGCTTCAAGGAGCGCTACCGTTGTCATTGAAGAAGTTGTAGTTTTGCCGTGAGTTCCGCAAATACCTATGCAGTTTGTAAAATGACGGCTGAATGCGCCTAAAAGTTCCGCTCTTTCATAGCAGGGAAAGTTTTCTTTTGCGTACTCAAGTTCTTCGTTTCCTGCCAAAATAGCGTTTGTGTAAACTACCATATCGGTGCCAGCGGAAATATTTTCTTTTTTTTGACCTAAAAAACACTTTGCGCCTTCTCTTTCTATTCTTCTGAAAGTTTCGGTGTCGTTGTTGTCAGAACCGCTTACCGTGTAACCGAGTTTTAAAAGTATCTCTGCAAGAGGGCACATTCCCGCTCCGCCGATACCGATAAAATGTATGTGTTTTGACTGTTTCAATAATTTGTCTATATCCATCAAAAAGGTGCTCCTTTGTCGGTTTATAATATAATTTTAAATTACCTTTTTTATTATACAACAAAATATATGAAAAATAAACCCTATTTGGTAACAGCAACAATTTTTTTACATATTATGTTATAGAAACTGATGAGGTGTTTTATATGAAAAAGTTTTTTGTTCCGTTCAAAGATGACGAAAGAATGGTATTCGCCTGCGAAAAGTTGGAAAAAAGCGGTTTTGAACAGGTTAGGTCAATTGAAAACTGCGATACTGTCGTATTGCCTGTTCCGACAAAAGAAAAGCATATCAAAAACATAAAAAATAAGTTTGTTTACTGCGCAAAAATAAGCGATGAAATGTTGCAGTCGCTTAAACAAAACGGCAATGAAATTTATGATTATTATAAAGATGAAAGTTATGTTTTGAAAAACGCTTTTTTAACAGCTGAGGGAATAACTGCGATTTTGATTGAAAAAAGTAATAAAAGTTTGTTTTCGTCATCTGTCTTGATAACAGGATACGGCAGAATTGCCAAAGCAACGGCAAGAATTTTAAGTTCGTGCGGCGCTGATATAACAATTTGTTCACGCAGCAAAGATTCGGAAGCGCAAGTCAAATTTGACGGATATAAACATATTTTCTTTGACAAATTAAAGGAAAACGGAAAATTTGATTTTATAGTAAATACTGTCGATGATTTGGTGTTTTGTTATGACGAACTAAAAGCAGTCAAAAAAGACGCGTTGCTGCTCGATGTTGCATCTTTTCCCGGCGGTGTTGACGAATTGAGCGCAAAAGCATTGTCAATCAGTTTAATATACGGTTCTGCACTTCCCTCGAAGTACAGCGTGAAAACTGCAGGAGAGTTGATTGCAGACGCAATAATTGTAAATGAGGAGTGATTTTTTGAAATTGGGATATGCGCTTACAGGCTCTTTTTGTACCTTTGAAAAGAGTTTGCAGGTTCTTGAAGAAATAGTTAAAAAAGGTATAGATGTCGTACCGATAATGTCGTACAATGCCTATGAAACAGATACAAGGTTCGGCGACGCTTTATATTTCAGAAAGCGAATTATGGATATAACAGGTAAGTCGATAATTCACACAATAGAGCAGGCTGAACCTATCGGACCGAAAAAAATGTTTGATGTACTTGCGGTTGTTCCGTGCACGGGAAATACGCTTGCAAAACTTTCGGGCGGCATAGCAGATACACCCGTTACAATGGCAGTAAAATCGCATTTGAGAAATTCCCGCCCCGTAGTTATAGGCGTATCAACAAACGACGCTTTGGGCGGAGCGGCAAAGAATATAGGAAACTTGCTCAACTATAAAAACTACTATTTTGTGCCGTTTTCACAAGACGACCATATAAATAAACCCAACAGTTTGGTTTGTGATTTTTCAAAAGTATATGACGCTGTGGAACTTGCTTATGACGGATATGAAATAAGCAAAAAAATAAATTAAAAAAATTAAAAAATATGTTGACAAAGGTAAAAATTAATTATTTAATATAGTTACTTTGCTTATAATAAATTATAGGCATTGAATTAAACATACGCATTGCGTAAATCGGGTTACAAAAAGGAAGTGCATAATTGGAAAAATTAATTGATTTGAGAAACATCACTTTTAACTACGGTGATGAAAAGGTACTGGATAATTTAAATTTGTATATAAGAGACAAAGAGTTCATAACGCTGTTAGGTCCTTCGGGGTGCGGAAAGACTACTACTCTTCGAATTATCGCAGGTTTTCTTGAGCCTGACGAGGGCGAAGTGGTGTTTGAGGGAAAAGTCATTAACAATGTCCCTCCGCACAAGAGAAAGGTCAATACTATTTTTCAGCGTTATGCTCTTTTTTTGCATATGAATGTGTACGACAACATTGCTTTCGGACCTAAACTTCAAAAGAAGTCAAACGCCGAAATCAAACAAATCGTTACGGAAATGCTGGAACTTGTAAATTTAAAAGGTTTTGAAAAAAGAAGTATAGACAGTTTGTCGGGCGGTCAGCAACAGCGTGTGGCTATAGCGAGAGCGCTTGCAAACAATCCTCATGTTTTGCTTTTGGACGAGCCGCTCAGCGCGCTTGATTTGAAATTGAGAAAGGATATGCAAAGAGAACTCAAAGATATTCAACAAAGACTCGGCATAACTTTCATCTATGTTACTCATGACCAGGAAGAAGCGCTGTCTATGAGCGATACTGTTGTAGTTATGGATAACGGTAAAATTCAGCAGATAGGAACACCGGAAGATATTTACAACGAACCCGTAAACGCTTTTGTTGCAGACTTCATAGGCGAAAGCAATATTGTTGACGCTGTAATGCTTGACGACTATCTTGTGAAATTCGGCGGTAAAACTTTTAAGTGCCTTGACAAAGGCTTTGCGAAAAACGAGCCTGTTGACGCAGTCATCAGACCTGAAGATATAGATATTGTTGAAGCGGGGCAGGATTCAACTCTTACAGGTACAATTACATCTGTAACATTTAAAGGTTTGCACTATGAAATTCTTGCAGATGTCGGCGGTTTTGTTTGGATGATTCAAACGACCGACTACCATGAAGAAGGCAAAACAGTCGGTATGTATATTGAGCCTGACGCAATTCACATAATGAAAAGGAGTGAGTATTCGGGCGAGTTCGGAGACTATTCTAGTTTCAGCGACGAAATGGACCACATTTCAGATGCCCACTATGATTGGGAGGAAGAAAAAGATGTTCTCTAAAAAAAGTAAGTATATTGTTTCTTCTCCTTTTGCAATTTGGATAGTCGGATTTATTGTTTTGCCGATTTGCTTTGTTTTGTACTACGCTTTTGTAAATGAAAACGGAGCGTTTACTTTTGAAAATATAAAAAATGTTTTTACAAATGCTTACAGTCTCAAGTCAATTTGGCTCACTGTAAAACTTTCTTTTTGCAGTACATTGCTTTGCTTTTTGCTTGCATATCCGCTTGCGCTGTTTTTGAATAATTTGAAAACAACAAAAAAAGAATTGATTGTCTTTTTCATTATTTTACCTATGTGGATGAACTTTATGCTTCAAATAATAGCAATCAATGTTTTGCTTGAAGATACGGGCGTGCTTAATTTACTGCTGAGTAAACTGGGTTTGCCGAATTTCAGCATTTTGTCAACTCCCCAGGCTATTGTCATAGGTATGGCGTACGACTATTTTCCGTTTATGGTTTTGCCTATATATAATTCAATATCAAGAATTGACAAGTCGCTCATTGAAGCCGCTCACGATTTGGGCGCAAGTAAATTTGCAGTTTTGAGAAAAATCATTTTTCCGCTTTCTTTACCCGGAATAATCAGCGGTATAACAATGGTTTTCGTACCGTCTATTTCCGATTTTGCAATAGCGGAAATGCTCGGCGGAAGTAAAATTTTGCTCATAGGCAATATTGTGGAAATGAACTTTACAAAAGGCTTTTACAACGCAGGTGCCGCTCAGGCGCTTGTGCTTATGGCTTTTGTAACCGTAAGTATGATGCTTACGGGCGGAAGCAAAGACGAAGAACAGGGGGTAATGATGTGAAAGAAAAAGTATCCTCTTTTTTTCAAAAATCGTATATCGGTATTATCTTTGTGATTTTGTATTTACCTGTTGTCGTAATGACAGTGCTTTCGTTCAACTCGTCTCGTTCGTCTTTTAATTTTGAAAGTTTCACATTTGATAATTATATTTCTCTTTTTCAAAGTGAAGAAATAATGAACGCAGTAGTAAACACTGTTTTTCTTGCTCTCGGTGCGGCAACTATCTCAACAATTTTGGGTACTGTTGCGTGTATCGGCATTTCAGCGATGAACAAAAGAATGAAAGGGCTCTATGTAGGCATAACAAATATTCCCATGCTTAATGCAGATATTGTTACAGGTGTTGCTTTTATGCTGCTTTTCATCAGATTTTTCGGCGGACTCAGCAATATGACGGTTTTAATAGCGCACATAACTTTGACTTTGCCCTATGTTATATTGAATGTTTTACCTAAAATGCATATCAACAACAATACGGCGTATGAAGCGGCGCTTGACTTGGGCGCGTCTCATACAAGAGCGTTTTTCAGCGTTGTTTTGCCCGACCTTTTTCCGTCAATATTGACAAGCTTTTTAATGGCTATTACGATTTCGCTCGATGATTTTACTCTCACTTATTTCACATCGAGCCCTGAAATTAATACGATTTCAACAGAAATATACACAAACAGAATAAGAGGCATTCAGCCTGAATACTACGCTTTGTCAACACTTATGTTTGTGTGTGTTCTTGTAGTTTTGCTCATTGCTAACAGAAACAAGTTTAAGCAGGCAGACACAACAAGAAAAAGGAGGTCAAGATGAAAAAAACATTTCATTTAAAGTCGGTATCTCTCATTATGGTTTTCGTCTTGGTTGTATCTATGGCTATGACTTCCTGCACTTCGCAAAAAGCAGAAAATAAGTTGTATGTTTTTGCGTACGGCGACTATTTCGACCCTGAAATCATAAATATATTTGAAGAAGAAACGGGTATAGAAATTGTATATGAAGAGTATGCCGCGCCTGAAGATATGTATGCAAAGGCAACCTCGGGTGCAAATGAGTACGATGTAATATGTACTTCGGACTATATGGTAGAAAAACTGATAAAAGAAAATCTTGTTTTGCCTATCGACTATTCAAATGTTCCTAACTTTGAAAACATAGGCGAAACATATAAAAATATGTCGAAAAGTTTTGACAAAAATTTAGAATATACAGTACCTCATTTTTGGGGAACGGTCGGCATTTTGTACAATACGGAAAAAGTTTCCGAAGAAGAAGTTTCTTCTTGGAATGTTTTGTTTGACGAAAAATACAAGGGCAAAATTGTTATGCCTAACAGTGAACGAGACTCTATGTTTATCGCTTTGAAACTTTTAGGCTACGATTTGAATACAAAAGATAAAAAACAACTTGAAGAAGCGTCCGAACTTTTGGTTGAACAAAAACCTCTTGTGCAGTCGTATTTGCTTGACGAAGCGGCAAGAAACAAAGTCAGCAGCGGCAGTGCGTATATGTCTGTCATTTATAACGGCGAAGCGTATCTTGCTTTTGAAGAAAATGAAGATCTTGCGTTTTCAGTACCTGACGAGGGTACAAATATTTGGGTAGATTCGTGGGTGATTCCAAAAAGTTGTACAAATAAAGAAAATGCAGAAAAGTTTTTGGACTTTATGTGCCGTGAAGATATTGCCGCAATGAATTTTGACTATATCTACTATTCAACTCCTAATCAGGCTGTATATGACAGTTTGGACGAAGAAGTAAAAAGCGAAGAAGAAATTTTTCCGTCTGAAGAAATAATAGAGAATTCGGAAGTGTTCAACTATCTGGGCACGGAAACAGAAAAATACTATACTGATTTATGGATGAAAATAAAAGCGTCATAAATAGTGTGAAAAATAAAGGTGATTAAAAAATGATTAAATGCGCATTGTTTGACCTTGACGGTACTCTCATCAATACTATTGAAGATTTGGGAGACGCGGGTAACTATACACTTAAACAATTCGGTAAAGACAAGGAATGGTCGTACGAAGAGTATAAATATTTTGTAGGAAACGGCAACAGAAAACTTGTCGAAAGAATTTTTGAGGGCAAGTTGACAGAAGAAGAACTTGATAAAGCGTTTAATGTTTTTATGGAGTACTATGATAAAAATAAACTCAATAAAACAAAACCGTACGACGGAATTATCGACGCTATAAAAGAGATTAAACAAAAAGGAATTAAAGTTTGCGTTTGTACAAACAAAGTACAGGAGGCAGCTGTCGGAATACTTGACTATTTCTTCGGAGAAAACTTTTTCGATGTTATAGTCGGTCAGGTTGACGGCGTGCCGACAAAACCAAATCCGACAATGGCAATAAAAGCTGTAGAGCAGGCAGGCTGTAAAATGTCGGAAGCGCTTTATTTCGGCGATACAAATATAGATATGCAAACGGCAAACAATGCAGGTATAGAGGCTGTCGGCGTAACTTGGGGTTTCAGAAAGTTCGACGAACTTTTCAAGGAAAATCCGTCTGTTATCATCGACGAACCGTCCTACATACCAAAATTGTTTTGAGTGAAAATCGTTTTTTCACATTTAAAACAACGACATTTAACTTCTGATAAAACTCAATATAAAAAGCAGTCAAACAAGTTCTTTGAACAGGTTTTGACTGCTTTTTTGTTGCTATTCATTGTCGTTTTCGTTGCTTTTATCAGCGACATTTTCTTTTTGCATTTCCGATTTTCTTACGGATGACGGAGACTGATGATAAGTTTTTGTGAATTCATATGTGAAGTGATACGGGGAACTGAACGAAAGCGAATACGCTATTTTATTTATCGGGAGAGATGTTTGTGTAAGCAATTTATACGCTTTTTTCATTTTTTTGTCTATTATGTATTTTTTAGGAGAAACACCGAGTTCTTTTGAGAAAATTTGGTGAAGTCTTCTTGAAGAAATATCAAAAAAATCCGATATTTCGTCAACTGAAATTTTTGAGTGAATTTTTTGGTCTATATATGAGCAGATTTCATCTATTAACTTTTTGTTGTTTGGAGTCAGGTAGTTAATTTCTTCTTGCTCTTTGTATAAAAATATCGAGTAAATGTACAGAGAAAATAAAGTGTCAATGTAGTTTTCGTTTTGATTTTTTGAATTGGCATTGTTCAGCATTTTGTTGAAAACAAGATTGGAATTCTCGGTTAATGACGCTTTGTAAATTTTGTTCAGACAAAATTCGTCCGTAGGGTGTTTTAAAACAAAGTTTACCCAACGATAGCCCCAAATATCCGATGTACTTTTGTATTTAACAATATCGTTGAATTTTATCATAACAAATCTGTTCTTTTGCAAAACCACTTTTTTGTTTGTCAGTGTAATTTCGCCTTTTCCGTCAACACAGTGAATAAATGCTATCGCATTTTCGGGTTGTTGGGACTTTTCATCTTCCGAAGTAAAGTGATTATATGTTTCGTCTGCTAAAATATTGAAGATACTGTGTACTTGAGGGCAGAAAGACTCAAGTTTGTTTTGTCTGTCAATATAAAAAGAATTGCTTTGATACATTTTTTAAACTCCGATTTCCGATTTATATATGTATTATACCGTATTTTGAATTTACTTTCAATTAATTTCATTTATAATTTAATTTATAGAATTATATATTATTTTTGAAAGGGTTAGTATGGACTTATATTTATTTGACAGAACAGATAAAATAATTCACTTTGAAGACTTGAGCATTTTAGAAGGAAAAGAAAAAATATCGTCTTCTGCAAAAGTTAAAATGTCTTGCAATGAGGCGTATGTTGTTCAAATTGCCGCGGTTTCAAATTCAAATGAAATTATAAAAGATGTTTCTTTTTACTCGGAAAACAACGATATAGAAGCTTTTTGTTTGAATACAGATATTGTTGATAAGTTCGGAAATTCAAAGAAACAAAGCGTTGAACTCAAACCAAATATTATACAACCGTTATTTTTTGTTTTAGAGGCAAAAGAAAAAACAGCACAGAAAACGGAGTGTTTTGTGAAAATCACTTCCGATAAAAAAGAAGTTGACTTCAAACTTGAATTAAATGTTACAGATGAGCCTATTGAAAATAACGGCTACAACGATTTGTGGAGACTTTCAAGACTGAAGTGGCTCAATTCAGATGTTTGTCAGGACGATACGATTGTTAAGCCGTATATTAAACCGTCATTTTTAACAGATGAAAAGACAAATTCAACGAGTTTGTCTGTCCTCGGAAGAAAAATAGAACTGGACGGGTGCGGTTTGCCTGCTCAGGTTTTTTCGTTTTTTGACGAATCGACAGAGATATCGGGTACCGTACAAAAAACTTTGTTAAAAAACAGCGTAGAGTTTTTAATCGGAGACAGTCCTTTGCCAAACGGAAAAACAACTGCAACTGTTTGCGGTAATAAAATTAAAACTGTTACAAAATGTGAAAATGATTTGTATTTTGCAAGCGTCAATTCGATTTTGTTCTATGACGGTCTTTTGCAGTATTCAATTTCCGTATTGCCGAAAAAAGACTTTTCGGCAGAAGATGTTAAATTGGAAATAGATGTTGATAAAAATTCGGCGGATTTCATGCACGGTTTGGGCGTGAGAGCGTCTAAAAGCGCGAGCGTTTGCGAAAAGTGGGACAACAATAAACATCACGATTGTTTTTTTGTCGGCAGTGTCAATTGCGGTATGCGTGTGAAGTTCAAAGCAGAAAAATATATCAAACCGCTTGTAAATATTTTTTATAAAAATATGCCTATAAATATTCCGACAGAAACTTGGGACAATTACGGCAAAGGTACGCTGAATGTGAAAACGCAAAGCGACTGCGTTTGTGTTTTTGCTTCAACAGGTAAGTTCAATTTTAAAAAAGACACTGAGAGAAAGTTTGACTTTGAATTTCATTTCACACCTCTTAAACCTATTGACTATAAAAAGGCTTTTTCAGTAAGGTACAGTCATAGCAATAAACTCAAAAACGAAATAAAAGAAATAGACAATGCAAATAAAAAAGGTTTGACAGATGTCATTTTCCATCAGGGCAATATGATTATGCCGTTTATAAACTATCCGTTTTATGAAACCGAAAGACTTAAAAACGCCGTTGACTATGCAAAAGAAAAAAATATCGGCGTCAAACTCTACTATACAGAGCGTGAGCACAGCAACCACATGGCAGAAACATTTGTTTACAAGGCGCTCGGCGATGAGATTATTTTGCGAAAACAAGGCGTAAGTCATTCTTGGCAAAAAGAAAAACCGCAGTGGCTCGTTGATAATTTCGGAGAAGATATTATATCGGGCTGGTTTGTTAAGTATAAGCACGGAAAGTATAAAAACGACCACGATATTTCATTCATTGTAAAACCTGACACACGACTCGATAACTACTATGTTGAGGGATTAAAGTGGCTTGTTGAAAATATCGGTATCAAGGGTATATATATTGACGATACGGCGCTTGACAGAACTACTTTGGAGCGTGCGAAAAAGGTACTGCAAAAAGTGAACGGGCTTATAGATATGCATATGTGGAACCACGAAGAAGAAAGGGCAGGCGATATAAGTTGTCTCAATTTGTATATTGATATTTTGCCGTTTCTTGACAGTATTTGGCTCGGCGAAGGTTTTATTTATAAAAACTATTCTCCCGAATATATGCTTGCAGAAGTGAGCGGTATTCCGTACGGTGTTACGGGACAGATGCTTGAAGGCGGCGGAGATTTGTATCTCGGTATGATTTACGCTATGAACAACCGTTACGGATGGGGACATAAAAATGCTGTCCAAATGTACAGAGTTTGGGATGAGTTCCAAATTGAAAAAAGCAAAATGCTCGGATATTGGAACAGTAAAAATCCTGTACACACCGACAATGAAAATGTTTTGACAACAACATATTTGAAAGATGACGAGGCTCTTATTGCAATATATAATTTTTCAAACAAAGCGCAAAAGTTCAACTTGAGTATAGATGAAAAATTGCTCGGTTTCAAACATAAAAGCGTTGAAAAAATTTGTTTTGAAAATAAGTTCACAATAAAAACAAATGTAACTTCTGCAAAGAAATTGCGCAGAAGACAGGGCTTATTGATAAAATTAAAAAAATAATCGGGGGTTTTTATATGAAAAAAATATTTGCAGTTATTTTGGCAATGACTTTGACGGCAACCGTTGTTTTGTGCGGATGTGCGAAAAACTCGGAAAATAAAGAAAATGACAACGACGATTGGAAAAATAAGGGCTATGACTTGTCGTTGCCCGAACTTGACAAAGACGGTTGGTATCTGGTTTTTGAAGACGATTTTAACGGAACAAAACTAAACGAAAATATCAAATTCGGTGAAAGATACAACGGAAACAAAGAAATTTGGACTACATCTCCTCACGCAATAAGATGGCAGAGCGACAAAAAAAGAAAACCGGAGCAGGCTTGCTGGTGGTGTCCCGAAATGGTCGAGGTTAAAGATTCAAATGTCATAATTCATTCGCGCTATGAAAACAATCATGAGTGCGACGGAGATTGTCCTAAAGAGGGCAGGTTTACTTCGGGTATTGAAACAAGAAAAGTTGTGGGAAACAACAACGACAACAAAGGTACAAGCGACGAATTGTTGTTTTCTCAGGCTTTCGGCTATTTTGAGTGTCGTGCCAAGTTCCCGAATTCCGATGGTTTGTGGTCTGCGTTTTGGCTTCAGTCTTCAAATCAGCGAAAAGTCGGTAACGAGGGCGAAGACGGAACTGAAATTGATGTTTTTGAAAGCGCTTTCAGAAAAAGCGACAGTTCAAAAATGGGGCACGCGCTTCTTTGGGACGGTTACGGAAAAGATGCAAAAGTTGCCGACTATATAGGCGATTTGGAACAAGATTTATACGACGGCTACCATACATACGCGCTTAAATGGACTCCTGAATACTATGTTTTCTATATTGACGGTGAGCCGACTTGGGCAACAGCGGACGGAAATGTAGCAAAAGTCAAAGAGTTTTTGAGACTTACCGTTGAGATTGATGCAGGCGACGGCTACGGTCCTCACGGTCAAAAAATAGGTAAGTTCAGCCACGACGAAAATGCTGACGACTTTATGGTTGACTATGTAAAAGTTTGGCAAAATGAAAACTTTGAGCAATATATAAAAAATGATTCTGATTATTCAGGAAATATGGATATGGGTTGATTTGTATGAGTAAGTGTTTTAAAATAGTATTGTCGGTTATTGTGATATTTTGTTTGCTTGTCGCAATAGTTCCTACTTCGGTTTATTTGTTCAGAGGCAGTATTTCAAAAGAAAAACTTCCTCAGGATTTTGAAAGTCAGTCGGAGCAAACTTGTTTTAAAAACAACGCAGATGTCAGAATAATGTCTTCTAACCTTTTGGTAGGCTATGAGAGTTGGGGCGGAAAACCCGTCAAACCCCGCGCAAAACAGTATATCAGTTTGATAGAAAAATATTCTCCTGATGTAATCGGCATTCAGGAAATGTGTGACGGTTGGTTTTGTTGTATAAAACACAATTTGCCAAAAGGCTATAAAATGCTTTACCCTGTATCGACCGCATCGTTCGTCAGAATGACGGCGATGGTTTACAATTCAGAAACATTAAATCTTATTGACAGCGGAAATTTTGCATATTCAGAAAAAGACAATCCGCGTTTAAGACGCGTTGTATGGGCTGTGTTTGAAACAAAAGCGGACGGTAAAAGGTTTGCTGTTACAAATACTCATTTCAGTTTGCTTCGTGAGGGCGAAGAAGAAAAATATATGAATATTATGAATGTGCAAAAAGATGAAATGATTGCGTGCGTAAACGAGTTATATCAAAAGTATGAATGCCCTGTATTTTCGGTAGGCGATTTCAATACAATGGAAGATACTCCGAATACAAAGCCGATTGACTATCCCGATTTGTACAACAATATTTTAAGCGATTTAAGAGATACTAAAACGCTTTGTCAAAATAAAGTTGTCGGAACTTTGCAAAATTGGGAATATCCGTCGTACGACCATATCTTTTTAAAAGGCGATGCCGAAGTTGAAACTTTTGCCGTATTGTCGTACGAATATCTGAAAGACCTTTCGGACCATTTTCCGATTTTTGCAGATTTTAATTTGAAATAAGAAAGGATTAAATATGAAAAAACTTTTGAACGGACAGTGGCTTTTCAGAGAACTTAATAACGGCGAGTTCAAAACGGCAAATGTTCCGGGTTGTAATTTTTTGGACTTGATGAAAAACGGCGACATACCCGACCCGTATATTGCTCTCAATGAAAAAGATGTACAGTGGGTAGGCGAAAAAGACTGGGAATATAAAAGAAGTTTTGAACTTGCAGAAGAAGATTTTGAGTTTGATGAAGTGCTTTTAAATTGTGAAATGCTTGACACTGTGTGCGATGTCTTTATTAACGGCAACTTTGTTTTTAATGCCTGCAACTGTTTTGTTGAGCATAGCATACCTGTTAAAAATTTTCTTAAAATCGGTCAAAACGAGATTAAAATCGTTTTCTTTTCAGCCGTAAAATATGTCAGTGAAAAGTATAAAAAACTTCCTGCACCGAGAAATGCAAACGGACAAAACGGCATTGTACATATCAGAAAACCTCAATACCATTTCGGGTGGGATTGGGGACCTGTTTTGGTTTCCTGCGGTATCTCGGGAAATATTGAACTTGAGTTTGTTAAAACGGCAAAAATAGATTTTGTGAGCGTCAGCCAAACGCACAGTGAAAAATCGGTAAAAGTCAGCGTAAATGTTGACTTGAAAAAATACAACGCTCAAAAAGATGCCGAGTGTGAGATTTCTCTCGTTGACCCGAACGGAAATTCTCAAAAAGTGTTCGGCGAAAACGCAGAGTTTACAGTGGAAAATCCTCAGCTTTGGTGGACATACGAGTTGTCGCAAAAGAAAAAACAGCCGCTGTACAGCGTAGAAGTCAGATTGATAAGCCTTGACAAAGAAATTGATTTTTCTCAAAAGAAAATCGGTCTCAGAACGATAGAACTCAATAGAGAAAAAGATGAATACGGCAAGAATTTTCAGTTTGTTTTAAACGGCGTTCCATTGTTTATTAAAGGCTCAAACTATATTCCTCCTGATTGTTTTATTACAAGATTTGACAAAGATAAATTGGATTGTCTTTTAGATGCCGTATTGTTTTCGAATATGAATATGATACGAATTTGGGGCGGAGGATACTACGGAAGCGATGAGTTTTATGACGCTTGCGACGAACGGGGTATTCTCGTATGGCAGGATTTTCAGTTTGCGTGCCAGGCATATCCGTTTTTTGAAGACGACTTTTTGCAAAATGTAAAAAATGAAGTTGAGTGCGTAGTGAAAAGGCTTTGCCATCATCCGTCTTTGGCTTTGTGGAACGGTAACAATGAGATTGAAGATATGCACTCCGGTTGGGCGCATATGACAAAATATGTCGATTGGACAGAAAAGTTCTTCTACCATATTTTAGAGCCGGAAATCAGAAAAATAGATTTGTCAACACCATACACTCAAGGTTCTCCGATAGGCATTTCCCACAATAAAGGTGTTTGCAGCGACAATGTCGGCGATACGCATTTGTGGGGCGTTTGGCACGGACTTCGTCCGATGAACTATTACAGAAAAAGATATACCCGTTTTTGCAGTGAGTTTGGTTTTGAAAGTCTGCCTGATATGAAAATGATAGAACAATTTGCGCAGCCTGAGGACTATTCGCTTTCAAGTCCTGTTTTCAAATCACATCAAAAGTGTGCAAACGGCAATGAAAAAATGATTTACTATATTGCATCAAGATTTAATTTGCCTAAGCATTTTGAAGACTATGTGTATCTTTCTCAGGTAACTCAGCAAGAGTGCATTGCAGACGCTACTGAACATTGGCGCAGAAATAAAGGCAGATGCAACGGCTCAATGTATTGGCAATTAAACGATTGCTGGGGTGTTTGTTCATGGTCAAGTATAGACTATATGGGCAATTATAAAGCGTTGCAGTATTCGGCAAAAAATTTCAATGCTCCTTTGTCTGTTTCAATAGAAGATACAGACGAATATATTAAAATATTTGTAATCAACGATTTTAACAGAGCAAAAAATGTTACTGCTCAATATGAAATTTTTGATTTTTCTAAGGGCACGATTGAAAAGTCGGGCAAACTTGTTCGTGTAAATGCCGTTAAAAACAAAAAAGTTTTTGAACTCAGTATGAAATCGCTTTTGAATAAATACAACAGTAAAAATACAGGTTTGGCAGTCAGTCTTTTTAACAACGACAAACTTTTAATGCAAAAGGTGTTTTTGTTCAATAAAGAAAAAGATTTAAACTTGCCTAAAGCAAATATAAATTGCGATTGCAGTGTTGACGACGATAAAATCTTTATCAAATTAAAGAGTGATAAATATGCCCGTTTCGTAAAAATAAACAGTTCAAAATCAACACTTCCGTTCAGCGACAACTATTTCGATTTGTTGCCGAATCAGTCAAAAACAGTTACAATGAATTTTGACAAGAATATGACTGTGGAAGAACAAAATGAAAGTTTGAGTGTGAGCAGTTTGTGTGATGTGGAGATGGATAAAAATATTGTTAAAACAAAGTTTAAGCAGTTGAAAGTTTTTCTCTCTCCGTTAAATATCGGAAATGCAATATATCACGGCAGACTCAGCAATGATGTCCAAGTGTAAAAATATAACAGGCAGGTGTTTTACACCTGCCTGTTATATTTTTATTACACTGTTTCGTTGTTCTTCACAACACTTTTTCGCCTCGTTAAACATCAGAGAATATATGTCTGTAAACATACACTCCTTTTCATACAGATACTTTGCGTATCCGCTCAGTTCTTTTGCTTCTTTGTGTTTTGTTATAATAGGTAAAGACGATTTTTCTTTAATGTCTGTTAAAATATTTCTTCCGTTTTCGTTAAAAGCCAAAATTTTCAAATAGGGAACATTTTGTATGTCATCTTTTGTGATTCCCAAGAAAGCTCTCAAAATAATTCGTCGTATTCTTGCGTGCGTATATCGTTTTGACTTTACAGACATTATAATATCGTCAAGATTTGTGTTTTCTGCAACAGATTTGACAATTTTGTTTTCCAGCCCTTCGGTTACATCGGGAATAAGTAAAAAGTCGCTTTTGCTCATAGTACGCAGTTTGTAAAGAATTGCATTTTCACAGTTCTTGAGCATTGCAAAATTCAATTTGTCCTCGTTGTTTTTCCTGAGTTCTTCGCGTATTGCACTCGCGCTGTAAAAAATATCGTCGGTGTCGTGTCCTTTTCCTATTCTTTTAACGGCGGTGGCAGAAAAGTCGCAGTTTTTTAAATATTCAATTGCCAACACATTGTTCGGAGTTGCCAAAATGTCTGTTTTTGCAATGTTTTGAACTGCCTTTGCGTACGATATGCCTTTTTTCATTTCTTCTGCAATCATTTTTTGAGTTTGACCATTTTTTAAAAAGTCGGCAACTTCTTTCAGTTTTTCAGAGTCCGCACACTCTGCCCCGAAAGCGATTGAGTCAACAACATTGCTTGCTTTCATCAGGTCTGTTGACGCTTTTGCAAAACCTTCGGCAGACTGCACTGCAAAGACCGTCGGTATTTCAATTACAAGGTCTGCGCCGTTTTGAACGGCAGTTTTTGCCCGTGAGTATTTGTCAAAAATTGCCGCGTCGCCTCGTTGTACAAAGTTTCCGCTCATAAAAGCAACTACTTTTGTATCGTTATTCTTTTTGATTTCATTAATTAAGTGAGCGTGGCCGTTGTGAAAAGGGTTAAATTCGCACACAACACCTGTTACCATATTTTCAATTCCTTTTTACTCGTTGTTTAATGTAAATGTTGTTCATTATTGTTTTGATAAGTCAAATATTTATACTAATTTAATATTTTGCTTGATTTTTAATATATTATATATTATTATAAATGTTGTAGTTATTTATTTCAATATGTTGGAGGTATAAAATTGAAAGTTCTTGTTATCAATGCCGGAAGTTCTTCATTAAAATATCAGTTGATGGATATGACGGACGAGTCTGTTGTAGCCAAAGGTGTTGTAGAAAGAATCGGCATGACCGAAACAGCAGGCACTAACAATGTCATTTATAAACGCCCGGGTAAAGATACTGTTACTTTTGACAAAACAGTAAAAGACCATACAGAAGCATTTTTCGAGGTTAAAAAACTTCTTTCCGAAGGCGAAACAAAAGTTATAGATTCTTTTGATGAAATCGACGCTATAGGACACAGAGTTGTTCAAGGCGGCGACAAATATACAAAGAGTGTTCTTGTAGATGAAAAAGTACACAAAGATGTTCGAGATTTAGCACCGCTTGCACCTCTTCACGCAGTTGCAAACGCTCAGGGATATGAGGCTTGTCTTGCAGTAGTAGGACCTGATGTTCCTCAGGTTATGGTGTTTGACACGGCGTTTCACAGCACAATGCCTCCAAAGGCATATATGTACGCTGTACCGTACGAGTACTATGAAAAGTACGCAGTTCGCCGCTACGGTTTCCACGGTACATCACACAAGTTCATCAGTAATCATTGCGCTCACTATATGGGCAAGGATATTAAAGATTTAAAAATCATTACCTGTCATCTCGGCAACGGATCTTCCGTAACTGCCGTTGAACACGGTAAAGTTGTAGATACTTCAATGGGCTTTACTCCGCTTGACGGTTTTATGATGGGCACCCGTTCGGGCGGTGTTGACCCAAGCGTAGTAACTTTCATTATGAAAAAATTGAACTATTCTCCTGATAAAATGGACGAAATTCTCAATAAACATTCGGGTGTTGAAGCAATTTCGGGCATTTCTTCAGACGACAGAGATATAGTAGCTGCTCAGGGCGAAGGCGACGAGAGAGCAACACTTGCTCACGAAATGCAGGCTTATCAAATCGCTAAATACATCGGTGCATATATTGCCGCTATGAACGGCGTTGACGCTATTGTATTTACAGGCGGTATCGGTGAAAACGGACATTGGCTCAGGTCAAGAATTTGCTCATATTTCGGCTATATGGGAGTTGAAATAAATGAGGATATTAACCGTACAGCCGTTAAAGGCAAAGAAGCAGAACTTACTGACAGCAATTCGGCTGTAAGGGTATTTGTTCTTGCAACGGATGAAGAGCGAATGATAGCAAGAGAAACAGTTGAAATAGTTAAAAATTTAAATAAATAATCAAGGAGGAAAAACAAATGCCGGAAATCAAATATGAAATTACAGAACATATCGGAGTAATTTCCGAAACTGCAAGAGGATGGACAAGAGAAGTTAACTTGATTTCATGGAATGGCAGAGAGCCTAAGATTGATGTTCGTGATTGGTCTCCCGACCACTCAAAAATGAGCAAAGGTCTTACTTTTACTAAAGAAGAAATCGTTGAACTTAAAAAACTTGTAGAAAAACTCTAAAATACTTAGGGCAACGAAGGCGTTGCCCTTGTGTTTTTTATATTAAGAGGTGAGAAAATGGAATGGACATCATTGAATGAATTAAGAGAAAAATTCCTCTCTTTTTACGAAAGTAAAGGACATCTTCGTATGCCGAGTTTTTCTTTAATTCCGAATAATGACAACAGTCTTTTATTAATAAATTCGGGTATGGCGCCTATGAAAAAGTATTTCACAGGCGAAATTACACCCCCGAGAAAAAGGGTTACAACCTGCCAGAAGTGTATTCGTACTCCCGACATTGAAAGTGTCGGCAAAACCGACCGACACGGAACATATTTTGAAATGCTCGGCAACTTCTCTTTCGGAGACTATTTTAAGCACGAGGCTACTGCGTGGGCGTGGGAATTTTGTACAAAAGTTCTTGAAATGCCGAAAGATAAAATTTGGATAACGATTTACGAAAACGATGACGAGGCGTTTGACATTTGGACAAAAGAAGTCGGTGTTTCTCCCGACCGTATAGTCAGACTCGGCAAGGAAGACAATTTTTGGGAACACGGAAGCGGTCCTTGCGGTCCTTGTTCGGAACTTCATTTTGACCGCGGCGAAAAATACGGCTGTGGAAAACCCGACTGCGGTCCGGGCTGCGAGTGCGACAGATATGTTGAGTTTTGGAACAATGTATTCACACAGTTTGAAAACGACGGAAACGGAAATTATACACCGCTTGAACATCCGAATATTGATACAGGTATGGGTCTTGAAAGACTTGCGTGCATTATGCAGGGTGTAGATAATATTTTTGAAGTAGATACAGTTCAGAATATTATGAATGAAATCTGTAAGATTTCAGGTGTTGAGTATCACAAAGATAAGAAAACAGATGTTTCTCTGCGTGTTATTACAGACCACATCCGTTCTTCAACTTTTATGATTGGCGACGGTGTAATTCCTTCAAATAACGGCAGAGGCTATGTTTTAAGGCGTCTTATAAGACGCGCCTGCCGTCACGGAAGAATGCTCGGTATTGGTGAGCCTTTCCTTTATAAAGTTTGCGATACAGTTATCAAGGAAAATCTAACCGCTTACGGTTACCTTGAAGAGAAAAAAGAAATCATCAAAAAAGTTCTTCTTTCGGAAGAAGAGAGTTTTGACAAAACAATAGATGCAGGTCTTGAACTTTTGAATAAATTTATCAGTGAGACTGACGGAACTGTTTTTTCAGGCGACGACGCTTTCAAATTGAACGATACCTACGGTTTTCCTCTTGACTTGACTAAAGATGTTCTTGAAGAAAAGGGTATGACTGTTGACGAAGAGCGTTTTTATGAGTTGCTTGACAATCAAAAGAAAACTGCAAGAAATGCAAGAAAAGCGTCCGACACAGACGCATGGAAAGACGGCAGCATTCGTTTAGATTGTTCTGCTACCGAATTTTTAGGGTATCGTGAAAATAAAACAGAAGCAAAAATCCTTGCTGTTATTTCAAACGGAGAATTAAAAGATATGCTCGGCGAGGGCGAAAAAGCCACTTTGGTTTTGGACAAAACTGTTTTGTATGCAGAGTCGGGCGGACAGGCAGGCGACAGCGGTATCATTTCAAACGGTACTGCCGAGTTTAAAGTTGCCGATACTCAAAAGAACGCTCAGGGCGTATTTATGCACAACGGTGTTTCAAACGGCGTATTTTCTGTCGGAGATACTGTTACCGTTTCTTATGATGTTGAAAAGAGAAACAGCATCAAGAGAAACCATACAGCCGCTCATTTACTTCAATCTGCACTCAGAAAAGTTCTCGGAACTCATGTTGAACAGGCAGGTCAGCTTGTAAATGAAAATGAAGTGAGGTTTGACTTCACACATTTCAACGCTATGACGCAGAAAGAAATTGAAAAAACAGAGTGTATGGTAAACGATTTCATTCTCAGTGCAAAAAGTGTTGAAAATAAAGAAATGCCTATTGAAGAAGCAAAGAAACTCGGCGCTATGGCATTGTTCGGCGAAAAGTACGGCGATGTAGTCAGAGTGGTTATTGCAGACGATTTTTCCGTTGAATTTTGCGGTGGTACTCATGTTGCAAATTCAGGTGAAATCGGTTTGTTTAAAATAGTTTCGGAAAGTTCTGTTGCAGCAGGAGTAAGAAGAATTACCGCTATCACAGGCAAAAATGTTTTGAATTATATTAATAAAAAGGACAATATTATTTCTACTGCCTGCGCTTTGGCAAAAGCAGGTTCGGCAGACGAACTTGACGGAAAAATAGAATCATTGACAAAAGATTGCAAAGCAAAAGAAAAAGAAATTGATGCGCTCAATTTTGAACTTGCAAAAATTAAAAGCGCGGATTTGTTCTCAAATCCTTTGGAAATTGACGGTTTGCAGATTTACACTGCTAAACTTGAGGGTGTTGCGCCAAACAGTTTAGGAGAAATGGGAGACAAACTCAAGGAAAAAGGCGACAATGTAGTAGGCGTTATTGCAGGTGTAAACGGAGAAAAAGCAAATATTATTGCAGTTTGCGGAAAAACAGCAATAGAAAAAGGCGTCAAAGCAGGAAATCTTGTGAAAGAGATTGCAAAAATTGCCGGTGGCGGCGGCGGCGGTAAACCCGACAGAGCTATGGCAGGAGCGAAAGATATTTCTAAATTAGATGACGCAATCAATGCTGTTGCCGAAACAGTAAAGTCATTTATCGGTTAAGAGGTGAAAACTATGTGCGTTTTTTGTGAAATAATAAACGGAAACATTCCGTCTCAAAAAGTATATGAGGACGATATGTGTCTTGCGTTTAAAGACCTCAATCCGCAGGCGCCTGTGCACATTCTTGTTGTGCCCAAAATTCATATTGAAAGTATGAACGATGTCAATGAAGAAAACAGTAAGTATGTAGCGCATATATTTGAACAAGTTCCGCAGATTGCAAAATCTGTGGGTATAGATTCGTACAGGCTCATTGCAAATTGCGGAAGCGATGCGGGTCAGACTGTAATGCATCTTCATTTTCATATTCTCGGCGGAGTTAAAATGGAAGAAGGTATGTTATAATGGCTGAAACCTATACTTTGGAAGTTGCAGGCTTGAAGCGTGAATTAAAAATGTTTGAAGTGAGCGACAATCTCGATATTGCGGCGTTCATTCTTTTCGGCGATGTCGAACTGTGTGAGCGTTCGGCAGAGGAACTTCTTAAAGTTTGTCCTGAGTTTGACTATATTGTTACGCCGGAAGCAAAAAGTATTCCTCTTGCGTATGAAATGAGCAAACAGAGTAAAAAGAAATATATCGTAGCAAGAAAAGGTGTTAAAGTGTATATGGATAACCCCGAAAGTGTTACGGTAAGGTCTATTACCACACAAAAAGAACAAACTTTGTATTTGGGGCACGAGGACGGCGACCTCTTAAAAGATAAGAGAGTTTTGGTTGTTGACGATGTTATTTCGACAGGCGACAGTTTAAACGCAGTTTGCAAATTGCTTGAAAAGTTCGGTGCAAATGTTGTTGCTAAAGCGGCTGTTCTTGCAGAGGGCGATGCGGCAGAAAGAAAAGATATCATCTTTCTTCAAAAATTGCCGTTGTTTTTCAAATAATTCAAATTAAATTTAATAGTAAATATCATAAATCACCCGTATTTTGACAATAATAAATGCGGGTGATTTTTTATGCATATATACGATTCAAAAAAGGTTGCTGTCATAGGTGCAGGCGTAGTAGGGATGAGTTGCGCATACGCTGTTTTAAACCAAAGTATTTGCGACGAATTGTTGCTTGTAGATATAAATAAAGAGCGTTTAAAAGGCGAAACGGCAGACTTAAATCACGGTTTACCGTTTTCTCCGTCTGCTATGAAAATAGAATACGGTGCGTATGAAGATTGCTGCGATGCCGATATAGCCGTCATTTGCGCGGGTGTTCCTCAAAAAGACGAAAATCAAACAAGAAGGGAATTGATTGAAGAAAATGTAAAAGTTTTTGCTTCAATTATAGAACCTGTTGTTAAGAGCGGATTTTCGGGAATTTTCATAGTTGCAACAAATCCTGTTGATGTTTTGACTTATGTTACAATGAAACTCTCGGGTTTTCCGAAAAACAGGGTGTTCGGAAGCGGTACTTCCCTCGACAGTGCAAGGCTACGTTTTTTGATGGGAGAATATTTTGAAGTCAATCCGAAAAATGTTCACGCCTATGTAATAGGTGAGCACGGAGATTGTGAATTTACCGCGTGGTCAAATGCAATGGTTTCTGTGAAACCTCTTGCAGAACTTGTTGCTTCACAAGGTGAATTTGTAATGCAGGATATGGAAGATATTGAGTTCAAGGTTAAAAATTCAGCGTACGAGATTATCAAGGCAAAAGGCGCTACAAATTACGGTATCGGTATGGTGCTTGCAAGACTTATTAAAGCGGTTTTGAACAATGAAAACAGCATTTTTTCGGTCAGTGCATTTTTAAACGGAGAGTACGGAAGTGACGATGTTTATGTCGGTGTGCCTGCAGTTGTAAATGCAAACGGTGTTCGTGAAATTTTAGAAATGAAACTTACCGACAGCGAACAAAAAAAATTCGATAATTCCTGCAAAATTATTAAACAAATGCTTTCAGAATTGAATATATAAAAAAAGCACGGTAAACCGTGCTTTTTTTATACTACATATGCGCCTGAATTGGTACATATTACAGCGTTGTTTTTGTGCTTTTTAAATCTGATTATATGTTGTTTTGACTCTATATAATCATCAACACCGTAGTTAATACCGTCAATTTTTTTTACTTTATTGCCGTCGCAGCAAACATAAAAATCGCCGTCATCGTAAGTGATATGTTCGGGATTTTGAAAAGTAGGCGCGTTTTTTCCGCCTATTCGCAAATCAACTTTCATATTTTGAGCAGAATATCTTATGATACAGTTCTCGTTTTTGCAAACGCACCAAAAATATTTGCCTTCAAGCGCCAAACTGCTGACTGTTTCATCGTGGTATGTAAAGTTACCGCTCCAAATAAGTTCTCCGTCTCTGTTGAAAATGCCCGCCTCTCCGTTCGGGTAAATCATCAGCACTCTTTTGTCGTACAAAATTGCAGCATCACAAGATACAAAGTTGCTTATTTGTTCGCTGATTTTTTTAAATTCAGGTCCGAATTTTTTCAGCAGATAGGCGTTTTTTGTAATTTTTTCAATGCTTTTTGACTCAAAATCATAAACAAAATAGTTGACTTTAAATTTAGCCATATTTTCGATTAGCGGTAATTTTTCTACAAAAATTATTGCGTGGTCGTTGTAATCAATAATGTCAATTATTTCGTGTTTGCTGATTTTCTGCATTATTGTTCCTCCGAAAGTTGCTCGCTGTATGCAGTGTTGGTCAAGTAACCGAGAGTCATAAGAGAATCGCTCAAATGAACATTTTCAACAAGCGCACCCGGGTGATTCATAGCAATGTCATAGTCGCTGAAGTTCCAAAAACTTTTAATTCCCATATTTACGAGAAGATTTGTTAAATCTTTCATATCGTTTGACGGAATACATATTACTGCAACTGTAATATCGTTGTCAATGCAGAAATTTTCAAGCTGATTTATGTGGCGTACCGGTATGCCTTTAATCATATTTCCGCAAATAGCCTCGTTTTTGTCAAAAATGCCTACAAGTCGGAAACCCGAATCTTGACCGAAAAGTTTTCCCGCTACGGTTTTGCCGAGATTACCCGCACCGATTAAAATTGTTTTTAGTCTTTTGTCAACACAAAGAATTTTGCCTATTTTAGCATAGAGTTCGGGAACATTGTAGCCGTAGCCCTGCTGTCCGAATCCGCCGAAACAGTTAAAGTCGTGGCGGATTTGAGAAGCAGTCAAGCCCATTTTCTCTGCTAATTCTTTAGACGAAATTCTTATTATTCCGTTCTCTTTTAAATTGCGAAGAAATCTGTAATACCTGGGGAGTCTTTTAATTACTGAGATTGATATATCATCTTTTCTTTCAAATTCCATGGTGTTCTCCTATTATTTTGAAAGTTCGGTGATTGTTTCCATAACATAGTCGCCGAATTCTTTGCAGGTGCAGCCTGTATCACGGCCTGTGATTTTAAGTTTCTTCTCTTCAAACATACAAATATCAAGCGCTCTTTCGAGTGCGTCTGCCTCTTTTTGATAGCCGATGTGAGAGAGAAGCATAACAGAAGCGCGAAGCATTGAACATGGGTCTGCGTAATCGCCTCTGCCTTCTTTAATCATTCTCGGTGCAGAACCGTGAATTGCCTCAAACATAGCGTATTTTTTACCTATGTTTGCACTTCCGGCAGTACCTACACCGCCTTGGAATTCAGCAGCTTCGTCTGTAATAATATCGCCGTAAAGGTTTGGAAGTACAAATACCTTGAAGTCTTTTCTTCTGAGAGGGTCGATGAGTTTTGCTGTTGTGATGTCAACATACCAGTCGTCTGTAACAATTTCAGGGTACTCTTCGCCGATTTTTTGAGCAGTTTTGAGGAACTTGCCGTCTGTTGTTTTAATGATATTTGCTTTTGTGATGATTGAAACTTTGCCTTTGTTGTTTCTCTTAGCATAGTCGTAAGCAAGACGGGCAATTCTTTCACAGCCTTCCTGAGTTGCAACAGTGAAGTCAACTGCAAGGTCGTCTGTAATGTTAACGCCGTGAGAACCTACTGCATAGCCGCCTTCTGTGTTTTCACGGAAGAAAGTCCAGTCAATTCCGTCTTCGGGAACTTTTACAGGTCTCATATTTGCAAAAAGGTCAAGTTCTTTTCTCATAGCAACATTTGCAGATTCAACATTCGGCCACGGGTCTCCTGCTCTCGGTGTAGTAGTAGGACCTTTGAGAATAACATGGCACTGTTTAAGTTCTGCCAAAACATCGTCGGGAATTGCTTTGTTGCAAGCGGCACGGTTTTCTATTGTAAGACCGTCAATCTCTTTGAATTGAACTTTGCCTTTTTCTACTTCGTCTTTGAGAAGAAATGCGAGCACTCTTTCGCTTTCTTTTGTAATTACGGGACCTATTCCGTCGCCACCGCAAATACCGATAACGATTGTGTCAAGAGCGTCGTAGTCTGTGAAATCTTTGTCTTCTTTGATTTTTTTTGCACGGGCAAGTTGAGTTTTCATAAGTCCTCTGAACTTTTCAACTGCTTCTTCAATTGCTAATTCTTCAGGTGTCATATTGATTTCTCCTTATTTGTTAGTTTCTCTTGTATAGTCAAGAAGTCCGCCGGCAAGAAGAATATCTTTTTGGCGTTTTGAGAAGTTTGAAACAAGTTTGTATTCTTCATCTTTTGTGATGTTTTTGAGTACAACTTCTTCTGAATTTTCGATTTTTTCTCTGATGTCAGGAAGTGAAAGTTCGTCCATTTGGTCGATTTTATCGTAGTCGTTTTCGTCGGCAAATGTGAACGGAAGAATACCTGCGTTGATAAGGTTTGCTACATGAATTCTTGCAAAACTTTTTGTAATTACTGCTTTTACTCCTAAATAAAGAGGTACAAGAGCAGCATGTTCACGGCTTGAACCCTGACCGTAGTTTGAACCGCCGATAATAAATCCTTTGCCTTGTGCTTTACATCTTTCTGAAAATGTTTCGTCGCATACGGCAAAACAGAATTTTGAAAGGTAAGGAATGTTGGAACGGTACGGAAGTATTTTTGCGCCGGCAGGCATAATGTGGTCTGTTGTAATATTGTCGCCGACTTTAAGAACTGCTTTTGCTGAAATTTCTTTCGGCAAAGGTTCTGTTTTCGGGAAAGGTTTAATGTTAGGACCTCTGAGGACTTCAACATCTTTTGCTTCTTCAACAGATGCAGGAGGTTCAATCATATTGTCATTTACAATGAAATGTTCAGGCATTTCAACTTTCGGAGCGTCACCGAGTTCTCTTGGGTCTGTAAGGTAACCTGTGAGTGCAGACGCAGCAGCAACTTCGGGAGATACAAGGTAAATACCTGCGTCTTTTGTTCCGCTTCTGCCTTCAAAGTTTCTGTTAAATGTTCTGAGTGAAACGCCTTTGCTGTTCGGCGACTGTCCCATACCTATACAAGGACCGCATGCAGATTCAAGAATTCTTGCGCCTGCGCTAATCATATCTGAAAGGGCGCCGTTGAGTGCGAGCATATTGAGAACTTGCTTTGAACCGGGAGCAATACAAAGAGAAACGCTCGGACAAACAGTTTTTCCTTTAAGAATAGACGCAACTTTCATCATATCTGTGTAAGATGAGTTTGTGCATGAGCCGATTGCAACCTGGTCAACTTTGATTTTTCCTATTTCATTTGTTGTTTTAACATTATCGGGCATGTGAGGCATTGCAGCCATAGGTTCAAGAGAACAAAGGTCAATATTGATAACCTCGTCGTATTGAGCGTCTGCGTCGGGCAAAATCTCCGTCCAGTCGTTTTCTCTGCCCTGAGCTTTTAAAAAAGCAAGTGTGATTTCGTCGGAAGGGAAAATAGATGTTGTTGCGCCGAGTTCTGCACCCATGTTTGTGATTGTAGCTCTTTCGGGAACAGAAAGTGTTTTAACGCCTTCGCCGCCGTATTCAATGATTTTTCCTACGCCGCCTTTAACACTCATTATTCTTAATACTTCAAGAATAACATCTTTTGCGGAAACCCAAGGTTTAAGGTAGCCTGTAAGATTAATTCTTGTCATTTTCGGCATCGGAATATAGTATGTACCTCCGCCCATTGCAACTGCTACATCGAGTCCGCCTGCGCCCATTGCAAGCATACAGATACCGCCGCCTGTCGGGGTGTGGCTGTCAGAACCGATAAGTGTTTTGCCGGGAATACCAAAGCGTTCAAGGTGAACTTGGTGGCAAATACCGTTTCCCGGACGGCTGAAATAAATGCCGTGTTTTTTCGTAACTGTTTGAATAAATCTGTGGTCGTCAGCGTTTTCAAAACCAGTTTGTAAAGTGTTGTGGTCAATGTAAGCAACAGATTTTTCTGTTTTTACTCTGTCAACTCCCATAGCTTCAAATTCGAGGTAAGCCATAGTTCCGGTTGCGTCCTGAGTAAGTGTTTGGTCGATTTTAAGACCTATTTCCGTACCCGGAATCATTTCGCCTTCTACAAGGTGGGCTTTGATTAACTTTTGAGCAAGTGTAAGTCCCATTTTAACATTCCTCCGTTTTAGTTTTTCAAAAGATTAACAAACTTATTTTATAATATTAATAAGTTATTGTCAATAATTTGTCATAATAAATCTCAAAATTTATTGATTATTCAATATATATTAACAATATGTTGAATTAGTTTTTTATTTGTGATAATATATTTAATATGTATGGTGTTTTGGGCATACTATACCTGAACGGAGTGATTTTATGTCTGAAACACAAGAAGAAATACAAGAGCAAAATTCAAACGGAACCGAAAACGGTTCAATAACCATATCAAAAAACGGCAGATTTATTCACTGCCTTACAATAATCGGGCAAATTGAAGGTCATTTCATTTTGCCGAGTCAAAATAAAACAACTAAATATGAGCATGTAATTCCACAGCTTGTTGCAATAGAAGAAAGCAAAGAAATCGACGGCTTGCTCATCATTTTAAATACAGTCGGCGGAGATGTTGAGGCCGGACTTGCCATTGCCGAATTGCTTGCAACCATGAAAACACCGAGTGCTTCACTCGTGCTCGGCGGAGGTCATTCAATAGGAGTTCCGCTTGCCGTTTCGTGCGATAAAAGTTTCATTGTGCCGAGCGCAACCATGACTGTGCACCCTGTCAGAATGAACGGGCTTGTTTTGGGTGTGCCTCAAACACTGTCATATTTTGAAAAAATGCAGGACAGAATTGTTAATTTTGTGCAAAGCAATTCTAAAATTTCCGAAGAAGATTTCAGAAGTTTAATGATGAAAACAGGCGAACTTGTTATGGATGTAGGTACTGTTCTTGACGGAGAAAGCGCAGTTAAGTGCGGACTTATAGACGAAATAGGAGGATTGAGCGACGCGCTCGATTTTCTTGAAAAAAGAATTGCGGAAAGCGGGGAAGAAAATGCTTCACACGATAGTTAATGAGTCAGACATTTTTTACGACTGGTCCTTGGGACATACTTCACAATATAGGTCAAGCAATCCGTATGATTACTTGAGGTTTGGTTATTTTATTGACAATGCTCAACTTTTTGGAGGACAGAACAATGTTGTATTTAAAAGCGATTTTACAGGCAATCGCTCAGGCAATTTGTGAGATTTTTCCGCTGTCATACAGTGGATTTTCGGCAATATACAGGGATTTTTCAAATGATTTTAACGGTGAAATAAACGCTCTTACGGGCGTCATACATATTGGACTTGCTGTTGGTATTTTGATTTCATTTTTCAAAATGTTTTGGACTGAGACGGCAGAGTTTGTTAACGGTTTCGGAGAAGTTTTTAAAAAGGAGTTCAGTCTTAAAAAATCAAAAAAATCAAGAATATTTACATATGCTACTTTGATTTCGTTTTCGGTTTTCTTAGTTTTGCTTATTCCTGCCGGAGACTACGGAAATGTCTGCGGTTTTATGAGGTATTTTTCATATAACGGTACTGTTTTCGGCGAAGGCGTTGCGTTTTTGATAACCGCAGGTTTAATATTCGGTTTTACAAAAGTTGTTTCTTCAAAAAACAGAAAAGAAAAAGATATTGACTGGGTATTTGCACTGACTATGGGTCTGACGGCGCTTGTTACAAGCAGTATATCGGGTTTTTCAATGATAGTTTCCGTTTTGTGTATAGGCACAATGATGGGTGTTTCAAGAAGAACTGCGAGCAACTACGCTTTTGCACTTGCTTTTCCCGTTTTTCTCGGTAAAGGAATAATAGAAATCGCTTCTGCGGATATTGAAGCAGTCGTTGTCCCTTCTGTTATCGCTTTTGTGTTGACTGCGGCAATTACTTTTATTGCGTCAAGAATTTTTATGTGGACAGTGAGAAAAAACTATTTAAGTTATTTTATGTGGTACAATTTGGGTATAGGCTCAATCGTTACGGTTGTCGGTGTTGTACAACTGTTTATTAGATAAAAAAGAGGTATTAAATTATGGCAAACAGCAGCAGAAATGCCGCAAACAGTAAGAAAAAATCTACAAAATCAAACAGTAAAAAGTCAAACGGCGCTTCAAGGTCGAAGGCAAAACCGCAGGCAGTGGAAAACTATAGGTCTGCTGCTTCTGTTGAAATGAACAGGGTAGCGTGCATAGTTTTGTTTGCGCTTTCCGTTCTTGCGTTTTTTGTTGCCGTTGTAAAGGGCGACGGCGCATGGCTTGTTGTTCACAATGTCTATCTCGGCATTTTCGGTTATTTCGGAGCAATAGTTTTCCCTATAATTTCAATCGTTCTCAATATAGTAAGTGCAGTAAAACAACCTCAAACGAGTGTTTTTGTCGTTAAAACAATCGAGTCTGTATTTATGATTGTTTTGCTGTGTTCTTTTATACATATTATAACCTTTGACGGAATTGTTGTTTACAAGGAAGCGCTGAAAGACGCGTATTCTTTTGCGACCGAAACATTCAACGGCGGTTGGATAGGCGCGCTTGTCGGCGGTCTTCTGCTTACTTGCGGAAAGGCTCCTGCCGTTATAATAAGTCTTGTGCTTATATTCATTGATTTTATGTTGCTCAGCGGTATTACCCTTATTCAGTTTTTTAAAGGAATAGGCAAACCGGCTGTAAAAACAAAAGAAAAAATCACACCTGTAATAGAGGAAAAAGTTGCCGAAAGACGCAGAAAAAAATTCAATATAGATGTTGAACTTGACGAAGTTCCGCCGCAAAGCGAAGAAAATGATACTCCTAAAAAAGTAAACAAAAAAGTTGTAGGAGATATTACAGACAGCGGTATAAGTCAAGATTTGATTGACGAGATTAATAACAGCGCAGATAAAAGCAGAAAAGTAAAGACAACAAAAGAAATCAATAAATCAAAATCTTCAGAAAAATCTATCGATGACATCGTAAGCGCAGCTGCGGTTGTGGGCAAAATTACCGAAGACGAAAAGTTAAAAGTTCCTAAAGAAGCGATGAATAAAACAGTTGAAGACTATGTTTTCCCAAGTGTTGAGTTGCTTTCTGTTTCAAAACCTGCCGATACAAAAGACATCAGCGGAGAACTGAAAGAAAATGCAGAGAAGTTGATAGACGCACTGCATTCTTTCAATGTTGACGCAAAAATTACAGATATTTCAAGGGGACCTACTGTTACAAGATATGAATTAAAACCTGCTCCTGGTATAAGAATATCCAAAATCACAAATTTGACAGACGATATTGCGCTCAACCTTGCTGCCGCATCAATCAGAATTGAAGCGCCCATTCCGGGCAAAGCGGCAGTGGGTATAGAAGTGCCGAATAAAGTTAAAAATATCGTTACAATGCGTGAGTTGATAGACACATACGAGTTTGACAAACAAAAGAGTAAACTTACGGCAGGTTTGGGCAAAGATATAGCAGGCAATTGTATCTATGCCGATATGGCAAAAATGCCTCACCTTTTAATTGCGGGTACAACAGGCTCGGGTAAATCTGTTTGTATGAATTCTATCATCGTTTCAATGCTTTACAAGGCAAGTCCCGACGAAGTTAAATTCTTAATGATAGACCCAAAAAAAGTTGAATTTTCAAAATACAGCGGTATTCCGCACTTGCTTGTCCCCGTTGTTACAGATGCAAGAAAAGCCGCAGGTGCTTTGGGTTGGGCTGTTTCGGAAATGCTTCAGCGCTATCAAAAGTTTTCCGATACAGGCGTGAGAGATATCGGCGGTTATAATAAGTATGTTAAAAATCATCCTGAAATGGAGCCTATGCCGAAAATCGTCATATTCATAGACGAGCTTGCAGACTTGATGATGGCTGCGCCTAAAGAGGTTGAAGACTCGATATGCCGTCTTGCACAAATGGCGCGTGCCGCAGGAATGCATTTGATTATTGCAACTCAAAGACCCTCAGTAGATGTTATTACAGGTCTTATCAAAGCAAATATTTCTTCTCGTATTGCACTTGCCGTAAGTTCTCAAATTGACTCGAGAACTATACTTGATTCGGCAGGAGCGGAAAAGTTGCTCGGACACGGCGATATGCTGTTCAATCCTGTGGGTGCGAGCAAACCTCTTCGTGTACAGGGATGTTTCATAAGCGATGAAGAAGTAGAGTCGCTTTGTGATTTTATTAAAAATCAAGGCGAAAGTGAATACAACGACGAAATTCAAAAAGAAATCGAGAAAAATGCCGTTGCAGAGAAAAAATCATCGCCGTTTATTGACGATGTTGACCCGTCTGAAAAACTTGACGATTTGTTTGAAAAAGCAGTTGATTTAGTTTTAGAAAACGGTACTGCGTCAACAAGTTTTCTGCAAAGAAAATTGGGCGTCGGCTATGCAAGGGGCGCGAAAATTATAGACCAACTTGAAGATAAGGGTATCATCGGTCAGAGTGAAGGCTCAAAAGGACGAAAGATACTCATAAATCGTCAGCAGTGGCTTGAGATGCAGGCTTATTCAACAAACGGTACTGCAGAACAAGTTACAATAGAAGAAAACAATGAATTCGGAGAAACAAGCGTTGAAGAATAATTTTTTACCTGTAAATCAAAAAGAAGTCGAAGAACGAGGCTGGGACTATATAGATTTTGTTTATGTGTGCGGAGACGCGTATGTTGACCACCCGAGTTTCGGTGCGGCAATAATTACAAGAGTACTCGAAGATGCAGGTTACAGAGTGGCAGTTTTAAGTCAACCCGATTGGCACACTGACAAAGATTTTAAAAGATTTCAAAAACCAAGACTCGGATTTTTGGTGTCGAGCGGAAATATCGACTCTATGGTGGCTCACTATACTGCCGCTAAAAGACTGCGCAGTACAGACGCCTATTCTCCCGGCGGAAAAACAGGGAAAAGACCCGACCGTGCAGTGATAGTTTACAGTAAAATCATAAAGCGTCTTTATCCCGACAGTCCTGTCATTTTGGGAGGCCTTGAAGCTTCATTGAGAAGATTTGCGCACTACGATTATTGGGACGACGAGATTAAACCGTCAATTCTTGTGGAATCGGGTGCAGATATTCTCATTTACGGGATGGGCGAAAAAGCCGTTTGCCAAATTGCAAAAAGTCTTGACGAAGGCACAGATGTCAGCGATATTACATATATTAAAGGCACTGTTTATAAAACAGATGTAAGAAACACTCCGTACAGCGGTGTAGAAGTGCCGTCTTTGGAAAATGTCAGAAATTCAAAAAAAGAGTACGCTAAGTCGTGCCGAATTGAACAAGACGAGCAAGACCATATACGAGGAAAAATGGTTAAGCAAAAGCACGGCTCCGTTATGGTTGTTCAAAACGAGCCTATGCCTCCGCTTGAAACAGATGAACTTGATGGCGTTTATGCTTTGCCTTATATGAGAGCATGGCATCCTATGTATGATAAAGACGGCGGTGTACCGGGTATAGAAGAAGTTGAATTTTCCATCACTCACAATAGAGGGTGTTTCGGTGCCTGCAATTTCTGTTCAATAGCTTTTCATCAGGGTAGATATATAACAAAAAGAAGTAAAGAAAGCGTTGTCTCAGAGGCTAAACTTTTGACTCGGCAAAAGAATTTTAAAGGATATATTCATGATGTCGGCGGACCTACCGCAAATTTCAGAAATCCGTCCTGCGATTTTCAACTTGAACACGGTCTTTGTAAAGGCAAAAAATGTCTTGCACCGAAACAGTGCCCGAATTTGAAGGTTGACCACAGCGAGTATCTTGATATTTTAAGAACGCTGAGAAAAATTGACGGAGTTAAAAAAGTCTTTATAAGAAGCGGAATACGATATGATTATTTGCTGAGCGATGAAAACGATGATTTTTTCAAGGAACTTGTCAAATACCATGTCAGCGGACAGTTAAAAGTTGCTCCCGAGCATTGTTCGGCAGCCGTTCTTGATAAGATGGGAAAACCGTATATTGAAGCGTATGAAAAGTTTTCAAAAAGATATTTTTCATATACGGGTAAAATAGGAAAAGAACAGTACCTTGTACCGTATTTGATGTCAAGCCATCCCGGAAGTACGCTTGATGACGCAGTAGAACTTGCTTTGTTTTTGAAGAGTCATCATATCAGACCCGAGCAGGTGCAGGATTTTTATCCTACTCCCGGCACAATTTCTACCTGTATGTTCTATACAGAACTTGACCCATATACAATGAAAAAGGTGTATGTTGCGAAAAGTAAGGAAGAAAAGGCAATGCAAAGAGCGTTGTTACAGTATTTTGACCCTTCAAAATACGAACTTGTCCGCAAAGCACTCATTCGTGCAGGCAGACGAGATTTAATCGGCAACTCTCCGAAGTGTCTGATAAAAGATATTCCTTTAAAAAACGGTTTTTCGGAAAGAAACGGGAAAAATAAAAACTTTTTAAACAGTAAAAATAAAAACGGTAAAATGAAAAAGGGGAAAAAACGCTTTGAAAAGCGATAAAGGGCAAAGTTATCTTCTCATCGGCATCGGTTTGTTTATGCTTGCCGCAGTAGTATTGTATGTCGGAATTTCACAACCGAGACTTGTTGTAGAAAATAAAAATGTCAGCGCTGTTTCTCAAACAACCACGCTCGGCAGTAAAGAAAACAGTAAGAAGACAGTGAGCAGTCAAAACAATAAAAGCAGTGTTGTTAAAAATAATTCCGTCAGTGAAAAACACATAAACTATCCTTTAAATTTGAATACGGCTACTGTTGAAGATTTGATGAGTGTTGACGGTATCGGCGAAAGCAGAGCATGGCAGATTGTATCGTACAGAAACGAAATCGGAAAATATACTTCTGTTGAAGAAATTAAAAATATTTCGGGCATAGGAGACGGCGTTTTTGAGAAAATTGCACCGTATTTGACAGTATGAAGTTGCTTGAATTGTTAAGTATTTGTTTATTTCCGCGCCGTTGTAAATTGTGCGGAGATATGGTAGAATTTGATAAAGAGTATTGCGACAGGTGTAACGGCAAAGTCGAGTTTATAGGCGAGCCTGTTTGTCTGTTTTGCGGAAACAGTAAAGCCGATTGCACCTGCAAAAAGAAAAAGCACTTTTACAAATCGGTCATTGCTCCGTTTTACTATGAAAATCGTGTAAAGCACGCAGTAAATAATTTTAAGTTTTTTAAATATACCTGTATGTCAAATGAAATGGCTGAAAGTATGAAATTGTGCTTTGAAGAACACTACTCAAAAATAAGTTTTGACTGTGTAACAGATGTGCCTCTTCACAGAAAAAGTTTGCGAAAGCGCGGTTTCAATCAATCTCAACTTCTTGCAAAAGATTTGGCTTTGAAACTAAATTTAGAGTATAAAAGTATTTTGAAAAAAGTTGTTGACAATAATGTTCAGCATAAAGAAAGCGCTAAAAACAGAAAGATGAATGTTTACGGCGCTTACGATTTGAAAAAGGGTGTAAATGTTGACGGCAAAATCATTTTGCTTGTTGATGATATTAAAACAACGGGTGCAACACTTAATGAATGTGCTAAAATGTTGTTGCTGGGAGGGGCAGAAGAAGTTTATGCCATAACTTACTCGGTTACAAAATCAAAAAAAGAAAAGCGTTAAAACTTTGAAAATTCTTTGGGGTGATTTATATGGAAAAATTGAAAAATTCGGACAAGAAGAAAAAAGTCATCATATCGGTCATTTGTGTTGTTTTAGCAGTGGCGATAGGTGTAGGTGTTTATTTTTTTGTCAGTTCAAAAAATAAACCCACAAGCACTGCGCCTGTTGATGAAACAGTCAGCGAAACCATTACAAGCGAAGAAACAACCGTTCCTGCGGAATACAACGACTACTATACTGAAAACAATGACTTTGTCGGTTGGATAAAAATCGACGGCACCCATGTTGACTATCCGGTTGTGCAGACGGATAATAATGATTATTATTTAAACCATAATTTTAAAAAGAAAAAAGAGGGCAGAGGCGCAATTTTTATGGATAAAGACTGCAATGCTCAGACTCTCGATACAAATACTGTAATTCACGGACATAATTGGCTCGATAAAACTATGTTCAGTCAACTTACAAAGTACAGCGATTTCGATTTTTATAAGGAACATCCCGTAATCGAGTTCAACACAAAAACAGAGATGCACAAGTGGAAAATAGTTTCCGTTTTCATTACTTCTGCGTCAAAGTCGGAAGATAACGGATATGTTTTCAACTATGTATATCCTCATATGGAAAGTATCAATTTCGAGGGCTATGTCAATGAACTTAAAACCCGTTCAATGTATAATACGGGTGTAGATATTAAAGAGGGCGACAAGTTTTTGACATTGTCAACCTGTACACGAGAACTTGATACTAAAAACCATAGGGCAGATGTCCGTATTGTAATCGTGGGCAGAATGGTCCGTGACGGAGAAAGTGCAACGGTAGATACAAGTTCTGCAACAATAAATAAAAATGCTAAATATCCTCAAATTTGGTACGATGTTAAAGGCAAAGAAAACCCATACAAAAACGATGAGAGATGGGTGCCTAAAAAAATTAAATAGTGCTTTATAAAGGATATATAAGAAATATAAATAAAATAATTAAATAAAAAAGCGTATGACTGTTAGTTCAACAGTCATACGCTTTTTGTCAGTTGTTATCTCGGCAAAACGCCGTAAAGAAAAATTTGAATAAGTCTGTCATAAAAGTTAAGTAATTCATTTCCTAAGGCTTTTGCGTTTTCATAGTCTTTGTTTATTGAAAAGTCAATAACCTTTGCAAATTTGAATGTAAAGATGTTTTCGTTTACAGCTTTTATTACAGAAAACTTTTCTTCATCAGAAAAAGATAAGTTGTTTTTTTCAACATTTATTATTTCTACCAATTTTTTCTTGCTAGCTGCAACATATTCGGCTCTTCCTTTTTGAATTCCGAGTTCGATATTTCTGTTAAAAGTATTTACCGACATATTCAGTACAATATAGTGCTCGGGATTTTTGCCCCAATAATCTAATACATTTTTATAGTAGTTGTGTAAGTTCTCAAAAACGCTTATACTTTTATCGATTTTAAAGTTTTCAATGTGCAGACAAAACATATGAAAAATATAGTTTACGCACTCGCAGAAAAGTTCTTCTTTAGAGTGATAGTAGTGGTACATTTTTCCTTTTGAAATATTGTTGTCCCTGCATATTCTGTTTAGCAGTGCATCTTCAAAACCGTGCTGAGCAAACTCTTTTATCGTAGCAGTTACTATTTCTGTTTTGCTCTTGATATTTCTTTCTTCCTGCGTCATCGCAATTCCCCTAAAGTATATTTTTATATACTTTCATAACATATAATACTATAATAATAGCATATTGTAAAAGTTTTTTCAACACTCAGTCGAATATTTGAGCCCTGTTTGTATTTTATATTGAATTTTTTAAATCAGTTTGCTTTTGGTTTGTTTTTATTTTTCAAAACTTGAATATTGTTGTTGTATCATCGTTGTATCATTTAGATAATATTATATCATATATCTGTTATTATATTGCTATTTTGTGCAATTGCTACAAAAAATAGATGAATTATTTGTTAACACTATATATTTACAATTCAATCAATATAAGTATAATAATTTATAGAACGGTCTGTTTTTCGTTCTATATTTTATGAAAGGTTGGATACAATGAAAAAAACTAAAAAATTACTTAGTTTGCTTTTGTCATTGCTTATTGTTATGTCAAGCGTAAGCGTTGGATTTTTCGCTTTTGCCGCAACAGACGATAAAGAAAAGGCAAGCGACAAAGTAACTTCTATTCAGACCAAAATAGAAGACTACAACACGAATAATAAAAAATATCTTTATTCTGCTAAAGAAGAAGAAAAAGAACAAAAAGCTGAAGCAAGAAAAGTTTTTGACGAAATTTCTTCAAGCATCAAAGCTTTGACAGAAGCAGAAAAACTTGAAATGCAAAAAAGTCACTATGTATATTGGTTGACTTGCGTTCAGGATGATAATGCAAGAACTGAAAACGGTGGCAAGTCTCCTTCACTTGACCAAAGAGCAGCTTCTCTCAAAAATCTTGCTGAAATCGAATCTGTAATGGGTACTCTTCCTGCAGATTATAAAAGTGCTATCGACGCGCTGGCTCCGTACAGCACAGATATCGACGGTAAGTATTTGGGCAATAATTCAGGTTTGAACTTCAAAGATAATGAACTTGCACAAAACACTTTAAAAGAATTGGTTGACAATCTTGGTGCTCTTAATGAAACTGCATTTTCTTTTACAGACTATTTGCAGCCGAACAGAACTGGTGGTATATATGCAAACATTACAGCTCCTACAACAGATAAATTCGGTGCAACTGTAAAGAATGTTTTCGATACTAACTATTATATGTCTCAGGATATTGACGCTTCAGGTTCTGACCCTCGTTCTGTTTCACAAACGAATTTCATTCAGAAAGACAGAAACACAGGTGTTTATTCTTGGAAAAGCGGTCATTCTGCACAGACATATATTGACGGATTTAACAACTACTATGAAGCTATAAAAAAAGACCAAATTGCTCCTGCAGCAGTTGCTATGAAAAATACTCTTGAGTTAGTTTCAAAGTTTGCTTCTTACAAAGATGTAGCAGACGCTGTAAACACAGTTGTTGAAACAGGTGTAAGAGTTGTTAAGGGCGACAATGTTCCACTTGCAGATGTAAATGGCGCTCTTGAAAAAGCAGCCGCTTTGAGCGAAAGCGCAAAACAAATGTACGACGAACTTATTGATTTCTCAAAGAATGTTGTATATGTTTCTATTGATAATGTTTATGAAGCAAGTGAACTTACTCCTGAACTTGGCTACACTAAACCTACAAAAATCAGCAAAACAACATCAAACAATGCCGAGGCAGCATTGAATAATGTTCTTGAAAATCTCAAATTTGAAGATTTTGTTAAATTTGTAAACGACACAGATTTAGACAAACTTAATGCAGAAACTATTGCAACAGCAAAAGCTAAATATGTTTCTCTTACTGATAAGTATAAAAAACAAATTACAGATGAAACAATGGCAAAATATATGCAAATTGTAAAACCTGCCATTGACCAATATAATTTTGAAAAAGAAATCAAAGAATTTAAAAAGACAACTATTGTTCGTCCGGAAAACAGCGAAGTAGCAAATACTGTCGGCGGTATTCAGTCTGCAGTTGACGCTCTTTGGGACCTTGTTGTCGGAACACTTCTTCCTATGATTGCTCCTGATGTTGACCTTTCTGAAGGTTTAGACAAAGTTCTTGAAGAAAATGTTTATACAACAGAAATGGTTTCAAAAATCTTTGATTTGTATGCAACTCTTTCAAAGAGTGATATGGACCTCGGAATGATGGGATTGACTCTCGGCAAAGTTATCGGCATGATTATCAGCCCTTCAAAAATTGCAAACGCTCTTGAAGAAGAAAAATTCAGCGTAGCAAAAGAAAAGATTGCTGCATGTAAAACTCTTGACGATGTTGCCGCTATCGTTTTCGAAAACGGAGACTTTGGATTCAAAAACGGCGACAGAGATGGTTTTGTTGATGCTTTGCTTGCTGTTTTGAGAAATCTTACAGTATTGTTTGACCCTGATGCCAGCGTTCTTGTTATTTCTGTAGGCATTAAAATGTTCGATTATATCAGCGAAGACGGTTCTTATGTTAACGGTGCTTACGCTAACTTAATTCCTATGTTGGAAGAACTCGGAATTACAAGCATTCCAAACGCACAAGAATACAAAGAAAATTACTATAAAGTAAAAGAAACAAGCGCAAATATTGCTGCTGACGAATTCTTGAGACCTATCATTGACGGTTTGTTTACAGACTTTGTAGATATGGTTTCTCCTGACCCTCTCAACGGACTCATTAAAGTTCTTCCGAGAGTTGCTAACCTTATCGGTACAAATAAACTCAACGATTGCCTTAAAGGCGCGATTGCTCAACTCGGTCTGCTCAGCGGTTTAGGTGCTTCACTTGACCTTTCGGCAGACGCTGTAAACAAGATGATTACTGCTGCTCCGATTGATTTGACTTCAGTTGCAGGCAAAGAGTGCAAAATTCAACTCAAAGCTATTGATTGGATGAAACTCGCTAATTGTGCAACAGTTGAATCTCACACAAGCAAGAGCAATTCAAACGCTTACTTCATTCTCAGAACAGGCGATACAGATACTTGCTTCACAACAGTATTTTACTATCTTTACGATGTATTGTTTGCAGACAGTGCAAACTATGCAGCAGTTAAAACTCTTTTGAACGGTGTACTCGGCAACCTTTCAGGTATGGTTATCGGTGCCCTTGACAGCATGGTTGCATTGGGCAAAGAAGGAATGTACGGCAAAATTTTGGATATGTTAGGAACACCCGGCGATACTCCTATCGAACCTGAAGACCCTGACAAACCTGTTGACCCGGAAGACCCTGATAAGCCTACAGACCCGCAAGACCCGGATGTACCTACAGACCCTGAAACTCCTGACGGCGACGACGGAGATAAACTTCCTGTAATTCCAGGCGCAGACGATGAAGATACAGATTCTCCTACAATTCCTGACACAGGCGCAGCAGAAAATGTTGTAACAGCTTTCGCTGTACTTGTAGCAGTTTCAGTTGCTTTGGCAACGGCTATCTTCTTTGTTATGAGAAAAAAAGGTCTTATCGACTGATAATCGGCTTGTTTTTAGCATAACTTGAAAAATGGGTGTACGACCTTTATCGGTTGTACACCTTTTCTTTTGCAAATTATTTTCATTCATTGTGTCAAATATAAAAATCAGCAGAAAAAACTGAAAATTTTTTCATTTTTTTCACTGTGTCTGTTGACTACTTATTTTTTCTGTGTTAAATTTAAAGTATAATATTATATATGTTTTATATAAGGTGGGTTTAGCTCTCTCAACCTTATTCGGAGGAAACAATGAAATTCAATTTAAAAACTGACAATTACAAGAATTTTGCAGTATTCAGCAAAAATTTAATGAAACCGAGAAGTTACTTCATTCCGTTCAATGACAAAGAAGAACTTGAAAAAACAGACATTCTCACAGAACGCTATTCGTCTTCTATGGTTGCTGTTTTAAACGGCGAGTGGAAATTCAGGTACTATGAAGACTGCTCACAGTTGCCGACAGAAATTGACACTGAAAATTTTGAGTTCGATACTGTAAATGTTCCGTCAATGTGGCAATATACAGGCTATGAAAAACCTTGCTATATAAATTCGAGATATCAATTTGATGTCAAGCCGCCTCATATTCCTTCAAATTGTCCTGTAAGTGTATATTTGAAAAGTTTTAAATTGATGGACAATTCAGGTAACTACACTTTGACATTTTTGGGTGTTGCAGGCAGTTTGGATGTTTTTGTCAACGGCAAGTTTGTCGGCTATTCCGAGGGCTCTCACAATACTGCCGAGTTTGAAGTGTCGGAGTTTTTAAACGAGGGTATAAATGAAATTGCGGTTGTTGTACACAAATGGTGCAACGGCAGTTATATTGAAGCGCAGGATATGTTCCGTTCAAACGGAATTTTCCGAGATGTTTTGCTCACAAGAACAGAAGACAATTCTATCTATGATTTTGAAATTAAAACAAATTTTGACCGTGAAAAACAAAACTTTTCTATGGTTGTTTTCCCGTCTTTAAAATTAACTGAAAATTGTGTGCTTACTGCTGAGTTATTTGACAACGGCGAACTTATGTCTTCAAAGTCGGTAGATGTCGACAAAGACAAGATTGAAACGCTTGATTTTGAAAATTTGGAAGTGCAAAAGTGGTCGGCAGAAAATCCGTATCTGTATAAATTATATTTAACTCTTTCCGTTGAGGGAGAAGTTGTTGAGATTGTTCGCAAAAATGTTGGTTTCAGACATATCGAAATCAAAGAAAACATCTTCTATTTTAATGACAAGCGAGTTAAATTGCTCGGTGTAAACCATCATGATACTACGGCAGACAAAGGCTACTGTATGACTGCCGATGATATGAAAAAAGATGTTGAGATAATCAAAGAATACAACTGTAACGCAGTAAGAACTTCTCACTATCCTCCTGACCCGATGTTTTTAGATTTGTGTGATTTGTACGGTATCTATGTTATGGATGAAGCGGATATAGAAGCGCACGGCGTTTGCGAAATTTATAAACCGAACTTAATCAGCAATAATCTCAAATGGAAAGAACATTACTGGGACCGTGTGTACAGAATGTTTGAACGCGACAAGAACCATGCCTGTGTAACTTTTTGGTCTTTGGGCAATGAGGCTGGCGGATACAAATGTCAGGACTATTGTTATCAAAACCTGAAAAAACTTACCGATATTCCTATTCACTACGAGGGCGCCATCAGAACCCGCCGTATCGGATACGATGTGATAAGTATGATGTATCCCGAAGTGTCACTTGTTGAGAAAATCGGACAGGGCAGAGTAAAGAGATATTCTAAAAAACCGTATTTTATTTGTGAATACGCTCACGCAATGGGTGTCGGCGCAGGCGCTCTTGAACAATATGTTCAAACTTTTTATAAGTATGACAATCTTGTAGGCGGCTGCATTTGGGAATTTGCAGACCATGCAGTATATCATGAAAACGACGCTGTAAAATTTACTTACGGCGGCGACCATTCGGAAATTAAACATGACACTAACTTCTGTGTTGACGGTTTGTTTTCTCCTACCCGTGAACCGCATCCGGGTGCGGAACAAATGAAAAACTGCTATCGTCCCGTTCGTGCGAAAAGAGTAACGGACAATGAGTACGAGTTTTTCAATCACAAATATTTTGAAAATGCAGATTTGAATGTTAAGTATGAAGTTTACGAAGATTGCAATTTAGTCGGCAGCGGCAGTTTTGATATTTCTGTTGAACCTCAAAGAGAAGAAAAAGTCAAAATAGATTTGAATGTAAATAAAGAAAGCCACTTTGTTATAGTGTTCAAATATTATGAAAACGACTTTGAAGTTGCAAGCGAACAAATCATTTTGAGCGATTGCGACTGTAAATTTATCGCTCCCGATTGTGATGCTCCGCAGATTGCACAAACATACAGTAATTTTGGTTCTAATAAGTTCTATGTAAAGTCAAAGGATTTTGAGTTGCTTGTAAATAAGAATAACGGTAAAATAATGAGTTACATTTACAAAGGCACTCAACTTGTAAACCAAACTCCTGCATATTGTGAGAAGGGAATAGAGCCTGTTTTGTTCAGAGCTCCTCTCGACAACGATATGTATATGAAGAAAAATTGGGAAAAGTACGATTTGGCAAATGCAAAAGCGTACCTCACAAAGTCAAAGAGAAAAACCCTTGACAAGTCTGTAGTTTTGGAAAATTCGTACTTAATCAGCACTCCGAAATATAAGTACCTTGCCGATGCAAGAGTCAACTATGAAATTTTCGGAAACGGCGAAATTAAGGTAGATGTATTTTTCGACTATGTTTCAAAATTAAGAAACATACCTCGTTTCGGTGTTCTTATAGAATTGCCGTGTGATTTTGAAAATATTAAATATTTTGGTTTGGGCAATATTGAGAACTTGCCAGACTTTAAAGAACAGGCAGTTTTCGGTAATTTTGAAACAACTGTTTCGGAGATGGACTATAAGTACATCAAACCGCAGGAAAGCGGAATGCGTTCTGAAACAAGATATGCAGAATTTACAAATAACAGCGGTGCAGGAATTAAATTTGAAGCAATAGGAAAACCGTTCATATTCAATGCAAGACACTATTTGTCTCAAGACGCCGCAAAGGTATCTCATCAGGAAGAAATTGAAAGAAGAAATACTACTGCGGTGTATATCGACGGCTATATGCTCGGCGCAGGCTCAAACGCTTGCGGACCTGTTCCGTCAGCAGAGCATAAAATCGTAAAAGGCAGTAAAAAATTCTCGTTCTCCTTTGCAATCAAACCCTTTGAATTTGAAGTGAGCGAAGAAGATGAGTAAAATCGGCGTTGATATTGTTGAAATATCAAGAATCGAAAAAAGTATTAAAAATGAGCGATTTTTAAAAAAAGTTTTTACTCAGCAGGAAGTATCGTATTGCAAAAATGCTCAAAGTTTTGCAGGCATTTTCGCTGCAAAAGAAGCGTATTTTAAAGCGCTCGGAACAGGTATTACATATCCGATTACAGATATTGAAGTTTTTCATAATGAAAACGGTAAACCGTATTTGAATATCAGTTCAACCGATTTGTCAATAAGCCACGACGGAAATTACGCCGTAGCAGTTGTTTTGATAAATGATTAAAATTAAATAAGCAAAAGGGGTGATTTAATGAAAATTTTAACGGCTCAGGAAATCAGAGAAGTTGAAAAAAATTCATTTGCAAAGTATTTCAGCGAAGCAGAATTAATGAAAAAAGCAGGGGAAAAGTGCTTTTTTGCAATCTGTAAGAAATACGGTGAGCAACTCATAGGTGCAAAAGTGTCGATAGTTTGCGGAAACGGAAAAAATGCAGGCGACGGTTTTGTTATAGCGTCTTTGTTGAAACGCTATGGTTGTGAAGTTGAGGTTATTTTAGTTGACAAAGTTCCTCAAACCGCTGAACCGTTGATGTATTTTGAGCAAATGAAAGAAGATAAAATCAATGTGTTTAATATTGATGAAATCGGCTACATTAAATCGCCGTTTGTTGTTGACTGCGTGTTCGGTATCGGTTTTCACGGAAAAGCACAGCAGCCTTTTGACACTGCGTTTGATATGATAAATGAAAGCAATGCTCATATCATTTCAATTGATATTCCGAGCGGTGTGAATGCCACTGACGGCAGTGTAGAGGGTAAGTGTGTTTCGGCAGAATTTACAATCGCCATCTCAACTTTGAAGTACGGTCATATTTTACCGCCCGGAAATATTTATTGCGGAGAAGTCAAAACGGTAGATATAGGGATACCTCAAGATTGTTATAGAGAAAAATACGCTAAAACCATAACTAAAAAAGAAATTGCAGAAAATTTTCGACCGCGTGCATTGAATTCAAATAAGGGTAATTTTGGGCATCAGTTAAATATTTGCTCAAGTCAAAAAATGACAGGCGCAGGCATCATCTGCGCTAAAGGCGCTCTGAAAACGGGCGTAGGTCTTTTAAAATGCGCGTTTCCGAAATCGTGCTATGTTCCGTACGCGTCACAGTTGTGCGAATCACTGTTTCTGCCTTTAGCGGAAAATAGTGAAAAAACCTTTTCAATGGGTTGTGTAAATTCGCTGCTGCCCGAGTTAGATTGGGCTGACAGTATAGTTGTCGGCTGTGGTATAGATGTCAATGACGATACCGAAGTTTTGGTGTCGCAAGTCTTAAAAAAAGCAAAGTGTCCCGTAGTTTTGGATGCTGACGGAATAAATATAGTATCTAAACGCATAGAATTACTTGAGGGCATCGCTTCAACAGTAGTTCTTACTCCTCATCCGGGCGAAATGGCGCGCCTTGTCGGTAAAGATGTCTCGACAGTACAAAAAGACCGAATAGGCTGTGCCAAAACTTTTGCAGAAAAGACAAAAACGATTGTTGTGCTTAAAGGCGCAAATACAATAGTTACGGACGGTAAAGAAGTTTTTGTAAATACAACGGGCAATCCCGGCATGGCAAAAGCAGGTACGGGCGACCTTTTGGCAGGTATGATAGGTTCGTTTATTGCGCAAAAAATGTCTCCTTTGGAGGCGGCTAAAACTGCAGTTTTTGTTCACGGTATGTGTGGCGATATAACTGCAAGAGAGTTGTCGCAAAGAGGTATGACTTCTTCGGATATGGCAGAACTTCTCGGAGCAATGATGTCAGAATTTGAGTAAAGAAGTGCTTGCTTTTGAAAAAGATTTCTGCTTTGTTGTTTGCAATATTTTTGTTAATGTTAAATTTTACGGCTTGTGAAAAACAGAGTTTTTCGCCCGTGTTGACTACTGCTTTTGAAAGCGACGCAGTGGTTAATACGGGCGATTTTTCTTATGAATGCAAAATATGTCGAAAAAAAGACGCTTCCGTTTCTGTAACGGTAAAATCTACCGAAGCAAGCGGAATGGTAATGCAGTGTGTAAAAAACAATTTTATTGTTAAAAGCAACGAAATAAGCGAAACAATGGATATCAATAATATAAACAAAAATAATTCCTGTGTTGCTCTGTACAATGCTTTTTTGTATATTGAAAGCGTTGAAAATCTGAATGCTAAAAAAGTTGACGGAGGATATAAATACTACGGCAAAACAGATTTAGGACCTTTTGTTATATTTCAAAATAATCAGGATGAGTTGGTTTCAATAGTTTTTGAAACAGCAAATCTTCAAATAAATTTTTTACAGTAAATACATAAAAAGAAAGCGACGCAGTTTCATTCAATGAACTGCGTCGCTTTCTTATTTATCATTATTTTCTTTAGATACTTTGTCTGCGGCGTCGCTGCCTTTCATAATGAGCATTATAACTGCGAAACCTAAAATTGCCGTCAGCAGACAAATGAAAATTTCTGAGCCGTTCGGCATGCCCGGGAAAAGTTCGGGTAAACTTCCGAGAACAAAGCCGAAAACTATGATGTATGTTGCCTGCGGATGTTTTTCAATCGCTTTTCCTATTGCAAGCGTTGTTAATATTATTCCCGCTGCAAGACCGATTGCGAGAGGAATGAGAGGCAAAATATCAAGGTTTTTAATTGAGCCGAATACCTCTTCGTAAAGCCCGAGCATAAGCAACATTTGGGAAACAGAAATGCCGGGTAAAACAAGCGCGATTGCTACAATAAATCCGCCCGCAATTTTAATTAGAAAGTTTTGAACACCTGAATCGTTGGCGGCAAAAACACCTTCGGGTATGAGAGAAATGAGATAAACCAAGCCAATTCCTATTCCTGCGTATAAAATGTACAGCAGAACTTTTCCGACTGTGTAGTGGTCGTATTTTCCTGTTTTTTTGTTGATTAAATCACTTTTCTTGATGTTTGCTTCTTTGATGATGAGCGGAATACCGCCTGCAACTGCGCCCAAGAAAAAGTAACTTGTCGGCATTGTGTACTTTTGAAGTAACATAAGTATAAATTGTGAAAACAGAACAAGACCTACGCCTGCTCCTAGTACGAACTCTACGAGAAAAATAATATTGTTTTTAATATCTTTTGTGAATTTGCTTATGGAGAAAATCAACCTGTCATAAATTCCCAAAAGTATTGCCATTGAGCCTCCGCTTACTCCCGGTACTGTCATTGTTCCGCCAATCCACATACCTTTGAGCGCGACTACTAAATGGCTTAGCCATGCTTTAGATTTTTTTTGCATAATTTCACCTTGTATCAATTTTTAATTGTTATCGTTATTGTTGCCGTTATTTTCTTTGTTGTTTTGTTTTTTCTTTTTGAAAGAAAATTTTTCGTCGGGTTTGTGCGGTACAAACTCTATATTGCACCTTTCACAAATTTCTTTTGCAACCAATTCAGTTGTGTATTTCGTGGTCAGACCGATGTCAATGGATGTGATGTTGTGGTTTTTGTCCTCTAAATAGATTATTGAGTGTCGGTCAATGAAATTTTTGACAAAACTTACTTTTGTATCTTTTTCGTAAGTTACATTGTAAATGTTTTCATATTCAAAAACATTTTTGTCATCAAGACCTACAAATTCAAATTCGTCATCTCGAAAGGCAATACCTTCGGAAAATACCTGCTTTGTTACAAGTACGGCTACTACAATTGCCAAAAGTTCAAGAATTGACATCACAATCAACATTCCTGACGGCGCTTCCATAAGTTTTTTTACTGCGAAAACGGCGAAAAAAATTACCGCTATGTCAGCAATGAATATTGTAATAACGGTCAGCGGAGATATGATTCGTATAAATCTTTCACACTTTTCTTTCATTTTAAAACTCCTTTAAAAAAATATTTGTCGAAGCAACAATTTCTTTTTTGTTTAAATAGTTTAATTCTTTTGCATCTGTTTTAAAGTCAAACGCAAGTTTATAGGCAAACAGTTTTTGACGGTATCGTCCTTGCTCTTTTCCGTACTTTCCGTCATCGCAAAGCGGACAGCCGATTGACGCAAAGTGAACGCGAATTTGGTGAGTTCTGCCTGTAATGAGTTCAATTTCAGCAAGTGATTTGCTTCCCTTTGTGTCAAGAATTTTGTATCTTGTTTCACTGCTTTTTGAATTTTCTGTTTTTTCAGGAGAAAAAGAAACTTTGTTTTTCTTTTCATTTTTGGTTAAAAAACCTTTTATAGTACCTTCTTTTTCTTTAGGTATTCCGTCAAGAATTGCAAGATAGTATTTTGAAATTTCCCTGCTTTTGATTTTATCATTTATTATTCTTAAACTTTCGGCGTTTTTAGCGGCAATCACAAGACCTCTTGTGTTTCTGTCAAGCCTGTTGCAGATTGACGGAGAAAAGCCTTTGGACTCATCGGGATTCCACTTTTTTTCTTCATATAGGTATCGCTTGATTCTTGAGATTGCAGTGTCGGTAAATTCGCTTTTATCGGGATGGCAAAGAAGTCCTATCGGTTTGTCAATGACAATGATATTGTCATCTTCATACACAATTTCAAGCTTTTTTGACGCTTTTAAAAAGTCATAGTTGTGTTTTTTTTCACAAAGAAATTCGTCGTTGATATAGAGTTCAATCAAGTCGCCTTCGTTTAAAATTTGCTCGGGCACAGCTCTTTTTTTATTAACTTTTATACTTTTTTTTCTTATGTATTTGTACATTATTGATTTCGGCAATGTACAATATGTTTTCATCAAAAAACGGTCAAGTCTTTGATTTGCATCGTTTTTTGTTACGGTTAAATTTTTCATACCTTTTATTATACATTAAAATCAGAAAATGTAAATATAAAAGCAAATAAATTAAAAAAGTTTGCTTTATTATAACATCTGTAAGTTGTGTTTTACAGATGTCAGCAAACAAAACAAACTTTTTAACGGTAGTTTTTCGCTATGATTTCACTGCAATAATCAGAGTAGTTTTTCATACGCGCTTCTGCCTCTTCCGCGTTGCTGTCTTTGATTGCAGATATGATGTCTGAAAGTTCGGCGTACGCCTTTTCTCGTTCTAAATACTGAAAAAGCAGTTGTGTGAGCGATTCAAGTATTTCTCCGAAAGTGTTGTAAACCATAGGAAAAATAATATTGTGTGTTGCAGTAAATATTGCGTGGTGTATTTTAATGCTGGTTTGGACAGCTTTATCTGTTGTTTGGCAGTTTTTCAACTTTTTCATTAAACTTTGTAAAATCTCAATATCTTCATCGCTATGATTTTTGGCGGCTAAATAAGCACACTTGCTTTCATTTATTATTCTGTATTCTATAAGTGAATTCAGCAACTCCTTGCTGAAATGACCGTTATTGTATCTTACAATCGAAGTTAAAGTACCCAAATTTCCTTCTTGAAGATAGTTGTTCACAAAAGTACCTTTTCTCGGAACAATGGAAACAAAACCGTTGCGTGCAAGTTCCTGTATTCCTGAATTTGCAATTGTTCTGCTTACATTCATTTTTGCGGCAAGTTCACGCTCATTTGGAAGTTTTTCACCGGGTTGGAGTTCTCCGGATAAAATCATCGCCTCGAGTTGTTGTATAAACATCTCTTTCATTGTGGGTATGACTATTTTTTGAAACGGCATAGTTTTAGACTCTCCTTTTGTTTTTTGTACATTAACATATAGTAACACTAATTATGTACATTATCAATAATTATTCTTGATGCTTGAAAATCACTGTATTCAAATTAAACAAAAAATTTTAAAAAATTGTTAAAAAACTATTGAATTAATAAAAAGAGTGTGTTATTATTTTGACGAAGTGTTGGTCTGACCACAAATTTTTGAAAGAAGGGTAACTATGAAAAAAGAAAACTTTTTTTGGAAAGCATTTGGTAAATTAGGACAAACTCAGACATTTTTAATTTGGACTGTTCTAATCTGCATTGTGTCAATGCTGACATCTTATTTTCCTCTTTGGGTAAATGTTGTTGTCAATGTAGTGCTTCCGCTAATCGTACTGTTTAAATTAAAAACCGTAATGTTTGAAAGATTGAAGCTGTCAACACTCGTAATTATGCGTGCTTTAATCTTGCTTCCGATTTTCGGACTTATGAGCGGTGAATTTTTTGTCAAGTTGGTTTTGGTTTTTCTTGCAATAAACTGCATGGAAGCGACAATGACCGACCTTTTGAAAAATCATCAGCCGTTCAATTTCGTTACGGGCTTGTGCCTCAGTGCTTCTGTATTCACTTTGTCAGGCGAGTGGTTTGCAAATGTTACAGGTCCGTTTAGCGGTATTTATACTGCAAACGCAGGTCATGCGTCAGGTACGCTGTTTGAAACAAATGAAGTTGTTATGATTGGTACAATTTGTTGGATTGCAGCCTATACTATATGGAACTGGCTCTTTGTTGTAGGAGAATTTAAACACTCTATCGGCTATTTACATATCGGAATTTTGGCTTCGCCTATCATCAGTGTTCTTCTTACTATGAATCCGGGATATTGGCTTATGTTCAGAGCAAACAGCCTGACTTGCGGAGGAGTTTTCCAAATTGCTTGTAAAGAAGGTATTGAAGAAAAATTAGAAAACAAAAAACTTGAAAAGTTTATTCAAAAAGTAAAAAGTAAACCTGTTCAAATTGCTTGTATGGTGCTGAATTTAATACTTATTTCAGTCCCTGTAGTAATTTACTTTATATAATTTAACAAAGAATAAAAACGGGAGGGCATTGTATGAATAAGTATGATGTAATAGTAATAGGTGCCGGTAACGGCGGATTGGCAAGCGCTGCAACATTGTCATCAAACGGCAAAAAAGTTGCTGTGTTTGAAAAACACAATATTCCCGGAGGATGCGGTACTTCTTTTCGCAGAGGAAGGTTTGAATTTGAAGTAGCGCTTCACCAACTTAACGGAATGAATACAAAAGAAAATGCTGGTCCAACCAGACAATTGTTCAGAAAATGGGGAATAGAAGATTCTATTGACTGGATTCCGATTGAAACTTTGTACAAAGTTAATCTTCCTGACGGAAGAGGCGTAGCATTGCCTGCTGATAAAAACGGTATTATTGACTTGTTGTGCAAGGAATTTCCGCAAGAGGCAGACGCGATAAGACGCTATGTAAATATGGTTTGGAAATTTAACGAAGAAATTGCAGACTTCTTGGCAAAAAGCGCCAACAGTCCCGCAAACCCGTCTGAGTTAAAGAAATTTATCACAAAAACTGGTTTTCCGAAAATTTATAAAGTCTTGGCAAAGTACGGTGTGAGAAGTACTCAGGATGTTTTGGATGAGTTCTTCAAAAGCGAAGAGTTAAAACTCTGCCTTTCGGCATATTGGTGTTTTATGGGTATGCCTCCTGAAAGATTTCCGTTTTCAATTTTGGCAAGATGTATGTATCTTTACACTGTTGATATGCCTTACTATCTTCGTGGCGGAAGCCAAGTGATGAGTCAGGGAATAATGGACTGCATAAGAAAAAACGGCAGCGATGTTTTTCTTAATTGCAGTGTAAAAAGAATTATCGTTGAAAACGGCAGAGCAGTTGGTATAGAAGACGAAAAAGGACGCATTTTTAAAGCCGGCAAAATCATTTCAAACATTTCTCCTACACAAACTTACGCAGGATTGCTTAAAGATGAAGAAGTTCCCGAAGAATGCAGAAAATATTTCCGCAGTTACACAACAGGTATTTCCGCTTTAACTTGTTTTATCGGCTTAGACTGTCCTCCTCAGGAAATCGGTTTTACCGACTCGTTCAATTTGATTTATGACAGTCTTGACGCAAATAAAGACTTTAAAAATGCGTATTTTACAAATACAGATGTTGACCCTATTGTAGCAACTTGCTATACAATAGACGACCCTTGCGTTTCTCCGGAAGGTACATCAATAATTACGGCAGGAACTTTGAAATATGGAGAAGCTTGGGAAAAACTTACTCCTGAACAGTATCATAAAGCAAAATATGATGCGGCAGACGGTGTAATCAGACGACTTGAAAAGCGTTTTCCGGGCATTCGTGAACATATTGAGGAAATGGAAGTTGCTACACCTCTTACTCATATGCGATATCTCGGTCATCCGGGAGGTGCAATTTACGGCTATGAACAAGATTTGAAGTCGAGTGTATTTTTCTTCCCTCAAGACGAGTTTATTGAAGGTCTTACTTTTTCAAGCGGTTGGGTAAATACTTGCGGGTTCGGACCTAACTATCAATACGGCGATAAGATTGCACAGACAATTTTGAAGGAGGAAAAGTGATATGAGTAAACCTATTAAAGATATGATTATAGGCACAATGAGTAACGGTCCCGAAGTTTTGCAGGAACTTGCTTTTGCTAAAAAAGTCGGTAAAGACATTTCTTTGGAAAGAGGCGTTGTGCAGAAGAAAATTGCAGAACTTCATCCATCTGTATTAAAACTTGTTGTCAGTGAAATTGAGCCCGTCAGTCCTATTGCAAAGAGAATTCGATTTGTTTCGGAAAATGGCTATCTTCCTCCTTTTGAAGCAGGTCAGTACATAAATGTTTTTTGCGAAATTGACGGCGTCAGAACTTCAAGACCGTATAGTTTGTCATCTTCGGCAGTTCAAAGAGGATACTACGAAATAACTGTCGCTGCTGTTGACGGCGGTTTTGTTTCGGGATATTTGTTGAATGAACTCAAAGTCGGCGACAAACTCGAAGCAAACGGACCGTCGGGTGTTTTCCGCTATCAGCCTGTTTTCCATTCTAAAAATTCGGTATTTTTGGGCGGCGGCAGCGGTATTACCCCGTTTGTTAGTATGATTAGAACGATTTTGGAAAGCGGAGAGGACAGAAATGTAACTCTTTTGTATGGCAGCAGAACAGAAGAACTTGCTATGTACCATAACGAACTTTCAAAAATGGCAAAAGACCATACAAACTTCCACTATTCGCTCATACTTTCCGATGAAGAAAAAGATGGTTTGGAGCATGGTTTTATAGATGCAGAAAGAATAAAAAGTCATGTTCCTGATGTAAATGATTGCACCTACTACATTTGCGGTCCTTCAATAATGATGGAATTTTGTCAAAAAGCTCTTAAAGAGTTGAATATCCCTCAAAGAGCAATCAGGCGCGAAGTGTTCGGTACTCGAAGAGATGTATGGAACGAACCTGGTTGGCCTGCTGAGTTGACAGGTGAAGAAGTGTTTAAGGTAAAAGTAAACGATGAAGTTATTGAAGCGAAAAGTTCTGAAAGTTTGCTTACTGCTTTGGAACGCTCGGGAGTAAGAGTAAATGTTTGTTGTCGCTCGGGCGAATGCAGTTTGTGTCGTGTGCAACTCGTTTCGGGTAAAGTGTTTACGGCAAAAGGCGCGCTGTTAAGATATGCAGATGAATTGTTTGGTTACATTCATTCCTGCAAGGCATATCCTATCAGTGATTTGGAAATTCGTTTTTAACTGTATGAATTTTATAGAGGAGTAGTAAAATGTTCTTTTTTGAAAATTACACACTAATCAGTATTTTAGTGTTTTTAGGATTTCTTGCAGTTCTTATTCTGTTAAATGAACTTACAAGACGATTTAAATGGGCAGGAATTGCAATGTATGTTGTTTTTCCTATAATTGCAACTATATTTATTTGGCCTAATACTTCAGGCGGAAATGTCGGCGGCAACTGGTTTGCTTGGGTAAAAACTTACTCTGCTTTGGCAGGAGTTATAGGATTTATGTTGCTGAGATATATTCCTAAACTGCAAAAAAATAAGTTTATGCTTATGTTCCCTCCGCTTATATTGGCAATAAATATTTTAGAGGCTGTCGTTGCTGATTTGCAGTGTTTTCCGAAAACGGGAGAAATTGAAGCAGGTCTGCAAATGATAGGCGGTCCTTGGAATATCATAAATGCAGTCGCAGGTATAATAAATATCATCACAATCACAGGTTGGATGGGAATTAAAATATCTCAAAATAAAACAAAAGATATGGTTTGGGCAGACCAACTTTGGTTTTGGATAATTGCCTACGATGTTTGGAACATTTCATATTGCTACAACTGTATTTCAAACAGGTCTTTTTACGCAGGCGTACTAATCATTTTGGCTTGTACGATAGTAGAATTTTTCATCAGCAGAGGCGCTTGGCTTCAACACAGGGCGCAGACATTGGCTTTGTTTGCAATGTTTTCACTTACCGTTGACTACTCATCGGCAGACAAATATTTTTCAATAGTTTCAACGCAGTCGGATGCACCGAAACTTGTATTGAGCATTGCTGCGCTTGTAATCAATCTTGCTGTTCTTGCGTTTGAAATCTATACTGTTAAGAAGAACAAGAAAAATCCTTTAAAAGAAGAAGTATATACAGAACTTTCTTCATATCAAAAAAATCTTAAATCAAACGGTTTTTAAATCTAAATAAAGTTTTTTTTAAATACAAAGCGATAAAAAACACCCCTCTGTTCAATTTTGCATTGAGTAGGGGGGCTTTTGTTTAATAATCTTGTATTTTGGTAATATTACAACAGAGTATATTAATTCATTGTTAATTATTTTATAATAATTAGATAAATTATTTTTAAGATTTCAATTTTACTGTACTTTTTTTCTTTAAAATGTTATACTGTATCGGTAAGAATTCAAAAAGTGAATTTGTTTACTATACTGACTATAAAAAGGAGTTTTTTAATGGACAAATTCATATTGCACTCACAGTTTTCTCCGACGGGAGACCAACCTCAAGCCATAGAAAAACTGTCCGAAAGTATAATATCGGGCAATAAAGAGCAAACTCTTTTAGGTGTAACAGGCTCGGGTAAAACTTTTACTATGGCAAATATCATTGCAAATGTAAATAAACCTACTCTTGTGCTTGCCCACAATAAAACTTTGGCAGCTCAGCTTTGCAGTGAATTTCGTGAGTTTTTCCCTGAAAATGCAGTTGAATATTTTGTGAGTTACTATGACTACTATCAGCCTGAGGCGTATGTGCCTACGACTGACACATATATTGAAAAAGACAGCGCTATCAATGAAGAAATAGACAAATTGCGACACAGCGCAACAGCTTCTTTGTCTGAAAGAAGAGATGTAATAATAGTTTCATCCGTCAGTTGCATCTATTCAATCGGCGACCCTATTGATTATAGAAATATGGTCATTTCTTTGAGACCCGGTATGGTCAAAGAACGCGATGAATTACTTGCAAAACTTGTTGAAATTCAATATGAAAGAAACGACATAAATTTTGTCAGAAACAAGTTCAGAGTCAGAGGCGACAGCGTTGAAATTTTCCCCGCAGGCAGCAGCGGAAACGCACTTCGTGTTGAATTTTTCGGCGATGAGATAGACAGAATATCGGAAATTAATCCAATAACGGGCAAAGCGGAGGCTGTTTTGTCGCACGCGTGTATTTACCCGGCTTCGCACTATGTTGTCAGCAGAGAAAAAATGGAAATTGCCTTGGCTGAAATATATCAGGAAATGGAAGAAAGAGTAGCGTTCTTTGAAGAAAAAGGCAAGCTGATTGAGGCTCAAAGAATAAGAGAACGCACAATGAACGATATTGAAATGCTGCGCGAAACAGGTTTTTGCAAAGGTATTGAAAACTATTCAAGAGTAATGAGCGGTCGTCCGTCGGGAGCTGCTCCGTTCACTCTTCTTGACTATTTCCCGGATGATTTTTTGATTTTTTGTGATGAAAGCCATGTAATGCTTCCGCAGGTCAGAGGTATGTATGCAGGCGACAGGGCAAGAAAAGAAAGTTTGATTGAATATGGTTTTCGTTTGCCGAGCGCTCTTGATAACAGACCTCTTATGTTTGACGAGTTTTATAAAAAAGTGAACCAAATAGTGTTTACTTCAGCAACACCGAGCGATTTTGAAAAAGAACACAGTTCGGTTATAGCCGAACAGGTCATTCGTCCGACAGGATTGCTTGACCCTGAAATTGAAGTTAAACCGACCGAAGACCAAATGGACGACCTTGTTTCCGAAATAAATATACGCACGGAAAAAGAAGAGCGTGTTCTTGTAACAACTTTGACAAAAAAAATGGCAGAAGATTTGACTCAATATCTAAAAGGCTTCGATATAAAAGTCAGGTATATGCACAGCGATATAGATACGATAGAAAGAATGGAAATTATCAGAGATTTGCGTCTCGGCGAGTTCGATGTTTTAGTAGGCATAAACTTACTTCGTGAAGGTCTTGATATTCCCGAAGTTTCTCTCGTGGCAATACTTGACGCAGACAAAGAAGGCTTTTTGAGAAGCGAAACTTCTCTTGTGCAGACAATCGGCAGAGCCGCAAGAAACGCAGAGGGAAAAGTTATTATGTATGCAGATACAGTAACTCCTTCTATGGAAAGGGCTATTGAGGAAACATACAGAAGACGAAAAATTCAAATCGAGTACAACGAGAAAAACGGTATTACGCCGAAAACAATTAAAAAAGGCGTTCGTGATGTTATAGAAATATCTTCTAAAGAAAAGACAGGAAAAATCAAAAAACGACTTTCAAAACAGGAAAGAGAGTCGCTCATTAAAAAACTTTCTGTTGAAATGCGAGAGGCGGCTAAAATGCTTGAGTTTGAGCACGCTGCATATTTGAGAGATAAAATTATGGAATTAAAGGGAGAAAAATGAGTAAAGATATAGTTATTAAAGGTGCAAGAGAACACAATTTGAAAAATATTGATGTTACTGTCCCTCGTGATAAACTTGTTGTTTTTACAGGTCTTTCAGGCTCGGGAAAGTCAAGCCTTGCTTTTGACACGATTTATGCTGAGGGTCAGCGCAGATATGTTGAAAGTCTTTCGAGTTACGCAAGACAATTTTTGGGACAGATGGAAAAACCCGATGTTGATTATATTGAGGGTTTGAGTCCTGCAATATCAATAGACCAAAAAACCACATCAAAAAATCCTCGCTCAACTGTCGGAACAGTAACGGAAATATATGACTATTTGCGTTTGCTGTACGCAAGAATAGGCGTTCCTCACTGTACAGTGTGCGGCAGAGAAATTACACAGCAAACCGTTGACCAAATTGTAGATAAAGTTTTGGCGCTCGGCAACGGCAAAAGAATTCAGGTAATGTCGCCTGTTGTAAGAGGTAAAAAAGGTGAGTTTGTAAAAGAACTCGACGACATTCGCAAGGGCGGATTTGTTCGTGTGAGAGTTGACGGTTCTGTTTATGACTTATCGGAAGAAATAAAACTTGAGAAGAATAAAAAGCACACAATCGAAGTTATTGTTGACCGTTTGGTAATTAAAGATGAAATCGAGGGCAGACTTGCAGACAGTATAGAAACCTCAACAAAATTGTCTGACGGAACTGTTCTGATAGATGTAGTCGATGAAAGCGAAATGTTGTTTTCGCTTAACTACGCCTGTCCCGAACACGGAACTTCCATAGAGGAACTCAGTCCGAGAATGTTCAGTTTTAATAACCCGTACGGCGCTTGTAAAACTTGCTCGGGACTCGGTACATTTAAGGAAGTTGACCCTGAACTTATAATACCCAACAAAAAGATTTCAATAAATCAGGGCGCTATTCACGCAAGCGGTTGGAATGTTGCAGAGGGCGGCGCAATCGCCAAAATGTATATGGAAGCGCTTGCTCAGGAATACGGCTTTTCACTCGATATGCCTGTTGAAATGTTGCCTAAAAAAGTAATTGATATAATTCTTTACGGCACAAAAGGTAAAAAAATTAAAATGAAAAGAACTACCGACTACGGTACGGGAGAATATAAAAATGAGTTTGAGGGCGTAATTCCTAATTTAAAAAGAAGATATTCGCAAACAAACTCTGAATGGGCAAGGGCAGATATTGAAACGGTTATGGTGTCTGCCGAGTGTCCCGACTGCCACGGAGCAAGACTGAGCGCAGAAAGTTTGGCTGTAACAATCGGCGGTATAAATATAGATGAGTTTTGCCGAAAATCTATAAATGAAGAAATAGAGTTTTTGGATAATTTAAAACTTACCGAAAAACAACAGATGATAGGTAATTTAATCATAAAAGAAATCAGGTCAAGGCTCAATTTCTTGAATTCGGTAGGTTTGGATTACTTGTCGCTTTCCCGTGAAGCAGGTACATTGTCGGGCGGCGAAAGTCAAAGAATACGCCTTGCTACACAAATAGGTTCTTCACTTATGGGCGTGCTGTATATTCTCGACGAGCCGTCAATAGGTTTACATCAGAGAGATAATGAAAAATTGCTTGAAACTCTAAGACGGCTTAGAGATTTGGGCAATACGCTTATCGTTGTTGAACACGACGAAGATACAATGTTTGCGGCAGATTATATAGTAGATATAGGTCCCGGTGCAGGTATAAACGGCGGTAATCTTGTAGCAAGCGGTACTGTCGAAGATATAATGAATTGCAAAGATTCTATTACGGGGCAGTATTTAAGCGGCGCTAAAAAAATTTCCGTTCCCAAAACAAGACGAAGAGGAAACGGTAAAAAACTTCAAATTATCGGCGCTTGCGAAAACAATTTGAAAAATGTAGATGTTGAGATACCGCTTGGCAAATTTGTTGCCGTTACAGGTGTTTCGGGCTCGGGAAAATCAAGCCTTGTAAATCAAATTTTGTATAAAAAACTTGCAAATGAGTTGAACGGCGCAAAAAAGAAACCCGGCAAATTTGAAACTATTAAGGGTATAGACAATTTAGACAAAGTCATCAATATTGACCAAAGCCCGATAGGCAGAACTCCTCGTTCAAACCCTGCTACTTACACAGGCGTTTTTTCTGACATCAGAGACTTGTACGCTTCAACAGAAGACGCAAAGATAAGAGGATTTAAGCAAAATCGTTTTTCATTCAATGTAAAAGGCGGTCGCTGTGAGGCTTGTCAGGGCGACGGTATTATAAAAATCGAAATGCATTTTCTTGCGGATATATATGTACCGTGTGATGTTTGCGGAGGAAAAAGATACAACAGAGAAACTTTGGAAGTAAAGTTTAAAGGCAAAAATATCAGCGAAGTTCTCGATATGACTGTTGACGAGGGACTTGAATTTTTCCAAAGTCAGCCAAAAATCGCAAGAAAACTGCAAACACTTGCAGATGTAGGTCTCGGATATATTCAAATAGGACAAAGTGCTACAACGCTTTCAGGCGGAGAGGCGCAGAGAGTAAAACTTGCAACAGAACTTTCAAAACGCTCAACGGGTAAGACAATATATATTCTCGACGAGCCTACTACAGGCTTGCATACGGCAGATGTTCACAGACTTGTAAATGTGCTTGCAAAACTTGTTGACAAAGGCAATACAGTCGTTGTTATTGAGCATAATCTGGATGTTATAAAAACTGCCGACCATATCATAGATTTAGGTCCCGAAGGCGGTAAAAACGGCGGCACAATCGTTGCTGTAGGAACTCCTGAAGATATTGCTGCCTGTGAAAATTCATATACAGGAAAATATTTGAAAAAATTGCTTGAAAAACAGTAAAAGTGGTGTGAAAATGAAATTATCGGTAATTGTACCTTGCTACAATGAAGAAGATGTAATTGAAAAGTTTTTCAACGAATGTGTTAATTCGTTTGCAAATAAATCGTATGATTACGAAATTGTTTTTGTAAATGACGGAAGCAGGGATAAAACTCTTGAAAAGTTAAAGAAAATCTATGACGATAATAAAAGTTTGAATATTAATATCATAGATTTGTCAAAAAATTTCGGAAAAGAAGCTGCTATGCTTGCAGGACTTAAAAATTGCATCGGAGACTATGTTTCTATTATTGACGCAGATTTACAGCAACCACCGTCAAAAATTTGCGAAATGGTAGATATTTTGGACGCCGAGCCAGAATATGACTGTGTTGCTGCTTTTCAAAAAGAAAGAAAAGAAAATAGATTTGTGTCTTCGTTAAAAGGACTTTTCTACAAGGTTATGAATAAGGCGTCAAATGTAGAGTTTGTAAACGGCGCAAGTGATTTCAGAACATTCAGAAGAAAAATGGTGCAGGCAGTCATAGATATGCCCGAGTATCATAGATTTTCAAAAGGCATTTTTTCTTGGGTAGGGTTCAATACAAAGTATATTCCGTACGATGTTTGTGAAAGAGAAGCGGGACAGTCTAAATGGAGCGTTAAAAGTCTTTTTAAATATGCTGTTGACGGTATAGTCTCTTTTACTACCGCACCGCTTAAACTTGCTACTGCAATAGGTACCGTAATGTTTTTTGTGTCTATTGTTTATATTGCAATAGTCGTTATAGAAAAATTGTTTTTCGGTATTGCTGTCGCGGGTTATGCCACTATTGTTGCGCTCATTTTGCTTTTCGGCGGTCTGCAACTTCTCTGTTTGGGCATAATAGGGGAGTATATTGCAAAAATTTATGAGCAAGTCAAAGACAGACCTTTGTATATAATAAAGAAAAAGTATGAGCATAGTGAAAAAGATGATTGATTTACTGAAAAAAAATAAAGAAATTGTTTTGTACATTGTTTTCGGAGGTTTAACAACTGTTGTAAATTGGGTTACTTACAGTTTGTTTGTTTCGTTTTGTTCGATAACTGTTGCAAATGTAATCGCGTGGGTTTTTGCTGTTGTTTTTGCCTATTTAACAAACAAAATTTTTGTTTTTGAGCAAAAATCGTGGAAACCGAATATTGCTTTTTTTGAATTTTCAAAATTTGTTTCTTCTCGTCTTTTGACAGGTGTTGTTGAAATAGCAGGCGTAGATATTTTGGTTTATGTCGGTTTAAATCAAACAATTTTCGGTATAGAAGGCATGGTTGCAAAAGTAACTGTTTCAATAGTAGTTGTAATTTTGAACTATTTTTTTTCAAAACTGATAGTTTTTAAGGAAAAAAAATAAAACCGTTTCAGATTTGTTCTTGTAAGCGGACGATAAAATATATTTAAAGTATTTGATAATATTGGAGGGGAGATTTTGAACTGTAAAATGTTTTTAGTTTTTAAAATTGTTTTAATAGTTGCAGGCGTCATTTCTTTAGCGTGGTTTTTAGCGCCGATTTTCGTTTGGGCAATATTTAACATAGGCAACTTTGTTGGAATTGTGTATTCTTCCTTACTGATTTTATTAGGCATTTATTTGGATAAAATAGTAGATTTAATCGGCAATTTTTGGCATATGAAAGTTGGAAAGGTCGTTTTGAGCGTCGTTTTGGTTTTTTGTGTTTCTCTTTTGAGTTTCATTTTGTATTCGACGGGTGCAATGATACACAGTGTTGTAAAGGAACCACAAAAAAATTCAACATTAGTTGTTCTCGGGTGTAAGGTTTATGGTACAAAACCGAGCTTGCTTTTGAGGTACAGACTCGACTCTGCTCTTGAATATTTGAATGAAAATCCGCAAAGTAAAGCAGTTTTATCAGGCGGACAGGGAGCAGACGAAGATATTTCGGAAGCGCAGTGTATGTATGAATATCTTGTTGAAAACGGCGTTGATAAAAGCAGACTTTTTCTTGAAGATAAGTCAACAAACACTTTTGAAAATATAAAGTTTTCAAAAGCGGTGATGGACGGTAACGGTATTGACAGTGAGAAAGTTGTTGTGGTTACAAACAGTTTTCATTTATACAGGGCAGAACTTTTTGCCAAGAAGTGCAATATCAATGCAGACGGTTTGGGTGCAAAGTCAAACATCATCACTTTGCCGACATTCTATGTCAGAGAACTGCTCGGTATTCTTAGATTGCAGTTGCTCGGATATTAAATTAAAACAATGAAAAAACGGTACGATTAAATTTCAATCGTACCGTTTTTTACTGTTCTAAGTAAATATAGAATTTATTTGAGTTTTTTAATATCGCTTTCACTACCCATTACGAGAATGTGCTCATCTCTTGAAAAAACATAGTCCGCAGATTGTAACGGAACGGTTTTTCCCGAAGATTTTGTAGCAATTATTGTAACGCCGTGTCTTTGACGAATATTTAAAGTTGAAGGTGTTTTTCCTTCCCATGATTTAGGAATTTTAATTTCATATATTCCTACATCACTGTCAAGTTTCAAATAGTCGTAAATTGCTTCGTAACTGTATTCAACAGCCATAGTAGCGGCAACTTCACGCTCAGGGTAGATAACACTGTCTGCGCCTGTTTTGTAAAGAAACTTTTCGTGTGTTTGACTGCCTGCTTTTGCAATGATATTCTTTGCTCCGAGTTCTTTTAAATGGTCAACTATGATAAGGCTTGCACGAAAATCAGTAATGCAAACAAAAACATGGTCGTAGTCCTCAACTCCGAGAGCCTCAAGATTGTCTTCTATTGTGTAGTCTCCGATTTCGGCAGTTGTTACATCGTTCCAAAGTTCATCAATATTTTTTTGATTGTTGTCAACAAGCATCACTTCGTGTCCTGCACGGCAAAGATTTATAGCCAAATGTTTGCCGAATCTGCCGGCACCGATAATTAAAAATGAATTCATTTTATCTCCTTTTTTAACCTATGATTACTTTTTCTGTTGGTTTTACAGCAGTAGGCTGTGGTCTGTTAAATACAAACATCAGCGCAAATACTAAGTTTGTTACGCGTCCCAAATACATTAAAAGTGCAACAAGCAGTTTTGATACAGTATTTAAAGACGGTGTAAGCGAGCAGGTCATACCTACCGTGCCCATCGCAGAAGTACATTCAAAATATATATCTGAAAAGTAGAGCGACGGCTGAATAATATTTATAATGAAAGCAACGGCTGTAATCAATGTAAAGTTGATTGTAACAATGGCTATTGCTTTTTTTACTGCATTGTCTTCAATTCTTCTTTTAAATATGGTTATATCTTTATCATTTTTCAAAGTTGAAAAAACGCTGAACAAAATGATTGCAAAAGTTGTTGTTTTGATACCGCCTGCAGTTGAACCGCTTGAACCGCCTATAAACATTAAAACAATCGTCAACAGTTTTGATTGAATACCCATAGAATCTACATCTACAGAGTTGAATCCCGCCGTTCGAGGCGTTACAGATGAAAATAATGAGTTCAGTATTTTATCAAAAAGGCTCATATCTTTAAGTGTGTTGTTGTATTCAAAAAGCAAGAAAAGTAAAGCACCGCCGAAAATGAGAACTATTGTGCTTGTGATAACGATTTTTGAGTGAAGCATAAGTCTTTTGAACTTGAATTTGTGTGTAACTAAATCGTCTATTACAATGAAACCGAGTCCACCGATTGTGATAAGCGCCGCGATTGTCAAAAGAATTACAGGGTCGTCGTTTACAACCGTGAGTGAGCCGCTGGGTTGAATTCTTCCGAGTACATCGAATCCTGCGTTGCAAAATGCAGATATGCTTAAAAATACGGAAGTGTAAATACCGTTTTTGAAACCCATCATCGGTATGAAACGGGTGGACAGTATCAAAGCGCCTGTCAGTTCACAAAATGCTGTTCCCAAAACAACTTTTTTGCCCAAAGTTGAGACACCTTTCATATATGAAGAACTGAAAGTTTCTTTTAACAGCATTCGCTCTTTAAGACCGCTTTTTCTTTTCAATACACTGTGAGCAGACGCAAGAATTGTGATAAATCCGAGTCCGCCTATTTGTATTAATGTCAGTATTACTAATTGACCGAACAAGGTCCATTTTGTAAATGTGTCGGCAACTATGAGTCCTGTAACGCAGGTTGCCGAGGTAGCGGTAAACAAAGCGTCTGTAAAAGTCGTCGGCTGACTTGACTTTGAAGCCATAGGCAACATTAACAGCAACGCTCCTAAAATAATTATACTGAAAAATCCTATCGCAACTATTTTAGGGTAATATAGATTGTAATTGTAGTTTTTAATTTTTGTTTTTTTGTTAAGTGGTTTAATCATTTTCATAGCTTAGTTAGGTTAATATTCAGGTAAGATTTCCTTTAAAACTGTTTTTTTATATTGTTATTGTCAATGTTTTGAAGAATGTAAATCTCTTCAATTCAAAGATTAAATCAAAAGTAATTTTACATCAACAAGTACCATATTTCAATAGATAAAAAAATACTGTCAATGAGAATATATTAATTCTTTTTATTATTATAATATAACATATTAATAGAAAAGTAAACAGCAAAAAACAAAATCTGTCGTACATCTTTTATATATTATTTTTTTGTGTACAAACTTAAATATTAATGATATAATTCAATCGGGGTAATATATACTTTTTTTGAGAGGGGATTATAGTATGGAAAAATTAAAAAATGCAGAGCTTGAACATGTTGCGCCTGAATCTGTGGGTGTTAAAAGCAAGGCAATAACAAACTTTATTAATGAAATCAATAAAAAGAAACTCGGTTTGCAGAGCTTCACTGTTGTAAGACACGATAAAATCTGCGCACAGTGTTTCTGGAAACCGTATTCGGCAGATATACCTCATATAATGTACTCTATGACCAAAAGCATTACATCGACGGCTGTCGGTTTTGCAATTTCAGACGGACTTTTAAGTCTTGATGATAAGGTGTATAAATTTTTTCCGGAGTACAATGTAATTGACCCGTTGAATAAAAAATTAACTGTAAGAATGCTGCTTACTATGAGAAGCGATAAATTGATTACCGTATTTGATGAAAAGGAAAATCACGATTGGATAAAAGATTATTTTAAAGCGCCGTTTTTGGCACCTCCCGATACGAAATTCAACTATATATCGGAAAATACATTTATGCTTTCTGCCATAATAACAAAAGTTACGGGTAAAAAAGTTGTAGATTATCTTGATGAAAAAATGTTCAAACCGCTCGGTATAGAAAAACCGTTTTGGGAGGAGGACGGTCAAGGCAATAATGCAGGCGGTTGGGGACTGTATATGAAATCGGAAGATTTGGCAAAATTCTTTTTGCCGTATCTTCACGACGGAAAGTACAAAGGTACTCAACTTGTGCCTGAGTTTTGGGTAAAACAGGCAACCGCAAAGCAAACCGAAAGTGTGCACGACGGATATATTGACAATATGTGCGGGTACGGTTTTCAGTTTTGGAGAAACCCCATTGCAAACAGTTACAGAGCAGACGGTTTATTCGGTCAGCGTTGTTTCTTTTTTCCTGAGTACGACACTATGGTTGTACTTAATTCAGGGCAGTCAAAAGACTATGAAATTATGAAAGTTTTTTGGAAGCATTTTCCTATGTGCTTTGAATACGGAGAGTTTGAGGAAAATGAGAAAGATTATAGAGAACTGCTCGATACAATCGAAAATTGCCATACAGAAGATTTGCCGATAAAACCGAGAAATCGTGAGATTGAAGAACTTTTAAATTCAAAAACCATCACTTGTAAAACAAACGCTTTTACATCGGTAATTTCTGTTTCGATACTCCAGATGCTTTTCAATAAACCCGGCAAGATTAATGAAATGCGTTTTAATTTTTATGACGACAGTTTTGAGTTCTATTGGAAAGAAAAAGATTTTGAAAACACGATAAAAGTCGGAATGAACGGAGAGTACGGAGTCAGCAAAATTAAGTACGGAAATCTTAGTTTTACGGCTTATTCAAAGGCTTCTTGGCTTTCAAAAGATGAACTTGAATTGTGGATACGACCTGTAGAAACGGCTCATATCAGAAAATTTGTTTTCAGGTTTTTACAAAACGGCGAAGTGAAAATTAAAAATGAATCAGAACCGAAGTTTGAAGAATTGTCTGTTTACTATATGGTTTTTTCAGGATTTTCCGTTTCGGATACTGTAAGCAAAATTGTGGAAAATACAGTTCACAATGTAGGTTTGCCTATTGTTGAACAAGACTTCAAAGGAAAAATTCAGTGAGTCATAATGCTTTTTGTTGTAAAATAAAGAGTGTTGTTGTATAATTTATATGTTATTGCATTTTTATTTTAAAAGAGGGATGGTATTGTTCTATGGTTAAAAAAAGATTAGCAATTATTTTAAGTTCGGTATGTCTCGTTTTGGTAATTGTCGGAGTATGTATGTGGGTGTTTTTGTCCTCAAACGGCTCATACAAGGGTACCGTAACTCAAAGCGATACAAACACTCCTGTTGCAAATGTTTGTGTTTCTGACGGCAGAAATGTTGTGAAAACAAATGAAGACGGCGAGTTTGAACTAAAAGGCTGGAGAAAAAGCAAGTTTATAACAGTAACTACTCCGTCAGGGTATGTTGCAGAGTCTTTCTATATTCCGATAGAAAAAGACAAAAAGTCATACGATTTCAAGTTGAAAAAAGATGACAGACTTGCTCAAGACAATCATTCATTTCTTCAAATTTCCGATACGGAAATAGGCGAAAAAGGTGTCGGAGAATGGATAAATGAAGTTAAAGAAATTGCCGACAGAGAAAAGCCTGCGTTTTTGATACATACGGGTGATATTTGTTATGAAGAAGGTCTTAAAAAGCATTTGAGTGAAATGAACAGCGAAAATATGGGCTTGCCTGTTTACTATACTATAGGAAATCACGACTATGTTGACGGAGATTACGGTGAACAGTTGTATGAGAGTATATACGGTCCTGTTTGGTACTCTTTTGATGTCGGAAATGTTCACTATGTTGTAACACCTTTTCAGCAAGGCGCCGACTATTCTTCGGGATACGGTAAAAACGACAGGTGGCGCTGGCTTGCAAACGATCTTGCGCAAGTGTCGTCTGATAAAAAAGTAGTTATGTTTAACCACACCAAGTCGCCGAATGATGACTATGTGTTTTCGTTTGATATGAAAAAACTTGACCTTAAAGAACACAATCTTATCGCATGGATTTTCGGACACTATCACTATAATCTTGTATATGAAAATAACGGTGTTGTCAACATCAGTACAGGTCGTCCTGACTGCGGAGGCATTGACAGTTCTGTAGATACTTCCCGACTTGTATCAATTACTGACGGAAAAGTGTCAACAAAAATGTTTTACGGCAATTCAGACAAACCTGCCGCCGAACCCGATAATGCAAAATGGGTAACTCAACTTGACGGAAATTGTTTGTTTTCCGACCCTCTTGTTGTCGGAAATAAAATCTATGTTGCCACGGTGTGCGACGACTATCCTATTGATTGCGGTGTGTATTGTATCAACGCAGATGACGGCAGTATAGTTTGGGAATATAAAACTAAAAATTCTGTTAAAAGCAATATTCGTTTTTCTAACGATAAAATCATTGTTCAGGATACAGAGGCAAATGTCTATATTTTTGATACAAACAGCGACGAGCCAAATCCCGAAATAGTAAAAGCGCCTGTCGGAACATCTATAAATACAAGTTCAAGTATATGTATAGATGAAGGCGTTGCCTATGTCGGCTCTGCGTCTGCCGTTTCTGCAATAAATATAGACAACGGGGAAATACTTTGGAGCAATGAACGCAATCACGGCGAAAATTCTCCTGCTGAGTTTATTGTGTGTGAAGATAAAGTAATAGTCAGTTCGCATTGGGACGCTCTTGTCGCTTTAGACAAGAAAAACGGCAAGCAGATTTGGGAAAATAAAGATGAAACAATTCGTTTTCGTTCCTCAACACCTGTTGTGATAGATAATGAAACGCTTTTGGTTGCAGACAGCAATGCTATAATGACTGTCAATACAAAAGACGGCAAAATCATCAATAAAACTGAATTTGACGAGTACAGTTTTTCATCTTCTTCTCAGCCGTACATTGAAAACGGTACAGCGTATATTGCTACGGCGAATAAAGGCGTGATTGCATACGATTTGAAAACATTTGAAGTGTTATGGGAAACGCCTGTTAAAACTGCTCTTTTGTACACTTCGCCTTATTCAAACGGCGACGCAATGACTGTCGAGAGTTCATTTGTAAGCGTGGGAGACAGTTTGTTGTTTGCTTCTTCAGACGGCTATGTCTATACAGTAAATAAGTCAGACGGGAAAATTACAGACGAGAAATTTGTAGGAGCGTCTGTGCTGAATACGCCTGTTGTATATGAAAACAGTGTTATAGTTTCCGATTTTTCGGGACGAATTATTAAGTTTTAACTTGTTAAAAACAAAGTGTTTTAAACTTTGTTTTGTAATAAATATCATAAAACAGATAAAAAGCTGAGGTACTTTTTGTATCTCAGCTTTTTTTAATGAATTTCAGTAATATTATTTTTTGATTTTTGAAAGTTGTTGTGCTACCCAAACTTTGGCATTTTGCGGTACTCTGTCACCGGCCATATCGAAAACTCTTGAAACGGTGAAATTTTTGACCATATTCATCATACCTTTTGAAATATTCATACCCATTTCAGAAGATATTTTGTCAACCATTTCCAAAATGAATTTTTCACCTTCGGGATTTTTCATTATATCGCCGATTTTGTCGTCTAAGTTAAAATAGCCTTCTTTAAACTCAACTTTTTCACCTGATTCAAGGTCGTCAAACCAGTTTTTGCCTTCGTTTTGAGTTTTGACTAAAACATAGCTTTCGTTTGGTGTATCTGTCAAATTAAACCTTGCAGAGTCCTGCTCAGTTTCGGTTTTTACTATTACAGTGTTTTCTCCTTTTTTGAGTTTGACATTTTTAAATACAAATATCTTGTCTGCTTTAATAGTTTCTGTTTCAACACCGTTTACAAAAAGTGTTACTTCGCTTTGATTTGAGTAAACTTTAATATCTATATTTTCACTCGTTCTGTCAACATATCTCTTTGAGCAAATGTGTACAAAAGGCTCGTCGCACCAATATGCTTTGTAGATATAGAAACTGTCTTTTTTTGTTTTTCTGTCAAAAGTAACAAGTCCTTTGTTGTTTCTGCCTTTTACTCCGCCTTCATCACGCATATCGGAAGCAAAGTCAAACATATTCCAAACATGGGTACTCCATAAGTATGGTCTTGTTGAAAATGTTTCAAGCATTTTTTCGTGGTAATATGCCTGATATTCTTCGGAATAGTCTTGCATTTTAGGCTTGTCGTTGTGGTATTTTAATATACCTTCACAACCGTATTCGGAAAGACCAAGACATATATCGGGGTTGACTTTGTGGAAATTGTCAAGCCACGGACCGTTTTCATCTACATTTCCCAAATACCAGCCGAAATAGTGGTTGTATGAAACAATATCGGTAATTCTGTTCATTTCACTTTCGGGTTCAACCATGCTCAGGTTTGCCATAGTTGTAAGTCTTGTTTTGTCAAGTTCGTGGCACAAATCATTCAACTTTTCCAAGTTGTCGTACAATTCGTGACACTCTCCGCCGATGGTGATTTCATTTGAAATACCCCAGCAAACTATAGACGGTCTGTTGTAGTTTTGCAAAACAAGTTCTTTCATTTGGTGTATGGTGTTTTTCATAGCGCCCGAAGTTTTTGAAAAAACGGAAATGAAAGGAATTTCAGCCCATACTACCATACCTTTTTCATCGCAAAGGTCGTAGAAAACAGGGGAGTGCTGATAGTGAGCAAGTCGTATTGTATTTGCGCCTACTTCACAAATTAAATCCATATCTTCTTCGTGTTCTTTTCTTGTTATTGCCCAACCCATATCTTCTCTGTCTTGGTGTCTTGAAACGCCGTGAAGAGGGTAACTTTTGCCGTTTAAAAAGAAACCTTTGTCAGAGTCAATTTTAAATGTTCGTATTCCGAAACGGTCAACTGTCATATCACAAGTGTTGCCGTCGTGAATAAGTTTTGCAGAAAACTCGTAAAGAAACGGGTCTTTTCTGCCGTTCCATAAATGCGGCGAGTCAAAGTGAATTTGAGCAGTTGCCTTGTTTCCGACTATTTTTGTTTCAAAAGATTTTGAGTCAACTGTAAATTCAACAACATCGTTTTCGTCTGCATTTTTTATATATGCGCAAAGTTCAACATCTGCGCTTCCGTCATTGTTTACAACGGGAGTAGCCGTAATGGCGGTTGTTCCGTAGTAGTCCAAGTCAAAATGGCGAATGTTTGTTATGATGATGTTTACATCTCTGTAAATGCCGCCGAAAAATGTAAAATCGGCAGTTTGAGGGTAAATGTTTTTATTATCTGAATTGTCAACTTTTACGGCAAGTTTAACTTTTTTTCTTTTGATATACGGAGTTAGGTTTGCTCGAAATGTTGAGTATCCGCCTTCGTGCCGTTTGATTAAATCACCGTTTGCGTAGATTTCACAAACGGAGTTTGCACCTAAAAACTCGATATACGCAACATCTGTCGGCGTCAAATCAAGTTCAATTTCTTTGTAGTACCAACAACTGTCTCTGTAAAAATCCGAACCGCCGTCCTGACCGTCCAAATTGTTCCAAGTGTGCGGTAAATTAATGTTTTGCCAATCAGACTTCGGCTTTTTCGGAACTTTTCCGTTTTTCATAGGACCTTTATGGAACATCCAATTATCGTTGATGTTTAAAATTTTACGCATCTTATTTTACCTCTTTGTTAGATTTGTCGAATTTGTAAAGTGTGAGCATTGAAATAAAGCATATTAAACAACCAATAAAAGGCAAAGCGCCGGTCATTGTATAAACTTTTTCTGCAACTCCTTCAGCTTGAACTGCACCTGCGGTTGAAACATAGCCTGTAAATCCGAGCGCGAGTGCAACTACTGCCTGACCTATACCTTGAGCAAGTTTTCTGAAAAGAGAGTAGGTGGCATATATTGAGCCTTCTTCTCTTCTGCCTGTTTTTTCTTCCTGAAAATCTATACAGTCTGCAACCATAGCCCAGGTAAGAATATTATATAACCCTACCGCAAACATAGCAAGTGCCAATACGCCCAACCATACAAAAGGATTTTTGATTTTTACAAATGTCATAATCGCAGTTGCAATGATTGACAGAATAAACGGATAGGTGCAAAGTTGTTTTTTTGTAAATCTTTTTACGAGCGGTTTCATAAAGATTATGGCAAAAAGCATGGGCACCATTGCTATTACCGTACCGATGGATGTGAGTTTTGCATTTCCGAAGTACAACATAAAGATATACGGCATTGTGCTTGTTGCAGTCATAATGAGTGCAAGCATTGCAACAGATGAAATTGTTACGGCAAGCATAGGTTTGTTCTGGAAAAATGCTTTTAATGTTGCCATATAGTTGAATTTTTTCTTCTCGGTATATTGAGGTTTAATTCTTTCTGTAACGAGTTTTCTCATAAAGTAAAAAGCGATAAATCCGATAATTCCCATAACTGCAACAACATAAATGAAAATATCGCCTTTTGGATTGTTGTTGTCATCAAAAATCAAAAGCGGAAGAAAAATCATTACAGGAAGCTGTGCAATCATTGCGCCTATACTTCTTGCATTTGAAAGTTCGGCTCTCTCGATAGGGTCTTTTGTGATTACGCTTTGAAGTGAACCGTACGGAACATTGACGCTTGTGTAAGCGACAGACCAAATCATATATGAACCCAAACACAAAGCGCATTTTACCCAAAGCGGTGCGTTCGGTATATATATGAACATAATGACACTGCAAATCAGTAACGGAAGACTCGCCCATTTTATCCACGGTTTGAATTTACTGTCTTCTTTAGGGTGGCTTGAATCACAAATTCCGCCTATAATCGGGTCGTTAATTGCGTCCCATACTTTTGCTACTATTATAAGAATACTGTAAATTTCAGGCGGTATTCCGAGACAGGTTACAAAAAACAACATCATATAACTGTTGATGAAAACAAAACTCATATTGCAGCCAAAGTCGCCTAAAGCGTAGCCGAACTTGTCGCGAAAACCAAACGGTCGTTGAGTTGTTGTAATGTTTTTATTGTCTGAATTTCCGTTTTCCATAATCAATCCCCCAATGATATGTTACTCTTTATTACTATTATACATAAAATTATCAGTTTTTCAATAAAAATATGTGTAAAAATATCAAATAGTTAAAATTTTATTAGTTTTTTATATTTTTTCAAAATATTGAGTTAAAGTTAAAATAATCGCTTGTTTATCAGTTAGAATTATTCACTTTTTATTTTGTTTTATGTAAATTTTTATTTTTAAGTCCGTCATTTTTTATTGTTTTTGTTTTGCTTTTGTGGTAACATATTTTTTGGAATGGTGTTTACTTTTTTGAATGGGGGTTTTACTATGGGAAATTCAAAAACAAAAATCTCAAAGCGAGTATGGTCTGCTTTAATCATATTCGGTTTGTTCGGTCAACTTGCATGGGTTGTTGAAAATATGTATTTCAATGTGTTTTTGTACAATACAATTTCCGACGACCCGAAATATATTGCCGATATGGTTGCGGCAAGCGCCGTAACAGCGACTTTGACAACGCTTTTGATGGGGGCATTTTCTGACAAAATCGGAAAAAGAAAGCATTTCATTGTGTACGGCTACATTATTTGGGGTGTTGTTACTGCTTCTTTCGCTTTCATTTCAACATCGGAAACTCAAAAATTGTTTCATACAGCAAATGCCGTTTCTGCAACTGCGATAATTGTAATTGTTATGGACTGTATAATGACATTTTTCGGCTCTACTGCAAACGACGCTGCATTTAATGCGTGGGTAACAGATGTTACAAGCGTCAGCAACAGAGGAAAGACGGAAACTGTGTTATCCATAATGCCGTTACTTGCAATGCTTATCATTTTCGGCGGACTTGACGGCTTGACTCAGCAGGGAAATTGGAAAGCATTTTTCCTTATTATAGGCGGTCTTGTAGTCGCAGGAGGAATTGTCGGTCTGTTTTTAATTAAAGATGACAAAGACTTGAAACCGTCAAATCAAAACTATTTTAAAAATATTGTTTACGGTTTTAAATTTTCTACTGTAAAGAATAATAAGTATTTGTACATATCTCTTTGCGCATTGTGTGTTCTCTCGGTAGCGTATCAAGTGTTTATGCCGTATCTAATCATCTACATTCAGCGCTATCTCGGTATAGATAACTACGCTTTGATTTTGGGCGTTGTGCTGATTGTTTCGAGCGTTGCGAGTGTTTTGTTCGGTAAGCTTATAGATAAGTACGGAAAACAAAAGTTTTTAATTCCGTGTTTGGTTGTTCTTGTCATAGGTTTTGTCGGCGTGTATTTTTCAAGAAACGCTTGGTTGCTTGCTGTTACCGGAACTGTAATGCTCGGTACGAATTTAATCATTACTTCTGCCGTAAACGGAATAATCAGAGATGAAACACCTCGTGATAAAGTCGGTCATTTCCAAGGTATTAAAATGATTTTCGCTGTTTTGATACCTATGGTTACAGGTCCGTATATCGGCGCTTATGTAATTAAAGACAGCAATCAGACATATATTGACTTGGGCGTTACAAAGCAGGTGCCTACGCCGAACATTTTTATCGCTGCGGCAATAGTCAGTGTTTTTGCTATAGTACCGATTATATTTATGGTTAAAAAAAGAAAAAGAGAAAATTAAAATATAAAGCACGGTTGATGATGTTTTTAAACAGTCAGTTTGTCTGTTTCGCACATCACTTCCGTGCTTTTCTTTTTTTGATTGCTTTTTCAATGATTTTGCAAAGTAAAAATCCTGCGGTAAAACCAAAATAGTTGAGTATTATATCGTCAATATCAACATCTCCGCATTTGAAAATGAATTGATATGTTTCTATCATTACAGGTATTGCAAGACCGATTATAAATTGAAAAAATGTTTTTGATTTTTTGAAATAGAACGGAATTAAAAATCCGAGCGGAATAAAAAACAATATATTTCCGAGTAATATATAGGTCTGCCCCATACCGAATTTAAAGTTGTGCGATACATAGTCGAGCATTTGGTTTATTCTGAAAAAAGGTTTTGTATTGATTGAAAAATAGTCGAAATTTATCGGGTTTCGTATGAAAACTTTTACAAATATAAAAACAAGTATCGGTGTTACGCTTATCCAAAGCGCTCGATAAAATTTGTCAAATCCGTTAATTTGTGTTTTTAAAACTATTATGATAACAGTAAGCATACAGGAAAAAACTCCTGCTAAAAAGTACATACAGTGTATTGTTTCATACATAAAAGTTGAGCCGTAAAGTTTGAAAGTATAGGTGTCGGCTATTATTATTGCAGTAGTAAAAAGTATAGAGTAGGGCAGTGTTTTTGTGATGTAGTCGCAGTTTCTTGTTTTCAAAACTAAAAATGCCGTAGAAAACGAGCAAAGAGCAATAGGAATGATAAGTTTTAAAAACATTATAATGATATTATTATTATATGAAGAAAAAAAGCCTGTCAGTTTGTCTGAGTGACAAACAAATATAAAGGAAAATACGGTTGATATTGTGAAAAATATTTTGAAATTCAAATTACTTTTTTCTTTTTTCATAGTACCTCCTTTATTTATCGGTATTTACTCTGTTTGTATGATTTAACATTTGTAGATATTTGTATTATAACACATATTATATATAAGTATATACAATCGTAATTAAATATATTTTTTTCGTACAAAAGTTATTTAAAAGTTTTGAAGTTTTCCGTTTTGATATTGTTATTATTACCGCTTTCGTTGTCGGTAAAATATAAAAATAAAGTTAAATAAAAGTTGTTTTCCCCGTCAATACTACTTGTAAGTAATGACGGGGTGATTTTTTGCAGTATAATAAAGTTGAAATTTGCGGAATTAATACAAACAAATTAAAAGTACTCAAAGAAAAAGAAAAAATAGAACTTTTGAAAAAAATCAGAAAAGGCGATATGTCTGCAAGAGAAGAATTGATTAACGGCAATTTAAGGCTTGTTCTGTCTGTAATTCAGCGTTTTGCAAACAGAGGCGAAAATTTAGACGACCTCTTTCAAGTAGGTGTGATAGGTCTTATTAAAGCAGTTGACAATTTCAATGTAGAACTCGGAGTGCGTTTTTCAACTTATGCCGTGCCGATGATAATAGGTGAATGCCGAAGATATTTGAGAGACTATAATTCTTTGAGGGTTTCCCGTTCAATGAGAGATATTGCATATAAAGCTATGCAAGTCAAAGAAAGGCTCATCAACGAAACTCAAAAAGAGCCGACTGTTGAGGAAATAGCAAAAGAGCTGAATTTGAAGAAAAGCGAAGTAGTTCTTGCGCTTGAGGCAATAGTTGAGCCTGTTTCTTTGTACGAGCCTGTATATTCCGACGGAGGCGATACGATATATGTGATGGACCAAGTCGGCGACAGCAACGACGACTCAAATTGGATAGATGAAATTATGATAAAAGAAGAATTGAAAAATCTTTCGCCGAGAGAAAAAAGAATTTTGTCAATGAGATTTATGCAGGGAAAAACACAGACGGAAGTAGCAAGTGAAATAGGTATATCACAAGCGCAGGTTTCACGCCTTGAAAAAAATGCAATCAACAGAATTAAAGGGAAATAAAAATAAGACGCTTTAAAAGCGTCTTATTTTTATTTGTTGTCATATATTTCGATTTCTATGTCAAAATATTGTTCTTGAAAATGAATTGATTTTTTTATTTCTGATTTGCTTAAAACCGTATCTTCAGCAACAGCAATAAGTTTGTCTTCGACATCGTTCAGTCTATGAACAATTCCGATAATTCGAGCGTTATATTTCTTTACAGGAACATTTACTCCAAATAAATAAACATCAAGTTCTTCACCGTCTCCGCCATATACATTTGGAATATAACCATAATTTATAGGATAGATAATGTTTGGGTGTTTGGGATGTACGCTTCCGATAGATCGGTCAACTACTATATCGACTTTCTTGCCAAGATAGGAATTTACAAGCGCTTTTCTTAAAGTGAATACAATAAAATCATTTTTTCCTTCAAGATACTTTTCTCTTCCGTTGTCCATCGGATATTGCTGTGCAAGTGATACTTTTAGATTTTCATACTCTTTTGCAATGACAGGATTATTGTTGAGATAATCTCTAAAATTTACATAGTTTATGAAATCTATGCTGTTTGTTTTTACAATATGAATGAAATGAGTTTGCAAATTTCCGGTGCCGTCATAATAATTGCCGGAAGCAAAAAACAGTTGTTCTCTGAGACTTGCGTTCGGTCTGTAATAAAAGCCTGCTTTTTTTAATTCTTTTTCAAAAGAAAGAACTTCGTCAAAATTATCAACTGCTGCTACAATATCTATTATTGGCTTTGCTTTAATAGATGTTATAGATGTGCTTCCTATATGTTGAATATCTTTAATGACATTTCCCAATATGTTTTTTAATTGCAAAATTGTATTTTGCGCTTCAGTTTCCCATTCTTTTTCGTGATTGTATAGTTTTACAGTTCCTCGTTTTAATCCGATTATCATTTAAGTACCTTACTTATTCACTGAATTATCTATTTTGTTTTTTCTTTTTAACAATCATTATAGCAACTGCGGTTACGCCTGCTAAAACTGCAACGGCAGAAACGGAAATTCCCGCAATTTGTTTTTCTGACAGTTTTTTGTTTTCGCTTTTTTCATCGGTAAAATTTGAAGAAGAAATTGAAATGTTCTGTTTCTCATCTAAAACAGGGGAAAATACTGCTGACGAATTTGTATCGTACAAATCTAAAGGAACTTCTTTTCGCTTTAAAAACTTGTCAATTTTAGTGGGTTTATATTTGCTGCCTGCATTTTCATATTTTGAGAAGTCAAACACTTCCTCGTCATCATACGGCGGAAAAGGTGTCGGCAGACTTGCATTTGGCAAATCTTTTTTACCGTTAAATACAGTGAACTTGTATTCTGCCGTGTTTTCTGTTTCGCCGTCGTCATATTTCAGTTTTACGGTTACATAACTTTTTTTGCCGGCAAGTTTAAATCTGTAACTTCTGCCGTTTCTTATTTTTTCACCGTTTATGTCTATGTCAACAAAGCCTATTTTGTCGCTGCCTTTTTCTGCGGCATATACAAACGGCGTCAGCCATATTTCTTTGCAGTTATATGTTAAATAAACTTCGTATTCATAAACATCCGAATAAAGTTCTTTGTCAAGTTCAAAGTACCCGAGTAAACAAGCACGGCTGAAAAGTTGTTCAATCGGCTCGTTTTCTTCAACCAATTCATTTTTTTCGAGTATCATTGTTTTCAAAATATGTATTGCGAGCGCGTCCTTGTCTTCGCTGTCGCAAGCAATGATTGTGTCTTCAACTGTCGGAGTGATTTCAAAACGAGACTTGATGATTGACGCCATATATGCTCCGTCAACATACTTTTTGTCATTTTCCGTGTATTCCGCAACATTTTGATTTTCTATAATATAGCCTTGCTGTTCAGCCATCATTATTTTGTATAAAATCATTATTTCTTCTTCATCTGCGTTGTCGGAAACGGGGTAGCCGTTTTGAATCAGACTTTTCTTTACCTGTAAAATCACATAGTCGTCAAAAGTCTGCACGCTTTCATCGACTTCTTCATTTAGAAGTTCTCCTGCAATCAACACTATTGTTCTTTCCAAAGTTGTTCCGGGCTCAACTGTGAAGTGGGTGTTTGTAAGAGGGAAAAGAAGGTCATACTTTAAACAACCGTATGCAATAGTGGTGTATGTGATTGTGTCGGCGTTTTCAACTTCGGGGAAGACTATCTTCCATTCGTCTATGAGATATGCTTTCATATCATCAAACGGAAGTTCAATATTTGCTTCGTCTATAATTTCTAAAACTTTGTCAAAAACTTTTAAATATGTTTTCTTTAAAGTTTCAAAATCAATTTTATACATTTTTTTGATTTCTTCAACTTCTTTTCGGAAATCGTCAAGTTTGTGCGAATATTTTTCCGTAATCGGCACCATATTGTTTTTGACAAAATCTGTTGAGGACTCTCGTATATAAAAATCGGACAGCCACGCAAGGTTTTCTTTTTCGTCTTTGTCGGCAATATCGGCATAGGAATAAAATGCGCTTGCGAAAACTGAAGAAAGGACAATACCTGCAAGCAAAATGCAAAGCATTTTTTTACTTTTCATATTCAGCCTCCTATCGTTACTCACTCTGCCGAATACGACAGAGTGAGATTGTTTATTCTACTGCTTTGAGTGAATCTACCATGTTCACTTTCTTTAACTTTTTGTGCATAATCATGTTTACAACGGCAGAGAACACGAGCGAAAGCAATGCCGCAAAAACAAAACTGAGAGGTTCAATGCTTCTGCCGAACATTACAACATCTACTTCGGCAACGCTCACTACATAGCTGTGCAGGAAAATACCGAGAATAAGACCGAGCAATGTACCGAGTATTGTGAGTATAATGTTTTCTCGTACAATGTATTGGCTTACTTCTTTGTCCCTGAAACCGAGCACTTTTATAGTTGCTACTTCTCGTACTCTTTCGTTCAGGTTGATGTTTGCAAGGTTGTAAAGCACAACAAAAGCAAGTGCTCCTGCGGCTATAATGAAGATTGCAACAACAAGATTAAGACTGTTGAGTATGTTGCTGAATGTGTCTATAATCTGCGTTGTGTACGCTACAGCGTCAATTCCGTCAATTTTCATAAGGTCGCTTGCCAAACTGTCTTTTTGCGCTGTTGTAATGTCATTGTTCAAAATTGCAGTAACATAGTCGAAAGACGGCTCTTCACCGAAAATGTTTTGGTAAAGAGTTGACGGCATATAAACATAGTGGAAAGTATAGTTTTCAACTATTCCCGAAACAGTTACTTTGTAGTCCTTGTTGTTTGTTTTCAGCGTGATTTCATCGCCGATTTTTGTGTCGGTTTTGTTTGCGAGTTTTTCTGTAATGATTACACCGTTGTCGTCAAAAGATACGCTGTCCTTTGTTTTTCTGTTCTGAAGTTTGATGAATTCAGAAAGTTCAGATGTATCTTCGGGAACAACAAGGTTGATTTCCAAAACATTTTCAGTTCTGTCCGATGTTCCGTCAATAACATCCATATGTGTTTTCATCGCTTGTTTAATTTCAGGGCGCTGTTTGATTTCTTCCATCGCTTTATTTTGAGCATTTGTGTCTGCGCTGTTTTTACCGAGTACGATTTGTACATCGTAGTTGCAGATACCTTTTTCGCCGAATTGTTTGTCCATGATGGCAGAAATGGAGTCGCCGAGTCCGAAACCTGTCAAAAGCAGAGCTGTACAGCCTGCAACACCGATAAGGGTTGTAAAGAAACGCTTTTTATTTCTGAAGAGATTTCTTGCCGTAACTTTTTGTGTGAAGTTCAGTCTTGACCAAATGAAATCTATTTTTTCAAGGAATATTCTTTTGCCTTGTTTCGGCGGTTTCGGTCGCATAAGTTTAGACGGTTGCTCGCTCAACTCTTTTTTGCACGCAATGTATGATGACAGTACTGTTGAAAGTATTGCAACGATTATTCCTATAATTGCGTAACTCCACTTAAATCTTATTACGCAAGGAGGCAAATCATACATTATTCCGTATGCGGCAAAAATTGCTTTCGGGAATATGTAAAAGCCCAGCAAAAGCCCGATAACAGAGCCTATAAGGCTTGCAGAAACAGAGTATATGAGGTATTTTGAAATGATTGCTTTGTTTGAATATCCGAGCGCTTTTAGAGTTCCCAACTGTGTTCTTTCTTCTTCAACCATTCTTGTCATAGTTGTAAGGCAAACAAGCGCTGCTACAAGAAAGAAGAAGATAGGGAAGACTTTTGCAAATGCATCCATTCTGTCGGCAGTTTGACCGTACCCTGTATATCCCGGTTGGTCATCGCGGTCTTGAATCATCCATTTTGCAGTGTCAAGCGACTGTAAAAGATTTTGTGCTTCTTTCAAGTCCATTCTTGCGTTTGCAAGTTCTTTTTCTGCGGCTGCTTTTTCATTTTCAAAATCTTCGTCAGCCGTCTGTACTTTTACCTGAGCGGCGGCAAGTTGTGTTTCCGCAAGTTCAATCTGACTTTTCAACTGTTGCTGACTTAATGACAGTTCAAGCTGACCGAGTTCAATTCCTACACCTGCAGAATTCAGTTTTCTTTCTGCTTCCTGAAGTTCAATTTCCGCCTGAGTAACATCGTTTTTTGCGCCGTCATATTTTTTCAAAAGTTTTTCTGCGGCTGCAAGCTGACTTTTGCCTTTTTCATATTCCTGCTGTGCCGCTGCAAGTTCGTTTTTGCTTTTATCCAACTGAATTAAATAGTCGTCAAGCATAGGCTCGAGATATGCAATCATTTCTTCAGCTGTTCCGATAGCAGTAAACTTGTTGAGCGCTTCTATCAGTTTTTCAATTTGGTCGCTCGGAAGTCCCGATTGCTCAAGCCACTCTTTCATTTCTTCTTTTGACTCATTTTGGTGCTTTTGGAAATAGTCAATCGCCGAGCGTGTGTTAACAATCAGTTCTTCCAATGTTTCAATGCTTTTTTGAGAAGCGTAAATCTGCGATTTGGCATTGTCAAGTTTAATTGACGCTCTGTTGTACTCATCTTTTGCCGCCTCGTATTTAACCAATTCAAGTTTTGCTGCATTTAATTGGTCCTGCTTTTTTCTCCACTCGGAAAATTTAGAGTCGTGTTTAGACGAGTTTGAGTATATTTCTTTTTGAGCGTCTGTAAGAGTTGCATTAAATTCGTCTTTCTTTTGGTCAATTCTCTTTTGACCGTTTGCCGCTAAGTCTTTGAGTTCTTCGAGCTGTTTTTCTGCTGCGGCAACTTTTTCCGTAAATTCTGCCTCTTTGACGGCAAGTTCTTCTTCGCCGTTTTTCACTTTCGGAGTAGTTTCTGCACGAAGTTGCTCAATTCTTATAGGCAATCTTTCGTCCTGTACTTTTTCAAGTTCTTTAACTATCGGAGAAATAAAGTCTTTGTACTCTTTTGTGTACGGCTTGTAATTGTCTGCTCCTGCTACGGTTATAAATGCTTCCGTGTAGTAGTCAAAGTTGAATACTCCTTCCGAAACATAAATAAATGTGCCGAGTTTTCCGCTTCCTATATTTGTGTTTCCTCTTTCAAAAGAAACATAAAGCGGAGTTCTGATGATGCCCGTAATTTTGAATTCTTTGTACTTCAACTTGTTGTCAATATTTGTGCCGTCGCCCTCAAGTGAAATAGTTTGTCCTATTTTAAACTGTTCGGGTGCAGAAAGTTTGCTTCCGTCAACAACACATTCATTCGGGGCTTTAGGCCATTCACCGTCAATCAGTGAAATACGGTTAATATAGTCGGAAGAAGCGTTTGAGTTTTCTTCAAAATCAATCGCTTTGTCGAAGTCTATCGACATTGCACGGCAAGTCATTTCGGAGCCGTCAATATCGCCTATACTTTGACCGTCGGTTTTGAGTATGCCGTCAACAAATTTTGAAGGCATTACTTTTTCGATACCGTTAATATTTTCAATAGCGTTAATATCGTTGTATGTAAGACCGACAGGTGAGATTACTCTCAAGTCCATCAGATTGTTAGTGTTATAGTATAATTCCGCCGTTTCTTTCATATCGGGTGCAGTCGCTTTAATTCCTGCAAAAAAACTTATTCCGAGTGCAACTATTGCTATGATTGAAATAAATCTTGCTATACTTTTGCTGATTGAACGGCGGGTTTCCTTTAAAATCATATTTTTTTTCATTACCATTCAATCCTTTCAACAGGAACGGGGTTTTCATTTGTTTTAATGTCCTGCACTCTTCCGCTTCTCATAGTAATTACACGGTCAGCCATCGGAGTCAGCGCTTGGTTGTGAGTGATGACAACGACTGTCATACCTGTTTCTTTGCATGTCTTTTGCAGTAAATCTAAAATTTGTTTGCCTGTTTTATAGTCGAGTGCACCTGTCGGCTCGTCGCACAAAAGCAGTTTTGGGTTCTTTGCAAGCGCTCTTGCAATAGCCACTCTTTGTTGTTCACCGCCTGAAAGTTGAGACGGGAAGTTGTCTGTTCTGTCTGCTAATCCGACTCTTTCCAAAACTTTTTCTGCGTTCAAAGATTTGTCAACTATTTGAGTTGCCAGTTCGACATTTTCAAGTGCAGTCAGGTTTTGCACCAAATTGTAGAACTGAAATACAAATCCGACATCGTATCGTCTGTATTCAATCATATTTTTTTCGCTGAATTCGTTAATAAGTTCGCCTGCAACACGAATTTTTCCGTCGTCGCAGGTGTCCATTCCTCCAAGCATATTTAAAACGGTTGTTTTACCTGCACCGCTTGCGCCTACAACTATACAAAACTCTCCTTGTTCAATGTTAAATGACACGCCGTCGGCGGCATTTATCACGATTTCACCCATTTTGTACCTCTTGTAAACAGAGTCAAATTCAATAAAACTCACAATTTTCACCTCATAATTTATTTTTTGTTTATAATTTATTATATATATAATGTATTAAAATGTCAATATTTTTATTATTTATTCGAAAATTTTAACAATAATGAATTATTATATAAAATTAAGTGAGTAAAGTAATATGATTTTAATCAAAAACAGAATAAGAATTTTTAATCAGAACAGGTGCAGTGAAACAGAAATAACAGGCAAATTTTATGCTTTATTTATGTTGAAAAAAAATATTAAATATGTTAAAGTTAAGTTGACAAAAAAACATTTCAGAGGATTCGGAGGGTATTTTATGAAGAAATTAGTTAAATTGTTATCCGTTGTTTTGTGCGTTGCTGTTACGGTGTGTATTTTTTCATCTTGTTCAAAAAAGACAGAGTCAACTCCGGTAAAAATAGACGATTTTAGAGTTACTTCGTATATTCTTGCTGACGGACTCAGAAATCTTGAAACGCTCGATAAAACGCATTTTGAACAAATTACGGACATAATTCTTTTCGGATGCGCAAACTTTGACGAAGAGGGAAATTTAATTTTAGACGACGATTTTGACACAGTGTATGAAAATTTAAAACTTGCTATACAAGGTACTCGTGAAAAAAGAATTTATTTGAATATTTTGGGTCCGAAATCTCAAAGCGAGTCGGAAGACTGGAATGAGCAGATGAAAGACCAGGCTCAGCGTCATACAAATGCTTTTGAAAGCGGAAAACTTGAAGAAAACATTAAAAATACACTTCAAAAATACGGCTTTAAAGGTGTGTATTTTGATTACGAATTTCCTATAAAAAATAAATATTGGAAATCGTACAGCGAATTTTTGCTTTCTCTTAACGAAACTCTTAAAGATGAGTACGATATCGGTCTTGCAGTTGCAGGTTGGGACGCAAAATTGTCTGACAGAGCAAAAAGCGTTGTTGACCGTGTTGAATTGATGAGCTACGATTTGTGGGACGATGACGGAAATCACGCAACATATGAAATTGCTCAGGATGATATTAAAAAGTTGAAAAAAGCAGGCTTTGATATGGCAAAAGTAGATTTAGGCTTGCCGTTTTATGCCCGTCCGACAGACAAAGGCGCATATTGGTACGACTACGCAAATTATTATGATAAAATTGACGAGAACGGTTTGTATAAAGACGATGAAACAGGTCTGACTTTTTCATTCAATACACCTGAATTAATCGGTGAAAAAACAAAACTTGCAATAGACGAGGGTCTTGGCGGTGTAATGGTTTGGCATCACGCTTGCGATGTTCCTGCCGACAATGAAAAGTCATTGTACAATGCTGTCGAAAATTTTATTCAGGCAGAAAAAGCATAGTTTGAACTATGGAATACTATTCGTTTAACAAATATCTTAGGGAAAAGTTTGGATGTAAAGTCTATAAAATAGCAATCGACGGAGGTTTTACCTGCCCGAACAGAGATGGCACAATAGACACAAGAGGGTGCATATTTTGTTCAGCCGGAGGAAGCGGAGATTTTGCTTCGGACAGAAAATTGAGCATATACGACCAAATAGAAACAGGGAAAAAACTTGTCGAAAAGAAAAATAAGTCGGGAAAATATATTGCATATTTTCAAGCGTTTACAAACACATACGCCCCGTATGATGTCTTGAAAAAGAAGTACACACAGGCGATAAATCACCCTGATGTTGTGGCGATTTCTATTGCTACAAGACCCGATTGCATTGAGGACGATACGCTTGAACTTTTGAGTGAATTAAACAAAACAAAGCCTGTGTTTGTTGAACTCGGGCTTCAAACAATACATAAAAAAACAGCAGAGTATATAAGGCGGGGCTATGAGTTGCCCGTTTTTGACGATGCTGTAAAAAGATTGAAAAAAATCGGTATAAATATCGTTGTTCATTTAATTTTCGGCTTGCCGAACGAGAATTTTTCGGATATGATGAAAAGCGTAAAATATGTTGCTGACAGCGGAGTGAACGGAGTTAAGTTTCAACTGCTTCATATATTACGCGGTACGGATTTGGAAAAAGAATATTTCCTCGGAAATGTAAAACCGCTTGAACTGAACGAATATTTGCATATATTGTACTCTGCGCTGAAGTTACTGCCTGCCGATATGGTTGTGCACAGAGTAACGGGCGACGGTGCTAAAAAAGATTTGATTGCGCCGTTGTGGAGTGCAGATAAAAAGCGAGTGATAAACGCGATAAACAGTTATGGAGAAGATGATGAAACAATTTCTTGAAATCGGAAAAATAGTCAATACTCACGGAATCAGAGGTGAGTTGAAAGTTCAACTATGGTGCGATGACTACGAGTTTTTTAAGTCGTTTGATAAATTATATCTGGATATTGACGGCGAAAATGAACTCAAAGTTGTATCTTCAAGAATGCACAAAGATTGTGCGCTTGTGATTTTTGAAGGAATAAACAAAGTTGAAACGGCAGAAAAACTTAAAAATAAAATTTTGTATTGCAACAGAGAGGACGCTCATCTTGAGGACGGCGCAGAGTTTGTGCAAGATTTAATCGGATGCGATGTTGTAGATGTCGATACCGACAAAAACTACGGTAAGATTAACGATGTTTTAAATTATGGCTCGTGTGATATTTACGAGATAGTTTTAAATAAGAAGAAGTTTTTAATTCCTGCAACAAAAGACATTGTAGCAGAAAAAAATACAAAAGATAAAATTGTTAAAATTAAATATATGAAAGGACTTTTTGATGAAGATTAGTATTATGACGCTTTTTCCCGAAATGTGTGAAAGCGTTTTGAGTGAAAGCGTTATAGGCAGAGCAAGGCAAAAAGGCGCAGTTGAAATTGAGTGCGTGAATATCAGAGATTTTACTTTGGACAAGCATCGCAGAGTGGACGATACTCCTTACGGCGGCGGAATGGGTATGATAATGCAGGCACAGCCGATTTACGATTGCTTTCAAAGTATTTGCAGTAAATCTGATTCAAAACCGCACTTTGTGTATATGACGCCGCAGGGTAAAACGCTCACTCAAAAAAGAGTCAAAGAACTTGCAAAACTCGAAAATATTGTCGTTTTGTGCGGGCACTACGAAGGGATAGACGAGAGAGTTATTGAAGAATTGAAACCTGAAGAATTGTCTATAGGTGACTATGTACTGACAGGCGGAGAATTGCCGGCTTTGGTTTTGGCAGATTCAATCAGCAGAATGCTCGACGGAGTTTTGTCAAACAACGAGTGTTTTGAAGATGAAAGTCATTTTTCTTCATTGCTCGAGTATCCGCAGTACACAAGACCTCCTGTTTGGCGCGACAGACAAACTCCTGATGTTCTTCTGAGCGGACACCATGCAAATATTGAAAAGTGGCGTAGGGAAAAATCGCTTGAAAGAACATATGACAGACGACCCGATATGCTTGAAAATGCCGAATTGTCAAAAAAAGATAAACAGTTTTTAGATATGTATAAAAATAGCAAAAAAGAATAAAAATATATTTAATGCACAAAAAAATAAAAACATTTTATGTATTTTGCACAAATAACCATCTGTACAAAACCTGTTTATTTATGATAGAATACGAACTTTACTGTTATAAGTTGACGAATTATTTTCTCGTGGGTATAATATAGTAAGCAACTAAAAAACAGATTTTGTATTGTTTTTATATTTGATTTTTAGAGAGGTATTGACTATGTTTGTAAAAGATGTAACAGTAGAAAACAGGGTAGGACTTCACGCTCGTCCTGCAACATTTTTTATTCAAAGAGCAAACGAATATAAATCATCTATTTGGGTGGAAAAAGAGGACAGAAGAGTAAATGCTAAAAGTCTTCTCGGCGTTCTTTCTCTCGGAATAATGGGCGGTACTGACATTAGAATTATTGCCGACGGTTCAGATGAAGAAGAAGCAGTTGAAGGTCTTGTTTCACTCGTTAAGTCAGGTTTTACCGAATAATTGTTTGATTTTCAGAGTACAGTTTTGCTGTACTCTTTTTTTGTAGTTGTTACAATATTTTAAAATATTAGAAATAACTATTTACTTTATTATATTTTTATTATATTATATACAGGAAAGTATTGCTTGGAGGTTGATTTATGTATAAAAGAATTTTATTTAAACTTTCCGGTGAAGTTTTAGCCGGCGAAAAAGGTACAGGAATAGATAATGAAACAGTAAGCAAAATATGCAAAAGTATCAAAAAAGTTACCGACCTCGGTATTGAAGTCGGCATCGTTGTAGGCGGAGGAAACTTTTGGCGCGGCAGAACGAGCGAACATATGGACAGAACCCGCGCCGACCATATCGGCATGCTTGCAACTGCTATGAACGCGCTTGCTCTTTGCGACGCGCTTGAACAAGAGGGTGCGGATGTTCGCGTTCAAACTGCTATTGAAATGCGTCAAATCGCAGAACCGTACATCAGAAACAAGGCAAACCGCCATTTTGAAAAGGGCAGAATTGTCATTTTCGGCTGCGGTACAGGCAGTCCGTTTTTCTCAACAGATACTGCTGCAGCATTGCGCGCGGTAGAAATCGGTGCAGATGTTCTTCTTAAAGGAACAAATGTTGACGGTGTTTACGATAAAGACCCGAATAGGTTTGAAGATGCTGTTAAATATGATGAAATTTCATTTAAAGAAGTCATTTCAAACGATATTAAAGTTATGGACTCAACTGCATTTTCACTTTGCAAAGACAACTCTGTTCCTATTCTTGTTTTCAATCTTGATGACCCCGAAAATATCATCAAAGCCGCAAAAGGCGAAAAAATCGGAACAATAGTAACAGATATGGCAGAGTGATTGATGTTATTAAATTAAATATATTTTGAAAGGTATTTTATTATGAGTTTAGATAGTATTTATTCAACAACAAATGAAAAAATGGAAAAGTGTCTTCAGGCACTTGAGAGAGACTACGCCGCTATCAGAGCAGGCAGAGCAAATCCGTCAATTCTCGACAGAGTTTTGGTTGACTATTACGGAACTCCCACACCAATTATTCAAATGGCGCAAGTAAGCGTGCCTGAACCTCGTACACTTGCTATACAACCTTGGGACGCTTCTTCAATCAAAGAAATTGAAAAAGCAATCAATATGTCCGATATAGGTATCAACCCGATGAACGACGGTAAGGTTATCAGACTTAATTTTCCACCTCTTACAGAAGAACGCCGTAAAGAAATTGTTAAAGAAATTTCAAAGCGCAATGAAGAGGCAAAAATTGCTGTCAGAAATGTCAGAAGAGACGCGATTGATGATGTTAAAAAACTTAAAAAAGAAAACGAAATTACAGAAGATGATGTGAAATCTGCCGAAAAACAAATTCAGGATTATACAGATAAGGCAATCAAACAAGCAGAAGAAATCACAGAAAAAAAAGAAAAAGAAATTCTTTCCATCTAAGCATAAAATATTGTACGGGGCGTCAATCGACGCCCTATAATGCTTTATTATATGTGTGCAGGAGGAACATAGATGGCTATTTTTAAGAAAAGTGAAAGCGTAAATCAATCAGAATTTACCGTTTTGCCTCAGCATATCGGCATAATAATGGACGGAAACGGCAGATGGGCGAAAAAAAGAGCTTTGCCGAGAAAAACGGGTCATAAAGCAGGCGCAGAAGTTTTTCGTAAAATTTCAAAGTATTGCGCAAATTTAGGAATTAAGTATGTAACTTTTTACGCGTTTTCAACTGAAAACTGGAAAAGACCGAAAGATGAAGTTGACGCGCTGATGAATTTGTTTAAAGACTATTTGCTCGAGGCTGAAAAAGACTTTGATGAAAAATCAAATATCAGTTTAAAGTTTATCGGCGAGCGACAGGGACTCAGAGAAGATATACTTGAACTTATGGACAGGGCAGAAAAAAGGACTTTTGAAAAGAACGGCACTGTCATCAATTTGGCGCTCAACTACGGAGGACGACAGGAGATTTTAAGCGCTGTTAAAAAAATTGTAAAAAGCGGTAAAAATGCAGACGAAATCACAGTTCAGGATATTTCTGAAAATATCTATACTGCAAATCAGCCCGACCCTGACTTGATAATTCGACCGAGCGGAGAACAGAGACTTTCAAACTTTTTGCTTTGGCAGTCTGCATACAGTGAATTTTGGTACAGCGATGTTCTTTGGCCGGATTTTAAAGAAAAAGATTTAAAAGAGGCGCTTCACGCTTATGAAAAAAGAAATCGTCGTTTTGGAGGAGAATAGATGAAAACTCGTGTAATTACAGCAGTCGTTTTGCTGGCGGTTCTTGCCGTTGTTGTGTGGCAAATATATACGCCTGCGCTTGTTTTAGCTGTTGCGTTTTTGAGCGCGGTCGCTTCAAATGAAATTATGAAATGTGCAAAAATACAAAATAAGTTTATTTTGGTGACAGGTACTGCGTTTTCGGCAGTTGTTCCGTTTTTTGCAAACGAAAGGTGTCTTGAACCTGTTGTAAGTTCTGAGTTGATGGGAAAAATCATCAGCACCGTTCCGTCTGTTATTTATGTCATAGCACTTGCGTTGGCTTTTTTCCTTTCAATGCTTCGACACTATTCAACAACAAAGTTTGAAGATGTTACAACGGCATTTTTTGCAAGTGTCGTTGTGCCGTACGGCTTTTCAATCATTGTAAGACTTCGTGATATAGGCGCAGAAAACCGTCAAATCGGAATATATTTAATTTTCTATGCACTTATATGCGCCCTTGCAACCGATACAGGTGCTCAGCTTACGGGTATGGCAATAGGAAAACATAAAATGTGTCCGAATATCAGTCCTAAAAAAACTGTTGAGGGTGCAGTAGGCGGACTTGTATTTTCTGCAATATTAAATGTTTGCGCTGTTTTATTGTACAATCATTTTGCAGACGAAAAAATTGAAAAAACTTTAATGATAGTTTTGCTTTGTGCAAGCGTGTTTGTATCAATGCTCGGAATGTTCGGCGATTTAACGGCTTCCGTACTTAAAAGAAATTTCGGCGTTAAAGATTTCGGAAAAATTTTCCCAGGGCACGGCGGAGTGATGGATAGATTTGATTCATCCTTGTTCACACTTGCCGCAACTTATGCAATTTCTTTAGTGTATTTTAATTCTGTAATGTAATTTGATTTGGTGATAATATGAAAAATATTTCTCTTTTAGGTTCAACCGGTTCCATAGGTACTCAGTCGCTTGATGTTGTAAGAAAAAACAATTTCAATATCTGCGCTTTGACTGCAAATAAAAATTTCAAACTCGTTGAAGAGCAGGCAAGAGAGTTCAAACCGTCTGTTGTTTGTATGATGGACGAAAATTCGGCAAAAGAATTGAAAATCAGATTGAGCGATACCGATATTAAAGTTTTGTCGGGCAAAAACGGTCTTATAGAGTGCGCAACATATAAAAACTCAAATGTTGTATTAAATTCAGTTGTCGGTATGGTAGGTCTTGAACCTACTCTTGCCGCTATAAACGAGAAAAAAACAATAGCGCTTGCAAACAAAGAAACTCTTGTTGCAGGCGGACATTTGGTAACTCGGGCGGCAGAAAAAAACGGCGTTTCTATTTTGCCTGTTGACAGTGAACACTCGGCAATTTTTCAGGCAATGCAGGGCGCTCCGTCGCAAAAGGTTGTAAAAAGGGTTATTTTGACTGCGTCGGGCGGTCCGTTTTTCAACAAGAAAGAAAACGAACTTAAAAATGTTACGGTAGAGCAGGCCTTAAATCATCCGAATTGGAGTATGGGAAATAAAATTACCATCGACTCGGCTACTATGATGAACAAGGGACTTGAATTAATAGAGGCTGCATGGCTGTTTGACAAAACTCCCGAAGAAATAGATATATTGGTTCACAGGGAGTCAGTTGTTCATTCTTTGATAGAGTATGTTGACAATTCGGTCATTGCTCAACTCGGCGTACCCGATATGAGAATACCGATTCAGTACGCTTTGACATATCCCGACAGATTTGAATCTCCTGTTGCACAGTTAAATCTTGCAGACTACGGAAAACTTACTTTTTATGAGCCTGACTACGAGACATTTAAGTGTATTAATGTGTGTAAAGACGCTATTCGCTTGGGCGGTGTTCATCCTGCAGCGGCAAACGGTGCAAATGAGCAAAGCGTAAAATATTTTCTTGACGGCAAAATTAAATTTACAGATATTGCATATCTTAATAATGAGGCAATGAAAAATGCAAAAGACATATCTGATTTTACTCTTGATGATGTTCTTGAAGCAGACAGAAATGCCAGAAATTATGTTGCAGAGGCGGTAAAAGGTTGATTAGTTTAAGTATTTCAAGTGTGTGGAACGCTGTTTATCCTATTTTGATTGCGATTTTGTTTTTTGAAGTGATAATCATTATTCACGAGGGCGGACATTTTTTTGCCGCTAAAATGAACAAAATCAAAGTAAATGAATTCTCAATAGGAATGGGACCGAAAGTTTTCAGCAAACAAAAAGGCGAAACAAAGTTTTCTTTGCGATGGATTTTGTTCGGAGGATATTGCGCTATGGAGGGAGAAGATGAAGAAAGCGACAGCAATGGCTCATTTTCTTCCAAAAAAGTTTGGCAGAGAATAACGGTAGTCGTTGCAGGCGCTGTAATGAATCTTCTTCTCGGCTTTGTTATTATGATAGTCATTGTTTCTTCATCGGAACTTGTCGGTACTTGCGAAGTTGCTAAATTTGAAGATACTGCAATCAGCAGTTCTTACGGACTCGAAAAGGGTGATGTTATTAAATCTATTGACGGTATGAGAACATTTACTCCGTCTGACATTACGACTGCTTTTTCACGAAGCGAAAGCGGAGTTGTAGATATGGTTGTTGAAAGAAACGGAAAAACCGTTGAACTTGACGATGTTAAGTTTGCAACTGAGGAGTATGAAGGTCATCGCTTCATTTCAATGGATTTTTTGCTTATAGGAGTGCCGAAAACTTTTTCAAATGTGATAAAATCTGCATGTTTAGAGTTTGTTTCATACGCTCGTATGGTGTTTTTGTCCGTCCACGATTTGCTTGTAGGTAAGTACGGCTTGTCAGATTTGGCGGGACCTGTCGGAAGCGTCAGCATAATTTCCGACGCCGTAAAAACCTCAATACCGTCAATGCTGAGAATTATGGCGCTTTTGACAATCAATGTCGGATTATTCAACCTGTTTCCGATTCCGGCTCTTGATGGCTGGCGTATATTCCTTTTGATTTTCGAGGGAATTACAAAGAAAAAATTACCGAAAAAATTTGAGTGGGCAGTAAATACTGTGGGACTTGTTTTGTTGCTCGGTTTAATGTGCGTTGTTACATTTAGCGATATTACAAAACTCTTTTAAATTAAATGGTGAATGATATGAAAAAAAGAATTTCAAAAAAAATAAAAATAGGAAATAAATATATAGGCGGAGATTCCGAAGTCCTTGTTCAGTCAATGCTTAATATTCCTTCAACGAATATCGAAGGCAGTGTGGCGCAGGCAAAAGAACTTGCCTCTGCAGGCTGTCAAATTATTCGCTTTGCTATACCTGATGAAAAAGCGCTTGACTTGATAGAACCTATAAAAAAAGCCGTAGATGTTCCGCTTGTTGCAGATATTCATTTTGACTATCGTTTGGCAATAGGCGCGGCTGAACGAGGTATAGATAAAATCAGGATTAACCCGGGAAATATCGGCGACGAGAGTAAAGTTAAAGCAGTTGCAGATATTTGCAAAAGCAAGCAAATACCAATCAGAATAGGCGTTAATTCAGGTTCGCTTGAAAAAAATATTCTTGCAAAATACGGCTCGCCTTGTGCCGAAGCGCTTGTTGATTCTGCTTTGTACCACGCGTCTTTGCTTAAAAAATTTGACTTTGAAGATATTGTTATTTCAATTAAAAGTTCAAATGTGCAGACAATGATTTCTGCCTATGAGCTTGCCGCTGAAAAATGTAGTTATCCTCTTCATTTGGGAGTTACAGAGGCAGGTACCGAGAGAATGGGACTTGTAAAGTCTTCAATAGGTATAGGTTCTCTTCTCGCTCACGGAATAGGCGACACAATAAGAGTCAGCCTTACCGACAGTCCTGTAAAAGAAGTTTTTGCCGCTTTTGATATTTTAAAAGCGCTCGGTATGAAAAACGATTCTCCGTACTTAATCAGTTGTCCTACTTGCGGTAGAACGCGTATAGATTTAGTCGGTCTTGCCAAACAAGTAGAAGAAAAACTTAAATGTGTTCACAAACCTATAAAAGTTGCCGTAATGGGTTGTGTTGTAAACGGACCGGGAGAGGCAAAAGAGGCAGACATCGGTATTGCAGGCGGAGACGGCTGCGGTATAATTTTTAAAAAAGGCGAAGTTTTAAAAAAAGTTTCTGAAGATGAATTGCTTGAAGAATTAATGAAAGAGATAGAAAAATTATAATGGCAAAAATAACAGATATATTTGATTGCATTTGTAACAACAGAGAACAATATCCTGTTTTTTCAGATGCAGAAATAACTTCTTTAAACATTTCACGCAAAAACAGAGTGATTTCATTTGAGATAGTCAGCAGTGATTTGATAGAAAGAGAGTTACTCGACCTTGCTGAAAATGAAATAAAGAAAGACTATGAAATAAATAAGATAGATGTCAGGGTAAAATATCCGCAAGGGTGTTTCGGTAACGAAGCTGTTTTTAACATCATTCAAAAAATTCAAAAGTCAAACCCGCAGATTGCAGGCTTTTTTGACGGTGTTAAGTTGGAATTTGACCACGACAACTCAGTTTTAAAACTAAAATTGCAAAACGGCGGAAAAGAGTTGCTTGAGTCAAAAAAAATATGCAGTTTAATCAGAAATGAGATTAACTACTCTTTTTCGCTTGAATATGAAGTTGAACTTGTTGAAGACGCAGTTTTTGATGTTGAACAAAAAGCAAAAGAAATGTATGAAAACAAGCAAAAACAACTGAAACAAATCAAACAAAATGTTAAAAAAAATGTCAAACACAAATTACTTGAGGGAACTCCTCTTTACATAGATACGGCAAAAACCGTTTACGGCAGAGATGTCAGAGAAGTACCGAAAAATATTGCCGATGTTCAAATAACAGACGGTATCATCACCGTTTGGGGCGATATTATCAGTCAGGAAATCATTGAAACCCGTCGAGGAAACAACAAGATTTTCACATTTGATATTACAGACTATACATCGTCGCTTTCTGTAAAAGTTTTCGGCGAAAATGAAGTGATAGATAAACTTTCGTCTAAAATCAGCGAGGTGGGTACTGTCTTAATAACAGGCAAGTACGCGCTTGATACCTATGCAAATGAGTATGTTTTAAACCCGTTTGCAATGGCGACTGTACAAAAATCAGAAAAGGAAGACAGTGCTCCCGAAAAGAGAGTAGAACTTCATTTGCATACATCACTGTCTGAAATGGACGGCATCACTTCTCCTACTGCGCTTGTAAAAAGAGCGGCAAAATGGGGACACAAAGCAATAGCAATTACCGACCACGGCATTGTACAAGCATTGCCCGAAGCCTGCAAAGCAGGTAAAGATGCAGGTATAAAAGTCATTATGGGCATGGAAGGCTATTTGGTAGATGATGAAAAGTATCCCAATTTTATGGAACTGAAATTAAAGCAGTTTGAAAGATACCATATCATTTTCTTAATCAAAAATCTTGAGGGCAGAAAAGTTTTGTATAAACATATTTCAAAGTCCAATATAGAACAGTTTAAAAACAGACCATTAATCAGAAAAACCGACTTGATGAAAAACAGAAACGGCATCATCATCGGCTCGGCGTGTGAGCAGGGTGAAGTTTATCAGGCGATTGTAAATAATAAAAGCGATGAAGAAATTAAACAAATTGCTTCCTTTTACGACTACCTTGAAATTCAGCCGAACGGAAACAATGCTTTTATGATTAGGTCAGATAAGGAAAAATATGAAAATATCAATTCCGAAGAAGATCTGAATAATATAAACAGAAAAATTATATCAATTGCAGACGAACTCGGTAAAATGACTGTTGCTACGGGCGATGTTCATTTTCTTGATGAAAAAGACGCTCAGTTCAGAGCGATTATTATGGACAGCAAGGGCTTTGACGACGCCGATATGCAGGCTCCGTTGTACTTTAAAACAACAGATGAAATGCTTGAAGATTTTTCATATCTCGGCGACAGAGCGAAAGAGTTTGTTATAGAAAATCCAAATAAAATAGCAGATATGATTGAAGACGGTCTTGTGCCTATTCCTCCGGGAACTTTTCAGCCTCATATTGACGGCGCAGAGGAAGAACTTACGGATATTTGCTGGCAACGAGCAAAAGAAATTTACGGCGACCCTGTTCCCGAACTCGTTGCTACAAGACTTGAAAAAGAGTTAAACTCAATCATCAAACACGGCTATGCAGTGCTCTATGTCATTGCAAAACGACTTGTTAAAAACTCGGAAGAACACGGATATTTAGTAGGCTCAAGAGGTTCGGTCGGCTCATCTTTTGTTGCTCACATGGCAGGTATTTCAGAGGTTAACCCGCTTGCACCTCACTATGTTTGCCCAAATTGTAAACATTCCGAATTCATTTTGGACGGTTCATACGGTTCGGGTTTTGACCTTCCCATAAAAAACTGTCCGCATTGTGATACTCAGATGAAACGCGACGGACACGAAATACCGTTTGAAACTTTCCTTGGTTTTGACGGAGATAAGGAACCTGATATCGACCTTAACTTTTCAGGCGATTTCCAAAGCCAAAGCCATAGATTTACAGAAGAGTTGTTCGGTAAAACCCATGTGTTCAAAGCAGGTACAATGGCAACTGTTGCTGATAAAACTGCGTATGGATATGTTAAAAAATATCTTGAAAAAAGAGGTATGAATGTAAGTCGTGCCGAAGAAAACCGTTTGACTATAGGTTGTACGGGAATTAAAAGAACAACAGGTCAGCACCCCGGCGGTATGGTTGTTGTTCCGAGTGAATATGAGGTAGAGGACTTTACTCCGATTCAGTACCCTTCAAACGACGCTTCAAAAGGTACTCTGACTACTCACTTTGACTTTAAAAATGCTTTGCACGATACACTTTTAAAACTTGACGAACTCGGACACGATGTTCCTACACTGTATAAATTTCTTGAAGACTGCACAGGCATACCTGTTATGGATGTTGACCTTTGCGACCCGAAATTGTACGAAATGATTACATCGACAAAGCCACTCGGTGTTGAACCTGAAGATATAGGTTGTCAGACAGGTACTTTGTCAATTCCGGAAATGGGTACAAACTTTGTAATAGGAATGTTGCTTGAATCTCAGCCGAAAACATTTTCCGACTTGCTTCAAATTTCAGGTTTGTCGCACGGTACGGATGTTTGGCTCGGTAATGCGCAGGAACTCATCAAAAACGGAACTTGTACAATTTCAAATGTTATCGGTACACGAGACAGCATTATGACTTACTTACTGCATAAAGGCTTAGAGCCGAAAATGGCATTTACCATTATGGAAATCGTAAGAAAGGGTAAAGCTACAAAACTTTTGACCGATGAACACAAAAAAGCAATGAGAGAACACAATGTTGAGGAATGGTATATTGATTCTTGTATGAAAATCAAATACATGTTCCCGAAAGCTCACGCAGCAGCCTATGTTATCGCAGCGTTAAGACTCGGTTGGTATAAGATATACTATCCAATTGAGTATTACAGTGCATTTTTTACAGTTCGCGGCGGAGACCTTGACGCGCAAACTTCATTAAAAGGCAAAAAAGCCGTAATGGACAGAATCAAAGAAATCAATTCAAATCAAAAGGCAACTGCAAAAGAAAAAGATACAGCAACCATTTTGCAAATTGTTGTGGAAATGCTTGCAAGAGGTATAGAATTTTTGCCGGTTGATATATATAAATCTGACTCAAGAGTATATAAGATTGAGGACGGAAAAATTCGTTTGCCGTTCGGCGCAATCGACGGCGTCGGCGAAAACGCGGCAAAAGCAATAGTTGAGGCGAGAGAAGACGGCAACGGAGAGTTTGTTTCTTGCGATGATTTGATGGAAAGAGCGAAAATAGGCCGTTCAACCGTCGATTCTTTGAGAGCGCTCGGTGCGCTCGGCGATATGCCTGAGTCGAGCCAGTTGTCATTTTTGTTCTGATTTCTTGACATATTTGGTTTTATGTGCTACTATGTTATCACATTAGCGTATTAAAGTGATAGACAATATATAGGTGATATTATGAAAAGATATTCAAAAATAACTCCCGAGGGTACAAGAGATTTTCTTTTTGAAGAAAGCGAATTGAAAATTAAAACCGAAAATGCAATAACAAATGTGTTTGAAAAACATTTGTATAAAAAGGTAATTACACCGACTATTGAGTATTTTGATGTTTTCAACAGTGATAACATAGGCATATTGAGTGAAGATATGTATAAATTGTCTGACAATAAGGGCAGACTGACAGTTCTCAGACCTGACAATACTGCCCCTATTGCCAGAATGGTCGCTACAAGACTGAAAAGCACAGATTTTCCCGTAAGACTTTATTATAATCAAAATGTTTTTGTGAAAAGTAAAAGTCTGTCGGGCAAGATGAATGAAATAAGCCAGTGCGGAATTGAACTCATCGGCGAAAGCGGTATAGACGCAGATATAGAAGCACTTAGTATTGCAGTTGAAACAATGCTGGCTTGCTCTTCCGAAGCGTTTAAAATAGAAATAGGCCATGCAGAGTTTTTCAATTCTGTTCTTGAAAAAATGAACTTGTCAAAGTGGCAGAAAGATGAAATCTGCCGATTGACCGAATCGAAAAACTATTCTTCGCTTGTTGATTTGCTTGACACTCTGCCCGACAGTAAAGAAAAAGAACTTGTCAGAAATTTGCCGAGACTTTTCGGCTCGATAGATGTCATTAAAGAAGCGAGAGAGTTTTACACAGACAGCAAGGCTGAAAAGAGTTTTTCGTATCTTGAAACGCTGTATAAAAAACTTTGTGAAAAAGGACTTCAAAAATATATTTCTTTTGATTTGGGTTTGGTAAACAGAAGCAACTACTATACAGGCGTCATTTTCAGAGGCTATACAGTCGGTACAGGTTTGACAGTTTTGTCGGGCGGCAGATATGACAATTTGCTTGCCGAGTACGGCAATGACGCTGCTGCAATAGGTTTCGGTGTAGATGTTTCCGCCGTCTGTATTGCGCTCAATGAAAAGATAAATATTTCCCGTCCGATAAGAATTGCTTTGACAAAAGGCAGACTTGAGAAATCCTCCGTGCGCCTGTTCAAAACAATGGGACTTGATACAACAGAGTTGGAAAACAAAGGCAGAAGACTTATTCTTCCGGTTGATAAATACGAGGCAGTTCTTGCCAAAGCCCCCGATGTTATTACTTATGTCGAACACGGAGTCTGCGATATAGGTATAGTCGGAAAAGACACGATAGCCGAACATTCAAGTTCATTTTACGAAGTCATTGACCTGGGCATAGGTAAGTGTAAATTTGCTCTTGCATGTCCTAAAAATGCAAATTTCTTTGACGGCTATAAAAGAAAAGTAATAGCAACTAAGTACCCGAAAGTAGCGTCGGGTTATTTTGAAAGTATCGGTATGGATGTCGATATTATAAAAATCGAGGGCAGTGTAGAACTTGCTCCTCTTTTGGGACTTGCAGACGGTATTGTAGATATTGTGGAAACAGGCTCAACTCTCAGAGAAAACGGACTTGAAGTCGTTTGTGATATAATGCCGATTTCAGCAAGAGTTGTTGTAAATATGGCTTCAATGAAGTTGAGAAAAAATGAAATAGATGAATTTTTAAGCGAACTTGAACTTGCTTCAAAAGTTGCTGATTGTTAGGAGAATACTATGAAAATTACAAAAGCAAACGGAAAAAATGAGTTTGAAATTATCAGCCGTTTAAAGCAAAGAAACGGAGAAACCGAAAAAAAGTTTTTAGATGTTGTCAGTGATATTATAGACAATGTAAAACAGTTCGGCGACGAAGCAGTGAGAGAATATACTATGCGATTTGACGGTCGTATGCCGAAAGAAATCGTAATAGAAAAAGAAGAACTGAGCAAGTATACGGAACTTGTTGACGACGATTTTAAAAATGCAATCATAAATGCAAAAAACAATATCTACGATTTTCATTCACGCCAAACACAGCAGAGTTGGATGACAAACAAAAAAAGCGGAGTGATAATGGGTCAGCAAATAAGACCTCTTAAAAGAGTAGGCATCTATGTCCCGGGCGGTACTGCCGCATACCCTTCTTCTGTTTTGATGAATACAATACCGGCAAAAATTGCAGGCGTAGAAGAAGTAATTATGGTTACACCTCCGTCAAAAGACGGTAATCCAAACCCCAATATAATGGCTGCCGCCGCTATTGCAGGCGTTGACAGAGTTTTTTCTGTCGGAGGTGCACAGGCTGTTGCCGCTCTCGCTTACGGAACTCAAACAATTCCGAAAGTAGATAAAATAGTCGGACCGGGAAACATTTTCGTCGCTACCGCTAAAAAACTTCTCTACGGAATTGTAGATATAGATATGATAGCAGGTCCGAGTGAAATATTAATTGTTGCAGACGAAACTGCGCAACCGTCTTTTTTGGCGGCTGATTTAATGAGTCAGGCAGAGCATGATTCTATGGCAAGTTCTGTTTTAATCACAACATCTGAAATGCTTGCCCGTTCTACAGTAAGAGAAATTGAAAGACAGTTGAAGTTCCTCGAAAGACAGGAAATCATTGAACAATCTCTTGAAAACTTCGGTGAAATCATTGTTTGTGATTCTGTAAGACAGGCTATAGATTTTGCAAACGAGTTTGCACCTGAACATCTTGAACTTTGTGTAGATAATCCATTGTTCTATATAGGTATGGTAGAAAATGCAGGTTCTGTTTTTCTCGGAAATTACAGTCCCGAGCCGCTCGGAGACTACTATGCAGGACCTAACCATGTATTGCCTACAAACGGTACTGCGAGATTTTTCTCGGCGCTTTCAGTTGACAGTTTTGTTAAAAAGTCAAGTTTCATATACTATACTTGCGAAGAATTGTCAAAAGCGCGCAAAGATATAGTTACGCTTGCAGAAACAGAGGGGCTCACTGCTCACGCAAACAGTATCAAAGTCAGATTTGAATAAGAGGTGCGTTTAATGAGAACTGCGGTTATAGACAGAAATACTAAAGAAACAAAAATTCATATTGAACTCAATTTAGACGGCGGAGAAGTCAGCGTTTCAACAGGTATAGGTTTCTTTGACCATATGCTTACGGCTTTCGGAGTTCACGGCGGTTTCGGACTGAAAGTTGTCGTTGAGGGCGATTTGGATGTTGATACGCATCATACGGTTGAAGATACGGGTATTGCTCTCGGTATGGCTTTTAAAACTGCGCTTGGCGATTTTTCGGGAATAAAAAGATATGCCACATTTTTCATTCCTATGGATGAGAGTCTTGCAATGTGCAGTGTTGATTTGTGCAACAGAGCGTTTCTCGTATTTAATGCCGAGTTTAAACAGGAAAAGTGCGGCGATTTTGAAACTTGTTGTACAGAGGAGTTTTTCAGAGCATTTGCAGTCAATTCCTCTGTAACTTTGCATATAAATGTTCTTTACGGAAGCAATTCTCATCACGAAATTGAGGCAGTATTTAAGTCATTTGCTCACGCAATGAAAAATGCGTCAGCGAAAACCAACGGAAAAGTTTTGTCAACAAAAGGAGTTTTGTAAATGATTATTTTGCCTGCGATAGATATAAAAAACGGCAAACCCGTAAGACTTTTTAAGGGCGATTTTTCCACTGCAAAGCAAGTTGCCGACGGCGTTGCAGAAACGGCAATTGAGTTTGAAAGAAAAGGTGCAAAGTGGGTACATATTGTTGACCTTGACGGTGCTTTGATGAAAAAAAGAGTGAACAACGCTTTAGTCAAAGAGGTTGCGGAGAAAACAGATTTGAAAATAGAGATAGGCGGAGGCATACGAACTTTTGACGATGTTTCCTATTATATTGAAAATGGTGTTTCCCGTGTGATACTCGGCTCGGTTGCCTTGACAAACCCGAAGTTTGTCAAAGATTGTGTTGAAAAATATGCAGAAAAAATTGCTGTCGGAATAGACGCTAAAAACGGCTTTGTTGCAACAGAAGGATGGCTTAATACTTCAAGCGTTTATTTTACCGATTTAGCAAAAGAAATGTGTAAAATCGGTGTGCAAAATATTATTTTCACAGATATTTCAAAAGACGGCACTTTGCAGGGACCGAATTTTGAACAGTTGACGGAACTTAAAAATGCAGTTGACTGCAATGTTATTGCCTCGGGCGGAATTCACAATATTGACGATATACGAAATTTGAAAAAAAACAGTTTGTACGGCGCAATATGCGGTCAGTCAATCTATCAAAAAACACTTAGTTTGGAAGAAGCAATAAGGGAATGCGCAAATGGAAATTAACGAAATTAATATAGATAAATTTTTTGAAAAATCAAGCTTAATTCCTGCGATAGTTCAGGAAAAAGAAACAGGGCAGGTTTTAATGCTTGCCTATATGAATAAAGAAAGTTTTGAAAAAACGCTCGAAACAGGTTATACTTGGTTTTGGAGTCGCTCAAGACAGGAATTGTGGAATAAAGGTGCAACTTCGGGACACTTGCAAAAAGTCCACTCGATTTACGGAGACTGCGACAGCGACACTTTGCTTGTTACCGTAACACAAACGGGAAATGCCTGCCATACGGGAAGTCATTCTTGCTTTTTTGAAAAGATAAAGGAGTTTTAATTTATGGATTGTATTAAAAACGAATACGAAGTTGTTTTAAAACGCAGAGAAGAAAAAGCAGACGGTTCATATACTGCGTATCTTTTTGAGCAAGGTATAGATAAGATTTTAAAAAAGGTCGGCGAAGAGTGTACCGAAATGGTCATTGCCGCTAAAAACAACGATAAAAACGAAGTTGTGTATGAAGTGTCAGACTTGATTTATCACACGCTTGTAATGATGGCTGAATTGGGCGTTACACCCGAAGATGTTGAAAATGAATTGAAAAAGCGTGCGGAAAAAAGAAGCAATTTAAAAAATTTTCATCAGGTAGATAAAAATTCATGAGTTTAAAAAAATGGAAAGTATCATCTTCCGACCGTGAACTTGCGTCGGAAATAAGCGAGAAATTTGATATTGACCCATTTGTTGCATATCTTTTGGTTGAACGGGGAGTTACGAGCGATGTCGATGTTGCAGAGTTTTTGAGCGACGATGTAAGACTTGAAAACCCTTTTAAATTCAGTCAAATGGAAAAAGCAACACAGGTTATTGAGCAAGCAGTAGCAAACGGAGAATTAATTTGCATTTACGGCGATTTTGATTCTGACGGTGTTACTGCTACTGCGCTTTTATATTCATATCTCGATTCAATCGGAGCAAATGTGTTTTTCTACATTCCCGACAGAGAGTCGGAAGGCTACGGAATGAATGAAAACGCTGTTAAAGAAATATCGTCAAAGGGAACCGACTTAATTATTACGGTTGACAACGGTATTTCAAGTGTAAAAGAAGCGGAACTGATATATTCGCTTAATATGAAGTTAGTCATTACCGACCACCACCAAATTCCCGATATTCTTCCGAAAGCCGAGGCAATCATTAATCCTCATATGGAAGAAAATTTAGAATTCAAAGGTTTTTGCGGAGTAGGTGTTGCTTTTAAACTTGTCTGTGCGCTTCACGGTTATGCAGATGAAATAATTGACGAGTATTCAGATTTGACAGCAATCGGAACTGTTGCCGATGTTGTAGATTTGAAAGGTGAAAACAGAGTTCTTGTAAAAGAGGGACTTAAACGAATTAATTCCGATTCACGACTCGGACTTAAAGCATTTCGCAGTATAATAGGCGACGATTCAAAAGAATATACGGCGACAGATGTTGCTTTCAGAATTGTTCCGAGAATAAATGCGGCAGGGCGACTTGACAACGCTCAAAAAGCAGTTCGGCTTTTGATAAGCGAGGACTATGAACAGGCGCTTTCTTTTGCTCATTTGCTTAATGAAGAAAACACTCACAGGCGGGAAACTGACGGTGCAATCTGCGCCGATATTGAAGAAAAAATAGCAAAAAATTCACAGCTTGTAAATAAAAGAGTATTGGTTTTCAGCGGCAAGGACTATCATCCGGGCGTCATAGGAATTGTAGCGGCGCATTTTTGCGAAAAGTATTCAAAACCGTGCCTTGTCATTTCAATAGGAGAGGACGGTATTGCAAAAGGTTCTTGCAGAAGTGTTGAAGGTTTCAATATCTATAAAGCGCTCAAAGAATGCGCCGAGATTTTTGAAAAATTCGGCGGTCATCCTCTTGCAGCAGGTTTTTCTTTGAAAAATGAAAATATAGATTTGCTTGATTTAAAAATTAATGAATATGCCAATTCTTTTGATACAATGCCTACTCCCGTTTTGAATATTGATTGTAAATTGTCTGCACAGTATGTAAATTTGGCTTTGGCAGAAAGTCTGAAAACACTTGAACCGTACGGTGCGGGTAATGAAGAAGCGGTTTTCGGACTGTATAATCTTGAGGTAAAAACAATAGTTCCGATAGGCGAAAATAAACATTTGCGTATTGAGGCTGTAAAAAACGGCGCAACCGTAAAGGCTGTTTTGTTTGGCAGATGCGCAGATGAATTTCCGTATGTGCCGAAAGATAAAATAGACCTTGCAGTTAAAATATCCATAAACAATTATAAAGGCAGAAACTATGTGTCGTTGCGTGTTGTAGATGTAAGACTTCACGGTTTGGACGATGAAAAATATTTCAAAGAAAAAGAGATTTTTGACAAAAACGAACTCGGTTTGCTTAAAGATGACTTGACGCCGTCAAGAGAAAAGTTCGTTCTTATATATTCTTTTTTGAAGAAAAATCAACAACTTCACTTGGGCGTAGAAGACTTGTATTTGAGGCTTCAAAACAAAATTACTTACAGCGACGCTTATTATTGCGTACAGGCTTTTTGTGAATGCGGCATTTTAGAAACAGATAGGTATATAATAGTAAAAAATGTCAAAGAAAAAGCAGATTTGAATTCTACACAAACGATTAAAATGCTTAAAAGGAGAGCTTTTAATGGAAACTAAAATAGATGTTTCTGAATATGACGATAAATTTGACGAGTTCTTTAAAATGGTAAAAGAAACGGGTCAATATGATTGTGAAAAAATTGAACAGGCATATAATATTGCAAAAAAAGCTCACGAAGGTCAGTTCAGGCGCTCCGGAGAGCCGTATATAATGCATCCCGTTGCAGTTGCAAAGATTTTGTTTGAAATAGGTATGGACAACGAGTGTTTAATCGGCGCGCTTTTGCACGATGTTGTTGAAGATACAAAAGTGTCTGTTGACGATGTGCAAAATATATTCGGCTCGGAAGTTGCACTGCTTGTTGACGGCGTAACAAAACTCGGTAAAATTCCGCTTACAACCAGAGAGGAAGTTCAGGCTGAAAACATCAGAAAAATGTTTATGGCTATGAATGAAGATATAAGGGTAATCATTATTAAACTTGCCGACAGACTTCACAATATGCGGACTGCAAAGTTTTGGCCCGACTACAAACAAAGAGAAAAAAGTCTTGAAACGCTTGAGTTTTACGCTCCGATTGCGCACCGTTTGGGTATTCGACAGTTCAAAGAGGAACTTGAAGATATTGCTATTTCATATCTCGACCCTATCGGATATGAAGAAATCGAAGAACGATTAAAAGCTAAAATTACCGACGGGGAAAAGTTTTTAAACGATATTACCGTATCTATAAAAGACAGAATAAAAAATATTGAGTCGGCACAAATTTATCATCGTGTAAAAAGTGTTCACGGCATTTACAGAAAACTTTATATGAAAAATAAATCTTTTGAAGAGATTTATGATATTTATGCAATAAGAATAATCGTAAATACCGTTATTGACTGTTACAATGTTCTTGGTATAGTTCACGATATGTTTACGCCTATTCCGCGTAGATTTAAAGACTATATTTCTACCCCAAAGCCCAATATGTATCAGTCCTTGCACACAACAGTTCTCTATAAAGGTATTCCTTTTGAAATTCAAATCAGAACTTGGGAAATGCACCGAACTGCCGAGTACGGTATCGCAGCGCACTGGAAGTATAAACTCAGCGGTTCAAATCAGGCAAACAAGCAAAAAGACGATAGGCTTGAGTGGGTAAGAAGAATGCTTGAAACAGGAGAAGAGTCCGACAACCCGCTCGATATGATGCGAAACTTCAAGGTTGAATTGTCTGTTGAAGAAATATATGTTTTCACGCCGAACGGAGAAGTAAAATGTTTGCCGAGCGGTTCTACTGCCATTGATTTTGCCTATTTAATTCACACAGAAGTAGGACACAAAATGGTCGGCGCTAAAGTTGACGGAAGAATTGTGCCTATTGACTATAAATTAAAAACGGGTCAGCGAGTGGAAATCATTACATCGAAACAACCGGGTAAGGGACCTTCGAGAGATTGGCTTTCTATTGTTCGTACAGGCGAGGCGAGAAATAAAATACGCTCCTGGTTTAAACGCGAACGCAGAGATGAAAATATTCAGGAGGGCAAGGCGCAGGTTGAATATGAATTTAAAAAGAACTATATCCGTTTTGAAAACGACGATTACGATAAATTCATTAAAAAAATCGCAGAAAAGCAACATTGTCAGAGTGTAGATGATTTTTATGCCGCTCTCGGTTACGGCGGACTTATTATTTCAAAGTTGATGCCGAGTATAAAAGATGAATATACAAGAAATTGGAAAGTTACTCAGCCGACGGTTAAAAACAAAAATGTCGGAGAAATTGTTCAAAAACCGACTAAAAACAGCGGCGGAATTATTGTTGAGGGAATTGATAATTGTCTTATCAATATTGCACAGTGCTGCAATCCTGTTCCCGGCGATGAAGTTATAGGTTTCATTACAAGGGGAAAAGGTCTGACAATTCACAGAAGAAATTGCGTAAATGTTCCTAAAGATATTGAAAATTCTCCGGAGCCTAACCGTTGGGTAAATGCGCATTGGGATTCTTCTGTTAAAGTTAACGCAGTTTCCGCACTCAATGTCTATGCTATTGACAGAGACGGAGTTTTGCTCGATATAACTACACTTATGGCAAATATGCGTGTTAAAATTCTGTCGCTCAACGCTCGTCAAATCAACGACGGAAATTGCATAACAAGTCTCAGCGTTTCCGTTAACGGCAGAGAACATCTTGACAATATAATTGCAAGGCTGTCAAAAATTGACGGTGTTTATCATATTGAAAGAAACGGAGATTAAAATGAAAGCAGTAATTCAAAGAGTTTCACAGGCATCTGTAAAGGTTGATGGAAAAATAACAGGGCAAATTGAACAAGGTTTTTTAATACTTCTCGGTGTTGCCGACGGAGATACTGAAAAAGATATAGAAAAACTGATGAAAAAAATTCCGTATTTAAGAATTTTTGAAGATGAAAACGAAAAAATGAATTTGTCTTTGCTTGACATTAATGCAAGTGCGCTTGTTGTTTCGCAATTTACCCTGCTTGCAGACTGTACTCACGGTCGCAGACCGAACTTTATAGGTTCGGCTTCGCCCGAAATTGCAAACGATTTGTATGAAAAGTTTTGTACAGAACTTGAAAATTCAGGTGTTTCAAATGTTCAAAAAGGAATTTTCGGCGCAGATATGAAAGTCAGTCTTTTAAATGACGGACCTGTTACAATAATTCTTGATTCTAAGGAGTTAAAATAATGGAAGTTAAAAAACTTACAATAGGCAATATGGATAACAACTGCTACTTGCTTACAGATGAAAAAAGCGGGGAGTGTGCATTGATTGACTGTCCCGATTTTAATGAAGAAGTAGAGGCGTTTATAGGAGATAAAAAGCCAAAGTATATTTTGCTTACACACGGACACTACGACCATATTTTAGGCGTTAAGAAAGTTCGTGAAAAATACGGCTCTCTTGTCTATATCGGAGAAAAAGACGCTCCAATGCTCGAAAGTTCAAAATTGTCTCTTGCCGTATTCTGTATGAGAGACAGAACGCAGGAGCCTGTAAAAGCCGATTTCTTTTTAAGGGACGGCAAAGTGATTTTGCTCGGAGACCTTGAAATTAAAGTTATGGCAACTCCGGGACATACTAAGGGAAGCGTTTGTTATGTATGTGAAAATGTAATTTTTACGGGCGATACTTTGTTCAGACTTTCATACGGAAGAACAGATTTCCCCGGAGGAAGTATGACGGATATGAAAAACAGTTTGCAAAAGTTAGCAAGTCTTGAAGGCGACTATATTGTTTATTCAGGTCACGGAAAAGACTCGACTTTAGATTTTGAAAGACAACACAACGAAATGTTGAGGTAAAGATGGAAGTTTATACTAATTGTTCAGATTTAAAATGCGAAATAGAAAAACTATGCAGAATATTTTTTCCTTTTGAAAAATTTGTATTTGTTGACGAAGAAAAAAGCGCAGATATAAAAGTCATTTGCTTTGAAGACTGCGTAAATTCATCTGTTAAAACAAATGACGGCTGTTTTAACTTTTCGGAAAATACTGAAACTTTTGATTTGGAAACAACAGCCTGCAGAACTCTTTACAGGTGTCTTTGCAAAGCGTCAAACTATATTTCAAAGTGGGGCATTTTGACAGGTGTACGGCCTGCTAAACTGATGCACAGAATATGCGAAAGCATAGGAAGTGAAAATGCAAAATCAGATTTTGAAAACAGGCTCCTTGTAAGCAGACAAAAAACTCAACTCGCGTTTGAAGTTATGAAACACGAAAACGAAATCATTTCAATGTCGAAAAACAACTCTTTTTCACTTTACATTTCCATACCGTTTTGTCCCACTCGTTGTTCGTACTGTTCTTTTGTATCGCACTCTGTAAATTCTCAAAGCGCAAAGAAACTTGTTGAACCGTATGTAAAACTGCTTTGCAAAGAACTTGAAGAGACGGGGAAAATCGCAAAAGAACTCGGTTTGCAGCTTGAAACGGTGTATTTTGGCGGAGGCACTCCTACAACTCTTTCGGCTGAACAACTCACAAAACTGTTTGAAACAGTTGAAAACAACTTTGATTTAACAAATTTGAAAGAATATACGGTTGAAGCAGGAAGACCCGATACTGTTACAAAAGAAAAACTTCTTGCCATCAAAAATGCAGGAGCAACGAGAATAAGTATAAATCCACAAACCTTTTCCGACGAAGTTCTTGAAACAATCGGCAGAAATCACAATTCAAAGCAAACTGTTGAAGCGTTTGAACTCGCATGTGAATGCGGTTTTGACAATATCAATATGGATTTAATCGCCGGCTTGCCCGACGATACTGTTGAGTCTTTCAAAAACAGTGTAGATACTGCCGTAAAACTCGGCGCACAAAACATTACCGTGCATTCTCTCGCAATGAAAACTGCGTCATATATGGCAGGGAACAAAGAAAAAACCGTTTGCACTCCAAAACAAGCAAACGAAATGGTGGATTACAGTTTCAGCACGCTGAAAAGCAACGGGTACTATCCGTATTATATGTACAGACAAAGTAAAACCGTCGGAAATCTTGAAAATGTCGGTTGGTGCAAAGACGGGAAAGACGGATTGTACAATGTGTATATGATGGACGAAACACACAGTGTTTTCGGCTGCGGAGCAGGCGCGGTAACAAAACTTCGTTCTCCTGTTGATACGAAAATAGAAAGAATTTATAATTTCAAGTATCCGTACGAATATATTGACCGTTTTGATGAAATGATAAACAGAAAATCGGGCATATATGAGTTTTATAAAGAATATAGATAATTATGGCAAATATAAGTTTAATAAATCAAAAATGTAAATATGAAATACAAAGTTTTATTGAACAATGTGAAAATCGCTTCTTAAATGATATCAACAGAGTTTTGGGCGATATTAAAAAGCACGATTGTTCCGCTTTGATAATAGCAGGACCGTCCTGCGCAGGTAAAACCACTACTTCTAAAATCATAGCAAATAAAATTGCAGATGAAAATAAAAGAGTTTTCATCGTTTCGCTTGACGACTATTTTCACAGTGTTGATACACAAAAAGAAAAGTACGGCGACGAAACAGACTTTGACTCTATTGACGCTTTGGATGTAGATTTTTTTAAGTCGCAGTTTGCAGATGTTTTGCAGGGTAAAGAGGTTTTTTTACCGCGTTTTGATTTTATTACGGGAAAAAGAATAGAAAATTATTGTAAAATACAAATGAATAAAAACGATTTTTTAATCGTTGAGGGTATACATTCTTTAAATCCGATAATTTCAAGTGTATTTGCAGATAAGAATGTTAAAAGTCTTTTTATTAATGTAGAAGATGAACTTTTCAGCAATGAAAAAAAGTTGCTCGGCAGCAGAGACCTGCGACTTATAAGACGAATTGTGAGAGATTACAATTTCAGAGGCAGTTCTGTTGAAAATACTTTTTATTTATGGAAAAATGTTGTGAAAAACGAAGATAGGTCGCTTTTGCCGTTTCGTGAAAATGCGGACTATCAAATAAATACTTTTATTGAGTACGAGTGCACAGTGATGAAAGAACAGGCTTGCCATTTACTGAACTCTGTTTCTTGCGAAAGTAAATATTACAATATTTCCCGAGAAATGTCAGAAGTTTTGAACGATATTGTTACTGTTGATAAAAAGTTTGTGCCGAAATACTCAATGCTCAAAGAATTTGTCGGTTAACCTTGCAATTTGTTGCAGTATAGAATATAATATATTGTAATAATAAATTATACGAGGTGGACACTGTGGCAAACTTTGATGATATATTTAATAAAACTAAAAATATGAATTTTGACGATGTAATCAATAAAACTAAAAATGTTGCTGAAGAATTGTCTAAAAGAAGTGCGACTGCGCTTGAAATTTCAAGAAGAAAAATAGAACTGCTTGACAATAAAAATAAATTGTCGAGAGTGTATGAAAACTATGGATATTTGATTTATAAGCAAAAAAACGGCGAAGAAGTAAATCAAGTGGATATAGATGTCAAGGAAGAAGAAATATCTATTTTGAGAAATAAAATAGATATTTTATCCGATGAGTTGGAAGAATATAAGCAAAACAATAAGTTTTAATTTTTTATTTAAGGACTGTTTAAAAGACAGTCCTTATTTTTATGTGGTGATATTTTGAAAAGCAAAAACTATACTTCAAACGCTTTAATACTCGTTGTATCCACACTGCTTGTAAAAGTTATAACCGTTGTATATAAAATTCCTTTGACATCGCTCATAGGGGCAACGGGCAGAGGTTATTTTGCAATAGCGTATAATTTGTTCATACCGTTCAATTCGGTTTGCATGGGCGCGGTACCCGTTGTTGTTTCAAAACTTGTCAGTGAATATCTTGCTAAAAAAAATATTGCACGAGTTTCAGTTATAAAATCTGTTTCATTTAAAATAATGCTCGTGTTGGGTTTTGTTTCAACAATAGTCGTTTGCTTTATTGCTTTTCCGTATTGTAAATATACGGGCGGCGGAACAGGCGCTTTGATGTGTGTGCTTGTTCTTGCTCCGTCTTTGATTTTTTCTTGCTTGAGCGGTGCAAGAAGAGGTGTGTTTGAAGGCGAAATGAATATGACGCCTACAGCGGTTTCACAACTTATTGACTGTTTGTTTAAAGCCGTTTTCGGCGTGCTTTTTGCAAGACTCGGAATGAGCATTTTGTTTGATGAGTATTTAAACTTTTCGACAGTTCTCGGTAAAATTGCAGTCAGCAAAGAAGAAGCGCTCAGTTATATTTACCCGATTACCTCCGCTTTGTCAATGATAGGTGTACTTGTCGGGAGTTTCGCTTCTTTCGTGTATCTTGAAATATTAATGAAGAAGAGCAGTTTTGAAAAAATTAAAAGTATCAAACTTAAAATTTCTGTCAGAAAAGAAATAGTAAATCTGTCTTTACCAATCATAACTGCTACGGCTGTTTCAGGTATTTCAAACATTGTCGAACAGGCAAGCGTGAATTTTTGCCTGAAAAATGCAAACAACATTTTTTTGACGCAGATGTATGAAAATGCCATAAATTTTTCACAGACAAAAGCGTCGGATATACCTACATATCTTTTCGGAATATACAGTTCCGTTCTCGATTTTAAAAACCTTGTACCTATGGTCAGCGCTGCGCTCGGAGTGGCGGCAGTACCTGTCATCAGCAGTGAACTTGCCGTAAACGACTTGAAAAAAGGCTCGTACTATATGGAAATGCTGCTTAAATTTTCGTCCGTCATAGGTCTGGGAATCGGTTGGTGTTTTTACTTAATGCCAAAGGAAATAATAAATATTGTCTATGGTATAAAAAATCCCGACATAGCCATGGGCGGAGAGAGAGTTTTGGCTTTTTTCGGTATTTCAATGATTGTATATGCCCTGCTTTCTCCTTTTGTTTGTGCTTTACAAGGCGCCGGACTCGGAAAAGAAGCCGTTTTGCCTTTTGCTTTTTCAGCAGTTATAAAAGTATTTTTTAATGCTTTGTTGATGCAGAAAACAGATTTAGCTATGGTTTCTTTTGCTGTTTCGTCTTTTTTGGGAACAACTGTAACTCTGGTTTGGTGTGCTGTTGTGTTTTTCAAAAAAACAAAGTTAAAGGTCAGATTTACCGCAACTTTCTTACGGCCTGCAATAGTCTCAATGTCTATACCGCTGACAATTTATTTTTTGAAAAGCATAAACTTCTCAAACAGTGAAAATATTAATAATATGATAATATTACTTATTACTGCATTTTTATATATTGTTTTTGTTTTTCTGTTCAAGGTTTTAGACTTTGGCTCTTTGAAAATGATTAAAAAGTTTTAAATTTGGCTAAAACACTTGAAATCTTTTGAGTTATATTGTATTATAATGTACACAGTCATTGAGAAGGGAATACAAAATGCCGATTGACTTTGAGTTTAAAGATAGATACAATATTGAAGATTTAGTAAATATTGTCAGTTTGTTGCGCAGCCCCGAAGGTTGTGAATGGGACAAAGCGCAAACTCACTTTTCCATCAAAAAGAACTTCATTGAAGAAACCTACGAAGCGATAGAGGCAATAAACAAAAACAGTACGAAAATGATGAGAGAAGAATTTGGAGATGTTCTTCTTCAAATATTGCTGCATTGTCAAATGGAAAGCGAACAACATCATTTTGATTTTGACGATATTGTCAACGAATTGGCTCAAAAACTTGTTTTTCGCCATCCTCATGTTTTCGCAAACAGCGTTGCTTCAAGCGAACAAGACGCACTCGACAGTTGGAACTCTGCTAAACAGGCGGAGAAAAACTATTCTTCAAATGTTGACAGGCTGGACGCAGTCCCGAAAGAATTGCCTGCACTTATGCGCGCTCAAAAAGTTCAATCTCGGGCTTCAAAATTCGGTTACGATTGGAAAAAAGACCAAATAGGCAATGTTATTCAAAAATTAAAAGAAGAAATCAATGAGTTAGAAATTGCTATTTCAAAAGGAAATAAAGAACTGATAGAGGATGAAATCGGCGATATACTTTTTTCATCAGTAAATATTTCTCGCTTTTTAAATCAAGATGCAGAAGAAGTATTGTTTAATTCTACTGAAAAGTTCATCACTCGCGTAAAAGAATGCGAAAGAATTTCAGCAGAGAAGAGTATTGACACTTTGACGATGGACGAAACTCAGTTTGTTGAACTTTGGAATAACGCTAAAATAAATTTACACAATAAAACGGAGGATTTCTAAATGAACAAAACAGACCTTGTTGCAGCAGTTGCTGCAAAAGCAGAAATTTCAAAAAAGGACGCAGAAGCAGCTGTTTCAGCAGTATTCGACGCTATCACAGAAGCACTTCAGGAAGGCGACAAAGTAGCACTTGCAGGTTTCGGCACATTTGATGTAAAAGTTCGCGCAGCTCGTACAGGTCTCAATCCAAGAACAAAGGAAGCAATCCAAATTCCTGAGACAAAGGTTCCTTCTTTCAAAGCAGGCAAACCGCTCAAAGACGCTGTAAAATAAATCTTGCTTTTAAGTCCGTCTGATATTCAGATGGACTTTTTGTTTAACAGTTTATTTCAGAGGAGTAATCAGTATATGAGAATAGATAAATATTTGAAGGTTTCAAGAATAATTAAAAGAAGAACGATTGCAAACGAGGCTTGTGATGCAGGCAGGGTGGAAGTTAACGGAAAAGTTGTCAGGGCTTCTTATGATGTAAAAGTCGGAGATGAAATTTTAATCTCGATGGGTCAGTCGCAAAGAAAATACAGAGTTTTGCAGGTCAGCGAACATGCGCTCAAAGATGAAGCGACAAATATGTATGAAGTTTTATGAATATTTTTTAGTTTACCGCCGTATTATTTCTTGGGGGCGTTTTTATGGAACAAGAAATAGTACAGCATTCATTAAAAATTGACAAAAGAGAAAAAACAGAAATCAGCGGAATTAAAGATGTGGAGTATTTTAATGAAAATGAAATTCTTGCCGTTTCAACTATGGGCAATATTTTGCTCAAGGGCGAGCATCTGCACATTGACTGCTTGAATACCGAAACTCAAGTGATGAATGTTTCAGGTACGGTTTGCGCCGTGATTTATTCAGAAAACAGAAGCGACAAAAAGAGCTTTTTGGACAGAATATTCAGATGAGTGTTTCTTCTTTGGTTGCTTTTTCTGTTTTGGGACTTTTATGTTCGGTTTTTTATGATGTTTTTTATTTGTTGCAAAAGTTGTTTTCAAATAAAAAGGCAACTTTTGTTTTAGATGTTTTGTTCAGTATTTTTTGCGGATTTTTGAGTCTGCTTTTTGTGATTGCGTACAATAACGGAGAAGTAAGAGCAATTTTGTTTTTGGCGTTTGTCGTTTCCTTTTATGTTTACCGATTTACTTTCGGCAGACTATCTTCGGCTTTTATAGTGAATTTGTCAAAGCGGCTCAGAAATATTTTTGCTAAAATTGTATTATGTTTAGAAAATGTCAAAAAACGCTTGCAAAAGTGCAGTCGAAAGGTTTATAATAAATCTGTCGGACACAAAAAGATTAAAGTGGCTTTAAAAACGAAAAAGGGATGTAAAAAGTGTTAGAGGAATTCCGTCTTAAGAACAGAAATAAAAAATTCGGATATAAAATCGCAGGTCTTGTTGCGGTTGTTCTTTGTGTTGGAATTTTTGCAATCACTTTCATATCTCTAAACGGTAAAGTTACATATTTGAAACAGCAAAAAACAGAATATTCGGAACAACTCAAGTCGCAAAATGAGCAAAATGAAAAATTAGCCGTTATGCTTGAGTCGGACAACAGAGATGAATATATTGAACAAAAAGCTCGTGAAAAGGGCTATGTTAAGTCAAATGAGATTGTTTTTTACGATGTTTCTTCAAGCAAATAGCAGTATTTAAGCCGAGTATGACTCGGCTTTTTTTGTGAGGTAATATATGAGAAATATAAATGCGTCGGATATTACGACTCTTGTAGCCGAAATGTGCGAAAAGTCAAACAAGGTTTTGCCTTCAAGTTTGGAAAATTGTATATGTAATTGCAGAAAATCGGAAACAAATGAGGTTGCAAAAAGTATTTTGTCCGATTTGGAAAATAATATGGATGCGGCTCGTGAACTTGATATACCTGTTTGTCAGGACACAGGTATGGCAGTTGTGTTTGCAGAAATAGGACAAGATGTTCATATAACGGGCGACAGTTTTGAGAAAGCCGTAAATGATGGTGTTTCACTCGGCTATACAAACGGACTGTTGAGAAAAAGCGTTGTTAAAGACCCTCTGTTTGACAGAGTGAATACGAACGATAATACGCCTGCAGTAATTCATACAAGAATTGTTGACGGCGATAAAATTAAAATTACCGTTGCGCCAAAAGGTTTCGGTTCGGAAAATATGAGCGCTTTAAAGATGTTTACACCTGCCGCATCTAAAGATGATATAGTGAATTTTGTTGTAGATACGGTAAAAAGGGCCGGTTCAAACCCTTGCCCGCCTGTTTGTGTAGGAGTAGGTATAGGCGGAGATTTTGAAATGAGTGCATTTTTGGCAAAAAAAGCGCTTTGCCGAGATATTTCCGTAAGAAACGGCAACGAAAAGTATGCAGAACTTGAAAAAGAGATGCTTGAAAAAATCAATTTGCTTGACATCGGACCTCAGGGTTTCGGCGGCGATACTACTGCGCTTTGCGTAAATATTGAAACATATCCTACACATATAGCAGGTTTACCTGTTTCAGTTAATATAGGTTGCCATGTTACAAGACATTTAACAGGAGAATTATAATATGAAAATGAGATTTACAGCGCCATGCATTTTCGGACTTGAAGGTCTGGCGGCTGATGAGTTGAGAAATATGGACGCAGAAAATGTCTGCGCCGAAAACGGCAGAGTACTTTTTGAAGGTGATGAAACGATACTTGCAAGGGCAAATATTTGTTCTCGCTTTTCGGAAAGAATACTCATTTTGCTTGATGAATTTGAAGCAACTACTTTTGAAGAACTTTTTCAAGTCGTCAAAAAACTTCCGTGGTCGGAATTTATCGGTTCGGCAGATACTTTCCCCGTAAAAGGTTACAGTCTCAATTCCGAACTTCATTCTGTTCCCGACTGTCAGAAAATAATAAAAAAAGCAGTAGTTGAAAGTTTGAAACAAGACTATGGAATTACTTGGTTTGAAGAAACGGGTCCTGTTCATCAAATTCGATTTGCAATACTTAAAAATCGTGTTTCAATAATGCTTGACACTTCGGGAAGCGGTCTTCATAAAAGAGGGTATCGTGCAGTGTCGAATGAAGCGCCGATTAAAGAAACTTTGGCAGCCGCTATGTGTTATCTCTCAAAACTTCGTCACTACCATACTATGTATGACCCGTTTTGCGGAAGCGGTACTATTTTGATTGAGGGCGCTATGCTTGCAAATAATATTGCTCCCGGCATAAACAGAAACTTTTCCTGCGACAGATGGGGGTTTGTGCCTGAAAGCGTGTGGAAAAGCGAAAGGGCAAGAGCGCATGATATTATAAAAACCGATACAGATTTTGTTGCGTTTGGTTCGGATATTGACGAAAGCGCCGTTGAACTTACTCTTGCAAATGCGAAGAATATCAGAGTAGATAAGTTCTTGCGAGTAAAAAAACAGAACATTTCAAGATTTGACCCTACAAGTGAAAAAGGAACGCTAATCACAAATCCGCCCTACGGAGAAAGAATGCTTGATATTAAAGCCGCTAAAGAACTTTATACTGTTATGGGTAAAAAGTTTGAGAGAAAGCATGGTTGGAGTTACGGCATTATAAGCCCTGACGAAGATTTTGAAAAGTCTTTCGGAAGAAAAGCAGACAAGTCAAGAAAACTGTATAACGGTATGATTAAGTGTCGTTATTATATGTATTTTAAATAATTTATATTAAAAAGCAGTAATTCGTCGTGTTTTACTGCTTTTTTCTTTTAGCAAGATATTTTTATTTTTTGTCAATTTATGTAACAAATATTGATGTGGAGAATGTTTTTGTACTCTGATATTAAAAATATAGGTTATTTTTTTAAAAAATTATGAATACTATTGACAAATGGAAATTATTTGCTAAAATATAGTTAGCACTCGAGAGAAGAGAGTGCTAATAAATTGGTAAATGAATTTTTTATAGAGGTGACAATTATGACTATTAAACCCCTTGCAGACAGAGTTCTTGTCAAAACTGTTAAAGCAGAGGAAACAACAAAAAGCGGTATCCTTCTTACCGCATCAGCTCAGGAAAAACCTGAAATTGCAGAAGTAATTGCGGTAGGTCCGGGCGGAAAGGTTGACGGCGAAACGGTTGAAATGTTCGTTAAAGTCGGCGACAAAGTAATTACAAGCAAATATTCCGGAACAGAAATCAAAGTGGACGGAGAAAAGTTCACTATTGTTAAGCAAAGCGAAATTCTTGCTGTTGTAGAATAAGGGGGAGATATTAAATGGCTAAAGATATTATTTTCGGCGAAGAAGCGAGAAAAGCTCTTCAGGCAGGTATAGATAAACTTGCAAATACAGTTAAAATCACACTTGGACCGAAAGGCAGAAATGTGGTTCTTGACAAAAAATACGGCGCTCCGTTAATCACAAATGACGGTGTAACAATCGCAAAAGAAATTGAACTTGAAAACGCTTTTGAGAATATGGGCGCTCAACTTGTCAAGGAAGTTTCAAGCAAAACTAATGATGATGCAGGCGACGGTACAACAACTGCAACACTTCTTGCTCAGGCACTTGTAAGAGAAGGTATGAAAAATGTTGCAGCAGGTGCAAACCCGATGGCAGTTAAAAAGGGTATTCAGGCTGCGGTAGAATCAACAGTTGACGCAGTTAAAGCAAATTCCCGTCAGGTTAAAGACAACGACGATATTGCCCGTGTAGCAACAGTTTCCGCAGCAGATGAATATGTAGGCAAACTTATTGCCGAGGCTATGGAAAAAGTTTCTTCAGACGGCGTTATTACTATTGAAGAAAGCAAAACTGCAAATACAACTTGCGAAGTTGTAGAGGGCATGCAGTTTGACCGCGGATATATTTCACCGTATATGGTTACAGATACAGATAAGATGGAAGCAGTTATTGACGACGCTCTTCTTCTCATTACAGACAAGAAGATTTCTTCTATTCAGGAAGTTCTTCCGTTGCTTGAACAAATCGTTAAAGCAGGCAAAAAACTTGTTATTGTTGCAGAAGATGTTGAGGGCGAAGCATTGCAGACAATTCTTCTCAATAAACTCAGAGGTACATTTACCTGCGTTTGCGTAAAAGCTCCCGGATTCGGCGACAGAAGAAAAGATATGCTTCAGGATATTGCTGTTCTTACAGGCGGTACAGTTGTAAGTTCCGACCTCGGTCTTGAACTTAAAGACACAACTGTAGATATGCTCGGTCAGGCTCGTCAGGTTAAAGTAACAAAAGAAAATACTATTATTGTTGACGGCGCAGGCAATTCAGACGAAATTAAAGCAAGAGTAGGTCAAATTAAAAATGCTATCGAAGCATCAACTTCTGAATTTGACCGTGAAAAACTTCAGGAAAGACTTGCTAAATTGGCAGGCGGTGTTGCTGTAATCAAAGTCGGTGCGGCAACAGAAACAGAAATGAAAGAAAAGAAACTCAGAATAGAAGACGCTCTTGCAGCAACTAAAGCCGCAGTTGAAGAAGGTATAGTAGCAGGCGGCGGCGTTGCTCTCATCAATGCAATTCCTGCTGTTGAGAAACTTCTTGACAACGAAGACGCAGACTTTAAAACAGGTGTTTCAATCGTTCTTAAAGCGCTTGAAGAACCTATCCGTCAAATTGCTCTTAACGCAGGTCTTGAAGGTTCTGTAATTGTAGAAAAGATTAAAAATTCAGATGTCGGCTATGGTCTCAACTTTGCAACAGGTGAGTACGGCGATATGATTTCCGAGGGAATTGTTGACCCTGCTAAAGTTACAAGGTCTGCACTTCAAAATGCAGCGTCTGTTGCGGCTATGGTTCTTACAACAGAGAGTCTTGTAACAGACATTAAAGACCCTCAGGCAGACGCAGCACAGGCAGCAGCAATGGCAGCTGCATCTCAGGGCGGAATGTACTGATAAACAATTTTAAATATAACAAACAAAAAAGCGAAGTCACAGACTTCGCTTTTTTGTTTATATATTGTCGGCATATTATTTAGTATATTAATTTATTTATACATTTCTGTGGATAAATATTTTTCTCCGCCGTCAGGTAAGAGTACAACAATGTTTTTGTCTTTTTCCTTTTTGGCAATTTCAACGGCAGCGCTTACCGCAGCGCCTGAAGATATACCTATCAGCAGGCCTTCGCTTTTTGCAACTGTATTTCCCATTGAAAGTGCATTTTCGTTTGAAACCGTAACAATTTCGTCGCATACGCTTAAATCCAAATTTTTAGGAACAAAGTTTGCGCCTATACCTTGAATTTTATGAGCTCCGCTTATCCCTTTTGTAATAACGGGCGAACTTTCAGGCTCAATTCCTATTATTTTTATGTTTTTGTTTTTTTCTTTCAAATACCTTCCTATACCGCTTATTGTACCGCCTGTACCTATTCCCGCTATAAAAATATCTATTTTTCCGTCTGTGTCGTCAAAAATTTCGGGTCCTGTTGTTTCGTAGTGCGCAAGCGGATTGTCGGAGTTATCAAACTGTCCTAAAATAACGGCGTTTTCAGTTTCATTGCATATACGATCGCTTTCTTCAACTGCGCCTGCCATTCCTTTGCTGCCGGGTGTCAATACGATTTTTGCACCGTAAGCTTTTAAAAGCATTTGCCTTTCTACGCTCATTGTTTCCGGCATTGTTAAAATAACTTTGTATCCTCTTGATATACCTATTGACGCAAGTGCTATTCCTGTGTTTCCGCTTGTCGGTTCAACAATCGTTGCGCCTTTTTTTAATATACCTTTCTTTTCTGCTTCGTCTATCATAGACAGCGCTGCTCGGTCTTTTGCCGAACCGGCGGGATTGAAGCACTCAAGTTTTGCTATGATTTTTGATTTTGTATCAAACATTTTTTCAATGTTGTTAAGCCTTAAAAGAGGTGTTTTTCCTACCAATTCATTTATTGAATTGTTTATTTTCATAAAATTATTCCTCCTCCCAAAAGGTATTCTCCGTCGTATAAAACGACAGACTGACCTTTTGTGATTGCTCTTTGTTTTTGGTCAAATTCTATATGAATTTTGTTGTCGTCTGTTTGAAAAACAGTTGCGTCCTGTTCTTTTTGATTGTATCTTGTTTTTGCTTTGCACCGTAACGGCGCGTCGAGTTTGTCAAACGGAATAAAGTTAATGTCAGTTGCGTCTAATGAGTTTGAAAAAAGACTGTCGTTTGTACAAAGTACGACTTCGTTTTTTTCTGTGTTTTTGTATTTAACATACATCGGTTGCGGTAAGGCAAGACCGAGACCTTTTCTCTGTCCTGTTGTATAGTTGATTATTCCTTTGTGCTCGCCTAAAATATTTCCGTTTTCATCAATGAAATTTCCGAAAGGGTATTCTTTTTTTGTAATTTTTTTTATTACATCGGAATATTTACCGTTCGGGACAAAGCAAATGTCCTGTGAGTCTTTTTTTCTCGCTACTGCAAGTCCTGCATTTTCGGCAAGTTCGCGTATTTCTTCTTTTGAAAATTTTCCGAGAGGGAATATACATCGTGACAATGTTTCCTGATTGAGCGTGTAGAGAACATAGGATTGGTCTTTTCTGTCATATTTTGCTCTTTTTAATAAATATCTTCCGTTTGAAAACTCTGTTTCAACATAGTGCCCCGTGGCAATTTTCTCTATATTGTTTTCGTTTGCAAATTCGATTATATATTTGAATTTAATTTCTTTATTGCATATAACACAGGGATTCGGAGTGGCTCCGTTTTCATAGATTTTCGCAAACGGTTTCATCACTTTTTCGCTGAACTCGTTTACTTTGTCTATTAAATTGAAATCTATATCAAGTTTTTTGCAAATATTTTCAGCGTCCTCAACATCTTTTTTATTGTTGTTTTCTAAAATTTTAAGCATTGCGCCGACTGGCAGCATACCGTTTTCTTTTAAAATTGCCGCAGCTGCTGAAGAATCTACGCCGCCGCTCATTGCTATTGCAACTTTTTTCATATAAATCACCGTATTTTATAATAATATTATTCTTATTTATGATATATTTAAAAAGGTAAAATGTCAATGTGAAATATTACTGTTATTGTTTGTTGCAATTTGTTTTTGATAGATTTATAATATACTCGGTTTAAAGGAGGCTGTTTGTTTGGACTTGTATTCAATTTTAAGAGATTTAGCGTTCATAATTGTTTTTTCAAAAGTTTTCGGAATACTTGCAAGAAAAGTGAAGATACCTCAGGTTGCAGGGGAAATATTGGCAGGTATTGTAATCGGACCGAGTTTGCTCGGAATAGTGCAAATCAGCGACTATATTAAAGTTTTCGCCGAAATAGGCGTTGTGCTTTTGATGTTCAGCGCGGGTATTGAAACAAATATAGAAGATATTAAAAAAACAGGTTTCAAAGCGTTTTTGATAGCGCTTTGCGGTGTTTTTGTGCCACTTTGTTTCGGCTATTTGTTGTATTCGCTTTTTTACGGCTTTGCTCCGTTCGGTGACGAGAAGTTTTTGAGCGCTGTTTTTATAGGTGTTATTTTAACTGCAACATCTGTATCCATAACGGCTCAGACGCTTAAAGAACTCGGCAAGATAAAAACCGAGGTCGGTACAACGATAATGAGCGCCGCGATAATAGATGATGTAATAGGCATCATTGTTTTAACATTTGTTATAGGAATGAAAGATACGAGTACAAAACCCGTTACAGTCATTTGGAAAACCGTGCTGTTCTTCGTTCTTGCTTTTGTTGTCGGAGAAATAATATATCGTGTTTTCAAATTCATTAATAAACGCTGGCCGCATACGAGAAGAATTTCTATTTTCAGTCTGGTATTTTGTTTTGCTATGTCGTATGTCGCAGAAAGATATTTCGGCATAGCGGATATTACAGGCGCATTTGTCGCAGGTGTAATTCTGTCAAATTTGAAAGACGCACCTTATATTGAAACAAAACTTGACACTAATTCATATATGATTTTCGGGCCTGTGTTTTTCGCAAGCATAGGTTTGAAAACAGATATACGCGGTATAGATTCTAAAATTTTACTGTTTACGCTTGCGTTTGTTTTGGTTGCTTTGGTAAGCAAAATCATAGGATGCGGCGGAATTTCAAAGTTGATGAAATTCTCGTGGAATGATAGTTTAAAAATAGGTATAGGTATGATGACAAGGGGAGAGGTTGCACTTATAGTTGCACAAAAAGGTTTTGACGCAGGCTTGCTTTCACCAAAGTTTTTCACTTGCGTCATAATTCTTATCATAATTTCATCTGTGATAACACCTATATTTTTAAAACTTATTTATGAAAAAGATAAAAAGAAAGAACTAAAATCAGAGGGATAAAAAATTGTCTGTTTCAGTAATGTTAAAACCATCATCAAGCAATTGTAATTTGAGTTGTGAATACTGTTTTTACAATTCACTCGCAAGTCAAAGACAGTCCTTTTCAAAAGGATATATGACTGAAGAAACATCTCACAATATAATATTGTCCGCGCTTGACTATGCGAAAAGTACGGATGTATATTTTACTTTTCAGGGCGGAGAGCCTTCGCTTGCCGGTATTTCATTTTACAAAGACTTTGTAGATTTTGTAAGTAAGAACAACAGTAAGGGCGCCGGGATTAACTATTGTTTTCAAACAAACGGCACTCTCATAAATGATGAATGGTGCGAATTTTTCAAAAAGAACAATTTTCTTGTCGGCGTTTCGCTGGACGGAAATAAAGAACAGAACAAGTACAGAGTTTATTCGAATAAAAAAGAGTCTTTTGAAGATGTGATGAATTGTATAAACCTGTTGAAAAAGTACGAAGTTCAGTTCAATGTGCTTGCCGTTTTGACAAAATATACTGCTGATACCGTAAGGGACAGTTATAGATTTTTTAAACAAAATTCAATCAATTATTTTCAGTATATAGCAGGTCTTTCTCCTTTTGGGTATGAAAGGCAAAGCGACGATATATATATGAGCGTTTTTGACTACGGCTATTTTCTTGAAAAAGCTTTCAGACTGTACTATAATGATATTACAAGAGGAAACAAAGTAAGTATAAGACAGTTTGACAACTATTTTCTTTTGGCTTCGGGCAAACACGCCGAGCAGTGCGGTATGAACGGCTTTTGTTCAAGGCAGTTTGTTGTTGAAGGCGACGGGAGCGTCTATCCGTGCGATTTTTATTGTACGGATGAGTGGCTTTTGGGCAATATAAATGAAAAATCTTTTATTGAACTTGAAAAAACAAAAAAAGCTCAAGATTTTGTGAAAGAGTCTTTTGTGTTTCCAGAAAAGTGCAAAAATTGCGCATATTTCAGCATTTGCAGAGCGTGTGGTTGTAAAAGAACTGCGCAAGATATTGATTATTGCGACGCTTACAAAAAGTTTTTCTCGGAGAATATAGAAAAAATAAGAGCTTTAAACAGAGGTAATATATGAAAAAATTTTTAAGCGTATTTTTATCGGCAGCGATAATTTTTACTGTTTTTGCAGGTTGTTCGGCAAGCAACGGTAAATCTTCTTTAGATATAACTCTCGATTCAAATATTGAAATGCAGTCCGATGTTGTAAAAGCGTACAAAAGCGTGTGCAAAGCAATAATGCAGGGCGAAGAAACAGTTGATTTCAGTAAAGATATTGAATACGATGTGAATTTGCTTTTAAAATCTCAATTCCCGCTTATAAATCTTGTTGACTATATAAGATACAATGAGAAAAACGAAATCTACGATATATCGTACAAAAACAGTGTTGAGGAACATAAAACACTTGTAAAGAACTTTTCTGATAAATGTAATTCAATCATTAAAACTGCGAAAGAAACGGCAAAAAACAGTGATGTTCTTTTTGTTATGAATATTTACAAATATTTTGCTCAGTCAATAAAAGATAAAACGCAGACAGGAAATTCATATACGGCTATTATGAATAATTCAGGTCAAAGTTCGGCAGTTTCGTCTGCTTTTGAGTATATTTTAATTCAAAGCGGAATTAATGCTACTCATATAATAGGCTCAACGAAAGACGGGGCATACGCAGTTTGGAGTGCAGTTGAAATTGACGATAAATACTACTTTTTTGACCCATATTCAGAAAGCGTAAAGAACGGCGGAAACGGTCTTAGATATTTCGGTCAAACTTTGCAGGACAAAGTAAATGACGACTATTCGGAAGAATGTTTGACCATTGTTGATGAAGAAGCACCCGAGTGTACAGATGAAAGATTTGAAATATTTAAAAACTCTATAGTTTGGGCAGTTGATGAAAGCGACAATTCAAAAGTAAACATCACATATTCAGACGGTAACTATAAGCAAATTTCTGTCAAGGAATTATAAAAATTTAAACTCGAATGTACAAGGTGCGTTGATTTAACAAACCGAGTCATTCGAGTTTTTCTATTTAAGGATTTTTTTTAATATTTGAGCCGCTTGTATAAAGTTTTCTGCATTTACTCCCGATGAATACAGTATTAAACATATATTACCGTCTGAAAAACTGTCTGTGATTGCAGAAAAAGAGTATTTTTCCATCAGTTCTTTTACTTCTTGAGGACTTTTACTGCAACTTGTTTTAATTGAAAGCTGAAGTCCGTTTTCACTGATTTTAATTTTTGAATGTTTAAATTCTTTTTTCATACAGTTTTCAAGTTCTTTTGTTTTTGCTGTATATATCCTTCTTATTTTCCTTGTTTGAGAATACAGATGCCCGTCTCGTATGTAACTGCAAAGTGCTATTTGTTCTGTTTTAGATGCGAATTGTACAAACTCGTCTTTGTGTTTGTTGTATAAATCGGCAAGTTCCTCATTTAACACCATAAAACCAATGCGTATTCCGGGAAGCAAAAGTCTTGAGAAAGAGCCTATATATATTACATTGTCTGTTTCAGCCATGGTAAAAATGGACGGCGACGGTTTTGTGTTGTACAAAAAGTCGCTTTCGTAGTCATCTTCTATGACAAGCGCATTTTTTTTCGCCGAATAGACTGCAAGTTCTTTTCGCCTTTTCACGCTCATTACATCGCCGAATCGTGTCATATGAGAGGGAGAAACATAGATGATTTGAGCGTTTTTATTTCTGTATGTAATGTCAAAACCGAATGTTTTAAAAATGCTTTCTCCGATTTTAAAAGTTTTATTTTCCGGTATCGAAACGATTGACCTGTCTTTTATCAGTGAACAAAGAATGAGCAGCAGATTGTTTGTGCCTGCGCCTACGACTATTCTTTGCGGCGGTGCAATTATATTTCTTTTTTTCATTATGTAGTCGGACAATGCCGCCCTAAGTTCATATTCTCCCTGTGTTTCACTGTAAGACAAAAGTTGTTCGTCGTTTTTCAATGCGTTTTTAATGTATCTTTTCCATAGATTAATGTCAAAACTCGATGCGTCCGCTTTGTTGCTTTTAAAATCGTATTTAATCTTTTCTTTTTTTATAAATGGTTGTTTTTCAGGCAACTCTTTATTTTTTTTGTAAGAAACATAGTAACCGCTTTGTGCTTTTGCAATGATGAAACCGTCTGCCGCAAGAGCATAGTACGCGTTAGTAACAGTTGTGATACTGACATTCAGATATTCGGAACTTTTTCGTATAGACGGCATTTTGTCGCCGTTTTTCAGAAAGCCGTTTTGTATTTTGTTTTTGTAAAAATCATATATTTCAATATACTTTTTCAAAACTGTACCTCAAAAAATATTTAAAATTGTGTATTTTATAGATTACAGTTATAGTATATACTTAAATCATATCAAATGCAATAACTTGGAGAAAACTTATGAAAAAATGTGCAATGATAAACGATCTTTCGGGTTTCGGTAAGTGTTCGCTCGGTGTTTCGATACCTATAATGTCCGTGATGGGAATTGAAGCGCACCCTGTAGTTACATCTTATTTCACAAATCAAACAGGTTACGACAGTTTTGAATATGTAGATTTAACAGACTTTGTACCGAAAATAATTGAACAGTGGAAAAAACTGAAAGTTTCTTTTGAAGGAATAATCACAGGATTTGTCGCAGATGAAAAACAGTTTGACCATATTGAAAAATTCATAGATGAATTTAAGGGGAAAAATACCGTTTTGGTAGTTGACCCCGTTATGGGTGATGAAGGCGAAATATATGCTACATATAATGATGAAATGTGTAACAGAATGAAAAAACTTTGTAAGCGCGCAGATATAATCACGCCGAATGTTACGGAGTTGAAGATATTGACAGGTGAGTCCGATATAGAAAAAGGCGCAGAAAAATTGCTTTTACAGGGAATCGGAGCCGTTGTTGTAACAGGTATTAAAAATGGTGAAAAAATAGTTACTTGGGCATTTGAAAACGGCCATTCAAAAAAGTTTGAAACAATGTACATTCATCATGAAAAATGTAACAGTTCAAGTTTTTCGGGCACAGGGGACATTTTTTCTTCCATAGTTTTGGCAAGCGTATTAAACGGAAATGAACTGTTTGACGCAGTAGAAACGGCAACTCAATTTATTGAAAAAACTATTTCATTTTCAAACATATCCGATAAAAACGACGGAATTGATTTTGAAAAATGTTTAAAACTATTGTAATTTTTATCTGAGGTTAAATATGGAAAAATCTAAAACGCAGTATGATAAAATAAGATTGTTGACTTATACGGCACTGTTTTCAGCGCTTGTTTTTGTGGGCACAATGATTCACATTACACCGTCGGCAAATGCCGGTTATACCCACTTTGGAGACGGCATAATATATTTAGCGTCTTGTATTTTGCCTGCGCCGTACGCAATGCTTTCTGCATCTATCGGAGCAGGACTGGCAGATATTGTTGCAGGCTCTGCGAATTGGGCTGTTGCAACAATCATTATTAAAGCGTTGAATGTCGTACCGTTCGCACTTGTAAGAATTTATTTGAAAAATAAACGAAAAGATGATAAAATCTTATCATGGCAAACAGCGTTGATGCTTATTCCGTCAAGTTTAGTAACAATTTTTGGCTATGTTGCCGCTGAATCAATAATGTACGGCACAAAGTTTGCAATAGTTTCAGCTTTTATTTCAGGCTGGTTGCAACCGCTCGGCAGTGCTGTAATATTTATATTGCTTGCGGCGGCACTTGATAAAGTCAAGTTTAAGACAAAAATATTAAATACATTGAAGAAATGAGGTTTTTACTATGGCAGATATTATTTATAAATATTATGACGGCACTTATGTCAATTTAACAAACAAATGCCCTTGCAGTTGTACTTTTTGTATCAGGTCGCAGGCAAATGCAATAGGGGACGCCGAAAATCTGTTTTTTAAAAAAGAACCCGATATGGAAGAAATCAAAAAGGCAGTTGACGAACACGATTTCTCCGATACAAACACCGTTGTTTTTTGCGGATACGGCGAACCTACAAACGCTCTTGATAAAATGATTGAAACTGCAAAGTATATCAGGTCAAAGTACCCTGATATTACTTTGAGACTGAATACAAACGGCTTGTCCGATTTGATAAACGGCAGGGAAACAGCGAAAGAGATTTGCGACAATATCGACATCATTTCAATATCTTTAAATGCTCCTACTTCAAAAGAGTACGATGATATAACAAGAAATATCTATCCGGGCAAAGCATTTGACGCTATGCTTCAGTTTACAAAAGATTGTGTAAAGTGCGGAAATAAGGTCAGAATGACCGTTGTAGATGTCATAGGCGAAGAGGAAATTGAAAGAAGCCGTAAAGTTGCAGAAACAACAGGCGCAGAGTTTGTTGTCAGAAGTTTTTCGGCAGGAAGATAAACCGGTATTAAAAAGTTTATATATGTTTTATCGGCATAGCCTAAATAAAAACAACGCACCTTGATTTTCAAGATGCGTTGTTTTTATTATTTAATCTTCAATTTTTTTGCGAAGTTCATTCAGTAATTTCTTTTCAATTCTTGAAACATAGGAACGGCTTATTTTTAATTCGTCCGCCACTTGTTGTTGAGTCATTGCAGGCTTATTGTTTAAACCGTATCGCATAATCAGTATCTTTTTATCTCTTCCGTTCGGCATTTCTTTAATTAATTTCAGCATTTTAATTTCTTTTAACTTTTTCTCTGTTTCTTCTTCAATATTGCTTTCATCGGGAATTGTGTCAAGTAAACTGACGGTATTTCCGTTGTTGTCCGTTTCTATATAGTCGTTTAAATATAAATCATTTGCTGACTTTTTGCTGTTTCTGAAGTGCATTAGTATTTCGTTTTCAATACACCTTGCGGCGTATGTGGCAAGTCTTGTACCTTTGTCGCTGTCAAACGAGTCTATTGCTTTTATCAGACCTATTGTACCGATAGATATCAGGTCTTCCGTGTCGTTTGTCTTTGAATAGTATTTTTTGACTATGTGAGAAACAAGACGCAGATTTCTTTCTATGAGTATGGCTCTTGCCTCTTTTGAGCCGTTTTTCATTTTTTGCAGTTGTTCTTTTTCTTCAGAGGCTTTTAACGGCTTCGGAAAACTCGATGTGTTTTGAATGTGTAAAATAAAGTATAAAACACTCGATGTAAGCGCAGATATAAGTGCAGAAAACATTGTCATCACCTTAAAAATAAGTATGAATTTTGTCGCTTGTCTTATTACTGCAAATTTTATTATTTATTGATTAGTTAAATTGAATTTGTTATAATGTATTTGTAATATTTTCTTTGGGGGAATTTTGTGTCCGAATTTGAGTCAATAAAAGATATTCTTGACAAATACGGTCAATATACAGGCTTGACAAAAGGTGACAGTATGTGGCCTCTCATACACGAACAAAAGGACAATGTAATAGTTTTAAAAAATGAAGGCAGACTTGAAAAGTACGATATACCTGTGTACATTCTCAAAAGCGGTAAATATGTAATGCACAGAATCATAGAAGTTCGCAAAGACGACTATGTTGTGCTCGGCGACAATCTGCTCACAAAAGAGTATATTACCGACGATATGATTTGCGGCAAACTTGTCGGTTTCTATAAAAACGGTAAAAAATATATAGACTGTGAGAACAATAAGTTATACAAATTTTACTCAAAAGTCTGGGTTGCGCTGTTTCCTGTAAGAAGATGCATTAAATTTGCTCACCGCGTTTTTTACAAAATTAAAAGGAGTTTTACCTTTGAAAAAAAGTGATGTGAAAATAAAAAACAGAGTTGAAAAATCTGACTTGACTGTCATTAAGTGGATGTATTCAATAGGAAAATGTCAGGTTTTTAAAATATCTGTTATGATAGCGGTAAATATTATAACCGCTGTAACATCTGTATTTTTTGCAAAAATTTCAAAAGAAATTATAGACGGTGCCGTTGAATATGCAGATATTAATTATGTTGTAAAATATGCTCTCTATCTTTTTGCTCTTGTAATGCTTCAACTTGTTTTGACATTGCTCAGCAGAGGTCTTGAAGAAAGAATAAAGGGAAGACTTGAAATTGCTTTTAAAAGTCATTTACTAAAAGAAATATCAAAAAAAGATTTTTCGCAAATTTCAAAGTATCATACAGGCGAACTGCAAAACAGACTTTTTAACGATGTTCAACTAATAAGCGACGGTTTTACGACGCTTCTTCCTACCGTCATTTCACTTTTTGCAAGGCTTGTTTGTGCATTTGTGTATTTAACTCAAATTGACAGAGTATTTGCACTTCTTTTCTTAGTCGGAGGAGTTGTGGTTGCGGTTTGTTCTCAGTTTTTTCGTAAAACAATTAAAAGACTGCACAAAAAGGTTCAGGAAACAGAGGGCAAAACAAGGTCTTTCATTCAGGAAGTTGTTTCAAATCTGCTTGTAATTAAAGTTTTTGTAGTTGAGGATAAGGTTCAAAAAAATTCCGAAGAATTGCAGCAAAATAACTATTCTGCAAAGATGAAAAGAAAAAATTTTGCCATTGCTTCAAATGCCGCAATTTCTACAATGTTCAATTTAGGCTATGTTTTTGCGCTCGGTTTCGGTGCTTTCAAAATTTTGGACGGAACTTTTACATACGGAACGGTAACGGCTGTTTTACAGCTTGTAAATCAAATACAGTCTCCGTTTGCGGCGCTTACAGGAGTAATGCCGAAATATTTTGCAATTTTGGCGTCTGCGGAAAGGCTGATGGAAATTGACAGTCTTCCGAATGAAACAATCGGCGAAAAATATATAGATGCAAAAGAATTGTATAAAAATTTAAAGAGTATTTCTTTTGAAAATATAACATTCAGCTACGACAGAGATGTTGTGCTTGAAAATACTTCTTTTGAATTTAAAAAGGGCGATTTTGTAGCAATTACAGGAATATCGGGTATCGGAAAAAGCACACTGCTCAAATTACTGCTCGGAGTTTTCAAAGTTGACGACGGCAATATCTTTATCAATACATCGTTTGAAAAAATCAGAGCCGATGTAAACACAAGAAAACTGTTTGCCTATGTACCGCAGGGAAATATGCTGATTTCAGGCACTATAAGAGATAATATAACTTTTATCAATCAAAATGTTACCGAAGAAGAGATTAAAGAAGCAATAAGGATAAGTTGCGCAGAAAGTTTCATCAGCGAATTGCCGAACGGTATTGATACAAAAATAGGCGAACACGGAACAGGTCTTTCCGAAGGTCAGGTACAAAGAATTGCTATTGCAAGAAGTCTGCTCAGCAAGTCTCCCGTATTCTTGTTTGATGAAGCAACTTCGGCTCTTGATGAAGAAACTGAAAAACAATTTTTGACAAATTTGAAAGAATTAAAAAACATTACCTGCATCATAATTTCACATAAAAAGGCTGCGCTTGATATTTGCAATAAACATATTGCAATAGAAAATAAAAAAATCATATCTGTTGAGTAAAAAAGGGGTGTTGTTATGATAACAACAAAGTATTTCAACAAAGTCGGCGATATTCCTTTGAGTGAATATCCGAGACCTCAGTTTAAAAGAGACAGTTATATGTGTTTAAACGGCAAATGGAACTGCGCGTTTACAAACAGTGCAGAACTGCCTGAAATGTTTCCTGTCGATATTTTGGTGCCGTTTTCTCCCGAAACAGAGTTGTCTGGAGTGAACAGACTGCTCAAGCCAAACGAATTTATGCACTATAAACGCACTTTTAATATTGATAAAGATTTCAATAAAGGAAGAGTGATTTTGCACTTCGGCGCAGTTGACCAAATTGCAGAGGTATATATAAACGGTCGGTCTGTGTTTTATCATGTCGGCGGATATACACCGTTTGAAGTTGATATTACAAAATTCATTGTGCAAGGCGAAAATACTCTTTGTGTATCTGTGCAGGATTTTACCGATACCAAGTCTTTTTCACGCGGTAAACAAAAGTTGAAACGAGGTCAAATTTGGTATTCTGCGCAATCTGGAATTTGGCAGAGTGTTTGGCTCGAATCTGTAAGTGAAAATTATATTAAATCGGTTAAAATTACTCCCGATTTCGACGAAAAAAGTGTCCTGTTTGATTTTGTTCAAATAGGAGAAAAGGAAAATATAAAAGTTTGTGTCTATGATAAAGGTAAACTTGTTTTAAACGGCGAAACAAAAAACGGCAGTTTAACTTTGAAATTTGAAGACTTCAACGCGTGGTCGCCTGAAAATCCTTATCTTTACAGTGTAACTTTCGAAACGAAAAACGATTTTGTCAAGTCATATTTCGCTATGCGCAAATTTTCATACGGCAGAGACGGTATGGGTGTAATGAGATTTATGCTTAATAATAAGCCGTATTTTTTGACAGGTGTTTTAGACCAAGGATATTATCCTGAAAGTTTGCTGACTCCGCCTTGTGAAAAGGCTATGCAAAATGATGTTGCAATGATGAAAAAACTCGGCTTCAATATGATTAGAAAACATATCAAAATTGAACCGCTTTTATGGTATTATTATTGCGATGTGTATGGTGTTGTCGTAATTCAGGATATGGTAAACGGCGGTGAAACTTACGGAAATGAAGTAAGTATTTTACCGTTTATCGGAGTGAATATTGACGACACAGTATATAAAAATTTTCATAGAGAAGATGTATATGGCAGAACTTTGTACGAACAAGAGTTTTACGACACTGTAAACTGCCTTTACAACTGCCCTTCAATAGCTGTTTGGGTGCCTTTTAATGAGGGATGGGGACAGTTTGACTCCTGTAAATACTATGATGTTTTGAAAAAAATCGACTCGACAAGACTTGTCGATACCGCTTCGGGTTGGCATGACCGCGGAAAAACCGATTTTAAAAGCGAACATATTTATTTTACACCAATCAAAGTAAATAATATTTGCGGTAACAGACCATACTTGTTGTCTGAATTCGGCGGATATTCAAGGAAAATAAAAGAGCATACTTTCAGTGATAAAATGTTTGGTTACAAAGTCTTTTTTACTAAAAAAATGCTTGAAAATGCCTTTTCAAATTTGTATGAAAATGTTATAATTCCTCAGGTGAAACGAGGCGGTATTTCAGGTTGCGTTTATACACAACTTTCAGATGTAGAAGATGAACTTAACGGAATTCTGACATACGACCGAAAAGTTTTGAAAATAGACAAAAATCTTATTAAAGAAATCAACAAAAAACTTATAAAGGAGTTAAATGATGTTTAATCAATTAGAAGTTAAAGACGGTTTGAAAGCTGTCATTAAAACAAACAGAGGCGATATGGAATTTGTTCTTTTTCCCGAAATTGCGCCTAAAGCAGTAGAAAACTTTACTACTCACGCTGAAAACGGATACTATGACGGACTTATTTTTCACCGTGTTATCAAAGATTTTATGATTCAGGGCGGCGACCCGACAGGAACAGGGTGCGGCGGCGAGTCAATCTGGAACAAATCTTTTGAAGACGAGTTTTCTGTCGAAGCAAGAAACTACTACGGTGCACTTTCTATGGCGAATGCAGGACCGAATACAAACGGCAGTCAGTTTTTCATAGTTCAGTCTTCAACTGTACCGGAAAGTCTTTGTCAGCAGATGCAGGAACTTGAAGACAGAGGATTTCCGAAAGAAGTGTACGAAAACTATAAAAATGTAGGCGGAACACCGTGGCTTGATTTTCATCACACTGTATTCGGACAGATTATCAGCGGTGAAAAGACGCTTGAAGACATTGCCTGTGTTCCTTGCGGAGCGGCAGACAAGCCTGTCAACGATGTTGTTATTGAAACAATAGAAATAATTAAATAATCATATTTTTCGGCAAAATATTTAAAGCACATTGATTATACTTAACTTATGAAAACGGTTATTTATATTGATGTGCTTTTTATTATTAATTTTTTTATGACATTTTTAATATTGCTTGTAACATCAAAAATTTCAAAATCATTTTATAAAATGTACAGAATGTTGATTGCTTCGGCAATAGGCGGTGTTTACTCATTTGTTATTCTTGCAGAAAATGTAAGTTTTTTTGTGTCTTTTTTCGGAAAAGTAATCTCTGCAATGCTGATTGTTGCCACGGCTTTTTCCTTTAAAAGAGTAAGTACATATTTAAAAACAACTTTTGTGTATTTTGTTTCGTCAATGCTTTTGCTCGGCATAATAATTGCTTTATGGTTTGTTTTTGAACCGCCCGGCATTATCATAAATAATGATTGTGTATATTTTGATGTCAGTGCGACAGTTTTGATATTGAGCGGCGCTTCGGCGTATTTTATTTCTTGCGCAGTTATAAGAATTTATAATCATATAGCGTTGAAAAAACAAATATATTTGCTGAAAATTTATTCTGAAGACAAGTGTGTTAATCTGTATTCTTTCGCAGATACAGGAAATAAACTGAAAGAACCTTTTTCGGATTATCCTGTAATAATAGCAGAAAAAAGCAAGGTGTTTTTGTTATGTAAAAATAAACAAAAAAGAATAGTTCCGTTTAATACAATAAATTCAAAAGGTATTATGGAGTGCTTTAAACCCGATAAGATTGTTGTGTGCGTAAATTCCGATGAGGTAGAACTGAAAAATGTATATGTCGCTTTGTCGGATATGGATTTTTCAAAAAAAGATTTCAGCGCTATATTTAATCCGATGATTTTAAAATATTGAGGTGTAGTTTTGTTTAGTAAAATAATTGAGTTTTTAAGAAGTTTATTTAAAAGTGAAGATTTGCTTTATATAGGCGGGTTCGAGTCGCTTCCTCCTCCGCTTTCCAAAAAAGAAGAAGAAAAAATTATGTATGAATTGAAAAACGGGATAGAAGACAATAGGGAATTGCTGATAGTTCACAATTTGAGACTGGTTGTTTATATCGCAAAAAAGTTTGACAGCAAAAATACATCGACAGAAGACCTTATTTCTATCGGGACAATCGGTTTAATGAAAGCCGTGAGAACTTTTGACCCGAATAAAAATATTAAACTCGCTACATACGCGTCAAGATGTATTGAAAATGAAATATTAATGCATTTAAGAAAAATTTCAAACAGTAAAACAGAAGTATCTTTTGACGACCCGCTGAGTGTAGATTGGGACGGAAATGAATTGCTTTTAAGAGATGTTTTGGGAAGCGAACCTGATGAGATATCAAAAAATGTAGAGTATGAAGACGAAAAGCGACTGCTTTGCGATGTTATAAACGCATTGCCTGAAAAAGAAAGAAATCTGATGAATAAAAGATTTGGACTTGGAGGGGAACAGGAACATACTCAAAAACAACTTGCTGATTTACTCGGAATTTCTCAAAGTTATATTTCACGGCTTGAAAAAAGAATACTTCAGAAAATCAAAAAAGAAATGATGAAATTGCTTTAAAAAATTTTTTGAAAAAATTTGAAAAAAGTATTGACTTTCTCTGACCTTTGTATATAATGTAATTAAAGGTCAAAGAAAGTCAAAGTCAATAGACCTAAAAAATTAGGGAAAGAGATGATAAGAAAATGAAAATGTCAGATGTTATAGCGAATATGATTCTTGATATGTTTTCCGAAGAAAACCAAACTGTTCAAATACAAAGAAACGTTTTAGCCCAGCAGATTGGTTGTGTTCCCAGTCAAATAAACTATGTCATTACATCAAGATTTACGCCTGAACAAGGCTATACAATAGAGAGCCGAAGAGGCGGAGGCGGATATATTTTAATCACAAGAGCAAGCAGTAAGTCTGTTGCAATAATGCATTTGGTAAATTCAGTAGGCAATTCAATAGATGAAAAAACAGCAAATGCTCATATATACAATTTACACCGTCAAAAAGTTCTCGATGACAGAGGAGCAAAAATGATGCTCGGAAGTGTTTCGGACAACATATTCAAAGAAACAGGCGTTCGCATTCCGTCGGAAATTAAAGACAGAATAAGAGCAAATTTATTTAAAAGTCTATTGTTAAATTACAGTAAATAGGAGGAATTGACTATGAGATGTCAACATTGTAATAAAAAAGAAGCAACAACATATATTAAACAAAACATCAACGGAAAAGTAACTGAAATGCATTTGTGCTCCGAATGCGCTCATGAACTTCATGCAGATGAAATGTTTGAGCCGTTCGATATGGGTTCGTTTTTCGGCAATTTTCTCGGCGCAGGCGCTGCCGCTTTAAATTCACTTGCAGGAGTTGACCGTTGTTCATACTGCAATTCGAGTTTCAACGATATTGTTTCAAACGGAAAAGTGGGTTGTGCTCATTGCTATGACAAGTTTTATGACGGACTTCGTCCTTCACTTGAAAGAATACACGGCAAGGCGCATCATATCGGAAAAAATATTTCCTATGTTGATGACAATGAAAAAGAAAACAGTTCTGCGGCAAGCATCAGCGAAATAGAAAAATTAAAAGAGGAACTTAAAGAGGCTGTAAAAGTTCAAAACTTCGAGCAGGCGGCAATTTTAAGAGATAAAATTAAAGAACTTGAGGAGGGTAAACAAAATGGCTAAATGGTATATTTCACAAGGCAATAACAGCGATGTTGTTATTTCCTCAAGAATAAGACTTGCAAGAAATCTTGAGGACGCACCGTTCCCGACAAGAATGAATTCCGAAATAAAAAAATCTGTAATTAAAAAGATTTTTGCAGTCATCAAGAATTCAAAAATGGCAGGCGAGTTCAATCTTGTCGATATGGACTCGCTGACAGATGCACAGACTTTATCTCTTGTTGAAAAACAGCTTATTACAAGAAGATTTTATGAAAATTGTCAAAACAGCGCATTACTGCTTTCAAACGATGAAAGTGTGTCAATAATGCTTTGTGAAGATGACCATATAAGACTTCAGGTAATGCATAGCGGTCAGGACTTGCAAACAGCATATGCAAAAGCTGACAAAATAGATGATATTTTTTCGGCACATTTACATATCGCTTTTGATGAAAATTTAGGCTTTTTGACATCCTGCCCGACCGATTTGGGAACAGGAATGAAAGCGTCGGTTTTGTTGCACTTGCCTGCATTGACGGCAAAAGGTCAACTTGCAAAACTGTCTGCTATGGTAAATAAACTCGGTTTATCACTCAAACCTGCATATTCCGAAAAAGGAGCGTTTTTCTATCTGTCAAACCAAGTAACGCTTGGCATCACAGAACAAAACGCTATTGAAAATTTGAACGCAATTTGCGACCAAATAGTAAAACAAGAAAGAACTGCCAGAGAAGAACTCAAAGATTTTGATGAATTTGAAGATAGAATTTTCAGAGCTTTGGGCACACTTAAAATGGCAAGAAAATTAACCACAGACGAGTTTTTCACAATGATTTCTTTGGTACGGCTCGGTGTTTCATTGGGGTATTTTGAAATTCCGTATGAAGTGATTAGTTCGTTGATTATCGGCGTACAAAGAGGCAATTTGACAGTCCGTGCGAATGCAAATCTCGGACACGAGGAAAGAGACAAACTCCGCGCAGGAATTACTCGGGAAGAATTAAATAAATATTAAGTGAAAGAATATGTTTTCTTTCACAAAGGAGGAAAACGATATGTATAAATTCAGTAATTTCACAGCAAAAGCAAACGAAGCATTAAATATAGCGATAGAGTCAGCGGAAAGTATGGGACACAATTATATAGGCAGTGAACATATTTTGCTCGGACTTTTAAAAGAAGGAACGGGTGTTGCGTCTGTTGCTTTGCACGAGTGCGGTGCAGAGGCAGATACAATTCTTGAAATGATAAAAAATACTACCGGAGTAGGTTCGGCTACAAAGTTAAATCCAAATGATTTTACTCCGAGAGCAAAAAGAATATTGGAAATAGCGTATCAGTCGGCAAGAGGAATGTTTCACAACTATGTCGGTACCGAACATCTTTTGATTGCAATTCTTCAGGAGCAGGACTCGTACGCAGTCAGTTATTTAAACGCCTGCGGTGTACAAGAGAAAGATATATTGAGAGTGCTTTCAGGTGCTATCAGTGTAGATGACCAACAGTACAATTCGACGGATAAAAAAGGTGAAAAAAGTTCGGGTACAAGCAGTGAAACTCTTGAAAAATACGGCAAAGATTTAACTGCACTCGCCAAAGAAGGTAAAATCGACCCTGTAATCGGCAGAGAAAAAGAAATTCAAAGAGTAATTCAAATTTTGTCAAGACGAACAAAAAATAACCCTTGTTTAATCGGCGAGCCGGGTGTCGGAAAAACTGCTATTGCAGAAGGACTTGCACTGCAAATAGCAAAGGACGAAGTTCCCGAACTTTTGAGAAATAAAAGAATTATTTCGCTTGATTTAACTTCTATGGTAGCAGGTACAAAGTACAGAGGCGATTTTGAAGAGAGAATTCAAAAAGCGGTAGAAGAAGTTAAGGCATCTAAAGATATAATTTTGTTTATTGACGAAGTTCATACTATCATCGGTGCAGGCTCGGCAGAGGGCGCAGTTGACGCCGCAAATATTTTAAAACCGTCGCTTGCCCGAGGAGAACTTCAGGTTATAGGCGCTACGACAATAGATGAATACAGAAAGTATATAGAGAAAGACGCAGCGCTTGAAAGAAGATTTCAGTCAATTCTTGTCGGCGAGCCGACTGAAGAAGAAGCGATTGAAATTCTTAAAGGTCTGAGAGATAAGTATGAAGCGCATCATAAAGTAAAAATTACAGACGAGGCAATAGAGTCTGCCGTAAAAATGAGTTCAAGATATATTGCTGACAGATTTTTGCCTGATAAAGCAATAGACCTTATTGACGAATCTGCATCCGAATTGAGATTGAAGGCGTTCACACCTCCTCAAAATCTTAAAGAAATGGAAGCAGAAATAAAAAGATTATCACAGGAAAAGCAGTCTGCCGTAAATTCACAAAATTTTGAGGACGCAGCAAAACTCAGAGATGAGGAAAACAAGTTGAAAGATTTGCTTTCTCAGGAAAAAGATAAATGGAAAAATTCATCATCTCACGAAGTTCCTGAAGTTAAACCTGAAGACATTGCAACTGTTGTTTCAAATTGGACAGGCATACCCGTTGCACAAATCACAAAAGAAGAAAGCGAAAAGATACTCAATCTTGAGAAAATTCTCCACGAGAGAATTGTTGGTCAAGACGCAGCAGTTACCTCTGTTTCAAAAGCAATAAGAAGAGGTAGGGTAGGACTGAAAAATCCGAAAAGACCAATCGGTTCGTTTATATTCCTGGGACCGACAGGCGTAGGTAAAACAGAACTTTGTAAAGCATTGTCAGAGGCTATGTTCGGCAGTGAAGATTCAATAATCAAACTCGATATGAGTGAGTTTATGGAAAAACACACCGTTTCTAAACTTATCGGTTCGCCTCCCGGATATGTCGGCTACGACGAGGGCGGTCAGTTGACGGAAAAAATCAGAAGAAAACCGTATTCGGTGGTTTTATTTGATGAAATTGAAAAAGCACACCCCGATGTGTTCAATATGCTTCTTCAAATTCTTGAAGACGGTGTTTTGACAGATTCAAAGGGAAGAAAAGTAAGTTTCAAAAATGCAATCATCATAATGACTTCAAATGTCGGTGCTTCTAAAATTACAGACGGCACAACTTCACTCGGTTTCGGTACAAAAAACGATGAAAATGAAAATATTGAAAAACTTGTTATGGAAGACTTGAAAAAGACTTTCAAACCCGAGTTTTTGAACAGAGTTGACGATATTATTGTTTTCAAACAATTAGAAAAAGTCGATATAGAAGAAATTGCAAGGAGAATGTTAAAAACACTTGCAAAAAGACTGAAGTCAATCGAAATCAGTGCTGAATTTACCGAAAACGCAATTTCAGCAATAGCAGACGCAGGGTTTGACAAAGTTTACGGCGCACGACCTTTGAGAAGAGCAATTCAAAATAATATTGAAGACAGGATGAGCGAACTTATTCTTGAAAACAAAATTGCAAAAGGTGAAAAGTGTACGGTAGATTATAACTCTGAAAGTTCAAAGTTTACATTTAACGGCATAGAATAACAAAAAAGAAGAATTCCGAGATTTCGGAATTCTTCTTTTTTAACTCTTTTGTTTACATTTGGGCTTGACTTGAAAAATTTTTATCAAAAATTACTTCATAGTCTATTTTGTAAAATTCGCCCAAATCGTTGTTTTCATCTTTCAGTGAAACTTCAATACAAGAGAAAACAAACGAAAACAGTTCAGAATCTTTTGTTCTTGTTATCGGAACATTGTATTGATAGTAAGATTTAGAAGCGAGCATTTTGTCATTTTCAAATATGCTTTCGTTTCTGCCGATACAATATTTGTCATTTGAAATTATATCGTTAAAAACATATTCGGTATTGTACGGTTGGTCAGGGTCTATTTTGTCGCAATACCAGGAACAAAACGCACCGAAAAAATCTTCTTTTGTCATAATAAAAAATCCTTAATGTATATTTTTTATTCAATATTGTTTGCTGAGCAGTTTTGCATATTGAATATATGAATAATTATACGCTTAAGTTGTTTTAAAGTCAAGTTAATTGGATGTATTGTCAAATCATAATTAATAAATAAACAAATTTCAGACTTTTTGTCTTTTATAATTTGCATAAAATATCAATTTTTGTCGTTTTTTGTTTCTATTCTTTTGATTAGAGTTTTGAACTGCACTGCAAACAGTATAGTTGTCGTAGTAACTGCTATAATATCGGCAACAGGTTCTGCTAAAAATACGGCTGTAATTTTATCTTCCATAAATAAGGGCATAATGTATATTAAAGGTATGAGAAGAATAATTTTTCTTAAAACTGCAAGGAAAAGAGAACTTTTAGCGTTTCCGAGCGCAATGAATGTTTGCTGACAGGCAATTTGAACACCGAATACACAAGCAACTGACATATATATTCTCAGCGCATTACTGCTGAACTCAACCAAAGTCGGATTGTCTGTAAATATCAAAGCAAAGGCTTTTGGAAAAAGCATAACCGCACCCCAAATGGCAAATGAGTAGATGCAGCATGAAATTAACAAAAGTTTAAACGCTTTTTTTACTCTTTTTGCATCACCTGCACCGTAGTTGTAACTGATAATCGGCTGAGCGCCTTGAGTCAAGCCGTTAAGAGGCATCATACAAAACTGCATTACTGATGTTAAAATTGTCATTGCGCCTACCGCTATGTATCCGCCGTAATCTCTTAAGGATGTATTGAAACAAATTTGAATTAAACTTTCCGTTGACTGCATAATAAACGGGGCCAATCCTAAAGCAACGCACGGCATAATAATTTTTGGATTTAGACTTAAATATTTGAATTTGATTTTAATTGTTGTTTTTTTGCCTGTCAAAAAGCAAATTATAAATACGGTAGATGCAAATTGTGAAATGACAGTTGCTAAAGCTGCGCCTTTTACATCCATATTTAAACCGAAAATAAATATCGGGTCTAATATAATGTTTAATACAGCGCCGATTATTACACTTATCATAGAGGTGGTGGAAAATCCTTGAGCACTGATGAAAGCGTTAAGTCCTAAAGTGAGCTGAACAAAAATTGTACCGATACTGTAAATCTGCATATATTCCTGCGCGTACTGAATTGTGTCTGAATCTGCTCCGAACAGCAACAACAAATCTTTTGAAAAAATCAGCATTACTATTGTTATGACAGTAGATACAACAACAAGTAACAGAGTGCTTGCTCCCAAAACTTTTTCAGCGCTTTCCTTGTCGCCTTTTCCTAAATAAATAGAGGCTCTCGGCGCTCCTCCGAAACCTGCAAGAGCCGCAAATGCAGAAATAATCATAATTAAAGGCAGACAAACTCCGACGCCTGTTAAGGCAAGTTCACCTATTCCTTTTATATGTCCTATATACATTCTGTCAACGAGATTGTAGAGAAGGTTGATTAATTGTGCCGCTACTGCCGGAAGTGCAAGTTTCAACAGCAGTTTTCCGATTTTTTCGTTTCGTAAAGCCAAAGATGCTGAATTATCCATAGATTTTTCCCTTCTTATGTTGTAAAATAAATATGCAGTATTACATAGTTTAACACTAAAGCAATATTTGTCAATAATAGTTAAATGTATTAAAATATTTTTTACAAATTATCATCAACTTGTGGGTGTATAATAGACAAATATGAATAGTGAAATGTATTGAAAGAGGGTAAGTTTTATGTTTTATATTTTTGACGGAGAAAAAAAGTTGAAAATGAAAACATTGAGTAAATCAGACCGCGAAAACAAAATCGTAACCGGTTATATCAATTCAAATCAGCTGAAAGATACTTTAAAATCTCTCGGATATTCCTCGTTTTCAATAGATTCGGGTTGTATAAACAAGGAATATTTCAGGTCTAAAATAGAAGTGTACGACGAATATACGCTTGTTTCTTTGTGCGTACGGCAGGAAGCGTCAACAATAGGTCCTGCCGATTGTATAGTAATGTATATTGCCGAAAATTTTTTCCTTGTTGTAAATGTGTTTGATGATGATGACAGCATTAAAGAAAAATACACGGACGCTTTGGAACATTTTCAAGTGCAAAATATGACTTTGGAAAAACTGATGTACTCTTTTTTAAGCAATTTAATTGACGGCCATTTAGAAGAACTTTCAGACATGGAATTGAAAGTCAGCAAACTTGAAGAGATTGTTTTAAAGGACAAGGCGAGCAAAGATTTCAATTTGAACTTGCATAAAATGAAAAAAGAAATGCTTATTTTGAGAAACTATTATTCTCAACTGATTGATTTGGGCGAAACTTTGCAGGAAAACGAAAACTCGTTGTTTCCGAAAAATGAACTGCGATATTTTAAAATTTTTTCAAACAAAGCGGACAGATTGAAAGACAAGGTAAAGTTGATAGAAGATTCTCTTGTTCAGCTTGCAGATGTATATAAATCTTCTCTTGAACTGAAAACAAATAATTTAACAAGATTATTTACGGTCATTACCGCCATCTTCCTGCCTTTGACGGTAATAGTCGGCTGGTATGGTATGAATTTTTATAATATGCCGGAACTTTCTTGGAAATACGGGTATTTGACCTGTATTGTCTGCTCGGCTGTCATAGTGATTGTTCTTACAGTTTTCTTTAAAAGAAAAAAGTGGCTTTAAATTATTCGTACTTTACAGTTATGCGTTGTTTGATGTTATATTTCGCAATGCGATACGGCAATGGAATAAGATAATTAATAAAATAGAAATATTATTATAAAAAATTTGAACAGTTTGTATAAAAAATATTGAAATTTTTTTTTAATTGTTGTATTATACTATTATAGTTGCCGTAAACCTTGACTGGCAACAGGAAATGGAGGAAAACATATATGAAAAAGAAATCAGCTTTGGATGTTATCAATATCATCCTTGCCGTTTTGGTTGTGGTTTCACTCGTTGCAGGCATTGTTATTATAGCGACCGACGATAAACCGGCAACAATCACTCAAGAATCAGCAGAGAGCGGTTCTGATACATCAGGCGGCGAAAGCGTTCAAATTGACGAATTCAAAGCAGCTACATACGGCGGTGTTGAATTTAAAACAATGGAAGATGTAGTTAAATACTATGTTGCAGCTTACGACAAGACAAAGGCTAAAACAGCTACATACTCAACACCTGACGGTTCTCAAACTTGGTACGATATGGTCGGTGAAGAAAACCTCATTGTCGGCGATATCATGGTTGAGGGCAAGAGCAACAGCATCATTAACAATTTGGTCCCGGGTATTGTAAGCGGTCTTTTTGCTCCCGGTCCTCAAGGACTTCCGCCTTCAGATACAAAAGACCCTGCAGCTGACACATTCAAAACAAGTTCGCTCACAGTTGACGATGTATTGGCAGCAAATGTAAAAGATAACGGTGACGGTACTATCACAATTCAAATTCAGCCTAAAGCTGTAAATATGAGTGCTAAGGGCGCAGACGCACAGGGTAGATTTTTCAATACACTCGGCGATATCGGTCCTACAGTCGAAAGCCTTACTGTTCTTTCATGGGCATCGGGTACAACAGAAGAAAACTGTAAAGTAGAGTATGCAAACGGTGTGGGTACAATCACAATTGACACTGCTTCGGGCGAAATCGTAAAAGCAGACTATCACATGCTTGCAAATGTAAAAGTTCAGCACGCAACTGTTGCAGTAATCAAAGATAAATCAGCAGAACTTACAATCACATACGATTTGAAATTCCCTGCTTCAGCAGAATGGCTTCAAGAACATGCTAAAGCAACAAAAGGTTAATACGGTAAATTTTTCTTTACAAAAAATGCGAACGATGTATTTCGTTCGCATTTTATTTTGAAGATAATTTTACATAATATGCTGTTTGTAAAATTCAAGTAAAATTTATATTGTTTTTTTAATAAATTTGTCAAAGTTTGTTGACATTTAATTGACTGTTATGTATGCTATTTCTCGTACGGCAATATTTTTATTGGCGTAAATATAAAAGTATTTTATGAGGATAAGTTATGGATTTTGGATTTTCAAACTTTTTTCATCAGGTGCTGTCAAATCCGGTTTTAATGGTAACTGTCGTTTTGACTCTCGGCGTTATTTTTGTTAACGGCTGGACAGATGCGCCAAACGCTATTGCAACTTGTGTTGCTACGAGGTCTATGGCGCCGAGACCTGCTGTATTGATGAGTGCAGTGTTTAATTTTCTCGGTGTATTTATTATGACAATAATAAGTCCGTCCGTTGCCATGACCATAAAAAATATGGTGAATTTCAATGTTGATGCGGCTGTCGGCGGTACCAACGAAGCAACCATTGCCTTGTGTGCGGCTCTTGTCGCAATTATTGTTTGGGCGGTTGCCGCTTGGATTTTCGGTATTCCTACAAGTGAAAGCCACGCTCTCATTGCAGGTTTGTCAGGTGCGGCTATTGCTTTGCACAACGGTTTAGGCGGTATAAACGGCGCTGAATGGATGAAAGTTATTTACGGTCTTGTTCTTTCAACAGTTCTCGGTTTCGGACTTGGTTTTATTTGTACAAAAACCGTTGAATTTATTTTCAGACAAGCTGACAGAAGAAAAACAGGCGGATTTTTCAAAGGCGCTCAGATTTTCGGCGGTGCAGCAATGAGCTTTATGCACGGTGCTCAAGACGGTCAAAAATTTATGGGTGTTTTGATTTTGAGCACATTTCTTGTTAACGGTCAAGATGCCGCAGAGAATGTAAGCCCTCCGTTTTGGATGATGCTTCTTTGTTCCGTTGTAATGGCATTGGGAACATCCGTCGGCGGATATAAAATCATTAAATCAGTCGGTATGGATATGGTAAAACTTGAAAAGTATCAAGGTTTTTCTGCCGACCTTGCAGGTGCGCTTTGTCTTTTGATTTCAACATTGTTCGGCATTCCTGTAAGTACAACACATACAAAAACAACTGCTATTATGGGTGTAGGCGCTTCAAAAAGACTTTCTGCAGTTGACTTCGGTGTTGTAAAAGATATGGTTTTGACTTGGGTTTTAACTTTCCCGGGTTGCGGTATTATAGGTTATTTAATGACAAAATTATTTATGCAAATATTTTAAATTTTAAAGGGAGAACATTATGAGCAAAAAAAGCGATAAATTTTATTTTGATAAATTTACAGAAGGTGCAGAAATTTCTTGCGAAGCAGCAAGAGCAGTTTATGAATTTTTAAATGATTATAATCCTGACAAAGTAAAAGAAAGAATTGACAATTTGCACGAAATCGAGCACCGCGGCGACAATGTTAAGCACGAATTAATGAATGAACTTGTAAAAGCATTCATTACTCCTATCGAAAGAGATGACATAATTGACCTTGCTCAATGTATTGACAATGTTACGGACGCTATTGAAGATATCATCATCCACTACATGTTTCTCGGTTCTTCTTCAGTGCGAGAAGACAGTGTAAAATTTGCTGCAATTCTTGTAAAATGTTGTGAAACAATGAAAGAAGTAATTGGTGAACTTTCAAACTTTAAAAAGTCAAAAAAACTTGCCGATTTAATTGTTGAACTCAACAATCTTGAGGAACAGGGCGACTACATTTATATCAATGCCATGACAAATCTTCACAGAACAGAGGCTGATGCTGTTACAGTCATCGCTTGGAGAGATGTTTTCAACTATCTCGAGCGTGCTTGCGATGCTTGTGAACATGTAGGCGATATAGTTGAATCTGTTGCAATAGGCAATATGTAATTTGTTTTCAAGACGCTGATATTTATCAGCGTCTTTTTTTTATGCAATTAATATACTTAGTTATTGATATTATTTTTATTTGTATTATAATATATTATAAAATAATAGTTTTGAGGTTAAGTTTATGAATATCACAGAGTATAAAAAATTTTATAACAATGAACTGCTGAATGATGTTGTTCCTTTTTGGGTAAACAGCGATTTGTTGGACAGAGAATACGGCGGTGTAAATTCTTCTGTTGACAGATACGGCAAGTGCTATAACCCCGATAAAAGTGTTTGGTTTCAAGGAAGAGCTTTGTGGAGTTTTTCAGCGCTGTGCAATAAATACGGCGAAAAAAAGGAATGGCGTGAAATTGCCGACAGTGCCGCAAAATTTATAAAAGAGCATTGTATAGATGAAGACGGCAGAATGTTTTTTGTTGTAACAAAAGAAGGCAAACCTTTAAGAAAGCGCAGATATTTCTTTTCGGAAAGTTTTTTGGTTGTCGGTTTTGCAGAATACTATCAACTTACTAAAGACCCGAAAGACCTTGAACTTGCAGAGAAATATTTTGATTTAATGTTTTCTATTTATTGCAATTCTGACAACGACCCGTTTAAAATTACACCGAAGGAAAACGCAGAAACTCGTTTAACTCACTCAATGGCTTATCCTATGGTACTCATTAGTTCGTCTCAAATTTTGAGAAAAATTTCGGGAAATTTTGAAAAGTACAATGCGATAAACGATAAAATACTTAAAGATATATTTACATTGCACTACAAAGAAGATTTGAAATGTGTTCTTGAAACAGTAATGTCAGACGGCTCTGTTTTGGACACACCTGCAGGCAGAACGGTAAACCCGGGACACAGTTTTGAAAACTCTTGGTTTTTAATGAACGAAGCGCTTGTTCGTAAAGATGACGAGTTAATGAAAAAGGCGCTCAATATTTATAACTGGTCGTTTGAACTCGGATGGGACAAAAAGTTCGGTGGAATTAACTATTTTGTAGATTGTAAAGGTTTACCTGAAGAACAACTTGAGTATGATATGCGACTTTGGTGGGTGCACAATGAAGCGCTTATTGCTTCTCTTATGGCATACAGTATTACAAAAGATGAAAAATATTTTGAAAACTTCAAACTCATTCATGACTATACATTTTCACATTTCAAAGACGAAGAGTGCGGCGAATGGTACGGCTATTTGCACCGCGACGGCAGTGTATCTCACACTCAAAAAGGCTCTTTATGGAAAGGTCCGTATCATCTCATCAGGTGTTTGATGACTTGTGAAACTTTGCTGAATGCTATTGAAAATGACAAAACAACAGAAGTTTTATTCTAAATTAAGTTAAATTAAATCAAATATTTAATACTTAAAGTTTATACTGTATAGTATCTATACTTCGTTTTGTTAAGAGAAATAAAATAGACAATTTTAACGCTCTTGACACTTTAAAGTAAAATAGTATAATATATTATAATAAGGGCAGTTGCTAAATATATTTTTTTGTAACTGTCCTTTGTTTTTTCTGAAATTAAAAATACAACATTCAAATTAAAGCGGGGGTGGTATTTTATTTGAATTTTAATTTCAAAAAATATGAAAGGGATATATCAAAGGAAATTTTTTATGAAAAAGCAAATTTCAAATAAACTTATAATTTTTTATTGTTTGCCTCAATTTGCTGTGGGGCTTTTTACAACAATGATTAACAACTATTTGTTGTATTTCTATCAGCCGTCAAAAGAATCGGGTATTCCTACTCTTATTACCCAGGGAATAGTGTTTTTGGGAATTTTTACAGTCATTGGACTTATTAAAGCAATAGGTCATTTGCTTGACGCCGTAACCGACCCTGTTGTTGCAGGATGGTCTGATAAAAGTAAAAATAAAAACGGCAGAAGAATTCCGTTTATGAAAAAATATGCCGTTCCGTTTGGCTTGACTGCGTTGTTGATTTTCTGCGCTCCTCAAAGTCAGGCAGGAATTGTAAACAATATTTGGGTAGCCGTTTTCATTTGGGCTTACTACATATTCTATACATTGTATATGATTCCGCACAATGCTCTTCTTCCCGAAATGATTCACGACCAGGGCAAACTTGTAAATGCATATACATTTAACTCTTTGTTCTTTGTTACAGGCAGTGCGCTTGGCTATGTAACGCCTATGTTTGTAGATATGATAAAAAAAGCAGGTCAAACACCTCTTATGGCTTGGCGTTTAGTTTTCGCAGCCTTTACGATTATAGGTATCGTGTTATTGTTAATTCCTGCGTTTACAATTAAGGAAACTGAGTATGTAGAGTCTGTAAGACCTACCGTCTCGCTTATTGAATCGCTGAAACACGCGTTCAGCAATAAGCACTTCAGAATAGTTACATTAGGTCAACTTCTTGAAACAACTTCAATGTCGTTTTTCCAGTCTTGCATAATGTACTATGTAACAATTTTGCTCGGACTCAAAGAAACTGCGTCTGTTTTAATTCTTGCAACATCTATCGCAGGTTCACTCATCCTTTATCCGTTAGTAAACAAACTTGCTAAAAAATACGGTAAAAAACCGCTTATGGTATCTGCCTGCATAGTATTTACAATCGCAGAGTTTATCATCTATTTCGGAGCAGACTGGGCAATTCCTGCAATGCCTAAAGCACTCGGTCTTGCTATATTTGTATCGTATCCGTTTGCGGTATTGAATATTTTACCTGGTTCAATGATGGCAGACATCATTCAGTATGATACAATTAAAAACGGTGTTAACCGCGAAGGCGTTTTTGGCGCTGCAAGAAGTTTCCTGACCAAAATAGGAACCTCGCTTGCTATAATGATTGTTCCTTCAATCACGGTTATCGGTGCTGCCGCAGGTGAAAATATCGGCAGACTCGGTCTTAAAATCACTGCTCTTGTAGGTGGTTTTATCTGTCTGATTGCCGTTGTTGTGTTTGTATTTTATAAAGAAAAAGAAGTTCTCACTACAATAAAAGAGAATGCAGAAGCAGAAAAGGAAAATTAAAATGATTGTTTTATATATTATTCTTGCTGTTGTGATTGCTTTTTTGTGCGTACTTTTGTTCAATGTTGCTCGTGTAAACTCTTCTGCAAGAAAATTGGGCGAAAATGTTGATTGGAAAAGTGAAGAAGAACAGTTGCAATATGCAAAATCTTTGGCAAAGATGATTCAGTGCAAAACTGTTTCCGAAAACGGAAAATTTGATGATACAGAGTTTGCAAAATTAAGAGAAACAGTAAAAGAACTTTTTCCTACTGTGCACGAAAAAGCAGAAATTAAAATTTTCGGAGACGATTGCTGGATTTATAAAATCGACGGCAAAGACGCTTCAAGAAATATAATGCTTATGTCTCACCACGATGTTGTAAAAGCAGACGGCAAGTGGGCATATCCGCCTTTTGAAGCGAAAATTGTTGACAAAAAAATTTGGGGCAGGGGCACAGTAGATACTAAAACACCTTTGTTTGCCGAATTTACCGCTTTGGAAGAATTGCTAAAAGACGGGTTTGTTCCCGAAACAAATCTTTATATCGGCTCGTCTCACAACGAAGAATTGGGCGGCGACGGTATTCCGCTTGCTATTGAATACTTTAAAAAGCAGGGTATTACTTTTGAACTCGTTTTAGATGAGGGCGGCGCTGTCATTTCTCCTCCTCTTGCAGGAATGAAATGCAGGTGCGCTATGCTTGCCGTTCACGAAAAGGGAAGACACACGCTTATTTGCAGAGCAGAGCAGGGTAACACGCATACAGGTTTAAATCAGCAAACTGAAACTCCTGTTGTAAGAATGTCAAAATTCATCAGCGAAGTTCAGTCGGAAAAAAATCTTTTCATTCGAAGAATGTACCCTGAAGTAAAAGAAATGTTTAAGGCGCTTTGTCCGTATATGCCTTTTGCACTTAAAATTGTTTTTGCAAATTTGTGGTGTTTTGAACCGTTGCTTGTAAAACTTATACCGAGTATAAACGACCAGGCAGGCTCAATGCTCGGCACTACTTGTGCGTTTAACGGTATAAAAGGCGGTAAGTATGACGGAAATCAAACAAATTTCTGTGAAGCTACGGCATTTTTGCGCTGCGTAAATGATGAAGACCAAAAGAAAGATATAGAAAAAATTATTCAAATCGGTAAAAAGTACGGTATAGATATTAAAGACGCAGAGTCAGGAAACGAGTACTATAAGCCTGCTGATATGACGAAAGAGCAATTTTCCTATGTTAAATCTGTTGCGGGTGAGGTATTTCCTGCAGATGCTGTTTCTCCGTTTATTTTACCTGCGGGTACAGACGCAAGGCATATGACGGATATTTGCGACTGCGTCATTCGATTTGCTCCTATTGATATAGATGACCAACAGTTTAAATCTGTACATAGTGAAAATGAAAACATCAGTCTGAGAGCTGTCGGAAACGCAGTTGAATTCTATACACGATTTGTAAAAAACTATAAATAATTGCTATTTTTGGTGTGATATTATCGAAAGAACAAAACTTTGATAATATTTTCACAATCTGTTGTCTGTTTTATATATAATACCCAAAAACTTGCGTTTTTTCTTTGTCATTTTAACAGTTGACTATTCATTGATTTATATATATAATGTGAATTGTTAAAAAAATATCAAAAGTGATTTTTTATCACATCAAACTTTGTGCACTGATTAACAATCTTAATAAGTGGAGGTAATATAATGAGCAAAGTTGAAACAATCGAAGAACTCGAAGCAAAACTCGAAGAGGTAAGAGCCGCTCAAAAACTTTTTGCAACTTATACACAGGAACAAGTTGACAAAATTTTCCTTGCAGCTGCTACTGCCGCTAACAATGCAAGAATTCCGCTTGCAAAAATGGCTGTTGAAGAAACAGGTATGGGCATAGTAGAAGACAAAGTTATCAAAAACCACTATGCAGCAGAATATATTTACAATTCTTATCGCTACACAAAAACTTGCGGTGTTATTGAACAAGACGATGCTATGGGTATCGTAAAGGTAGCAGAACCTCTCGGCGTTGTTGCAGCAGTTATTCCTACAACAAACCCGACATCAACTGCAATCTTCAAGACTCTCATTTGTCTTAAAACAAGAAACGGCATCATCATTTCTCCTCACCCGAGAGCAAAGGCTTCTACTATTGAAGCTGCAAAAATCGTATATGAAGCAGCAGTAAAAGCAGGCGCTCCTGAAAATATCATTGCTTGGATAGATACTCCTTCACTTGAACTTACAAATGCTGTAATGAAGGAAGCTGACATCATTCTTGCAACAGGCGGTCCGGGAATGGTTCAGGCTGCATACTCTTCAGGTAAACCGGCACTCGGCGTAGGCCCCGGTAACACTCCTGCTATCATTGATGAAAGCGCAGACCTTAAACTTGCAGTTAACTCAATCATTCACTCAAAAACATTTGACAACGGTATGATTTGTGCTTCAGAGCAATCTGTTATCATTGACAAATCCCTTTACAACGAAGCAAAAGCTGAATTTAAAGCAAGAGGTTGTCATATTTGCTCAAAAGCAGAAACAGAAAAACTCAGAAAAACTATTCTTATAAACGGCGCTTTAAATGCAAAAATTGTTGGTCAGAAACCTGTAACTATCGCAGCACTTGCAGGATTTGAAGTTCCTGAAGCAACAAAAATTCTTATCGGCGAAGTTGACAGTGTTGACATTGCAGAGCCGTTTGCTCATGAAAAACTTTCTCCTGTACTTGCAATGTACAAAGCAAACAACTTTGAAGACGCAGTTGCAAAAGCAGAAAGATTGGTTGCTGACGGCGGTTACGGTCATACATCTTCACTCTATGCAGATGAAGTTAATGCTAAAGATAAAATTACAGAATTCCAAAGCCGTATGAAGACTTGTCGTGTTCTTCTCAACACACCTTCATCACAAGGCGGTATCGGTGACCTTTACAACTTTGCTATCGCTCCTTCACTTACACTCGGCTGTGGTTCTTGGGGTGGCAACTCAGTTTCGGAAAATGTTGGTGTTAAACATCTTATTAACATTAAAACAGTTGCTAAAAGGAGAGAAAATATGCTTTGGCTCAGAACACCTGAAAAGGTTTATTTCAAAAAAGGCTGTATTCCTGTTGCACTTCGTGAACTTAAAGAAGTATATAACAAGAAAAAAGTGTTTGTTGTAACAGACTCATTCCTTTATAAAAACGGATACATCAAAAACATTACAGATTGCCTTGATAATATGGGTATTCAGTACCATACTTTCTACGATGTTCAACCTGACCCGACTCTTGCTTCCGCAAAAGAGGGTGCAAAAATTCTTGCTTCATTTGAACCTGACGCAATCATTGCAATCGGCGGCGGTTCGGCTATGGACTGCGGTAAGATTATGTGGGTTCTCTACGAACATCCTGAAGTTGAGTTTATGGACCTCGCTATGAGATTTATGGACATCAGAAAGAGAGTATATACATTCCCTAAAATGGGCGAAAAAGCTATGTTCTGTGCTATTCCTACATCTGCAGGTACAGGTTCTGAAGTTACACCTTTCGCTGTTATCACAGACGAAAAAACAGGCATCAAATATCCTCTTGCTGACTATGAACTTATGCCGTCAATGGCTATCATCGACGCAGATATGATGATGTCAATGCCAAAAGGTTTGACATCTGCTTCAGGTATCGACGCCTTGACTCACGCTATCGAAGCATACGGCTCAGTTATGGCTACTGAATATACAGACGGTCTTGCACTTCAGGCACTCAAGAGCATTTTTGACTATCTCCCGAGGGCGTATGAAAACGGAGCAGGCGACCCTGTTGCTCGTGAAAAAATGGCAAACGCTTCAACTATGGCAGGTATGGCTTTTGCAAATGCTTTCCTCGGTCTTTGTCACTCAATGGCTCATAAACTCGGTGCTTACCACCACATTCCTCACGGTGTTGCAAACGCACTTCTCATAAATCTTGTTATGGAATATAACGCAAACCCTGTTCCTACAAAAATGGGTACTTTCCCTCAGTATCAATATCCTCACACTCTTGAAAGATATTGTGAATGTGCAGATTTCCTTGGAATTAAAGGCAAAAACAATGAAGAAAAGTTTGCAAATCTTCTCAATGCTATTAGTGAGCTTAAAGAAAAAGTAGGCATTAAGAAAACAATCAAAGAATACGGCGTAGATGAAAAATATTTCCTCGAAACTCTCGATGAAATGGTAGAGGCTGCATTCGATGACCAATGTACAGGTGCAAACCCAAGATATCCGCTTATGAGCGAAATGAAAGAACTCTATCTCAAAGCATATTACGGTTAATATTTAAAACGCTTGAAGGCATAGTGCTTTTGCACTATGCCTTTTTACTATTTTCAATCATAAAATATTTTGCTATTTTCTTAAAAAATTGTTTACAAATAAGTAGAAATATGCTATTTTATTAATATAAGTAACTAAAAATCCAAAATGTCTTTAGATATTTATATATAATATATACAATATATTTTAAAAAATGTTGAGGGAGTTTTACTTATGAGTAAGAAGGCTAAAAGATATTTGATGATAGTTGTTTGTGTTTTGTGTTCTTTAGTTGTTATTGCAGCAGCGGGTTATTTTATTTACGGAAATACGCTCATAAATATAAATAGTGAAAAATCGTTATTCAATCATTTTGCTGCCGAAGACAGCGACGGTATCGAGATAATAAAAATAGAGAAGTATGACGGCGGAGCAGGTATTTTATTTTTTGACTCGGTAGATAAAGATAAAAATATGATACATTTTAGAGAAGTCGTCGAACACAAATATTACAAAAACAGATATGTGCTGAAGTCATCTCGCAACACTAATACTTCAATACAATTTTCAAAAATAGGGGGAACGGGCAATAGGTTTTTTGTAATTACAAATTACAATTTAGATACGCCGAATATCGTTAAAGATGAAGTGATAAGTCTTTTTGAAGTAGGCATAGAATGTCTTGAGTTTAAAAGAAAAATCGGAGAGATTACTTTAAGTACAAAACCTGATATGAAAATACAGCAATTTGAACTTGAAGATGAAAAAAATGATGTTGCTTATGAATATGGTTCAATATCTTTAGAAGAAGTTAAAGCAAATTACAATTTGCCGTAGCAGATATATTCAGAATACATTTCTGTGTTGCTGGATGACACAGAAGTATTATATAAAATGATAAGTTTGGAGGCGATATTTATCTTGTGCTCGATTTTGTTAAACCCTACATAGAAATTTGAAAGGAGACAATATTATGTCTAAAAAAAGTAATTTAAAAAGAGGATTATTAGTGTTTTTATGTGCTGTGTTGATGACATCTTTTATAGGTGCGTTTCCTGCATATGCAGATAGTTTTCAAAGTGGTGGTCATACTGTAAAAAAGTTTTTTGTACCTACAAATACATCTTGTACAGGTGGAACAACAGCCGATTATACTGCTGAATATTTAGTTGCTATATTGACTTCAAGAAGAGTGAATAGTAGTGGTGATTTGGTAAAACCTGTTATGGATGATGCTACAAGTTATAATACAAAAACTTCGGGTAGAGCATATATATCTAGTGGTTCTGGCTATAAATTTAAAATGGTTTGTTGCACGCACGGTGCTAAATATCCGGGATACAGTGAAACATCTTCAAATTCAGTTAAGAATTTCTAAATTTTAAGAGCAAAGGGACTGTTGTCCCTTTGCTCAATTGTAGGTGATTTTATGAAAAAATTATTGTCTGTCGTTTTGTGTTTTTGCATTGTGTTTGCATTTGCAGGTTGTTCGGAAAATAAAAAATATAATACAGAAGAAAATTCGGAAAAATATTTGTTTGAACAAGACCATCAAAGTTATATAGAAATATATTCAACTGTTGCAAAATCTGAAAACGGATACTATTATATCGACTTAACAGACAGTTGCTTACATTTTTACGATGAAAACTCTAAAAAATCAAATATAATGTGCAATAAAAAGAATTGCACTCATAACGACGATAAATGTACGGCATATCTTTCGCCGTTTCAATATCGCTATACTCAATTAGAATATTATAATAACTGTTTGTATTTGCTGGGCAGTGAAAATTCAAAAAACGGTGTGAATAAATACTATATATATGAAATTTCTTTAGAAAGTTTAAAAAGAAAGAAGTCTGTCTATCTGTTCAGTTCAAGCGGTCAAATTACCTTTGTGTATCTTGTGCACAGGGGATATGTGTACTATAGCGATTATTCTGTCGGTCTCGGGGAAAATACTGTAAAGGTATATAGAAAGTTACTCGGTTCGGGTAAAAAAGATGCTGAAATTATATATGAATATACGGGTAACGGTGCGGATATTTCCCGTATGAATGCCTATGCAAACAATATAATTATCAGTGTTCAAAGTTTTGCAGATGAAAGCCATACCGAAGAAATAAAAAACACAATAGTGTGTGTAAATATTCATACAAAACAGAGCGAAATTTTGGTTGAGAATATGCAGTATTCCATTGCAGTTTATGACAACAAGGTATATTTTCAATCAGGGAAAACAAATAATACCATCAGTTCATTGGATATTTCATCAAAAGAAACGAAACAGTTGTTTGCCGTCGATGAGTACGGAAGAATTTCTCTTGATGACAACTGCCTGTATATCAACGATGTTGATAAAAATGTTGTTGCAGTATATGATAAGCAAGGCAATAAAATGTCTGTTTACACACCGAAAAAAGAAACAGATATTTGCGTTTTCGGTTTTGGCTCATTGTTCTTTGAAAGTTCGTCAGACGACGGCTCAATGTCGTACTATATAGCAGACACTTCAAATCTAAACGAGTTGGAAGAAATTGAGTTGAAATGAGTTATGGAATTTTTAAAAATTTTAAAAAACAAGAAAATCAGTTCAATCATTTTGATACTATTAATTACAAATTGTTTAGTTTTTTTGTTTACTCAACAGCAAAATATTGTTTCTGCAAATTCGGATTTAGAAACATATTCTGCCGTTTATAAAGAGAATTTGCATCTGCTGAAAGAAAAAAATGCAAAAGATATTTTGAAAGAAAACTCTGATTACTACGAAATCTTGTTTTTTGAAAACGCAGAAGATGAAAATTTTAAATTGAGCAAAAAAGACAGTGCATTAAATGAGTTTTATAATTATTTTAATCAGCAGTCAGAGTATCAAAATAATTATAGAGAATATATAGAAAATATTTCTGAAAAAAGCAAAGCCGATTTGCCGTCGGCAGAGTTTTTTCAGTCAGATTTTTCTGCAAAATCAGTTGAAAAATCTGCGCTTGACTATTCTGAAAATTTAGATTTGAGTTTGTCTTTGGTTAATGACAAACCTATAACTTCTGTTTTAAATTATCAAATCGGAACTTTTATAATAATAGTGTGCTGCGTTTTGTTGGTGATAGGTTACAACTATGATAACTGCAAAATACTTCAGCATACAAGTAAAAACGGCAGAGCAAAATTGTACGCAAAGCAGGTTTTAGCAATTTTTTTCTTTTCTGTTCTGTTTTCCGTTTTGGTTTTTGGGTCAGAACTGCTCATATCCTGCAATATATACGGAGAGATTGAGGATATTTTTGCTCCTGTTCAATCATCTGTACTTTTTAAAGATTGTGTAGTTGATTTTAATTTTGCAGAATTTTTAATCTTTTACACTTTCTTGAATTCAGGAACAGCGTTTTTGTTTTCTTTGGTGTTTTGGATAGTTTTGGTGCTTCTTAACAGTTCTGTGTTGTCCGCAGGAATTCTCGGCGCTGTTTTGGCAGTTCAATATTTGTTGTATAAAACTGTCGAATATACAAGTGCTTTCTCATTTTTCAAAACTATCAATATATTTTCTTTGATTGATTTTAAATCATATTCAGAGTATTATTTATTGTCGATTTTTTCAATTCCTGTCAGGTTAGATAAATTTTTATTGTTACTGCTAATATTTTTCACTGTCGTTTCTTTAGTTGTAATGATGATAATATCAAAAAAAGTTTACCCCATAAGAACGCCTGACAAACTGACGAATACTTTTGGCGTTTTTGTAAATAAAATAAGCATTTTTGTTAATAAAACAGAAAGTAAAATATATTCAAAAAATTTTGAAAGTTATAAGTTTCTTCATATCGGAAACGGATTGCTTTTATTGCTTGTTTTCGTACTAATCCTTGCTTTTGGCTTTAACACGGTAAATTTAGTCGAAACGGGTGAAGAAATGTATCTAAATGAGTTCTATTCAAAATACAGCGGCGAAATCAGTGAAAAAACTTATGAAGAAATAGAAAAAATCAAAAATGATATTGATGTGTTTAATGAAGAATTCGCAGAAATTTTAAACAATTACAAAGCAGGGCTTGCAAGCGAAAATCAGTATAATTCTGCTTTAATGAAAGCAAAGTTGTTTTCCGAAAAGGAAAAAGCGTACGATAAGATTGTAAGTCAGACAGAACATCTTGAAAGTGTTGAAAAACAAGGCGTTAAAACAGTTTTGTTCAACGAACTCGGTTATAAAAATTTGTTTGGACACACTGTTGTCAATGAAAATCAAGAACAACTGTTTTTAGTCCTTTGTTTCTTAATTCTATTTGTATCGTCTGCCTTTTCTGTTGAAAAGAATATTGAGTATTTGCTTCGTTCAACAAAAAACGGCAGAACAAAACTGTTTTTTAATAAGTTAAAAGTTGTTTTTCTTTTTAGTTTTATTTTTGTTACCGTATCATATTTTACAAGAATTCTTCAAATACACCATCTTTACGGACTGACAAATTTAGATGCAGATATTCGGAATTTAACATTTTTTAGTGCTTACGATTTTAGCATTTCAATCGGAATGTATATTGCAGTTGTTTACATTTTTCAACTTTTAAGTGTTTTTGCTGTTTCGTGTTTAATTTTCTTAGTATCTTCTTTTTCAAATCGGTTTTTAACAATAATTATTTCTGCAATTATAATTCTTTTGCCTTATGTTTTTTATTTGTTCGGAATTGTGCAAGCTAAGTATTTTTCTGCGGCATATTTGGGAAATATAAATAATCTTTTGATAGAAAACGACGGTAATATCGCTTTTTTAATAATTACTCCTATCATTTCTGTTGTTTCGTCAGTTGTTTGTATTGCGCTTGGTTTTAAAAATTGGTGCAAAACAAAAAAGAGGTAAATATATGAAACTTGAGATAAAAAATCTTACTAAAGTGTATGTCAAAAACAAAGCGCTTGATAAAATATCTTTAACTTTTGAAGACGGCATTTACGGTCTGTTGGGTCCTAACGGTTCCGGAAAAAGTACTTTCATTAATCTTTTAACCGATAATATCAAAAGAACAGACGGCGAGATACTGTTGAACGGTATCGATATACTGAAACTCAAAAAACATTACAGAGAACTTATCGGGTATATGCCGCAGCAACAATGCGTGTATGAAGAGTTCAGCGCCTATATGTATTTGAAATATTTTTGTAATTTAAAAGATATAAAAAATTACAAACAGGTTATAGAAAATGTGTTGGAAAAAGTGAATTTATACGATTCAAAAGATTTAAAAATCAAAACATTTTCAGGAGGTATGAAACAAAGACTTTTGTTCGCACAGTCTTTGCTTAATAATCCTAAAATTCTTATACTTGATGAGCCCACTGCGGGACTTGACCCAAAAGAAAGAATAAATTTCAGAAATATGTTAGCCGAACTTTCTCGTGATAAAATCATCATCATAGCTACGCATATCGTTTCGGATATTGAGTGTATTGCCGATGAAGTGGTTTTGTTGAACAAAGGAAAAGTTTTGGAAAAAAAGTCTCCGCAACTTCTTATGAATGAAATCTCTGATAAAGTTTTTGAAATAAGAGGCGAAAAAGATTACTTGTTTAAAATTCAAAGTGAAATAGGTTTAGGAAATATTACACATAACCGAGACGGAATTTCACTAAGAATTGTAACGGACAATCCGAAACAAAATTATATACCTGTAAAAAATGATATTTCACTTGAAGATGTATATCTGTATTATTTTGAATATAAAAACCAAAAATAGAGAGGGTTACTCTCTATTTTTTTTACTTTTTTAGTAAATAATCAACTTATTTGTGTTGAATTGTTCATTATTTGGTGGTATAATGGACACATAGTCTTGTTAAAAAATTATCATACTTTAAAGGGCAGGTGTATTTGAATATGGAGAATTTCATTTCTTATATCGAAAAATCTCTTCCGAAAAAAGAGGGAGATAAAATTTTATATAAGTTCAAAAAGAAAATTCTTGATGAAATGACTCAAAGAGCAAATGAGATTACGGCACGGGGTCTGAAAGACGAAAATGTTGTAAACGATTTGATAATCAGTGAGTATCCGAATTTAGATTTGGAATATAAAAAGTTTTATCAGAAAGAAACATCATCAAATAAGGCGAAAAAACAAATTGTTTTTAATACAGTCGGTTCAATCATTTTTATTTTTGTTTTGCTTATTGTATTTCTTTCAGTTAGTTTTTTAACTCACGCGTGGGAGCAGACATGGGTGATTATGGTGGACGGCATACTGCTTTGGGTAGCGTATTTGCTTTCTCTCGTAGTCAAAAAATTTACCTCAATGCGTAAAATTTTTCATATTATCGCGAGACTGTTTTTGGCAGGCGCAGTTATTGTTGTTGCAGTAGCAGTTTTTCTTTTCGCTTTAATAATATTACAAGTTCCTCACAGTTGGCTGATTGTAATAGGCGGTATAGCGTTTATGTTTATTGCCGACACTGTTTATATCACGGTAACGAAACAAAAACTTGCTATTTTAAGCTATTTGGCATATATTCCTGCAACTACTGCTATGGTGTATATAATTTTGGGCGTACTTTCAATAGTGCCGTGGTCTCCAGGCTGGCTTATGATACCGTTGTCTTTGATTATTGACGCTGTAATAGTTGCAGTCAGAGTTGCAAAAAATGCAAAGATTTCACAGGAGGTGTCTAAACAATGGAACGAAGATTAAACGCTGAATTGTGGGATAAAATGCACTATCTTTTCCGTGACTACAACGACAGAATGGTGCATGTTGAGTTGAGATACGATTTTGAAATAGATATAGACATTTTAAAAACCGTACTCATTTGTTTCTTTGAAAAGGCTCCTGTACTTCATTCTTCTTTTACAGACAATCATTTGCACCCGTATTGGACTGTTAAAGACTATCATATAGACGAAGTTCTTATTGTTAAAAGTGTAAGTGATGACGAACTTGACGAAGAAATTAACAATTTTTTAATTCAATATATTCCGACAGATTCAAATATTCAAATGAAAGTTGCCGTTTTTAATCATAGCGGAAAATCTGTTTTGTGTATTGTAGAAAACCATATGTGTATGGACGGCGGCGATTTTAAATATTTCTTGAACGCTTTGTGCAAAAATTACAATGACTATACAGAAAACAAAATCAGTCCGATAAATTTGAAAACAGGTACTCGTTCTTTCGAGTCAGTGTATGAAGATTTTTCTTCTGCTGAAAAACAAATGGCGAAACATTTGTACAGAAATGTAAATTCAAAAGATGAACACGCATTTCCGCTTACTCCCGACAATATCAGAGACAGTTCTTTTATTGCGCGCAGAAAAGTTTCGGCAGATACTTTCGACAAGATTAAAGAAGTCGGCAAAAAGCACGGCGCTACAATAAACGATATGCTTGTTGCGGCATATTTTCACAGTATCTATGAACTTGCAGATTTTAATAAAAATGATTCCGTTTCAATTTCCTGCGCTATCGACTTGCGACGCCATATTAAAGACAGTCAAGATTTGGGTGTAACAAACCATACGGCGTGGATGCAGTGCAGAGTTCCGAGGTGCGGAAAAGATGTTTTTGAAACATTGACATATACCGTCAACAGCGTCAATCAGTTTAAAAAAGACCGTTTTATCGGTCTTCACGGTTTGCCGTTGCTCTCTTTGGGCTACAAGATATTGCCTCACGCTGCTTCTGAGGAAATTATTAAAATCGGCTATTCAAATCCGCTTCTTGCTATGAGTAATATAGGTATTTTAGACGAAAAAGCTCTTGCACTTGCAGGAAACGAGCCGACAGACGGTTTTATGAGCGGCGCTGTTAAATACAAGCCGTATGTCCTCCTGTCTGTAACATCAATGAGAAAAGAATTGACATTTTCTATGTGTGTCAGAGGTAATGAAGAAGATAAAAGAATTGTCGAAAACTTTTTTGATATATTTGAAAATAATATAAATAAATTTATATCATAAAATAAAACGCTTTCGGTTTTAAACCGAAGGCATTTTATTTTTTTCTCGATATGTAAAATGTAAACTAAAAAAATGCAAATGGAGTAAAAATATTGTAAAAATTATACAAAGCAATATGGACAAATTTAACTTTAAATGTTATAATATTTAATATTACAGAGGGGGAATTTATATGAGTAAAAAGAAAAAAATTTGGATAACCGTATTGCTTTTGGTATTGGCTTTGATTATTGTACCGAGAATTTTTACGGTTTTTCACAAATCGGACCCTAAAAATGTTGTGAAAACAAACAGCGAAAATCAATACATTTCTGACGAAGTTTTGGTTTCTGCTCATCGCAGCGGTGCGGGTATAATGCCTGAAGAAACTATGATGGCTTTTAAAAACTGTGTTGAAAGCAAAGATTTTCATACTGACATTTTTGAGTTCGATTTACACATTACAAAAGACGATGTTTTGGTGCTTTTACACGATGACACCTTGGAAAGAACAAGTGATTGTGAAGAAGTTCTGAACGATAAAAAAGCAAGACCTGAAAACTACACATACGAAGAATTACGACAACTCAATATGGGACACAAATTTGAGTCTGAAGACGGCAAAAAGCCTTTTGAAGACTTAAAAGGGGAGAGTGTTCCTGACGATTTGAAGATTGCAAGAGTCGAGGATGTACTCGATTATCTGACTTCAAAAGGGGATTTTCAATACATTATTGAAATAAAAAATGACGGTGAATTGGGTTGCAAAGGCGTAGATATTCTTTACAATGTTTTAAAAGAGAGAAATTTAACAGACAAAACAATTTTCGGAACTTTCCATGAAGAAGTAAGCTTTTATGTTGACGAAAATTACAGTGATTTAAAGCGAAGCGCAACGATAAAAGAGGCTGTTGCTTTTTATTTCAGTGCTTTGACTGACAAAGACGATTTTGAGGCAAAATATGTAGCTCTTCAAATTCCGTACGGAACTCTGTACAATGTTTTGGGCGTCAATACGGGGTGGACTGCAATTACCAACTACGCGCACAAAAATGATATAGCAGTTCAATATTGGACAATTAATGATGAGAAAGATATGAAATATCTTTCAACGATAGGCGCAGATTGTATAATGAGCGACTATCCGAATAAAACCTACGAAATAATACACAGCGATGAAAAGTCTGAAATAGAAAATTAATTAAAAAAGCAAATGCAGAAAATGCCACAAGGGGTTTAGGCAACTGCATTTGCTTCAGAGAGGGCTATAATTGAACAATAATATAACTTTTCGTCCACTAATGAAATTATACACGCTTTTTGTATTAAAGTCAATAAAAAAATGATAAAAAATTATCAATGTTTGTTAAAAAATAAAGCCCGTACTAATACGGGCTCTTTTGTTATGCTCTTTCAACTTTACCGGAACGAAGACATCTTGTGCAAACATTAACTCTTTTAGGAGAGCCGTTAACAATAGCCTTAACTTTTTTTACATTGGGTTTCCAAGTTCTGTTTGAGCGTCTGTGCGAGTGAGAAACTTTGATACCAAATTTCATTTCTTTGCCACAGTATTCACATTTTGCCATTAGCGAACACCTCCTTATAAAATTACAACGCACATATAATAGCAGAAAAATAAAGAAAATGCAAGCATTTTTTACAAAAAATATTGAAATATTAATAATAAATTGAATTTGCAGCTTTTTAATCGCTTAAAATACATTGCTTACACTTAAAAATGCCGAATTTTCTTTGCTGTTTTTGATGTGTTATGGTATATAACGATTGAACACTTTAGTGAATGTTTTTATATAAATGTTCAAAACCGTTCAAAAATAACGCTTTGTATTGTGCGAAATTATATATAAAATCACTGAACGACTGTTAAAATGAACGAATTTTGCGGAATTGATTGACTAATTATGACGGAATTGCTACAATTAAGTTGTAAAAGAAAGAATTAAATCTTCATCATTATAGTTCAAGCAAAATTTCAACTCAACTCTGTTAAAAGGAAAGGCGTGAATATTTTAATTTTATGATTAATCAGGAAAGAAAAGATTTCATATTAAAAGAAATATCTGAAAAGGGTTCTGTCAGTGCGGCAGAACTTATAAAAAAACTAAATGTTTCGGAATCTACCATAAGAAGAGATTTAATTGAACTTTCAAATAAGGGCATCATAAATAAAGTACACGGCGGTGCAACTTTGAAAAAAAGCCAGTACCTTTCTCTTGAAGCAAATGTCAGCGAAAAACAAACGGAAAACACCGAAGAAAAGAAAAAGATTTCAGCCTATTGTGCTTCACAAATTCAAGACGACGATTTTGTTTATCTTGACGCAGGAACTACTACTCTTTTTCTCATTGATTTCATAAAAGACGATTGCAAAGCGACTTTTGTTACAAACGGTATCAGCCACGCAATCAAACTTTTAAGAAGAGGTTTTAAAGTATATGTTCTCGGCGGAGAATTGAAGAAGTCAACAGAGGCTATAGTCGGACTGATGGCTTCAAGGAGTATTCACGACTTCAATTTCACGAAAGCCTTTATCGGTGCAAACGGAGTTTCGGAGAGTCGAGGTTTTACAACACCCGACACCGAAGAAGCTTTTGTAAAGGCTGCCGCTATTGAAAATTCTTTTGTTTCTTATGTCATTGCAGATTCATCAAAATTCGGCAAAATATATTCAGTAAGGTTTGCAACTCTTGATACTGCGTGCATAATAACAGACAAACAGCCCGACGAGATATATAAAGATAAAACGGTAATTAAAGTTATAGAATAAAGGAGTTGACAGATTATGATTTATACAGTTACTTTCAATCCTGCGCTGGACTATGTTATGAAAGTTGAAAATTTAGGTTTCGACGACATTAACAGGACTTACGGCGAAGAATTATATTACGGCGGAAAAGGAATTAATGTTTCAATCATTTTGTCAAGGCTCGGCATAGAGAATACGGCGCTTGGCTTCAAAGGCGGTTTTACAGGCGACAAACTTCAGCAGATGCTTGATTCAGACGGAATTAAAAATGACTTCATTCATTTGAAAAACGGCAATACAAGAATAAATGTTAAAATCAAAGCAGAAAAAGAACTTGATATTAACGCTTGCGGACCTGCAATAAATCAAGATGAAATAGACGGGCTGTTTAAAAAGATAGATATTCTTGATGACGGCGACACAATCGTTCTTGCAGGAAGCGTGCCTAAGTCTTTGCCGAGTGATATTTATGAAAAAATATTGGAAAAAATCTCAGACAAAAATGTCAATGCTGTTGTCGATTCAACAGGAGATTTGCTTTTAAATGTTCTCAAATATCATCCGTTTTTAATTAAACCTAACAATTTTGAACTCGGAGAACTTTTTGATACAGAAATTAAAACAGAAGACGATATTGTTAAATACGCTTGTAAACTTCAGGAAATGGGCGCAAAGAATGTGCTTGTTTCAAGAGGAAAAGACGGGGCTTTGCTTGTAGATGAAAACAAAAATATATATAAAGCAGGAATAATACCGGGCAAGCCTCTCAATTCAGTAGGGTGCGGAGATTCAATGGTGGCAGGTTTTATCGCAGGAATTATTGAAAAGAATGACTATTCATACGCACTAAAACTCGGTTCGGCTTGTTCAAACGCAACTGCATTTAGCTACGGTTTGGCAGAAAAAAGCGAAATAGAAGATGCGTTTGATAAAATAGAAGTTATAAGTCAATAAAATAAGTAACGGAGGGAATTTTTATGAAAATAATAGACTTATTGAGCAAAAACGCAATAGAACTCAACACAGATGTAGTTTCTAAAGATGAAGCGATAGACAAACTTGTCGCACTTCACAAATCTGCCGGAAATTTAAACGATGAACAAGAGTACAAAAAAGCAATCTTGTTGAGAGAAAAACAGGGTACAACCGCAATAGGCGAGGGAATTGCAGTTCCGCACGCAAAAACAGACGCTGTAAAAACACCGTCTTTAGCTGCCATAACTGTAAAAAACGGTGTAGATTACAATGCTCCCGACGGCAAGGCTTCCGATGTTATTTTTATGATAGCGGCACCGCCGAGCGGTGATGTCCATCTTGAAATTCTTTCAAGACTTATGGTAATGTTGATGGACGCCGAGTTTGTCAATAAATTAAGAAATGCAAAGACTTCGGATGAATTTCTTGAGATAATTAACACTCAGGAAAATGAAAAGTATCCCGAAGAAGAAACTAAACAAGAAATTAAAAATGCAACCTATCGAGTTCTTGCAGTAACTGCCTGTCCTACAGGTATAGCACACACATATATGGCGGCAGAAGCACTTGAAAAAGCAGGCGAAAAACTCGGTATAACCGTAAAAGTTGAAACAAACGGCTCGGGCGGAGCAAAAAATATTCTTACAAAAAAGGAAATTGAAGAGTGCGACGGTATCATAGTTGCAGCCGATAAAAATGTTGAAATGGCAAGATTTGACGGTAAAAAAGTCTTGAAAACAAATGTTTCGGCAGGCATTAATAAGCCCGAAGAACTCATCAGTAAAGTAGTTGAGGGCAAAGTTCCTGTTTATCATCACGACGGAGAAAAGTCGTCTTCGGAAGAATACGATGAAGAAAAAGAAAGTTTTGCCCATAAACTTTACAAACATCTTATGAACGGTGTTTCTCACATGCTTCCGTTTGTTGTAGGCGGCGGTGTCCTTATTGCACTCGGTTTCCTCATTGACACAATCGCAGGCAACGCAGGAGCAGGCAGTGAATTCGGAAGTAAAAATACGATTGCTTCAGTAGTCTTTTGGATAGGTAAAGCGGCATTTGCTTTTATGCTTCCTATTCTTTCCGGATATATTTCACAATCAATCGCAGACAGACCCGGACTGTTGCCCGGTATTGTCGGTGGGTATTTGGCAACAACAGGCGCAACTTTGTCATCTCCGACAGGCGACGACACTGCTATATCGGGCTTTTTAGGCGCGCTTTTGGCAGGTTTTGTTGCAGGTATTCTCGTGAATGTATTGAAAAAAGCATTTTCGTGGTTGCCTAAATCAATGGACGGCATTAAACCAGTATTTATTTATCCGTTGTTAGGAACACTTCTCATCGGTTTATTTATGTTTTTGATAAATCCTATTATGGGATTTGTAAATACATCTGTTTCAACAGGCCTTTCAAATCTCGGCGAAACAAGTAAAATTTTACTTTCTATTGTACTTGCTACAATGATGGCAATAGATATGGGCGGTCCGTTCAATAAAGCGGCTTATGTTTTCGGCACTGCCGCAATCGCTGACGGCAACACTTGGATTATGGCGGCTGTAATGATAGGCGGAATGATTCCTCCGATTGCCATTGCTATTGCAACTACTCTGTTCAAAAATAAATGGACAAATGAAGAGTTGAAAAGCGGACCTGTAAACTATCTTATGGGACTTTGCTTCATAACTGAAGGCGCAATTCCTTACGCTGCTTCCGACCCGCTTCGCGTTATACCTTCTTGTATGGTAGGCTCGGCTGTTGCAGGTGCTGTAACTGCTTTGTTCGGCTGCACCTGTCCTGCTCCTCACGGCGGAATATTCGTTTTCGCAGTTGTTGACAACCCGCTCGGATATCTGATTGCTTTGGTTGCAGGTTCTGTTGTGGGCGCTCTTATGCTCGGTCTTCTTAAGAAAAATAAAACTCAAAAGATTAAATCAGTAAAATAATTTTTATACGAGGTTAAAAACTATGGTTAGTAAAACAGTAAAAGTTGTAGATAAAATGGGATTTCATATGCGACCTGCAAACATTTTTGTTACTGAAATGTCTAAGTTTTCATCGGATATAGATTTAGTTGTCGGAAACAAAAGAATTAATGGAAAAAGCATAATGAATATTATGGCGGCTTGCATTAAGTACGGTACAGATGTTACTGTTGAATGTAACGGAAGTGATGAAAATGAAATGCTGAGCAAGGCAGTTTCAATGATTGAGAGTGGTATGGATGAATAAAATTAAAGGAACACCCGTATCGGAAGGGTACGGTATAGGCAAAACAATCGTCATAAGGGAATTGAATCTTGACTATTCGGGCGTTGAATTTTCGGGTGAAGAAAACGAAATTTCCCGCTTGGACAGTGCTGTTTCGAAGTATCTCAAAGATACAAAATCACTTATTGAGATGTTGAAAAAAGAAGCAGGTTCAAAAAACGCAGAAATTCTTGAGGGGCATTTGGTTATGCTTGAAGACCCGTTTATGATTGGTCAAATGAAAGAAAATATAAACGGCGGTATGGTTGCCGAAAAAGCGGTTGATACAGTTTGTTCTATGTTTTATCAAATGTTTTCTGTCGCAGATGACGAACTTACCCGTCAAAGAGCAACTGATATAAACGATATTAAAAACAGCCTTCTGAAAATTCTGTTAAGCAAAGAAGAAATAGATATTTCAAAAGTAGAGAAAGGTTCTGTTTTAGTTGCATCGGATTTTACTCCTTCTATGACTTCTAAAATAAATAAGGAAAATGTAGAGGCAATCATTGCCGAAATCGGCGGAGTTACTTCACACAGCGCAATCATTGCCAGAGCAATGGGGATACCGTGTGTGCTTGGCGTCAAAAACGCTCAAGATACATTTGAAAACGGAGAATTCGTTATTGTAGATGCCGTAAAAGGCGAGATTGTTCGCAATGCGGATGATGAGTGTGTAAAAACATATTCACTCCTCAAAGAAAAAGAACAAAAAGAGCGCCTCAGCCTTAAAGAGTATATTAACAAAAAAACGATTACAAAAAGCGGTGTTAAAAAATCTGTATATGCAAATATTGCTAAGGCAGACGATGTTCACGGAGCTATTGTAAACGGTGCAGAGGGAATAGGTTTGTTCAGAACAGAATTTTTGTATATGGACAGAAGCGAAGCACCGAGCGAAGAAGAACAATTTGAAGCGTACAGCACCGTTGCGAAAGCAATGGGCGGAAGAGAAGTCATCATCAGAACTCTTGATGTCGGCGGAGATAAGCATATAGACTATCTTCAAATTGAAAAAGAAGACAACCCTTTTATGGGACTTCGTGCCATTCGCTATTGTTTGAAAAACACAGACTTGTTTAAAGTACAGTTAAAAGCATTACTCAGAGCCGCTTGCTACGGAAATATTAAAATTATGTTTCCGTTAGTTTGCACGACAGATGAAGTAATGAGCGCAAAAAAACTTCTTTGCGAGTGTAAAAAAGAACTTGAAAATGACGGCGTCAAATACAAAAATGATATTGAAGTCGGCGTAATGATAGAAACACCGTCAGCAGTTATCATCTCGGACGAGTTGGCAGAAATTGTTGATTTCTTCAGTATCGGTACAAACGATTTGACAGGCTATACCATGGTTGCAGACAGAGGCAACAAAGAGGTTGCATATCTTTATGACGCAAATAATACGGCGGTTTTGAGGTCGATAGAAACAACTATAAAAAATGCTAAAAAAGCGGGCATATCGGTCGGTATGTGCGGAGAAGCCGCATGCGATGCAAAGATGATTTCAAAATTGCTCGAATGGGGACTTGATGAGTTCTCTGTTTCTTCATCAAGTATTTTAAAGACAAGAAAAATTATTTGTCAAAATGAGTCAAGACCTCCGGCTAAGCCGGAGGCTTGATTAAGCCCTAGAAGGGCTTTTTACAGACATAACCCCTAAAGGGGCACTGAAAAGTTTGCCGACCGCATTG
>DVEP01000017.1 GCA_015655975.1 Eubacterium sp. | reverse complement strand
TCTATGCTCCTTTTAGGGACTTATAGTAATATTAAACAAGATAATATATATATAAGCACGGCACCCCACTATCGTGGGGACCCCAGCCGTCGCTTATATATATTTACTGCATACCTGCAACAGGTATTTTTTTAATTATCCAAAGTACCACAAAGTATGTATATTTGATTGATATTATCCCTAAAAGAATTATTAAAAGAGTATCGAAGATTTTAGTAGGTACGAAGAAAGAAACAAGACCACGACCATTAACAAGAATTGTGTCAATGTACAAATTAATATCATTAATCAAGGCATCATCAAATTTAGGTATATTGACCCAAGAAAAAAGACCGTCCCAAATACGAAAAAGCAAATCACAAAACCATTGAATTAACATCAGTCATTAACCCCCAATATTTGATTTAAAGTTTTTCTCGCAAAATTGATTAAAGCGAAAATGATAAGAGCAGTACAACAAGACTGAAAAAGTCTAAAAACAGTTGCAAAAAATTGATTTTCTAAAATTGTTGACCAATAAAAACGACCGCCGTTTAAAATTGTAATATCAACAACGGGAACGGTTATAGTAGGATATTCTATGTAATCAACAGAAGTACCGAAACCGCTGAAAATCTTTTGAATAATATTTGTGAAAATTTCTACCGTTTGATAAAGTGCTCCAAAATGCTCGGTAAACCAGTTACCGAAATTATTAACGAAATTTTCAAAATAGCCATCTTCAGGTATGAAAAGATTTTTAAACCATTCTACAATAGAGTTCCACCAATCAGTAAAATCAAGTTTAAAGTCGTCTATCCATTTTTGGAATTTGTCGCCTAAATCTCTAAACCATTGACCGACATCATCAAACCAACCTTGAAGTTTTGCACCCAAATCACTAAACCATTGACCTATATCATCAAACCATTGTTTTAAATTGTCTATAAGGTCATTAAACCATTCGGTTATACTATTTACAACAGATGAAAAACCGTTTGAAATGTCAGTACCTAAATCTTTGATTTTTTCAAATAATTCAGAAAACCATTTACCGACATTTTCAAAAAAACCGCTTTCTTCACTATCTATCGAATAGGACGCACCCAATATTTCCATATATGCGTTGAGTTTTTGAGCGTCTTCGTAATTGCCATAAGAAAACGAACTACAACGAATTGTAACACGACAGCAATTATAGTCTTTATCAGCCATAAAAGAGCCTGTAAGCGTTTGACTATCAGCATAAGAGTATTCAAGAGAATACCTAAATTCGCCGTTATCTGCAAAAATAAAAGCGGTTGCGTACATCTGCTTATATCTTTTTGCACCAAGTGTAATATTGAAAGTCAATTTTTCATTTTTTTGTAGGTTAAATTCTTCTGTAAAAATTAAGTCGCAATATTGCATTGAAGTCTGTTTCATATCATTAGCAATGAAATGAAAAGGTATAGTACCGTTTTGACTTTCGGTTGAACTTGAAGAATATGCGACAAATTGAATTTTACCGCTTTCATATTCAACAGTTTTTGCAAATGCAGTAAACGGAATTGAAATAAACAGACACAGAGCGACCACAAAAGCCGTAAAGCGTTTTTTTGACATACTACCTACCCCACTTGAACATTCTTGTTATAAGGGCAAGCAAGAGCGCACCGCCGATTATAAGGCTAAAGCCTTGAAATTGCGGAGATGTAACACTGCGAGTAGCGTTAAAATCAGGTTGAAGCGTTGCACCTTCAAATTCAGCATTTGTATATACGAACTCATATTTATTTATATCAACAGTTTTTGAATATGAAGCCGTTGTAACGCTTATACGCTCGCTTTTATACCTATCACTTGCGTTATTAGTAATAATGCTGTATGTAGCCGAATTACCGCTTACAGAGTAGGAATAGCGACTGTTTGCGACTATCGGCTTATCTGATACCACCAAATAAGCAGACGGTTCGTCGTACCAATAATCGTTGCCAACATTAGAATTAGAATAAAGCACATAGTAATCATAGCCGTTACCCTCATTTACAATATTTTTTGCTAAATCAATAATCTGTTGTGAAATCACAGAAAACGCTCCTTTCCTGTAAAGCCTTTAACAAGCATTTTTAAAGGTACTAAAATAATCGCTATGTAAACGCTGTATTCAAAAGATTTCCCCAAAATATAGACAATCTGTTCAACTATTTCTTGTTGCATACTTTAACCTCACTTTCTGTATTGTAAATATTATCAACACGCTTCCTACCTTGCCATTCTTTATTATATCGGCGCATTTTTGCGTATGTGTTGTACTCTCTATAGTAGTCGAGTTTGTGAAACCACAAAAAGCGACCTTTAATGTCTGCGATAAGTTTACCGTTTTTTTCTTCTGCGGTCTCCCCTACTATCCACTTATTGAGTTGTAAACACTGAAAATAATTTTTACAAATGATAATATCGTGTATCTGTTCTCTTAAAGGTTTAGCCATTCTCATAAAAACTTGAGAAGTACCGACTATATGTTTTTTCTGTTTTCTCTGTTGAGATATTTCAACCATAACTTCAATATCGATATTTTTACTTTCAAGGCTATTTAATTCAAGGTGTATTTCATCTATTAGAAACACAACACCGCATTTACCGTTATTAACGCTTTTAAGCATATCAAGTCCTTGATATTCAATTGTAATAGGCTCAAAGTCTTGATAAAGACTATCAAGCATTATTGTACTTTCATTTATCAAACGACCGCTTTTGTGTCTTATGTATGCAGTTCCGTCTTCGTTATACTCAACAGTAGCATTATACGGACGGCTCTTAATTGCTATATTTGTTACAAGAATACAACGCGGGTACATTTCTAAAAGCCGTAACACATATTGCACAGCCGACAAGGTTTTACCCTCGCCCTGAGCACCGCAAAAAACACAAGTACCGAATGTTTTTAATTCTATCGGGTGTAAACGATTGTATGTCAATTTATATTTCAAAACTTCCCAAATCGACCTAAACGAAGATTGACAAGACAACGCACTTCTAATCATTTTAAAATCCTTTCATAAAAAAACGGCGGAGTAAAAACCCCACCGCTAAAAATTGTAAGTTACATTGAAACTTTACCCTTTTTAAATGCTTTCATAAGCATACCTAAGAGTTTACGAGCGCCCCACCAAGCAAGGAAAAGACCTATTACTGCGCCGATACCAGCACCGATTATTGCGACAATATTTGCAATATTCAAAGTACCAGTTGCAGTAGTCATTAACTGTTTAGCGGCTTCAACCGCTTCAGTAGAACCGCCGACACCAGTTTCAGCAAAAGCGGTTACCGTTCCGCCTAAAGCAACGGCAGTACCCATACAAGCACCGACTACTTTATTGGCTCGTTCTTTGCAGAATTGCCCGAACTCTTTAAACTTCTGTTTAATGTTCATAGTGTTAACTCCTTTCTTATTTATTTATTGCAGAAATCATCAAGCCGTATTGACTGCTTTTGACTTCACAATCAACTTCAATCTGTTGCAACCTTTTAATATCTTGTTGCACCAAACAGTTATTGATTTGAATGCTATCACTACCGCTCAAAACTTTGATGTAGTTTAGCATTGTGCCGTCTTTCTTTTGGTATTGACCTTTTTCAAGAAATTCACCTATTACTTTACATTTCATTTTTTGTTACTTCCTTTTCTTCATTTTTTTCTTTTTGTTTGTTCTTGGAAATTTGAATTATTAAATAAATGTCTATTACAGGGTTTACGATTAACAATATTAAAATTAAAACGGATAAGAAAATTATTAACACTTCCCTTTTTTATTTTTGCTTGCAAGCGTTAGTACATTTCTGTACTACATTAAGAATAATACCACAAATTTGTACTAATGTCAACACCCCAATTTAGTACTATGATAAAATATTTAAAATTTTTTATAAAGGAAGTGATTAAATGTACAAATATCAAAGATTAAGAGATTTAAGAGATGACAAAAACTTAACTCAAAAAGAAGTTGGAAAAATAATAGGAACAACGCAAAAACAATATAGTAGATGGGAAACAGGTGAAGCAGAAATACCACTACACCATATGATAACATTGGCAAAATTTTATGATATTTCAATGGACTACATAACGGGAATAATAAACACACCATATAAATTACCGAAAAAATAAATGCTAAATACGGAGTAACACCGTTAAAACATTTAATAAACTTTGATAAAAAGCAAAACTAAAACACAAACACATCACAGAACACTGATATACTTTTTTAAAAAAAAGTATCAAAAAACTTTAAAAAAAGCCGACTTATTCAGTCGGCTTTAAGGTATGGGATAAATTGAATATAACCTAAATGTTTTGTATAATTAAGGGGAGTTGTAAACATCAAGTTTAAGCAACAATAAAATATTATCACGCACAGACCTATTGAATTAAGTTTGGCGAACTTATTTTTAATTCTGAATAATTATATAAATTTAAGACGTTTAGAAGCGCTTATACTTATAGATGAAAAGTTGTTAAATCCAAACAAAAACACACTGCAGCTGGCCCTTGAAGTCGGCTTTTCTACAGTGTATTCAAAGCAACATACGGCTGCACACATAAAAAAGGGACTGTAAAAAACTTTGTTTTTTACAGTCCCTTTTTTATGTTGATAACTTTGTGTTATCAAGATTATAATTCATAATTTTCTGTATAATTAATTTCTATTTTATCACCATTAAAAATAATCGGCAAAAACACATAAGTAGATTTTAAAAACTTTTTACCGTCACCGCCCCAACGGTCACCAACATATATAAATTTCCCATTCCTTTCAAGCACCCATGTGGGCTGAGAATCGTATGTTGTTTTATCTCCGAATTCAAATAAATCAGACCATGGACCTTCAATGCTTTTACTCACTGCATATGTGCTTTGATTCGGAGTCCAACCTGTACAGGCTGATGTTAAAAGATAATACATTCCGTCTTTTTTAAATAATGTGGGAGCTTCTCTTTCCTTACCTGTAAACAGAGTGCACGTTTCCCTGCTGATATTCAGATAATCATCTGTCAGCTCGTACACCTTCAAATCAAGATTATCATTTGAAGCGGAAATAAAGTAAGCGTTTTGATTTTCCTGATACAAGGTACAGTCTCTTGACATATTGCCAAACGGCCGGAAAGCGCCGTGATAAATAAAATCGCCGTCAGGAGTATCACAGGTTGCAACGCAGGCACAAGCACACTTATAATTCCTTCCGTTTTCGTAATGTGCCCACATAACATATTTGTTTGTTTTTTCACAATAAATCACTTTTGGGCGTTCAATATTAACTTTTTTCTTTGTCAGTTTCTGTCTTAAATTTTTATATTCACTTTGAAATGATGGCATTGTCGGGGAATCTGCTGTCAAAACAGCATTTCTAAATTCCCAGTTTTTACAATCATTTGAACGATAACAGGAAACATAATAATGATTTCTGTTATCTTGGCCGTACCAGTAATAATAATCTTCGAATTTTACGACACATCCGCCGTGTGAATGAAGCACATTACCATCGGTATCTAATATAGTTTTACCATTTTTCATATTAACAACTTGCTTATTTTAGCCTTCAACCTTTTCAATTATATAAACTACAGAAGAAAAATCCGTCATATAATGACCGCTTTCGCTCTGTTCATTACCCTGAAATTTCTGCAAAGGAAGCAGCCCGTTCTTCATTAAAACCTCTCCGCTTGCATTTACATTCAGTTTGTCGATATTATAAATATAGTTGCTGTTAAGTCCCATAAGTTTTAATTTAGGCAACTGAGTTACAGGAAGAAACAACTTTTGAAAAAGCATTACAAAAGCCTTTCTTTTATCTTCACTTACAAGCATCCACGCATTAAAATTACTCTTAAATCCATCTGTAAGGCGATAGAAACTTCCTGTTTCAATAATACTGCGTATTTGCTTGTATTCCGAAATACAATTTTTAAGAAATTCAAGTTCTTCTTTAGGCAACTTTGTTAAATCATACTGAAATCCGAGAATACCGAACATAGCTGTATTTTTTCTTGTTTCAACAGTACTGCTGCGTTTTGTCATATGATTGGGTACTGCAGAAATATGATTGCACATTGTGTTTATCGGATAGCCATAGCTTGTGCCCTCTTGTATAATTGCACGGGAAAAGGCATCGGTATTATCCGAAACCCAACCGATCGGCATAAAGCAAAGCATACCCAAATCAAAACGAGCACCGCCGCTGGCACACAATTCAAACAATACGTCAGGATGTGCATTTGTAACTGCGGTAAGGATACGATACAAACCACAAACATATTTATGCTGAACTTCATAAACAGGCGTTTTTTCAGATGTAAAATCCGAAAGCATACGGTTAAAATCCCATTTTACATAATCTGCATCACTCTCATTTATAACAGTGCATATTGTTTCAATTAAAAAATCCTGCACATCTGTTCTTGACAAATCAAGAACATACTGACTTCGACCCAAAATTTTTCTGCCATTCTCTGTTCCGAGTGCCCAGTTTGGGTGCTTTTCAAACAGTTTACTTTTACGGCTTATCATTTCGGGCTCTAACCATATGCCAAGCTTCATATCCTTTTTATGGACATAATCGGCAATCTCTTTTATACCGTTAGGAAATTTTTCACGGTTAACCTGCCAGTCACCCAAAGAGGTTGTATCATTATTACGGGCACCAAACCAACCGTCATCAATTACAAGCAACTCAACACCTATCTGTTCAGCACTGTCTGCAAGACTTTTTAATTTTTCTTCGGTAATATCAAAATAGACTGTTTCCCAACTGTTAAGCAGAACAGGTTTTGAATTATTTAACCATTGATTTTTTACGATATGCTCCCGAACAAAATGATGCATATTGACTGAAACGCCATTATATCCGTCAGGTGAATATGTCATAACACTTTCAGGTGTAAAAAATACTTCACTCTTTTGCAAATCAAATCTGAATCCGTCAGGCAGAATACCGTTTAAAAATCTTACTCCGTCATACGGTGACTTTTCACAAACCGAGCGATGATTGCCGCTGTAAATCAAATTAAAACCATAGCTATCACCTGAAAAATTATTGGCATTTTGCTCTGTCACTATCACAAACGGATTATGCAACGCACCTGACGAACCGCTTTTTTAATCACAAACAACTTTGCCGTTTACTATTCCATATACAACATCATTTTCAGGATAAAGTGCGGATACAAGCAACATGGAACGCTTTTCAAAAAAAGCATCATAATTTTCCTGAGCCTCAATTCTTTCACCATAATATAAATGCTCTAAATCTTTTTGAGAATTTACCGCAAAAATATATGAGGTATTTTGAGTAATTAAATGAAAAACGTTTTCTTTAATATGTATCATAATCAATCTCCCCTTTTTCTATATAAGCGTGTCATTTGTTTCTGTGCGTGTGTCAAGAACCTCTTTTACTGCTTTATGAAGTGAATATTCATTTTTATATGATACATCGCACAGACTGTGAAAAATCATAATTCCGCCGATTCCCGACTCCAACGAAAGCGCTGTTTTGTCCCTTACCATTGCATATCCGTTAAGATATACTGTTGATGTATGTTCATTTCCGTCTTCATCTGTATAAGTAAAGTTTTCTCTGTAATTATCCCATTTTCCGTAATCTTCATCATATAGCGGCCATATTGCATATTTATCGGCAGTTCTGCCATAAAAGGGTATTCCGAGACAAAGCTGTTCTTTATCAAATCCCAAATCTTCAAAATACCCGATTGCCTCAAGTCCTGCCTCGTAAATTGATGAATGGTCGCCTCTTTCATCAAACTGGTCGTATGCCATAATGTTTACATTATCAATACATTCACGAGCCTCTTTGGAAAGCTTTATTTTATACGGCCAGAGTGCAACGGATAAATCTTTGTCGCCGATTGCATCCTTTGATTCAATAAGAAGTTTGTTATAAGCGTGCCATTCATGCGGAAGTTGTGGATATTCCCAATCATAATCAACGTCGTCAATTCCTGTTTCCTGCACAAATGCAGCCAAGTTTACTTTGTATTCAGACAAATCTTTTGAAAACTTAACCAGCGCTTTGTTTGTTCCATTGAAATCACCCGAAACAAGATTAGTCATAATCGTGCAACGCACCTTCATATCAGGATTAAAACTTTTTAAAAGTGCTACATCTTTTTTGAAATTCTCTAATCCGCAGTTGCATTCAAGCGTTTTATCAGGATTCATTTTAACGGTACCTAATAATGGCGTCTGTAAGGACTTTAAAGCGGTCTGCAAAACCAGGCTCGTCTGCTCTTCTTTGTATTTCGGTTATTCCGCTTTGCTCGTTATATTCAGATGTAACATAACTTGTAACTTTAAAATCAGTATTATCATAATTATCGAGCATATATATTCCTATCTCTTCAATACTGATTTTCTCTTCAAACTCATCAAAAACAATTCTGATTTTTTCACTTGTCGTCGTTTCAACAGCACACAAGCGGTATTCGTCAATTCTGTCCTGACGATATAAAAACTCATAGTCGTTTCCGTTTCAATAATACACGGAAAAATTTTTAACACTGTCAGCAGGCTCTTTAATAATAATTGTATTGAAAGTTCTTTTTTCCTTAAAATCAATTTCCAAAGCAGTGCTCTGCTTTTCGGCACTCCACACAGATGATTCACCATCTGTCAGATTAGAAATATCGCTTTTATTTTCATCAGTGGTTATTACTGCATCGGAAATCAGATTACTTTGAGAAATATCAAGACTGGTTTTCTTTGACGAAGATGAACACGCTGTAAAAACCGAACATATAATTCCTATTGTAGTTATAACTGCTAAAAAGCGCTTTTTCATTTTATTACCACTCTTTTAAACTTATTACATTTTATAGTTTATAGTATAAAATAAAAATAAAGCGTTTTATTTCGAAAACAAATCAAAAAGTTTAGAAATTCTGCTTTTTAGCCAATCAAATCCGACAGTTGAAAATTCTATTATTAATAATCATAACCACCAGTTTAATTAGATTTGAATTTGTAACAAACAATAATAATGTAATATTAATATTCATATTTATCAGCATCGCTTTTTGTTTTATGCACAACACTGTGTGGATGATTAGGAGGTGCATATACAGAATAAATTTTAAGTTGCCGGTGTCCTGTATTTATAATATTATGCCATGTACCTGCAGGTACAAATATGGCTTCATCAACGCCTATGCATTTTTGAAAATTTAATTTATCTTTGCAAGACCCCATTTTAATTAATGCTCGACCTGAAACAATATGAAGAAATTGGTCAGTATCGTTGTGCATTTCAAGACCGATTTCTTCGCCTAAAGGTAAGTTCATTAGTGTTAATTGCAGGTATTTTCCTGTCCACAGTGCAGTTCTGAAAGCGTTATTTTTACAAGTTGCTTTTTTTATATTGATAGTAAATGGTTCGGAACCATAATCAAAATTATTATTCATAAAAAACTCCTTTATGATTTAGTCATTATTATTTTATGATAATTGTAAAATAATGTTATAGTTCTATGTACTGTGAGTTAAGATAATTAAAGTAACTATAAAAAAATAAGCCACTGCACAACAGAAACATATGCCGTTGTACAGTGGCTTGTATATCTTAACAAGTGAATAGTTTATTATATTATTTTTTTATTTGCTTTTTGGCGTAGATTTGGTGTAAATTTTGCACTTCAAATTCAAAAACAATTTTTTATTATTGTCTTATAGTTTTAAAAAATTATTTTTCATATTTTTAACTATGACAATATATCTATACTTTATTATTCTTTTTAGTTTAGTCGGACTATTACTCAATTTTTTGACTTTCTACAATAGTAGAAGACAATATTTTAAGAAACTCATCCTGACTCAAATTTACACTTTCTAACAAGCACCTGTAACCAAATCTGCCGTAATATGCTAAATAACACTCTGCTTCAAAATCAGTATTTGGATATGATGCTATATATACCGTTTCGCCATTGATTACAGACTTTTCAAGTTTCATTATGAACGCATCATCAACATTTTTGAAATCGTTAAAATTTGTTGCTTGAAAAAATACATATCGCTTATCTTTTGAATTTGCGTAACGAAAATTATACCAATAATGATTGTTGTCTATTTTTTTATAAAATGAATTACCTGACAATATATCGTTTGGGAAACCAATAGGAGCAATTCCGTTTGGTAAACTTTTTTCACTGTTCAAAACACTGTATTTTTTACCTTCATCAAACCTATTAGTTGATATTTCTTTATTAAAGTAAGATATTTTTATATTATTTCCAATATCTTTAACTTCTTTAATGTCTTGACTTTCAATGAAATCTTTTTCTTGATTTATCGGTGCTGATAAAGTTGTGTGTTCACTCGTTTCGTTTAGAATATCATCTTCTATTGTTTTATTGTTTTCAGAACTACAACCGCTCAGAATAACAAGAAAGACTATTCCGATTATGATTAAAACTTTTTTCATATAACTCCTTTCTTTGTTTTAAATTATAGAAATAACTTAAAACAATTTAAGACAAACAAGCAATTACACGAAGTGAAACATAATTTTATTTATATTTCACTTCGTTTTATGTTTTATTATTCAATACCTAACGCTTTACATAGTTCATAGTTGACGCCTTTATATGAATATAATCCAAAAGGTGCATTAAATTGTGGAACATAATCAATCCTCGTACCATGAATATTCCTATAAAATGGATTATTTTTGTTTTTATCCATATAAGAGAAACTAACAAAACCACAATCTAAATTTTTTTCTTCTTCTGATACAGGAATATTTCCAACAGTTTGAAAATATCCATGTGTCCATGGTCCATAATTTGTTATAAGCGGTGCTATTAAAATTTTCTCTAAACTCTGTGGCATTTTAATTTTAGTAGAAAATTCATCATAAATGTAAATAAGAGGCATCTCATTATACATCTCATATTCACTTCTGTATTTAGAAATAATAACCTTTCCATAATAATACACTCCTTCAATTGGTTGAACAACAAAAACATCGCCCGTTTTTGGTTTTTTTCTTGTTTTTTTCATTGGAATTAAATGAAAATCCATTTTACTACTCCTTAATTCAAATTATTTTCTATCCACTCAGTACCCCACTCAATCGCTTCTTCGTACCATTCTCTATTTTTACTGATACTATTAATTTTGTTGGTAAACTGTGGATTCTGTTCAATCAGTACTTGTTCAATAGAACGAGCTTCCTTTCGAGTGAGGGGGGATTTGTAATAGATTCCAACCTATCAAATCTATTCCCGTGTTGCATTTTTCTTTTGGCAACATTTATTGAAATTCCAACATAAGTTTCCTTATTATTATTTATACCAAAATAAACATATGTTGTTCTCGGTCCTTGAGAAAGTACAGAAGACGTTTTTTTACTTACCTGTTCAGCAGACTCTTGAGTGAATTTTCTTCCTTTAGCGGCAGCTGAATTTTTAGCACTGTTTACAAGACTTTTTACATTTTTTTTCTGTATTAGCTTTTGCTATTTGTTTCTTTTTTCTATAGAATTCAGCAGATGTTTCATAATATTAGAATGACAAATACACGAAGTGAAACATAAATAAAATTATATTTCACTTCGTTTTATGTTTTATTATTCAATACCTAACGCTTTACATAGTTCATAATTTATTCCACTAAAACTTGATAATCCAAAAACTGTTGTATACTTAGGTTTATAATTTATTTTTTCTCCTTTCACATTTCTATAAAAACAATTACTATAATTAAAATCTGTAAGAAGACAATCTTTAAAACCGCAATCCAATTCCATTTCCTTCTTTGTGACAGGAATATTACCTATTGTGTATAAATAGCCCGTCGACCACGGTCTATAATTTGTAATTAACGGTGCAACTAAAATATTTGATAAAGTTTCTGGCATTATTAATTCATTAGAGTGTTCTTCATATAAATATATCAACGGCCATCCGGAACCAATTTGAAAAGAACAATCATGAGATTCTTCAATCACTTTTCCATAATAATATATGTCCTTAATAGGTTGGACCGGAAAAACATCTCCTGTTTTAGGTTTTTTTCTAGAAGTTTTTATTGGAATTAAATGTAAATTTATAATAACAATCCTAACTTAAATTTAAATAGAATATTAATATTAATCCAAACAGTATACTTCAAGATAAAAAGATGAAATCTTGAAGTATACTACAGATAACTAAAAAAATCAATGAAGTATATAATGAGTTATTAATTGATGTTGCTATATTTCCGAAATCAAGTTGTTAAGATATTCACTTGAATATTTTGATGCTAAACGTATTGATTCTGGACGATATCTTAAGTATCCTTTAATTCCACTGGTTTCAAGTATATCTACAATTTCATTTATACTTTCATTTAAATGTTTTTCTAATTTTGATTCATCTAATCCATCTAATTCAAATAAGTCAATATTTCTTTGATTTCTAATAATAAAAAATCTTCCAAATAAATCTCCTAAATCTAAATCAATTATTTCATTGTAAGAATGTAAATCTTTGCAAAATATTAAATAATTAATATAATATCCATTACTGAAGTTTGACTTTTGAATGTGAATTTTCATATATGAATCATTAAATTCTTTTATATATCTTCTTTTTTTTGAATTGTACTTGAATGATTTATTTAATAGAAATTTTTTAACGATATTATTAAATGCTTTTTTATCCATAAAATCTCCTTATTAATAAACATCTAATTGTGTTTGCCAATCAATATTTGGAAATTCATTCTGCACTTCTTTCAAATACATCTCTAATTGTCTGTATCCTGATTTTATTGCTCGAGGATTATATGGTTTTAATTCACTTATTGTTCCGGAATCAAAATCAATGAAGTCTATTCGTTTTTTACTTGGTAAAACAAACTCTTTAATTTTTGTTGTTTGATTAGCGATATCAGCTTTATATATTTTATGCATGTCTTGTCCCATTTTTAAAGATGATTTAGTATATTCTCTAGAAGAATCAATATCCTTTATGTTAACGAAAGTTTTTTTACTTATCTGTTCAGCAGACTCTTGAGTGAATTTTCTTCCTTTAGAGGCAGCTAAATTTTTAGCACTGTTTACAAGACTCTTTACATTTTTTTCTGTATTAGCTTTTGCTATTTGTTTCTTTTTTCTGTAGAATTCAGCAGATGTTTCATAACATTTGTATGAATTCTTTGATTTTTTATAAGCCTTGTATATATCGTGTGCTTTGTCTAAGGTCTTTATTAATTTATTTGCCCTTTTTGAAGACTTAGATGTTTTTACAACATATTTTGCACCTTTGTATAAAAGTTTTGCACCTTTTGCAACATACGAGCCGGGAATACACGGTGCAACCAAAGCGACAACATCCCACGCAACACAAAGACCGTTCCACAAATTAGGTTTCTTTGCAAAATCGTAAACGCTCCACGCAAGTCCTGCTATGTCGAATGCCGTTTCCCAAAAATGACCCGTACCGTCTTCATACGCTATCGGATTGCTTCCGCAATAATTGTACAAGTTCAACGTGGAAGCGTTTTTTATTTGACCATGATATGTGTCTTCCTGCATAAAACGACCTACCGCAGGATTATAGTAACGGGCGTTTAGATAATAGAAACCTGTTTCAAAGTCAAAATACTTTCCGTTATATTGATACGGATTGTTAACTGCCGGCAGGTAATTTGAAACCTGATTTCCGAACGAGTCATACTTATATTCTGTAAAGTACGGCGTTTCCACAGAAAGTAAATCTACAGTGTCCCCATGTGAGTTTACAACTGCAAGATTTGTTGAACCTTTACTGTCTGATACTGCAAGTAAATCATTGTCAAAAGTATATGAATAATACGATTGATTTTGTTCACTCTCATTGCTTTTTGACAAACCTTCAAAAACTATTTTACCATTATACCAAAATTCTTGCAATTGAGAAACAACAGAATTTTTTTGAATTCTTTTTCCGTTTCCGTCATAAAGATAGTCAAAAGTTTGCTTGCCTTTTTTAACAGATGATAGTCTGTTAAATGAATCATAAGTATATTTTTCTAACTCTTGAGAATCACCTTCAGAGTTAACAGAAAGCTTTGAAACAAGATTTCCGTTTGTATCATAATCATACAAATATCTATAATCGTCACTTTGTTCTGAAACTAATTTATTTGCAGAATCATATTTGTATGCAGTAACAGTTGTTCCTTTACCGTTTTCATGTACTTTTGATAGTCGGTTATCGTTTTCATCAAATGTATATGTATCTTGCCAACTATCTGTTTTTCCATTATTTAGGGTTTCTGTTATTTGTTCTTTTGTCAGTCGATTAAGTGAATCGTATGTATAACTCGTTTGACTTTGTTTTTGATTTAAAACACTTGAGTTTTTGACAGTTTTGTTGTTGCTGATTTTTTCAGTTAAATTTCCTCCTAAATCATAAGCATATTTCTCTGAAAACGTAGTTTCATCGGGATAATCTGCAACAACACCTGAAGCCAACTTTCCGATATTTAATATCTCTGTATTTTGTCCTGCCTTATTGTATTTGTATGTAACATTTTGTTCTATTGAAGTTCCTGTTACTTTTTTATTTAATAATTCTCCTGCTATTCCATAGTTGTATGTTGAAGTCAGAATTTCGTTAGGAGAAGTTATATCGGAATGAGTTAATTTTGAAAGTTGCTTTAAATTGTTATATTCGTATGTTTCATGAATTACAGGTTCAAAATCTTTTGTTTCATTGTTTTTTATATGTAGTTTATAGTCAGTAATACCTTTGTTAGAGTATTGATAATCTGATTTATAATCTCGTTTATCTTCAATATCATCACGAGATTCAGATATAACTCTGTTTATTAAATCATAATCATACGATGTTGTTCCTAACTTGTCTTTTACTGAAATAAGTTGACCCAAACCGTTATAAGTATAGTCGACACTTTCGTTTCCGACAGTTTCTTTTACGCACCTTCCCATAGAGTCATATGAATATTTATATACCGTTCCGTTTCTCAATGTTTTTTTGCTTAAAAGATTTGAAAAAGTATATTCATATTTTTCGCTTTGACCAAGTGCATCAGTATATTTTATCTGATTTCCGAAATCGTCGTATTCATAAGATACAACCGAAAAATCTTTATCAGAATTAGCCGTGTAATCATTTGGAGAATCAATTGTAATAGGGGAGGTTAAACCGGTAAATGATTTTAATAATCTCCCTCCGTTGTCATAGCAATACTGAGAATAACGAGAATGTGTATCATCAATAACATCTTCAGTTAAAATCAATCTATTGTTAATATCATAAGAATATTTGCTGATGCTATATTTTTCTTCATCTTTTGGTCTGTTTATAGATTGCTTTGATTGAACAACATTTCCGTAAACATCATACCCTAAAATCGTGTTACTGTAATAATCGACATTATCAATTGTGTCAACTAATGTACTGCTTTTATATTTAATACCGTGTGGTGTATAATATTCCTTTACAATAGCACCGTTTTGGTCTCTCTGTTCAACTAATTGGTCTTGAGTATCATAAGTATAAAAAACAGTGTTCCCGTCAGCATTCTTTTTCTCAACTACGCGACCGAAATCATCATATACATATTCTGCTGTTTCAACGGTGTTACCCGACGAAGATAATAAACGATTATAGTTTCCGTAAACAAAATTATCTACATAGTATTTGCCCGTTTGATACTCTTGTTCTATACGAACAGTATTACCGCCAATATCGTTGTATTCACTAACATGTGAGCTTACAACTCCGTTATCATCGTAATATATAGTTGTTTCTTTTTCACAAGGTGAATTGTCGTATGTTACAATTTTTGTATCTACCGATTTATCACCAAATATCTTTCCGGTTTCGTCTTTTATTGTTTCACGAACGGTACGCCCTAAAAAATCATACTCATAAGTTGTACAAAGATATTTAGAAGAATCAGCCGATGTATAGTCATACTTTGCGATATTACGATTATTATTATCATATTCATATTTTGCAGACAGAACAAATTTGCTTTCTGACGGAATCCAAATATATTCTTCAACAAGATTGTCCCATAGATCATATACATACTTTGCCTTTGAACCATCAGCCAATGTTTCAACAACATTCTTATTTGTATAGTCTGGAACTGTTAAAATCTCTGTACCGTCAGGATTTACTGACTTAATAACCGTACCCAATGCATCATATTGGTATGTAGTTGTATGCTCTTTTGTATTATCTTCACAAGACAAAATACGGCCTAATATGTCATATGTATATTTTTTTTGAGAATTTACTGCATTACCTTCAGGACCGTAATATGCACCAATATCTGTAACTGTTTCAGTATATACCCCATACTTTGAATCATAAGTATATTCTGTTATTTTATGGTCAGTGTTATCTTTGTTAACAACTGATTGATTTGTTTCAATGAGTCTTCCTTGTGAATCATGTACATATTCAGTTGTGTCGACCAAAGTCTTTGTTTCAACATCTTCAAATTTATCCCAATCATATCGAGTATCATGAATATAATTATTTTGTTTAACAATATATGAATTCGTACTATCCAATACATTTTCCGTTCGTATTGCAACATAGTGCATATCTTCATCTTCCGAAGAAGTTTGAGAAGAAACATATGAAGGAATACTTTTGTTGACGCCATTATATTTGGTCTCTTGATTGCTGATGGTATAATACGCCTGCACTTGTTCCATACCATTAGACGAACCGCCGGCTACCCATTCATATATTATATTTGCATAATCATCAAAATCTTGTTTTTTTAAAGTGCAATAGTAATCACCGCCATCATCATTCACCAGCCTTAACGCTTCTATTATATTGTGATTATTATTACTTCTTTGTATATCACTGACACTATACAGTCTTTTTGTATTTCCTGACAAATCATATATACTTACTAAATCATTATATTTATTGTCGCCGTAGTGATATTCGGTTGATTTTTGAGCCTTATCATCTTTGAAATTTTCACTTATTTCTAAAACATAGTCGTTAGTCAATTCTTGCGGCCACATTTGCTGAAATGAAGAATTCCAATTTCCGTTGAATGATAAATATTCTCTCTTTTTTGTTTTTTTATTTTCAAGATAATAATTATATTTTTCTAAATTTTTAGGTGTTTCAACAAGATTTCCTTCGTCATCATATTTCTGTTCGGTGTTTTTTACACTTTTTACTCTATTGTATATGACGACCGTAGCGTTTGAAATATATCTTGCTCCACCTTCATAATCTATTTGAAGGCGTGCGCTTTCTTGACCACTATTAGAATAATCAAAAACTCCCGTTAATATGTTTACCATGCAATCATCAAGGCGTTTATATGGGAACGCTTCTTCAGAAGAATGCGGGAAAAATATTGTACCGCCGGCAACATTGTAAAAAACACTCGTGTTAAATACACCATAATAAAACCTTGTTGATTTTATTGTCTTTTCGTCTTCAACAACATTTAATATTGATAAAACAGGTATTCCGTTACCGCTTCCGCCTATGAATTTATTAAGGTGATATATTGTTTTTTCTGTCTTATTATCTGAATCACACAAAACAATATCTGTATAATATTCTTCATAAATACCACCCCAACCGTCATCATATTCATCAACACAATGGTTAATTTTAATACTTCTGCCGACAGAATCTGTTATTTTTACTAAATAACCGGATTTATCATAATATGCTCTTATAGTCGCAGTGGCTTTTTCTCCTCGTTGGTCAGTTGAACCTAAATATAAACCGTCTGAAGAAAAATATTCACATCTGCCGTTTTTATAAGTTAAAACCCATTTTGCTTTTTTTCCATCACAGGAAAACTCATTTTCTTTTGCGTCAAATAATTGTATATCATTAAAATCATAACCGACAAGATTATATTTCCCGTTGTTATATGAAAAAGAATATTTTTGACCGTCAGCGAAATGAATTACATTGGTTTGCCCGTATTTATAATCAAGTGTAAAAAGTTCTATTGACGGAACAGTAAAAGCCCAACCTTCTCCTAAATTGTAAATACTGTTATTATGTGTTGTTTCATATGTTGATTCCTGAAATGCAGCAACATCTTTAGACATAATTGTAGCGTCTTTAACTACAAAAACATGGTAATATGAATCAGTTATTTTTTCAACAATTGTGTCTTTACTTAAATGTTTATTGTGTTCCGATGCATTATAATAAAAGTCGCCGAGTTTTGAAAAATCACTTTTTTCTAAATGTTCACCCTTGTCGTCAACAATATACCAGTCGGTTTTGTACATTACCTGATACACTGAAGCAGAATGTTCAATACCTTTATAATTACCCGGTATAACAGCATCATTTTGGTCAAATCTTATCCCAAACTGTAAATCAAGTCCGTTTTTTCCTTTTAATGTAATAAGTTCTTTGTTATATGTAATCATTCCGTATGTTTGGTCAATTGAAAGATTATCTCTGTAATTACTGGCGTCGGGAATTTGATATTTACTGAATGCTTGCGGAATTTGTTGTGTAGAAACATCACGAGTTGATAAATCGCTGTTTAAAGAATAAAGATTTGCAGTTTCTTCAAAAGCTTTTATCTCAGAACATATTTGCGCAGGAGACTTATTTTCTTCTTTTACCACATTTTCAATTGCTTCAGAAGACAAATTATATTGTAATTGGAGATAAATAAAATCTTCATCATTACTTATACTGTTTCTGTTTAAATCTACTTTATGAATATCTGCTTTTTCATATGCCCAAGAATAATCTTTACCCGTTATATTTGATAATATAACAGCACCATACAAATCATCAAGTTTGATATTTTCATTAGTAATTAGTTTTGCAAAATTATCTATATATTGTTTGCTTATAATATTATCTGATAAATATTTGAATTTTCTTTCTAAATTTAAACATTCATCAACGCTATAATTTTTAGAGAGTTCTAATAAAGTATTTATAGATATTCCGGCATCAAGTGAATTTAAAACCACAGCGGTTATGTCGTTTGAATTGCTTATTTGATTTGAAAGTTTGCCCAATGTTTCAGAAGAAACATTTAAAAAATCACTTAATTCATTTTTATGTTTTTTAGATAGATCCCTATATGAATAATTTTTGCTGAGTTCTTTTTTTAAATCTTCAGGAATTATTGTTTTTGTTTCTTCTATAATTTCTGCTAACGATTGTTTCAAAGACACATTAGACTGTGAATCTTCGGCTATGTTACTGCTCCGTTCTGCTGCAAATACGGAAAGTGGAGCAACTTGGAAACTCATTACTACAGCAAGAAGTATAGATATAAACTTTTTTAACATATTATTCATTACTTTTCTCCTAAAATTATTTTTATGTGTTTTTACAACTTTTTTTCTATTTTGTCGGCAGATGGACACAATATGATATTATTTATAAGTTAAAATAAGTAATATAATGTTATATTGAACTCAAAAACTTGAATTATTTTAGTATATTTTCGCCTCCTTTTTTTTATTTCACAAAATATAAAAAAATAGATAAAGTCCATTTTTAATAAACGATAATGATAATCCCAGGACAGATTTGCAAATGATATATCTAATTTTGAATAAAAAATAAATATATTATAAATATTTTATAAATTCATAATAACATGTTTTACAATAAATAACAAGAACATAAATTAAGTAATAACTGATTTTGATTTTAAGTAAAGTTATGTTTATTTTTTGAATACGATAATTATTGCAGCAGTTAATGTGTTCGTCAATTTTGACACTGTTAATGTATTTTGTTTCGAGGATAAAATTCAGATTTAAGGTGTTACTTATATATAATAATATTAAAAAGCACAGTTGATGTAATTGAACAAGAAGATTTGAAAAGTGGCTTAATGAAATACGAGAAAAAAGATTTCAATAAAATAATAAATAAAAAATAAACCACTATAAAAAACGGAAGCATATACCGTTTTACTTATAGTGGTTTATATATCTTAACAAGTGAATAGTTTATTATATTATTTTTTATTTGTTTTGTGGTGTAATTTTGGTGTAGTTTTGGTGTAAATTTGGTGTAAATTGAATATCCTTGAAAGATATTTGAAAATACATCAAAGTACAAAATTTGGCTTAACACGCCGTTTTTAAACACTTATAAAAGTAGCTCGGGTTTATTCAACCCAAGCTACAATGGTGCCGGTGGCGGGGGTCGAACCCGCACGCCCTTGCGGGCAACGGATTTTGAGTCCGTCTCGTCTGCCAATTCCAACACACCGGCGTTGATACAGATTATACAACAGACTCTTTTATATGTCAATAAAACTTGAAAAAATTTTTTTGTTTGGTATAATTTTATTAAATAATTACTATATTTTTGTTAGTATTATAAATTTATGAGGAATTTGAGTGGCTATGGAAAACATTTTTGACTATGCAGAGAAATATTGCAATATTGATTTTGACGAGTTTTCATACAATAAGTTAGATGCGTTGATTTTTTCACAACTTGCATATATTGAATATGAAAAAATTTTTGAATTCAATTCACCTTTAACATTGATAGATATTTGGAGAATCATAACTGAAACATACAGTGAGGACGAACTTTTGCAGTTTTCATTGATAATGCAAAAAGCTATATTGTTGCTTTGTATTATATCAAATGGGAAAAGATATAGAAATATCGTGGCAAAAGATTACAGAAATGAAGTTTTTAATGCTGAAGAAAAACAATTTTCAGCGCTTACATTTGAAATGCAAAACGGTGAAAATATCATTGCATTTCGAGGTACAGATGAAACTCTTTCGGGACTCAAAGAATCTGCCGCGCTTTCGTTTACTTTTCCTATTTATTCTCAAATTCAAGCCATCAAATATCTAAATGAACATTTGAAAAATGATAATAAAAAGTACCATTTGACAGGGCATTCAAAAGGCGGAAATCTGTCTGTATATTCTGCAGTAGAGTGTAACGACGATTTAAAAAACAGAATAATAGATATATACAATTTTGACGGTCCGGGCTTCAGCAATGAGTATATTAAATCTAAATCATACGATTTGATTAATGAAAAGATAACTACAATAGTTCCCGAAGGGTCAATTATCGGCAGAATTTTCAATCACGACGAAAAAATTTTAATTGTAGAAAGCGAAGAGCACGGAATAAGTCAACATCATATATACAATTGGCATGTTAATGATAATGACTTCGAGTACAGCACTTCTGCAAACTATTCGAGCGTATTATTTGAAAAAACCATAAACGATGTTCTTATGAATGTTGAAAAAGAAAAAATTGAAAGCGTTTTTGAAACTCTGTTTGAAATTTTAGACGCAACAGATGCAAAAACTTTAAATGAAATAAAGGAACTCAAAGCCGAAAAGTTTGTTGAAGTTTTAAAAGTTTTGGATAATAAAGACGCGGAAAATCAAAGATATGTTATAGAAATTTTAACTTTAATGGTTAAGTTCGGAATAATAAATATTATGCCTGAAATTAAATACGATTTTAACGATTTTTTAGATTACATTAAATCGGGTAAAATCAGTTATGCAAAAATTCAGGAAAAAGCAAAAATATCAAATCTAAAAAATAAAGTTAATATGAAAAATATTGATAAAAATATTAATAAATTATCTTGACATTTGATTTAAAATATTTTATTATATCAATGTTATGTGCCGATGTGGCGGAATAGGCAGACGCAAGGGACTTAAAATCCCTCGATAGCAATATCGTACCGGTTCAAGTCCGGTCACCGGCACCAAAAGGGTTGACAGAAAATGTCAGCCCTTTTTTATATTCATTGGTTGACTCTTTTATGAGCGAAATCAGAAAAAGGGTTTTACCATATAAAAAATCATAGTAAACTAAATTAAGCAGTGCTTTATCCAAATTGTTCAGGAAAAGAGCACTGCTTTTTTGTTTGGTGTCTTTTCTCTGTTTACAGATGTGCATAAGTTTCGGAAATAAAGATAATATTACTGATTATAAATTCAACTTCTCAATCAATTTTTGCTGTCTTAGACTTTTTAAACAATGTAACACTTTTAGAAGTTCTCCCATAGAATAAGTATGTAACCTATAAGAAAGGAGGTTATGATATGTCAGAATATACGAATTGCAATTGTGCATTGTCTAAAACGGAATTACCGGATTCGGAGAATCGAACTTGTCCGACTGTCGGATATCAAAAACTATCCATTTGTGTTCCTGTGAGCGTTACACCTTTTGCTAAAACAGGTAACACCATAACTAAATGTTGTGGAGACGCAGTTGTTGTGCCGGGTGAAAAACCCTGTCCCGGAAAGAAAAACGGCACCTGTTCTTTCACAATCAGTCAGACTATATGCGTAGAAGTTCCTGTAGAGTTTGGCGCAACATCAATGGTGGGCGACACCTATGTAGATTGCCTGGCCGCATCTTCCCATAATATTTGTATGAATTGCGAAGAGGAGATTGAACAATAATGGAACAGAATGCTTTATGTATGTCAAATCCTGCTCCTATGAAACAACAATGTGAATGTCCGCAGGATAATTTTACGAAAATGGGTTGTCAATTCATGGATATAAGTGTACCGATTCAGTTAAAACCTGAAGCCGCATTAGACAAGGTGGAAATTGAATGTTGCGACAAACCAACAGTTAATTGTTGCAACAACTGCTGTAATAATACAATTGAAGTTGTTGTAACACAAAAACTTCGCGTAAAATTCCCAATACACTATACAGTTACTGCTTGTATGGGAGAAAGCACACTCGATTGTATTGATTGCGAGGAAGCAATTAAGGGCTAAATTCAACAAAATACTTTTATCATATAAACAGAAGCGAAGAAAAAACTTTTTTGTCAACGCTTCCCATAAGCAGTTCACTACGAACTGCTTATGTTTTTTACCATTTTTTATTAGACATATACAATACAATACTGTATAATATTTCCCGGTGATATTATGAAAAATAAAAAAGTTTTCGATTGTTTATGCTTACTGCTAATTTTATTTTCTTTAATTTATACTGTTTGGTACATATCTCATGGCAATATTTTTGAAAACAGCGGTGCATTGTCAACTATCGGTCTTGACCACCCTGTTTTATTTGCTGTATGGGGAGTTACTTCTCAAATTACAATAGCTTTAAACACAAAAAACTTGTATAGCAATATTCCAAAAAAGTTCAAATTTACAAATATTTTGATTGCACTGTCCACAATCGGAATACTGTTTACGGTTATTTTTAAATTTGACTATGATTTGAAAGTAAACTATTATTTACATTGTGCGGGCGCTTTTTCATTCACTGTTTTCAATTTTCTTAATATTATATTGTATTTTATAATCAATTACAAAAAAAGTTCTGTATATAGATTTTCGGCGCTGTTTTGCTTTTCAGCAATCATTACAAGTTTGGTATTGCTTATAATAACAAAAGAAACTGCACTTAATGAGTCAATCCCGCTTTTTACTGCATATATTATTTTTATCATAAACATTATTTTTCATGGCAGAAATATTTGCAAAAATTCAAAAAAGGAGAAAACAAAAATTGAGCCTAAAAAACAAACTCAAAAACTATTCAAGTGAAAAGCACTACTCTTTTCACATGCCGGGTCATAAAGAAAATAAAAAATTTCTTGATTTATTCGGAGCGGAAAAAATTGACATTACGGAAATTGACGGGTTTGATGATTTACATAACGCAACAGAAATATTAAAAGAACTTGAAGATGATTTTGCTCGCTTATACAATACAAAAAAAGCATATATTTTGGTGAACGGCTCAACGGTAGGAATACTGAGTTCTGTATCTGCCGTATGTAATGAATATGATGATATTTTAATTGCGAGAAATTGCCATAAATCTGTCTATAATGCCGTATATTTGAATAGATTGAATGCAGAATACATTGAGCCGCATTGGGATGGAAAAGCTCAAATTTTCACTTACATAGAGCCGCAAGAAGTTGAAAAGAAATTAAAAGCCAACAAAAATACAAAAGCCGTCGTAATTACAAGTCCTACTTATGAAGGTGTATTAAGCAACACAAAAGAAATATACGATATATGCCAAAAATACAATGCAGTTTTGATTGTAGATTGTGCTCACGGCGCTCATCTGAAATTTTGCGAAAAAGATTTTGAATACTTCGGTGATATTGTAGTTACTTCCCTTCACAAAACTCTTCCGTCCCCTACTCAAACTGCGTTGTTGTTGTGCAACAATGAAAATTTTAAAAATGAAGTAAAAAAATATTTAGATATTTTTCAGACTTCTTCTCCGAGTTATATTTTAATGTACGGAGTGTCGCAGTGCTGTGATTTTTTGAAAAATGCAAAAAGCAAATTTGAAAAATCGGACAAGCATATTAGTGAATTTTATGATATTAAAACAAAAAAAATTGAAATAAATAATTTTGAAAATGGGACTCATATTGATAAATATAAAATAAATATTGACCTGTCAAATACAAATCGTTCAGCTTTTGAACTGCATAAATTTTTCTTGTCCGATAAGATATATGACGAAATGTATTTAAAATCATCTTTGCTTTTAATAGCAACTGTGTGTGATGAAAGCGACTCTTTGAACGAACTTAAAAAGTCAATTTTAGAGTTTGACAAAAAATGTCTTTCTGCAAATAAAGGCAAAGAAAATATTGTAAAACCTGTATTACCCCAAAAAGTTAAAAACAGTTATGAGATTGATTTAAAAAATGCAGAAAAAGAAAATTTAAAGAATTGTATTAATAAAATAAGTGCAGGCTATGTCTTTGCATATCCTCCCGGAATACCGTTAATTGTACCCGGTGAAAAGATTGATGAGAAAACTATCGAAACAGTTTTTGACCTAAAAAGCAAAAATGTAAATCTTTTGACGGATTCAGGCACATTTAACGATGACATTTTCATTGACAAAAGCAACAAATTAGAGTAAAATGAGTGTACAAACAATGAATCGAGGTGCTTATTAATGAAAAGAATTAAAACTTTATCATCAAGAAACCTTTGCGAATCAGCTAAAAACGGCGGTTGTGGCGAATGTCAAACTTCTTGCCAATCAGCAAGCAAAACTTCTTGTGCAGTTGCTAACCAAAAATGCGAGCAACTTAAGAAATAATAAATGAAAATTCGGGCGGACAAAAACCGCCCTTATTTTTTGGAGAGTTTTATGATACACGCATATAAATTAAACGGATACAATATCATAATTGACCAAAACAGCGGCTGCGTCCACTCTGTTGACCAGGTTGCTTATGATATCATTACAATGTATGAAAACAGAAGCAAAGATGAAATTAAATCTTTCATCTTAGATAAATATAAAAACAATGAAGATGTAACCGAAAAAGATATTGACGAATGTTTTGAAGATATTGAAACTTTAAAGTCTGAAGGCAGATTGTTTGCCAAAGATACTTTCAAAGATTTAGCAAAAACATTTAAGAAAAAACAAGGCGTACTTAAAGCGCTTTGTCTTCATGTTGCCCACGACTGCAATTTGGCGTGCAAATATTGTTTTGCAGGCAAAGGAGAATATCACGGCGAAAAAGAAATAATGTCTTTTGAGACAGGAAAAAAAGCGATAGATTATCTCATTGAACACAGTGATGGCAGAAAAAACCTTGAAGTTGACTTTTTCGGCGGAGAGCCTCTTCTGAATTGGGAAGTTTGCAAACAACTTGTTTCATACGGCAGAAGTATTGAAAAAAAATACAACAAAAATTTCAGGTTTACACTCACTACGAACGGTGTTTTGCTCAACGATGAAATCATTGATTTTTGCAACAAAGAAATGGGAAATATCGTTTTGAGCCTTGACGGCAGAAAAGAAGTAAACGACAACTTAAGGGTTACAAGAAACAACAAAGGCAGTTACGATACTATTGTTCCGAAATTTCAAAGAGCTGTTGAAAAAAGAGGTGCGCTTGAATATTATTTGAGAGGTACATATACGCACTTTAACACTGACTTTTCAAAAGATATTTTACACATGGCTGACCTTGGTTTTAAAGAAATATCTATTGAGCCTGTTGTTTGCGACCCTACCGAACCGTATGCTTTGAAAGACAGCGATTTACCAAAACTTAAAGAACAATATGAAATATTAGCAACAGAAATGCTAAAACGAAAAAGAAACGGCAACGGCTTCACTTTTTACCACTATATGATAGATTTAGACGGTGGCCCTTGTATAGTGAAGCGTGTTTCAGGCTGCGGTGTCGGCACAGAATATCTTGCTGTTACACCAAGCGGAGATTTGTATCCATGTCATCAGTTTGTAGGCGACAAAAAATTCTTAGTCGGCAATGTAGATGACGGTGTAACAAGACCTGAAGTCATTAAACAGTTTGAAAACTGCAATGTATATTCTCACGAAAAATGTGATGATTGCTTTGCGAAACTATATTGTTCAGGCGGATGCGCCGCAAATGCTTATCACACGACAGGAAGTGTAAACGGTACATACGATTTCGGCTGCGAACTTCATAAGAAGAGAATTGAGTGCGCAATAATGCTCAAAGTGGCCGAAGCAGAAGAAAATTTATAATCAATTTAATAATCAATCAATTTAAGCCCGATATTAAATATATCGGGCTTTGTTTATGTATGGTTTTTTAGGCTATATATCATACAGTTAATTGTTTGAATATAACTTTGAAATATTTTCGGCTTTTTCTTTAATCATATCAACAACCGAACAAGGAGATATCACCTTTACTTTTTTTCCGAATTGCATCAGCCAACTTACAAGTCCGTCTGAAACCGCAGCATAGAACTCAGTTTGAAAATGGTTCATATCAATTGCTGTCAGCGGAATATTTGCGCCAAATCTGTCCATAATTTCTTCACGCAAATCTATTTCACACTCAATGACTATATTTTCAGTTTTCCCTGAAAACATATTGAACATTTTAGAAGCGTAATCGGCGCTGTCGAAAACATTTTTATACGGAGAAACCTCACTGAACGGCCTTGACGGCTCGTCCAACATTTTCAACTTTTTAATTCTGTCAATACGCAAGTTCATCAAATTGTCGTATTTTTCATTGTTGCAAACAAGATAATAGTGGTCCTCTTTCCACAACAAAGCGTACGGCGAAACTTTGAAATGTTTTTCGGAATAGTTTTTCTTATTGAGTTTATCTATATTTCTTCTTTTATATGTAAATGACACTTTGCAGTTGTCATTTATAGATTTATCCAAACTGTCAATAATCAGATAAACCGACTCATTTTCACACTTTACAGCTGTTTCGCAATAAACCTGACTTACCATTTTTTGAGCCTGATTTATACTCACAAGTGACTCAAGTTTTTCTATCAATGAGCGTGTTTTATTAGGAGTTATGAAACCTGCCGACATAACGGCGTCTATAAGCAAACGAACTTCGGGCAATTCAAAATCTCGTTCGCCCATAAAAAATCCCCTCTTTGGTGAGCGAACCGTAACAATATCGTAGCCGAGTTCGTTTAACGCTTCAATATCGGAATAGACCGATTTTCTTTCTGCCTTAATTCCCTTTTCTTCAAGCAGGCTTATCAATTCTTTTGAAGAAATAGGATTGTCTTCGTCACTGTATTTCTTTAAAAAATCTAATATATACAGTGTTTTTAATTTAGACGGTTGCATATAATTCACCTCAACAATATTTTACTTTTTAGAACTCAATTTGTCAACAATCTGCCTAAAAATCGGACCACAGTCTCCCCCGCCGCTTTTTCCGTCTTCATTAAATATGATGACAGCGTATTTCGGGTTATCGCACGGATAAAAGCCTGCAAACCAAGTGTGCAATATTTCTTTGCCGTTTTTATATTGACCGCTTTGTGCTGTTGAAGTTTTGCCTGCTGACAGAAAATCCTTGCTTTGCGCAGCATTTCCGGTGCCGTTTGTTACAACATATTTCAAATATTTACGCATCATTTCAGAGGTCTTCTTTGAAATAATTCGTTTGCCTTTATAAGAACTTCTGTCTGCTTTTCTTCTGCTGCCGTCTGCATCTATATAGCCGTCTATAATATACGGTTGGTTGTATATACCTCCGTTTGCGATAGTGGATATTACAGACGAAAACATTATAGGCGTTGCACTTAATTTACCCTGTCCGAACGCAAATAGAGAAAGTTTTCCGCTTGACTTAAGCGTACTTTTGTTTTCTATTACTCCGTTTGACACAAACCAATTCGGAGACAATTCAATTTTATCTCCGAACCCAAAATCTTTTGCGGTTTTATACAACTTTTCGCTTCCGAGTTCCAAAGCAAGTTTTATGAAGTAGCAGTTGCAAGAATTAGCAAGCGCATTTTTCAACTTTTCTTTACCGTGAACTTTTGAGTTTTGGCAGGAATAAACAGTGTCGCCTACTTTTACTTTACCGTTACATACACATTCAAAATCTTCCAAACCGTTTTCTATAGCCGAACAAGCAACCACAACTTTAAAAATTGAGCCGACTGAATACGGTGTCAGCGCCCTGTTTATGAAATCGTTTTCACTGTCGCTTATTTTATTCAAATTGATTTTCGGTCTTGAACAAATTCCGAGAACAGCTCCGTTTTCTATATCTGTTACAACGACTGCTCCTTTATCTATGATGGATGTATCTATTGCTCCCTCTACGATATTTTGAATTTCCTTATCTATTGTCAAACCTATACCGTTTTTAGAATAGTAGTTTTCTTTTTCAACAGTGCCGTTGTCTCCTGCCAAAAATCTGCCTTTAGCGTCTATTGCAAAGTTTATTTTTAGTTCGCTCGGATTTTCAAAATAAGAATTGAAGTGCGCTTCCAAACCGTTTGTAACTTTAGATATTAAATGAGAACAAAGCTGATTGTCATTATAGTGGTTTACGGTTTTAAAAACCTTAATGTAACTGAACTTTTTATTATAATCTTTTTCATCAATAGGTACTACTATAGGATACCCTTTTCTTAATTGCTCTGTAATTTCATTTATTTCCTGCTGAGAGAAAATATATTGCAGTTCCGACAAAGACTTTTCGTCGGGCTTAATGACAGCGGAATATGAATAGGTGCAGTTTGTAATTTGTCTGTTTTTGCAATCATAAATTGTAGGATACTTTTTATCTATCAAAATAGAGTAACTGTTATATGAAGATGATGCCATATACTCTTTAGATAACGAAACGAAACCTGTTCTTCCGATACAGCCTGTTAAAATTAAAATCATACTGACTAAAAACGATATTATTCTTTTATTTTTAAACATAAAAGCACCCCGAAGGTATTATTGCCTGTCGGAGCGCTTTTTATAACATTTATTCAGTTCTGCACTTTCTGAAAATTGCGTCAGGTGAAATCACTTTTTCACAATCAAAAGTATATGTGTTTGTTGCTTTATTTGCAACATCTACAAACTCTTGGTCATTTTCATTGAACAAATTTTTGACAACAATTTCAGTCGGTTTTTTATTCGGTTCAACAACTTCCAAAACATCGCCGTTATAGAACCTGTTTCTTTGATTGATTGTAAGTTTGTTGTTTTCGTATTTGTTAAATACGCCGACAACATCCCAGTGTCTTATATATCCGCCTGTTTCGGTTACCTGACCGTTTTTTATCGGTCCGAAGTTAAAACCTGTTGTGTACTCTCTATGGCTCATTTTGTCCATTTCATCTAAAATCCATTGGTCAACTTTATAGTCGGGAGTTCGGTTTTTCAAATAGTTATCAATTGCGTTTCTGTATGCATAGGTAACTATTGCAGTATAGTATTCGCTTTTTGCTCTGCCCTCAATTTTAAAAGAGTCAATACCGGCAGCATCAAGTTCGGGTATGTGTTCAATCATACACAAATCTTTTGAGTTGAAAATATATGTGCCTTCATTTTCCTGATTTATCGGAAAATACTGACCTGGTCGTGTTTCTTCGACAATATGGTATTTCCATCTGCAAGGCTGAGCACAATCTCCCCTGTTTGCGTCACGGTTAACCATATAGTCTGACAAAATACATCTGCCTGAAAAAGACATACACATAGCGCCGTGTACAAAAACTTCTATTTCAAGTTCGGGAGGTGTTTTATCACGAATTGTTTTAATCTCATCAAGAGAAAGTTCTCTTGCGGTAACTATTCTTGACGCACCCATCTCGTAAAATGTTTTTGCTGTTTGATAGTTTACGATACCCGCTTGTGTAGAAATATGAATATCGACATTCGGACAATATTTTTTTGCCATAGCCATTGTTCCGATATCTGCAATAATAAAAGCGTCAACGCCGCATTTTTCAGCATTTTGCAAAAATTCGGGCAATTCTTCAACTTCATTGTTTCTCGGCAAAGTATTGCAAGTTAAATATATTTTTTTATTAAGCGAATGAGCCATTTCACAGGCAGTTTTTAGTTGTTCAAATGAGAAATTGTTTGGATTTGTTCTCATACCGAAACTTTGACCTGCCAAATATACTGCGTCTGCACCGAATTTAAGTGCTAACTTTAATCTTTCAAAATCTCCTGCCGGAGAAAGTAATTCAATATTGTGTTCTTTCATAGTTTAATAATTCAAATAAGGTGCATATTTTTGTATTTTTGATTTGTGTTCTGCGTATGTTTTAGAGCAATACAGATTTCTTTCGCCGTCATGGAAAAAGAAATAGTATTTTGTAGAAGAAGGATATAAAGCGGCTTCTATTGCATTTGCACCGGGATTGCAAATAGGTCCTGCCGGAAGTCCTTTTACAGTTGAAGACGACAATGTACTGTAATAGTTCATATAGTAGTCGGCACTGTGTGAAGAAGTAGATGAAAGAGATGTTGCAATATGATTTGTAATATAGTCTCCCGTTGAATCACAGCCCAAAGACGGATATTGAGTTTGGTTATTTAATCTGTTATGAATTACGGAAGAAATATCTTTCATCTGTTCTTTTGAACCTGCTTCTTTTTCAATAATTGAAGCGATTGTGATGACTTCATAGTCTGTAAGTCCGAGTTCTTTTGCACGCTCTCTGTATTTTTGAGGGTATTTTTTCTCCATTACCTCTAAAAATCTATTTACAACACTTGTAGCGTTTTCACCGATATAAAAATCGTATGTGTCAGGGAACATAAATCCTTCAAGCCTATACGGTACTTCGTCTCTTGATTTAAGTCCCGAAACTAAAGAATAACTGTATTGTGTAGATTGAATTGCGGAAATTAAAGCTGTTCTGTCGCAAACTTCATTTGCAACGAGTTTATCAACTATTTCAGGAACAGTGTATCCTTCAGGGAAAGTCAGGGAAACGGTTTCTTTTGTTTTTGTTTCCCCTTGCATAGTCAAAAGCATGCCCTCAAGTCCCATTTTCCCGTTTAAATAATATGTGCCTGCCGGGTACGGACCTTCAACTACCGAACTTCTGATTTTAGCGAATAATTTACAAAAACCTTTGCACTTTATCAAATCATTTTTCTTCAGTAAATCAATAGCTTCGGAAGATGTTTTGATTTCTTGAGTAAAGCTGACGGTAACAGTAGATTTGGTTTTTGTAATTGCCAAAATATCATTTACACAAAAAATTGCATACACAGACAAAATAATTGAAACTGCTATGACAACTATAAAAAATATATATGTGTTTTTTACACTCGGTGTAAAATTACTGCTTTTATTTTTTTTGTTTTTTCTGCCGTTTGAAGATATTTGCTGCGCAGAAGTTTCATTTTGAATATTGTCTTCATCACTTACGACATCTGACAAATAAACATCGTTATTTTCACCTGAAAACTTCGACAGATTTACACCGTCAGAACTTTCATTGTTATATATTTTTGGCGGTTGAAGCGGTTTTTCTTCAAAATCAAAATCTTTGTTCATTGCATTACTCCGTTTTGATTAAAAAATTTTCACAAACGATAAAATCAACTTTTTCATCGAATTTATCAGCAGGAACTTCATCTATAATGCATCTATTATAGCACAAACCAACAGAAATTCCATTAAATTTTTTTAAATATCTATCATAGTATCCTTTACCGTACCCTATTCTGTAACCTTTTTTGTCAAAAACAACAGCAGGTACTGTCAGTAAAGTTTTATTATTCGGCTCAATTTTCTCGCAAATATTTGTATTAGGTTCTAAAATTCCGTAAGTACCCTCAATTAAATCGGAAAACGAATTGATTTTATAAAAATCCATATTTCCGTTTTTATCTGTGCACACAGGCAATGCGACGGTTTTATTTCTTGCAAGTGAATTAAGCACTATATCGGTTGTGTCAGCTTCGCTCCCAAAAGAAGCATAGCAAAAAACACTTTCGCAATTATTGTAAATTTCAGAATTAAACAAATTGTCCGATATCTGAAAACTTAGTTTTACTTTGTTTTTTATATCATTTCTGATTTTTTTATATTCTTTTCTAAGTTCGTTTTTCATCTGCATTGTATAGTTTTTCTGACGCTGATTTGAGCGTCATCGCCGCGAAGATATTTTACTATTTCCAAACCGAAATCAATACTTACACCTGCGCCTCTTGCAGTTATGATATTGCCGTCTGTAACAACATATTCATCACTTAATTTTGCGCCTGACAAATCTTTCTCAAAGCCCGGAAAAGCAGTAGCGTATCTGTCTTTGAGTAAATCTTTATGTCCCAAAATTGACGGAGCGGCGCAGATAGCGCATATCAAGAGATTGTTGACGGTCGCAAAATCTATTGCTTTCTGTACTTTTGGGCAATTTTCCAAATTCAGTGTGCCCGGCATACCGCCCGGTAAAATCACTGCTTCCAAATTCTCATCTAAATTGATTTCATCAACAGTTATATCTGCACTTACGCAAATATTTGCCGAACTTCTTACTGTTTTGCCTGTAACGCCGACTGTTTTAACATCTATCTTTGCTCTTTTAAGCATATCAACAGGGGCTAACGCTTCGATTATCTCGAAACCGTCTGCTAAAAATAAATATACCATACAAATACCTCAAACTATGTTATTTACTGCTTTTTGAATGTCGTATTGAATACTCTCAATACTTCTCGGTTTGCCGTTTTCCGAACAGCAAATTACAGTCCATCCCTGCATTTTTGCCGAATACAGCGCTGCATTTCTGCAATTGTTTAAAAATTCAACATCATTTTCATGAACATCTTTTTTAGACTCATCGCCTTCATAACGCTTACTCATAAGTTCTTGCGATATTTCAACAGGCATATCAAGAAATATGACTAAATCGGGTTTAGGTATTCCCATTTTTCTATATTCAAAATCTTCGCACCATAAAATATAGTCGTTCCATTTTGAATTTTCAAGCTTAACCATTTGATAAATCAAGTTTGAAGTTGCATATCTGTCGGACAATATAATGTCTGAATTTTCATAGTCTTTCTTCCAATCAAGTGAAAACGAGGCGTATCTGTCAACAGCATAAAAAGAGCTTGCAGCATAAGCATTTACACTGTTTGCATCACTTCCGAAATCACCGTTTAAGTACATTTTCACTAATTCGCTTGAAGGACTTGCGTAATCGGGCAATTTGATTTTTCGACACCGATTAAACCTGTTTTTTAAGTATTCAAAAAGCAAATCTGTTTGCGTGGACTTTCCGCTTCCGTCAAGTCCTTCTAATATAATAAGTTTAGCCATTGTTCTTTTTATTTCTCTTTAATTTAGTTTTTTTACCCTGCTCATTGATATAATAGGTATTGTCAAGTTGAGAAGTAAGACTCAATTTAAAAGCGTCTATATATTCCCTTCTCAACTTTTTTTGTTCCTCTGCTTCATCGGGTGTTAAACCCTCCGGCGTTTTTGATTTATGAGCAAGTTCATTAATTCTTTTAATCTTTTGTTCTGTAATCATCAGTCTATAAAGTCCTTTAACTTTTTACTTCTGCTTGGATGTCTGAGTTTTCTCAAAGCTTTCGCTTCAATTTGACGAATACGCTCACGAGTTACATTGAACTCTTTTCCGACTTCTTCAAGAGTTTTAGGGTTGCCGTCGTCAAGTCCGAAACGCAAACGCAAAACTTTTTCTTCTCTCGGAGTTAAAGTTTTGAGAACCTCTGCAAGTTGCTCTTTCAAAAGACTGATTGACGCTGCATCAGCAGGAGCGAGCGCTTCATCGTCAGGGATGAAATCGCCCAAATGAGAATCTTCCTCTTCGCCGATAGGAGTTTCCAAAGAAACAGGTTCCTGAGCAACGCGCAAAATCTCTCTTACTTTTTCTGTTGACATATCAAGATATTCTGCTATTTCATCAGGAGTGGGCTCTCTGCCGTTGATATGAAGAAGTTGGGAATTTGCCTTTTTCACTTTGTTTATTGTTTCTACCATATGAACAGGAATTCTGATTGTTCTTGCCTGGTCTGCGATAGCTCTTGTGATAGCTTGTCTTATCCACCATGTAGCGTAGGTAGAAAATTTAAAACCTTTTGTATAGTCAAACTTGTCAACTGCTTTAATTAAACCGAGATTGCCCTCTTGAATGAGGTCAAGAAACTGCATACCTCTTCCCACATATTTTTTAGCAATACTTACAACAAGACGAAGGTTTGCCTCCGCAAGTCTTTGCTTTGCTCTCTGGTCATCTTCCGAAATTCTTATTGCAAGTTCAATTTCTTCTTCAGGTGTCAAAAGAGGAACTCTGCCTATTTCTTTCAAATACACTTTAACAGGGTCGTCCATAGCGGCTGCATCGTTTGTAGCAACAGTTTCCTGAGCATCGGTTTCTTTAGGCAAATCAACTTCGAGGCTGATTCCGTCCAACGCTTCGGAAGAAAAGTCATCTATAATGCTGATGTTTGCAGCTTCTACCATTTCATTTAACTTTTCAAGTTCATCTACATCAAGGTCCAACTCGACTATGAGCATATCAATATCTTGAGTTGTCAGGTGTCCTGTTGCCTTACCTTTTTCAATGAGTGATTTAAATGAAGCGTTCTTTTTCGCATCGCTTACCGGTGCGTTTGGTGTAAGATTAATTTCCATATAATACTCCTCTTTTTATGTATTATTTCCAAACAATTTTCTGAAATCATCGTCTGAAATATAATCTACATCTTTCTTTTGTTTTTTCAAAAATTCTGTTCTGACGGTGCTGACGCACTCTGCGAATTCTTTTTTAGAATTGTTGCTTGCAGCAGCGCCGGCGACAATTCCCGTATATTTTGATAATTCTTCCTGTGTTAAATGCTGCGACATACTCGCAACATCTACATCAAGAGAATTGTTCAGTCTTTCTTTCATAAGAGAAAAAACTGTTTTAAAAAAACCGCTTTGTAATTTGCTGCAATCAAACTCGTCAAGCATTTTAACACAATCGGGATACAAAAACAACAGCGCAATTAATCTTTCCTGTGCTCTTAGAGTTTTGACGGTTTCATTTGCCATTTGCGACTCTTTAAAACTTTCTTTCATACTTTTATCTATAAAATCTTTGAACTGACGCTTTTCTTTGTTTCTGTTTCTGTTCTTTGAATATTGTTTTAGCTGAGCGCTTATCGTATCTTTTGAAACAGAAAGTTCGTTTGCAAGTTGAGAAACATAAATATCTTGTTCAACGGGTGTAAAATCGGACAAAATTTTTATTGCTTCGTTTATATACTCTATTTTACCGGAGTTTGTTTCGGTATTGAAATTGTTTTTTGCCGAATTCAATTTGTACTCTATTTCATTGGCAGATTTTTCAATCATTCCCATAAATCTGTCGGGTCCGAGTTTATTTATTATTTCATCGGGGTCTTTTCCGCCGAACAGTTTTGGTATTCTGACCGTAACATTTGTCTGATTAAAAAGACTGATTGCTTTTTTCAGCGCTTTTTGTCCGGCTTCGTCAGAGTCATAAATCAATACAACTTCATCTGCATATCTTGAAATAACCCTGACTTGCTCACTTGTAAGCGCCGTACCGCAGCCTGCAACGGCATTTTTTATTCCTGCCTGGTACATTGATATTACATCCATATAACCCTCACAGAGAATTATAGATGATTTTATATTTTCTTTTGCAAAATTAAGCGAAAACAGTTCGTTTGTTTTCTTGTAAACAAGCGTATCGGAAGTATTGATATATTTAGGTTTACTGTCGTCTAAAACTCGTCCGCCGAATGCTATGACATTGCCTCTTATATCAATTATGGGAGTTATCACTCTGTTTCTGAATATATCAAAATATTTACCGTATCTGTTCTTTTTTATAAGACCTGACTGTTCAATATCAAATGCCGTAAAACCTTTTGATATGAGAAATTTATACAGACTGTCCCAAGAATCGGGAGCATAGCCTAAACCGAATTTTTTTACAGTAGTTTCTGAAATGTTCCTTTTTTTATAATAATCTTGTGCAATTTTGGAGTTTTTATCATAAAGACACGCGTGAAAAAATTTTGCGGCCAACCTGTTTATTGTAAGAATTTTTCGTTTTGTTTTCGATAAAGTATCGTCAACATTGCTTTCGGGCATTTCCATTCCCGCTTTATCAGCCAATAGTTTAACTGCGTCTAAATAGTCGAGATGTTCTATGTTCTTTATAAAAGTTACCGAGTCTCCGCCGATTCCGCAGCCGAAACAATAAAATGACTGCGTTTTGGGGTAAACGGTAAAAGAAGGCGTTTTTTCATTGTGGAACGGACACAAGCCAATGAGAGTTGAGCCTCTTCGTTTTAATTCAACATACTGAGAAACAACATCTTCAATTTCTATCTTAAATTTTAATTCATTTAAAAATGACTCATTTAAAGGCATTGCTTCACTTCCTTTTATTTATTCAATCCAAAACTTCGGTACATACAACTGATTGAACACCTTTACTGCGTATGTATCGCTCATGCCGGCTATATAGTCGCAAACAGCCCTTTCCTCCCCTTCTTTTTCACAGATGTTTAGGTACAGTTCGGGTAATTCTTCGGGCTTTTTGCAATAATATTCAAATATTTTTCCAAGCATTTCAACAGCTTTTTTTTCTTCACTTTTGCAAATGGGATTAGTGTAAACGGCAACAAACATAAATTTATGCAAGTCGTCAAAATTTTCCTGCATATCTTCACTCATTTTAATTGTGTCATCACTGTTTTCAATCACACTTGTAACCATATTATTTATACGCTCCGACTTTGACATTCCGAGCGCCATTCTTAATTCTATAGGTATATCTTCTTCGTACAAAACACCTGCGCGAATTGCATCGTCAATATCGTGGTTAATATACGCGATTTTATCGGCAATTCGTATAATTCTGCCCTCTAATGTCTCGGCCTCTGTACCCACGGTATGGCACAAAATACCGTTTCTTACTTCTCGGGTAAGATTCAGACCTTTTCCGTCTTTTTCGATTTTATCAACGACTCTGACGCTTTGTTCATAGTGTTTAAAACCGCATTTAGCCAAACTGTTCAGCGCTCTTTCCCCTGCGTGACCGAAAGGTGTGTGCCCTAAATCGTGCCCCAAGGCAATGGCTTCTGTTAAGTCTTCGTTCAAAGACATGGCTCTTGCAATAGTTCTTGCTATTTGAGCGACTTCAAGTGTATGAGTAAGTCTTGTTCTGTAATGGTCTCCGCTCGGTGCTAAAAAAACCTGTGTTTTGTGCTTCAGTCTTCTGAATGATTGGCTGTGAATTATTCTGTCTCTGTCTCTTTGAAAACAAGTTCTCATAGGACACTCAGGTTCACTTCTGAGCCGTCCCTTAGAATCAGAAGACAGACACGCCTTACTGCTAAAAATCAGTTTTTCATTGTTTTGTATATTTTCTCTAATACTTTCAGACAATAATATCACCTTCTATACACATAATAATACGCATATCGTTTCAAAAACCCTTTAATATATCAAGTATTGACGAAAAATGTTAAAATATAGTATCATAAAAACAAAGAAGGTGTAAATTTGAAAAAAATATGTAAAACATTACTTGCTTTAGGAACTGCAACCGTAGGTTTAGCCGTTGCTGTTGACCAAAACAAAAGAATTGTGAAAACACAATACAGAATTAAAAGCAGTAAAATAAATCATAGTATAAAAATTGTTCATTTATCTGACTTTCACTCTACTTTGTTTTACAATCTTACAGGTAAAATTACAGAAAGCAAAGCAGATATGATTGTTATAACGGGAGATTATATTAATGATAAGTGCAAGAACAAGGAAAATATGCTCAATTATTGTAAAGAATTGTCAGCTGTTGCGCCTGTATATTATATTCCCGGAAATCACGAAAGAAGATTAAGTAACTTTGATGAATTGATGAAAGAATTGTCCGAAAACGGATTTAATGTTTTGATAAATCAAGAAAAAGAAATATTGATAAAAGATAATAAAATCAGCATCTTAGGTTTATCTGAAAAACAGGCCGATAAAAAAGACTATATTAACAGAATACGAAAAAAATTTGTCTATGAAGATTTTTCGGACACACTCAAAAACTTTGAAAAATCAAATAATTTTAAACTTTTACTGTGTCATTTCCCTGAAAATTTTGAAATGGTAAAAGAACTTAATTACAGTCAGTATGATTTTGATTTAATGCTTTGCGGACACGCTCACGGCGGTCAGTTTGATTTACCGATTGTAGGTCCGTGTTTTTCACCGGGTCAAGGATTTTTTCCGAAGTATGCAAAAGGAATGTTCAGAGAAAAATCAAAAATGATAGTTTCAAGAGGACTCGGCAATTCGGAGTTCCCTTTAAGACTGTTTAATCACCCCGAAATTGTTGAAATAACAATAGAACCGTATATTTAAAAATGTTTTTTAAAACTATAAAATACAGTAATCTTCTTTTAAACTCTTCTTAAATTTTAAAGGCGAAAGCATTGCTTTCGCCTTTAATCAATTTTAGCATACTCGTTGCCTGTTATTTCGGAATGATATTTTCCGTTGCTGAGTTCAAAAAGTTTTTCGTTGAAATCAGCAGTATCTTTGCTTTGCAAAGTAAATTTCACAGAAACTCTGTCAGTAAATTCAGTATTTTTTACTGTTGAATTAAAATCGTTAAGCAAAATATTCAAACGGTCGTAAAACGGATAGTCAACGCAAACATCCACTACATCGCACAGGGCCATTGTAATGATATTTGAGGCTTCCAAAGCTATTTTTGAGCCGTGAGAATATGCTCTGACCAATCCGCCTGCTCCGAGCAGGATGCCGCCGAAATATCTCGTTACAACGACGCAGGCGCCGACAACACCCGATTTTTCTATAACATCCAAAACAGGTACTCCCGCAGTACCCGAAGGCTCTCCGTCATCACTGCACCGCTTTGTAATTCTGTCTTTCATAATATACGCCCAGACATTATGCGTGGCGTCCCAATGCTTTTTCTTGATTTCAGATACAAAGTTCATAGCTTCTTCAACGGTTTCAACAGGTTTTGCGTAGCCTATAAACTCTGACTTTTTTTCCGTAAATTTGTCAACAGCAAACTTTTCTATTGTTTTATACTCTTTCATATCAACACCGAATATCACAAAAAAAGGCAACGAATTCGTTGCCTTTCATTGTTTAATTAGCCATTTCTGCCATATCTTCTATTAAATCTGTCAACTCGTCCGCCGGTATCTACAAGTTTCTGCTTACCGGTGAAGAAAGGATGACATTTTGAGCAGATATCAACTTTCATATCGCCTTTTGTGCTTTTTGTCTGGTAAGTAGCACCACAAGCACATTTAACCGTACATTCTTTGTATTCTGGATGAATTCCGTCTTTCATTACTTTCACCTCTTTGCAAATTGTTAGCGACAGTATATTAACATATAAAACTTAAAAATGCAAGTATTTTTTTAAATTTAATCTGAAAAAATACAAATATTCTGTCTAAAATATTTTCTGAATATATAAGTTTGTATTAAAAATAGCATTCTTCAGAAAGAACAAACGAGTACAGACACGCTTGTTTAACAGGTTTATTTAAGGTTTTTTCTACTGCTGTTTTGTAAAACTCAAGTTGCTTTCTGTAATTTTTCAGCAAAGTGCTTTTACTTTTTACTTTGTCAGATTTAAAATCGACAAGTACAAGTTTGTCATTTTCTTCAAAAATACAGTCTGCTATACCCTGAACAAGTATTTTTTCCTGAGAATTGATATTTTCTACAAAAGAAACAGGTACAAAAGATGTGAGTTTAAATTCTCTGTACACTTTATCAGATTTTATTATTCTTTTCGCTAAATCTGAATTGAAAAAGTTTTTCATTAAATCGGTATCAATAATATCGCAATACTGTTTTGTTAAAAACCCTTCGTTTAAAAGCCTTGCGACTTCATCTTCTACAGAAACACTTGCTTTTTCATAGTCGCAAAATTGCATAAACGCGTGCATTGCGGTACCTTTTTGCGCTGATGTTACATTTTCTTCATTTATAAATGAAGGCGTAGAAGAACAGAAGTATTTATACCCCATATCTATATCATCAAGTTCGGAAGCATTTCTTTGAGAAGCAATCTTTGACAATTCTGAATTATATGAAAAGTCAAATTTTTTATTCATTTGTAAAATTAAATTTTCGTCAATACAGCATTTTTCATTTTCCTGAGATGTATCTTCTTCCAAATCGCCTACTTCCGCTATTTCCATATTTAATGCAAAATCGGAATCGGCGCTTGGCAATACGGCTGAATTGTCTTCTACAAATTTATTGCTCGATTTATGAAAAAGAGAAGTCATTAAAATCAACTGGGCGTCGCTTGAAGCAGTGCGGCAAATGACGGGGTCTATTTTATCTTTTGATGTTTTATAAATCAATTTATTCAAAGCGTCTTCGGGTTTTTTCAATGTCATAAAAGCAGCCAGGTATTGTTTAGCCCTTGTAAGCGCAACATAAAGTACTCTGATATTTTCGCTCATTTCCTCTTGCTTTAAGCACTCTGATACAGCGTTGAAAGGTCTGGTTTTATATTTACAATAGTTTTCTTCATCCATTGTTTCGGTCGCCAAACCGTAAGACGAGTGAATTAAAATATTTTCCGTATTTCTGTTTGCATACCTGTTGCTTGTACCTGCAACTATTACAAAAGGAAACTCAAGACCTTTTGACTTGTGAATTGTCATTAAACTGACTGAGTTTTTTATGTTTTGTACAACAGAACTTTTTACAGAATTTTCTTTGATGATTTTGTCCAAATATCTTACAAAAGCAGTCAGTCCCCTGCTGTCCGAATTGTCATAATTCTTTGCAAGTTCTATAAATTTCATAATGTTGAGTCTGCAATCGTCAAATACTCCGCTTGACGATATGACCGAAATGAATGAAACATCATTGACAAGTTTAAGAATAAACTGACTGCAGCTCATAGCAACGGACATATTTCTGTACTTTTCAATAAATGATAAAAACTCATTTACTTTTTTATTTTCTTTTCTTTGCTCATTCAAAACCAAAAAAAGTTTTCTGCTTTTTGAAGATGTTTTTAAACCTGCAATTTCTTCTGCTGTGAAACCAAACAAACTCGACATCAGTGTACTTAACAAAGCAATATCGTTCATCGGGTTATTTATCGCTTTGAGCAATGACACCAAAATGATTATTTCCTTGTTTTCAAAAAGAGAATTTGAGTTTTCGCAATTTACGCTTATGCCGTTATTTTCCAAAACCTCGGCATAAGTTAGAATATTTTTTTTACCTTTTCTGAAAAGTACGGCAAAATCTTTTAACTGAACGGGTCTTTGTATTTCGCTGCCGTTTTCGTCAAAATCTCTTACCAAAAGTTTTTCGGCAATTCTGTCTTTTATGAAAGTAGAAATAGCCTGTGCTTCAACTTCGGCATCGCTTCCTATATCAGAATTGCTTCTGACCATTCTAATATATATATTGTCAAAATCATTTTCGGGATATTTTGCTCCGGCATTTAAAAATTCATTTTCATCGTAGTCAAGTCCGCCGACTTCCTGTGAAAATATTTTTGAAAAAACAAAGTTACAGTATTTGCAAATATTTTTATGAGAGCGAAAATTTTTATTAAGATATATTTTTACCGAGTTGTTGTGCGTATTTTTATCGTACGGAAAATATGAGTTTTTTCTCTCAATAAAAATCTCCGGCATAGCCAATCTGAACTTATAAATACTTTGCTTTACATCTCCGACGGTGAAAAGATTTTTGCTGTTTGAAATACTTGAAAACAATAAATCCTGTGCCTTATTTGTATCTTGATACTCATCTACCATTATTTCATCGTATTTTTTTGAAAGTTCTTTTGCTATCTCTGTTTGTTCAAACACACCGTTGTTATTTTTCACAACGAGAGAAAGCGCAAACTGTTCAATATCGCTGAAAGTATAGGAATTTTTTTCTTTTTTGAGTTCGAGCAATTTTTCATTGTAGTCTTTTACGATTTTAAAAAGTTCCTTAAAACACGGATACAAATACTCCATATCTTTTTTATGGTCGTCGTCCGTGATTTCAAAGTATTTTAAAACAATTTTTTCAAACACTTCTTTTTTTGCAAACTCACATATTTGTTTTACTTTTTCTTTATTAGGCGAAACATAGCTTTTTTTACTCGGAAATCTTTTAAACGAGTAGTTTTTTAAAGTAATAGAAATGTTTTCAAGATTTTGCAGATTTTCTGCAATCAGGTCAAACAAACTGATATATGAAGAAATGTAGTCATCAATTTTATCGTACAATTCGTCTTCAATATCTAAATTTGACCTGACTTCATACAATTTTTTTACTACATAGTCCACATCGCTTTGAATGTTATAAATAATCAATTCATACCAAACAGAGTCCTTGAAATCTATGCTTGGGTCATAAAATTCACAAACATTTTCAAGCCATCCTAACGGGTCGGGCTGTGCATTTATATTTGTATATATTGTTTTAATAACCTGATTGAAATTATTTGAATTTTTTGAAGACGAAAATAATTCAACAAGTCTGTGAAAAGCAGCCGAACCCTCGTCATAGTATTTTTCAAGTACGCAGGACAATGCTTCTTCATTTAAGATATTTTCGTCCGAACTGTCAAGGAGTTTAAAATCTCTTTCGATTTCAAGCGACTCAAAATTTTCTTTTACTAATTTTGAACAAAACGAGTCAATGGTACAAATTTGTGCGTTCGGCATCAGTGAAATTTGCTCTGCCAAATAGTCATTATTCGGCTGTTCATTCAGCAAAGCGCTTAAAGAAGACGCTATTCTGCTTTTCATTTCAGCAGCCGCGGCGTTTGTAAATGTTACAATCAGCATATTGTCAATACTTACGCCTTCAATTATCTTTTTGGTTACTCTCTCTACCAAAATAGCCGTTTTTCCCGATCCTGCGCCGGCAGAAACAAGTATATTTGAATTTCGTACATTTATAGCGTCCTGTTGTTCGGAAGTCCAATCACGCATTTTCATTGTCCTCCTTCAATAATTCTAAAGCGTCGTCGAATTTAATCTTTGAATTGAAAGGAATTCTCGGCTCTATCGCTTTTCTGTTACTGCAAACAGGCAAATAGTCGCAAAAATCACACGCAGTATGCGACAAATCATATTTACCGACAGGTTTTTGAGCAATTTCTCCTTTACAAAGAGAGTTTCCCATATCGACGATTAAGGAGTTAATTTTCTTTTCAAGTCGTCCTATTTCTTCTAAACTTGCAATATTTCCTGACAAAACGCCTTTTTTATCTTTTACGGGGATGAACTTATCGCCTAAATCAGACTCCATTGCCCGTAAAACATCTTCGTCATCAAGAAGCATACCTTTCATCTTATATTTACTTTGTCTTGTACTTTCCAAATCTTTTTGATTGTGTCTTTCGCTTGAAACAACACTCACACCCGACGGCAAATACAGTACGCCTGCAGGCAAAGCGTTTTTCATATACTTTTCATCGTTACAAGCAGCGAATAAGTATATAAACATTTGCAAATTAAGTCCTGAAATAATATCGCTCAGTTCAAAATCTTTAGAACCTGTTTTATAGTCAATAACTCTTATATAATTAGTGCCGTCTTTTTCAAAAACATCCACTCTGTCTATACTGCCGCGCAGAATAATTGAACCAAATTCCGTTTTAAAAACAGGCGCTTCAACGGCTGAATTTTCGTTCACTTCAACCTCGAAACCGACAGGAATAAATTCTGACTGAGAAAACTCAATTCTTAACTGTTTAAACAAAGTCATTAAAAGCCATTTTAAGCGGGAAATATCGTAAAGTAATTTGCTTGACAGATTTTCTTCTATTCCCATTTCCTCTTTAATATACTTTTTCAAATACTTATCTGTAAAGTTCATAAGTTCACTCAATTCAGAGCTTACAAAACCGTCTTTTCCAAACTCTTTAAGGATGTTTTCCATAATATAGTGAACAATTAAACCTGTCTGCATAGCGTTGTATTCGGCGGGTATGAGAGGATAGGCTCCTATACCGAATTTACAGAAATATTTAAACGGACAATTATAGTAATCTTCTATTCTCGACGCTGAAAGTCGCATTGTTTCTCCGAAAAGTTTTGTTGCAACATCGGAATTTTCAATCTTCATTTCATCACAGTTATTTTGAAGAACTACACTTTTATATCTGCCGATAAATTCACTTTCGTTTGAAAAATAGTGTTTCAATGTTTCTTCGACAACAGTGTTTTCACTCCATTTTGAGCACATATATTCAAAGGCAGAAGATTTTGTTTCAATAAATTCAAGTTCATTAACAGAAGATTGTTTTGCAACTTTTATTGACGGAAATATTCTTTTGATTTTGCTAATATATTCGCAAGGCTCTTTTCTTTCGCTGTCTGTGAATGAATGATACGACAAAAAAACCTTTTGTGAAGCCGATGAAACCGCAGTGTACAGATACACTCTTTCATAGGCTGAAAGATACTCATTAACGCCTGTAATTTCTACACCGTAGTTTAAAAATGATTTTGTTAAATATTTTCTTTCCGACGCTGTTATAATACTTTCAATTTCAACATTTTTAGGGAAATCGCCCTCATTCATTCCCACACTGAAAACAACTTTCGGACTGTTTAATCTGACTCTGTTTATTTCACCGAACTGAATATTATCTACACCCTCAGGCAAAGTGCCGAGTTCACAATTTTGAATCATCAATGAAAAATACTCCGAAAACTCTTTTAAAGAAGATTTTTCATTTTCGAGAACAATATATATTTCCGAAAGAATTTGCATTACCAAATTCCATACGGCTTCTTGTTCTTTTGCCAAAGCGCTCATATTGTTGTTTTCAAAAAATATTGCCTTTTTCTTTAAAACATCCTTAATTTTAAAATCTACTATGAGCTGATATAAATTTTTGCATATTTCATCTGCCGAAGAATTTTTGCACTCTTTTTTAAATTTCAGGACAGGCAAAATAACATTTCTTCTGATTTCGTTTATTTTTTCCAAACGCTTTTTGTCATAATCAGTCATTTTGTCTTTAAAGCCGTCAGGGTGATTTATAAAATCGTCATACCATTTACTGCCATTAATATTCCAAATTACAGCATAGTTTTCAAACTCTGAGATTTCACTCTGAGTCAAATCAAATACACCTGACTTGATAAAAGAAATAACATCATCAAGCCTGAAAGAATAGTTGATTATCCTAAACAGATAGTCTAAAAAAACTACTAACGGTTGTACAAAAATACTGTGCCTTTCGTCGAAATAATACGGTATATCGTATTTTTCAAAAGAACTTATAACGGCAGAACCGTATTTTTCGGCATTTCTTGTTACTACTGCAATATCTTTTGCAGAAATACCTGTCGTTCGCAACAATTTATGTATTTCTCTTGCGACAAAATCACACTCGTCATATACGGTCGATGCCTCAAATATGCTTATATTTTCAATATCTTGATTTGTATATACGGACGGTTTCTTTTTTGTGATATTTTGCTCTAAAAAATATAGTTCGTCATTTTCAAAATATTTGTTTTGCGTCAATACGGTTTCTTTGTATCCGCAGCCGTTTTTATCAGCAAAGTTTTTCACTTTACACAAAGCGTCATTTACTAAAAAGAAAAAATTACCGTCGCAGTCATTTTCTTTGTTGCACGAAAAAGTAACAGTTACATTTTTTGACTGCTTAATAATCAATTCTATTATCTTAAACTCAAAAGCGCCGAAAGTAAAAAAGCCGTCTATATAAACTGTTTTTCCGTCAAAGAAATTTGTTTTGACAAGTTTTTCATAAAGTCTTGAAAGTTCAAGCGCCGTATCAAAATATCTGTTTTCAATCAAACTGTTGTATTCCTGCATTATAACAGAAATATCATACAATTTAGATTTCAGCGACTTTTTATCTATTTCATCAGCAACACTTTCGACTATTTCAGGCGTTGCCTCACAACCTACCATTTCGTCGCATATTTCAATGACGGAATTGATGAAAGATAAATGCTTTACACTGTTTTTATAAATTGACAATTTATCTTTACAGTTATTTATAGCTTTCTTCATTAAAACTGCTTTTGCACCGTTTGAGAGCGTCGGCAAATCATTGTTTCCGTATATGCTTTGCATCTCGTATGCAAGTCTTGTAAAACTGAGGCAGGAAACATCTCCTATGTTTTCTTCACCGAGAAGTTCAAGCAATTTATATTCGCTGACAAAAGAATTCTGTTCAGGAACAATAAAAACAACATTTTCATTATTCAACACATCTTCTTTAATTTTAGAATATATGAAATCTGTTTTTGCCGTACCGTTTCTGCCAATAATAACATTGAGCATCTATATCAATCCTTCACTGATTATATTTTCATACGCCTGTATCATAATTTTGTACATCGGCTCTGCAGTTTTAATAAATTCTTTTAATTCGTCTATTAAATCGGGAGTATTAATTTTTGTTAAATCACTGTCCGAGTGAATAAACTGAATATATTTAGAATTAAAATAATCTTTTACATAAAGCGGAACAGTTGCGTCTCTGTCTTTTTTGTACATTTCCGAATTGAATGTGAAACCATTGTCCGTGAGTTTATCTGCCGCTTGTTTAAACTTTTTCGGATGATTTTTTATAAGTTTGCGCAACTCGTCCATTTGAACAGGCTTTTGACACCACATTCCTATTCCGTAACTGTAACAAAAAGGTGTAAATTCAAACCACATACACGGTGCGTTGGGATATTCAAACTTATTGCGCCTAAACATAACCCACAAATTTTCTCTATACAATAATTTAGATTTAGTATGCCGTGTATCTCGTCTTACTCTTGAAACTGTATATATCGGGTGAGTGTAAATTTTGTCATCTAAATCACACAATGTTTCAGACAAGTCAAGCATTATTTGGCGCATCGGTACAACTGCGCCTTGTTTAATTTCTTCTTTGTGAAGTTCGTAAAAATCCTTTGAATTGTTAAACCTGTTTTCACTCAATAAATTTATTGCAGAAGAAGAAATACCTTTAAAATTGTACATTATTTAAGCAGTCCTTTATCTAACATTTTTTGTGCGGCAAGCAAAGCACAAATTTTTGCACTGTGAAAATTCAGTCCGCCCTGTATCCAAGCGTAAAACGGCTCTCGTATGGGAGCGTCGGCTGAAAGTTCTATAGAGGAACCGAGAGTAAATGCGCCTGCCGCCATTACAACCTTGCTGTCATATCCGGGCATTTCCCACGGCTCAGGAGCAACAAAAGAGTCAATGTAACTTCCGCTTTGAATACCCTGACAAAATGCAACGAGGCTTTCCTCATTTTCAAGTCCTAAACACTGAACAATGTCATGTCTTGTTTCGTTATATTTCGGTGTAACATTGTAGCCTAAAATTTCAAACAAAGCAGATATAAAAGTTGCAGACTTTACAGCTTCACCGACAACATGCGGTGCAAAAAACAGACCCATATAAAGTTCTCTGTTGAGTCCGAGTGTTGCGCCGACCTCAGCACCCAGTCCGGGTGTTGTCAATCTGTAAGCGCATTTTTCAACAAGGTCTTTTCTTCCTACTATGTAACCGCCTGTCGAGGCAATACCGCCGCCCGCATTTTTTATCAGCGAGCCTGCAATCAAATCTGCGCCTACATCTGTCGGCTCAAGTTTTTCTACAAACTCGCCGTAGCAGTTATCAACCATTACAATAGTTTTAGGATTTTTTCTTTTAACAATTTTAATTGCTTTTTCAATTTCACTTACAGACAAACTAGGTCTGAGTTCATATCCTCTTGAACGCTGGATATACGCCATTGTAACAGAACTGTCTGTCTTTTTTTCAATTTCTTCATAATCAAGGCGATTATTTTTCAAAGGAACTTCGTCATATAAAACGCCAAAGTCTTTTAAAGAACCCATATTTTCGCCGCTTATTCCGATTACGCTGTGGATAGTATCATAAGGTGTGCCCGAGATACACAACATCTTGTCTCCGGGTCTCAAAACGCCGAACAAAGCAGTTGCCAAAGTATGTGTTCCGCAAGTAAAATTGTGTCTTACCAAAGCGCTTTCGGCACCGAAAATCTGCGCCCAAACTTTGTCAAGCGTTTCCCTGCCCCTATCGTCGTAGCCGTAGCCTGTACTTGATGTAAAATGGCTTTCGCTTACTCCGAAATCAATGAAAGCTTTTTGAATTTTCAACTGATTGTATTCCGTAATTTTTTCTATATTTAAAAATTGTTCTGTTGTTAAACCGAGTGCTTTTTCGCAAGCGTCTTCTATTTTTTTATCAATATTAAAAAACGGTACCATTAAAACATTCTCCACTTTCCTATATTTTCAAATCCGAGTTTTTTGTAAAAATTTTCGTTTCGTTCCTTATCACGCATTAAATAAACAGTGCCGTTAAAATCACAGAGCATTTTTGAAATCAAAACACTTGCATATCCCATTTTTCTGAAAGCACCTTCTGTTTTTACCGAGGTTAAAATTGCGTTGTCTTGATATATAAAAGAAAAAATTGCCGAAGAAATGATTTCATCTTTAATTTTTAATGCGTAAGCCTTTGCGCAGCCGTGTCTTATTCGATGACTCAAATCAACATACCACGCTGAAAAATCTTGTTTTTCATAACTGATAAAATCAAATAAATCTGTCAAATTAGGATACATATCTATTTTGCAAAAACTATTTTCAAACTCAAATTTTGATGAAGTTTTCATTATTTCTCCATAGTCAAAATCAAAGCCCAAATCAAAAGTATCGTCTGTCAAAACGGAAGTAAAAGGTTTCATTTTGATAAACTGTACAATTTCTTCTTTGTCGGCAAAACTTTGTGAACTGACGGTAACATCTGTTTCAAGATAAGAAATTACGGCAGTTACTTCATCATTTAAGACTTGACAGTAAAAAGAAACAAAATCGTAAGAAAAGCCGTACGCTTTAGCCAAAGACATAACCCTTACAGAGAAAATATCTGTCTTTTTATATTTATTTAAGCATTCAAAGTTTGTTGCTTTTATTATCATAAAACCTCGTCAATAATAGCATTTATAAGTTTTCTTGTATTGTCTATATCTTTACTGCTGACCATTGAAGCCGAGCCGTGAATATAACGAGTTGCCAAAGAAACGCAAAGCATTTTTGCGCCTGATGCAGAGTTTTGTATTGCTCCTGCGTCATTTCCGCCTGCAACTGCTGTCTTTGTCTGTACGGGTATATTTCTGTTCTTCGCAACTTCCATAGTTCTTTTATATAGTTCCCTGTTATAAACCGTTCTCAAATCCATAAATGAAACAACAGGTCCCTTACCGAGGCAACAGACTTTGTTACTGCCGTCTATACCACACAAATCGGCGGCAGTTGTAGATTCAAGAACAACCGCTATATCCGGGTCAATCTGAAAAGCAGCACACTTTGAGCCTCTCAAACCGACTTCTTCCTGAACACAAAACGCAAAATACATATCGTACGGTAAATCTGACTTAATAAGTTCAATCAAAAACATACAACCTACTCTGTCATCAATAGCCTTTGAAATGATATTTCCGTTATCAAGCATTTGATAGTTTGCAGAAAAATATGCAAAATCGCCTAATTGAACATATTTTTCTGCATCTGAACGACTTTTTGCTCCTATGTCTATATACAATTTATCATAGTTAAGCGCAACGCCTTTTTCATCTGCCGAAAGTTGATGAACAGCTTTTGTTCCGATTACACCTTTTACACTGTTATTTATACAAACCACTCTGTTTAAAACAGCGCTTGCATCTATTCCGCCTACTGATGAAAATTTCAAATATCCGTCATCTGTAATATCTGTGATTATAAAGGAAACTTCATCCATGTGCGCACTGAACATTATTTTTTTATCAGCCGTTTTCAATCCTTTTTTGTAAGCAATTATATTGCCCAAATTGTCAACTTTGTACTCACAATGTTTTTCTATTTGTTTCACTATATAATCTCTGACAGATTTTTCATCTCCCGAACCGCCGTACAGATTACACAAATCTTTAAGCATTGTTTACACCCGCCTTTGTTTTAGCATACTCTACCATTAAATTTTTTACAGAAACTATATCATTAATATCCACAACTTCAACAGGCGTGTGCATATATTTTTCAGGAACTGACAAAAGCGAACACTTAAAACCTGCACCGCTGATTGTAAAGGCGTCTGCGTCTGTACTTGTTCTGCCGTTCATAACCTCAATTTGATACGGTATATCTTTTGATTTTGCTATATTCACAAGTTCGTTAAAAACAGTTCCGTTAAGAATTGGCGACTTACCAATCATAACTCCTTTTCCGATTTCTCCGCACTCTGATTTATCACATCCGGGAGTATATGCGAAACTGACATCTACACAAATTACTTCATCGGCATCTTTACCGAATAATGCTGAATATGAGCCTCTGTTGCCCAATTCCTCCTGAGAAGCCAAAAGAACAGTTATTTTTATCGGTAAATCTAAATTCTTAATTTCTTTAGCAGCAAGAATAACGGCTGCAACACCGCTTCTGTCATCAAGACAACTTGCACTGATTTGGTCGGATAACAATTCGGTAAAATTGCGTTTAAAAATAACTCGGTCGCCTAAATCTACAAACTCTTTTAATTCTTCGTATGAATACCCTGTATCTATCGCAACATCGTTTACGCTTGTTTTATTTGCGTTGTCTTCTTTTGACAAGTGCGGAGGTAATGTAGAAATGACGCCGTTTAATTCTTTTTTACCTAAAACAGTTACTTCATAGCCTAAAAGCATTCTTTCATCTACACCGCCGCAAGACGCAACTTTTATAAATCCGTCTGCAGTAATATCTTTTACAATCAATCCTATTTCATCTAAATGTGCTTCAAGAACTATATGATATCCTTCTCCGAAAGTGCAGGAAATATTGTTCATTTTATCAATATTTATATCTCCTACATCTGAAAGCAAGTCTGCAATAAGTTCTTTTGCGTTATCTTCACAGCCTGACGGAGCAACGCAGGAAGTAAGTCTTTTCAGTAAATCTTTAATATCAGTCATTTTTACACCTTATTTAAGTTCATTTACAATATTTTTGAAGTGTCTGCCTCTGTATTCAAAATTCTTATACAAATCAAAAGAAGCGCAGGCAGGCGAAAGAGAAACTATATCGCCGTTTTGAGAATTTTCATCTGCAATTTTAACAGCTTCTTCCATTGATTTTGCAAAGAGAATTTTCGGCATTCCTTCTTTATAATTTTTGTCATTTATAACATCGTCATAAATTTTCGGAGCAGTAACATCGCCCATAAGAATTAAAAGTTTTACTTTTTGCAATATATACGGCACCATAGGTTTAAATGAAATACCTTTATCGGAGCCGCCGCAAATTATGATTATTTTTTTGTCAAAAGATTTTAAGCCCGATATAACTCTTGTAGGAGAAGTCGCTATTGAGTCGTTGTACCACTTAACACCGTTTCTTTCACGGACAAATTCTATTCTGTGTTCAACTCCTCCGAATTCACGGGCAACACTTACCATATTTTCAACCGAAATAAGTCCCCAAACAGCAGTAACGGCAGTTAAATAGTTTTCTATATTGTGGTCTCCGACAAGTTTTATATCGTCTTTTGTCATTACTTTTGTTTTAGTTCCGTCATAATCTTTAAACCAAACATCGTTTGAGTCTAAATAAGCACCGCAAGGAACTTCATCCTTAAACGAGAACTGATAAAGAGTTCCGTTAACATCTTCTGCCATTTTTCTTGTATAGTCATTGTTATAGTTTAAAACTGCCCGTGAAAAAGCATTTTGATGGAGTAAGATATTTCTCTTAGAATCAACATATTCCTGCATATCTTTGTGATGGTCAAGGTGATTCGGCGCCAAATTTGTAACTACTGCAATATCGGGAGATGAGTGAATGGAAATAAGTTGAAAAGATGAAAGTTCAACTACTGCTATATCGTTTTTTTCTATGTTTGATATTTCAGGGAGCAGAGCTTTTCCGATATTTCCGCCCAAATGAACTTTATAGCCTTGTTTTTTTAAAAATTCGGAAATGATTGTTGTTGTAGTTGTCTTTCCGTCGCTTCCCGTAACAGCGATTGTTTTACAGGGACAAAGACTCATAAAGACTTCCATTTCAGATGTAACGACTTTTCCCTGCTTTTTTGCATTAACAAGGAATTCGGCGTCAGGCATTATTCCCGGTGTTCTGAAAACAACATCAACATCGTTTAAAATATCGAGATAGTTTTCGCCGAGAGAAAAGTTTACACCGTGTTTTTCAAGGTCATCGCAAATTTCTTTACCGATATATTCTTTGTCTTTTCTGTCGCACGCATATACTATTGCACCGTTGTCGGCAAAAAATTTTGCAGTCGGAGCATTTGTAACGCCTACGCCTATAAACGCAACTTTTTTACCTTTAATATCATCAAAAAATCTTTCACATCTTATATCCATAATATACACCTCTTAATGAACAATAAATTGTCCGTCTAAATATTTTTTCAAATCAAAACCTTTCATTTTTTCAGCAAGTTCATCTTGAAAAGCAAGTCGCTCTTTCGCCTTGAATTTATCTTTTATCGGCAAATCACAATTCATAATATAGTTTGCAATATTGGCTTGATTCTTTGTTTCTCTGTTGCCGAGAAAATAGCATCTTTTTGTAGAAAGTTCAATAATGGCATTGTTAATTTTTATCTGTTGTTTTCTGCCGTATGCAGTTGTCATTTTTGAAAGCGCTATTGCGCCCTCATCTGCTTTATCTGTTATGAAAAACACAACAATATTCCCTTTTCTTTTCAAATTCATTGTTGTTAAATCGTTCAAAACACAATCAGAATAGGCTATGACATCATTTCGGTCCAAATTTGAAATTTCTGCGCAGTAAATATAGTCTTTTCCTTTGTTCGCTTTGAATGAAAAATCAAAACCGTCCGCTTTAATATTATTTTGAACAGAAAAATTATTGTCAATCAAATCGGCGGCAACCGCTTTTTTATATAAATCGCTTTCGTTTTCTTCACGGGAAGTTAAGTAGTATGAAACATCGCTTATTTCATCTTCAATACTTTGAAGGTAAAAGTCCGATTTAGAATACTTTGAATAGTACAGGAACAATAAAATCATAGCGACTATTACAACGGCATTGCTTAAAAAATACAAAACACTGTTTACTGTTTTTCCTGCCAATTCAACAACAAAAGGTTCAATTCCGATATAAATAAAGATAAAAACTGCGGCAAATACCAACATAAAAGTCATAGCCTTTTTTAATCTTTTTTGTTTCAATCTAAATTCTTTCATAAATCTGCCATTTCCTTAAATTCATTTTCATTTATCACTCTTACGCCCAGAGAATTTGCTTTGTCAAGTTTGCTTCCTGCATCTTCGCCTGCCAAAACAAAATCTGTTTTTTTAGAAACAGAAGACGAACATTTACCGCCGAAAGATTCTATAATTTTTTGCGCTTGTGAGCGCTTGAAAGTAGGCAATGTTCCTGTCAATACAAAAGTTTTTCCTGCAAATCTGTCATCTTTAATTTCCGTTTTAGACACTGTATTTACACCGTGCTGTTTAAATCGAGAAACTAAATTCTGAGCTTTGGATGTTTTAAAATAATCATACACACTGACTGCCATAATTTCCCCAAAACCGTCTATTTCACAAATCTCATCCACAGACGCGTCAATTATTGCATCTATATTTTTGAAATGCTCTGCAAGCAATTTTGCTGCTTTTGAGCCTATGTGCCTTATACCCAAAGCGAACAACAATTTTGATAAATCATTTTCTTTAGATTTATTTATAGAGTCAATAATGTTTTTTGCGCTCTTTTCCTGAAATCCGTCGAGTTTTAAAATATCTTCGGCTTTTAAATCATAAATGTCCGCAGAAGAAGAAATCATTTCATTATTGCTGAATTGTTCAAGTATAGCAGGACCTAAGCCTTCTATATCCATAGCATCTCTGCTGCAAAAATGAATTAAATTTCGCAAAAGCTGGGCAGGACAATCAGGGTTAATGCACCTAATTGCCGCCTCGTCATCTTCTCGTATAACTTCACTTGAGCAAGATGGACATTTTGTCGGAAACTCATAAGTTTTGTCTGACAAATGTTCATTCACACACAAAACTTCCGGAATTATATCTCCTGCTTTTCGAACTGTAACTATATCGCCTATTGCTATTCCCTTTTCTTTAATGAAGTCTATATTATGCAAAGTCGCCCTTGAAACAGTAGTGCCTGCAAGATGAACAGGCTCCAAAATAGCAGTAGGAGTTAAAACGCCTGTTCGTCCGACTGCTATTTCTATATCTAAAATTTTGGTTTGCTTTTCTTCGGGCGGATACTTAAAAGCAACTGCCCATTTAGGAAACTTTGCCGTACTTCCGAGTTGATTTCTGCTTTTAAAGTCATTTACTTTTATTACCGCACCGTCAATATCATATTCAAGACTTCCTCTTGACTCGCCGATATTTTCTATTTCTGTAATCGCGTCTTCAATATTGTCAACAAGTTTATACGACGGTATTGTATTGAAACCGAGAGTTTTCAAATAATCAAGAGATTGTTTATGTGAATCTAAATCTTTTCCGACAATCTGCTGAATATTAAAAACGAAAATATCAAGAGCTCTTGTTTTTGTAACCTCGCTGTCTTTTTGTCTGAGAGAACCTGCGGCGGCATTTCTCGGATTTTTAAAAGGTTTTTCCTCGTTTAAAATTTGTCTGTCAACAACTTTTTCAAAACTTCTTTTAGGCATATAAACTTCGCCGCGCACCTCAAGATATTCTAAGGGCTCATTTAGTTTTAAAGGAATATTTCTGATGACTTTCAAATTTGCCGTAACATCTTCACCGACATTTCCGTCGCCTCGAGTTGAACCCCTGAAAAACACGCCGTTTCTGTACTCTAAACTTACAGACAGACCGTCAATTTTCGGCTCAACAACATATTGACAGTTTTCAATTGTTTCATTTACGCGTCTTGAAAAATCCCGCAATTCATTGTGAGAAAAAGCGTCTTGCAGACTTTCCATTCTTACAGTATGCGTTACGCTTTCAAATGTGTTGTCTGCTTTTCCCCCTACACGCTGTGTCGGAGAATCGGGGGTATTATATTCAGGATACTTCTCTTCAAGTGATTGAAGTTCACGCATCAGCATATCGTACTCAAAATCTTCAATTTCCGGAGAGTCATCATTATAGTATCTGTTACTGTGATATTCTATTTGTTTTCTTAACTCTATAATTCTGTTTTCTGTTTCGTTCATTTCAATCACCAAACTAATATAATTCTTTAGCTAAATTATTATACCACATATCAGTATTTATTCAATAAATAAATATAAATAATAACAAAAGAGGCACAAAATGAACAAGTCCGTAAAAAATGGACAATAGAAAAAAAGGCACCCCCTATGGTAGAATAGAATAACTACCATAGGGGGATATTTTTATGCCAAGAAACTACAG
>DVEP01000016.1 GCA_015655975.1 Eubacterium sp. | reverse complement strand
TGTATATGAATATGCTCTTGCATATACTACTATCGCCCTACATCATTTACATCATATTTTACATCATTTGCCCGCAAAGTGACTCAAAGTAGAGCAAAAATATGAAGTATGGGGGATAATTGGAATATGGAGAATTTAATAGTATTAACACCAGCTTGGTCGAGTATGAAAGAACCACAAAAAGGGTCCCGACAATGAAACCGTTGGATAAGTAAAAATTAAAATAAGTTAAGTGTAATGGGCAGTCCTATATAGGATTGCCCATTTTTATAAAAAAGAAAAACAAAAGTTGCAAATTAGAATTTCTTGTGGTGTATATAAAAAACTGTTATAATGTACATATAAAGAAATCGACAAATTGAAAGTTTTGGAGGTAAACTCTTATGAGCATAACAGTTAATATATATTATACAGGAGAAAATGGTGCTGCCCGAAAATTTGCGGAGGAAATGATTTCCAGTGGTACGGTTGACGCTATCAGAAATGAAGAGGGCAATATCAGATATGATTATTTTTATCCTATAAATGACAAGGAAACTGTTTTGTTGATAGATAGTTGGAGAAGTCAGAAGGATATTGATATTCATCATCAATCACAGATGATGAAAACAATTATAGCATTAAGGGAGAAATATAATCTTCATATGATTGTTGAAAGATATAGGTCAGAAGATAATATCCCTAATACTGACAAGAAATATATAAGAGAATAGTTGGTAATTTCAGCTTGACAAATTCAAATTTGTAGAACTGCACTTTGAGAGAAAATTTTCTTTTTTATAGGATGCAATCAAAATGGGTTCACCCGTTTTGAAAAAATGCAATTTGATTTGAATAGTATGTAAGTTAAAAAAAGAGGGGTATATTTATGAATGAATATAAAAACAAGGAATGGCTATATAAACTCGACAATGGAAAAACAGGTGTGTTTTTATCTTTAGTTATGGTAGTTCCGTTTACGGCGTTGACACTATGGCTATATAAATCAAATAATGCAGCATTTATATTTGTCGGATTTATAGATTTTTTAATGATTATTGTTATGCTGATAGCCATATACAGAGCGTTTGTGTTTAAGGTATTAATAGGAAATGATGAAATATATTATCAAACAAGGTTAGGCAACGGACATATTTACAACTTTTCAAACATACGAGGGGTGTGGATTAGTTCAAGCCGAGGGGGAGATTATTGTACATTTAAACTCGATAAAGGAACTACTGTAAAATTTCCTTTTTATGCAAGCGATGAACAGGCGATTGACTTTTTCAAAAATCAAGTTGACAGTAGAAATCAAATCTATAACAATGGAGCAAATGAACTTGACAGTTATGAAATAACAGGCAAGAATTATGGTAAATCGTATATTGCAGGCGCAATAGTTATTTTGCTTATTGTATTTATACTTGAATTTTTTGAGAGCAAATTATCATATGTTCAGGAACCACTGATATTTAGATATATGGGTATAATATTATGTATTATCGCAATAGTTATTTTGTTTGTAAGGTATAAATATTTAAATGTGAAAATAGATAAAGAAGGTTTTAGTTTTCAAACAAGCCCTTTTAATAAGAAATATTATAAGTATGCTGATATAGCAAGTTGTAAGGAAATAACCAAAAAGGTAAGAACTCATAGATACGGTTCGGGCGGAACAACATTTTACCGTGATTATTTTCTGTTTACAACCAAAGATGGAAAAACCATAAATTTTCAATATGAAAAACATCTTTACAATTATGAAATATATATTCTCAAAAAGAGAATTAATGATGCCAACGGCAGAAAAACTGACGAATATGCAGAAGATGAGAGTATGATTTTGGAAGAATACAGTGTTGAGAATTTGTCTGATGCCGAAGATGGCGACACTGTTTCAAAAAATCAAAAAGTCAGAATAAAAAAACATAATGTCAGAATAGTTATTTTTAATGTTTTGATAGTGGTTTTGTTTTTTTCATTTATAGGAAGAGCCGTATGGCCGATGATTGTAGGTGAAAGAAAGCAACAAGTATCTGTATCGACAGAAAAATTGACGGAACATTTAGAAGTTAAGGAACTACTGAAACAAAGAGGATTTAATACTGTAGATATGCCGACATCATATTGGTTTTTTGATGAAGATAAGCTAATGTATATAGCTTCAGGAGCAAAGGGTAGCAGTAAGGTAGAGTTTTACGAATATAATGACAGCGAAACAACAGACGGTGTTTACAATAGGATATCTTATGATTTCAATCAAAATCTTGAACCAAAAGACAGAGCAAAGTATGAAAGAGAGCTAAAGCAAGGCGGTAAAATTTTTGAAATGAATATACAGAGTACATATAATATTGTGGCATATAGAGATAACACTGTCGTTTATGCAAGATGTTCGGAACAAGATTATGATGAAATAATGAAAATTGTAGAAGAAATAGGATATAAGTGAGTAGATGCGAAAAGAGAAAAGACTGAACTTTAATTTAAAAGTGGATTATAAAATTGTATAGACTGAAAAAATTATGTTTGGACAAATAAAATAATATGTTATAATAATGATAAATTTAAACCTTTTGGAGGAATAGACTTTGAAGAAATTGACCGCAATTGTGCTTTGTTTTGCGTTGATGTTTTCATTTGTAGGATGCGGAAAAGGAAAAACGAAAAATGTGAAAATTGATTACGGTACATCTTCTATCTATACAAAAGAAGAGATGGACGAAGCAATAGAGAAAATAAAAGAACATTTTGAATCAATGGACGGATGTGAATTGTACAGTCTTTCATATTCATCAGATGATGTTTGTATAGATAAAGAAAATATTGAATGGATAAATGAATTGAAGAGAGCTGATGATAACAGCCAAGTTTTTACACAATGTATCATGTTTAACAGTAGTTTTCGTTCTCCTTTAAAAGGTGGCGGAGGATGGGATGCTAATGAAGAATGTACATGGTCATGGTGGTTGGCTCGCAGTGAAGACGGAGAATGGAAATTGATGGCTTGGGGATATTAAAAGATTAATATCTTTAGTTTTATCAAATTTCTCTTTGAGATAGTAACACCCTTTCTCAGAGGGCGGCAGTCTTGAAAGGGATTGCCCATTTTTAGAAGAAAGAGAAAAAATTTTTTGAATTTAATTCTCAAATCAACACTTTTGTATATGTTGTTGTTCAATAAATCTCCTTGAAAATGTATGATGTTATTACAAAATCAAAAGGAGGTTCTTAAAATGAACACAGATAAAATTTTTGCAGAATTAATCGCAAAGGACTACGCTCCGAAAGACAATTCAAAAATCATTGCTTTAAAAAAATTAGATAATAGAGCAAAACTGCCCGCTACAATTTTTACCTACTCCTGTGGTATTATATCTGCACTTGTTTTTGGCACAGGAATGTGTTTGACTATGCAGGTTATCGGTAGCGGTATGGGTGGTATAATACTTGGTATTGTTGTCGGAATTATCGGTCTTGTTGGTTGTGCTGTAAATTACCCAATTTATAAGAGAATGCTTAAAAAGGGTAAAGAAAAATATGCATATGAAATCGTGCAACTGGCACACGAAATAGCAGATAAATAATTCTGTTATGCAAGGAGAGAATGCTATGAATAAGTCAGAGAGCAAATACTTTAATACTGCCGTTAAAATGGACAATGCATTGATATCCTTGTTGAAAAAGAAACCGTTTGAATATATTACCGTAAGTGAAATTTGCAAAGTTGCGAAAGTGAATCGCTCAACCTTTTATCTGCACTATGAAAACATCGGTGATTTGCTGGATGAAACGATAAGATATTTGCTTGATGACTTTTTGTCTTATTTTCCATTGGATACACAAACAGTTTCACTTAATCTTGATGTTTGTGAGCTTGACAAACTAGTGCTCATAAGTGCTAAATATCTTACTCCGTATTTTTCTTATCTAAAAGACAACAAAGAAATTTTTGTGACGGCACTGGTTCACAATAAAATCTTTGGCTTTGAAGATATATATAAGCGTATGTATGAAAACATATTCAGTCCCATTTTAGATAGATTTCATTATCCTCCAAATAACAGGAAATACATTATGATGTATTATCTTAATGGTATAAATGCTGTTGTCTGTGAATGGTTAAAAAACGGTTGCGACAAAACAACAGAAGAATTATCTGAGATAATAAACATATGTATATATGGAAATAAAGGAAAATAGTAGCGAACGGTTTATCAAAACTCCCTTTTAGAGAGGAACACCATTTCTCAAAGGGCTTTTTTATTTGTACGCTTATCCGCAAACTTTGGTCAAATTCCTTTTCTTTATATAATAAAGCAATAGGTAGGATAGGTTTTGAGATGAGTGATTTTTGTCAGAAGTACATTTGCAGTTTACTACTTTTTGAATAGGTTTTGCTTTCTTTTGCTCGGATTGACATATTAAGATGAACAGACTATAATTGTTGCAACAGCAGTTTGGCAATTTAATAATCAAGTCTGTTTACATCAAATTCTATACATATAACCCGTAGGAACCGCAGAGGTTAGGGTGTTTGAGGAAATAAGTTGAAAAAGTTGTTTTTGCAGTAGGTTGAAGTCGATATGAGTACCCAAATAGTTAGACTCCGATTTTCTCCCGACAATGAAACATTTGGATAAGTAAAACGGCATATTTTCAATTAAACAGGCAGTCCCGAAAACAGGATTGCCTGTTTGCATAATAATAGTTTTGAGGTGAGCCCTATGGCATCAAGTAAAGAATACTTAGAATTCATTTTAGAGCAGTTGTCCGAATTGGACGACATTTCCTATCGAGCTATGATGGGTGAATATATCATATATTATCGAGGTAAAATTGTCGGCGGTATTTATGATGACAGACTTCTTGTGAAACCGACCGAGTCCGCAGCTGCATATATGCCGTTTGCTTCGTATGAAAAGCCGTATGAAAACGCAAAAGAAATGTTGCTTGTAGATAATGTCGATGACAAAGAATATCTGGCAGGTTTGTTTGACGCTATGTACGACGAGTTACCTGCACCGAAAAAGAAAAAGATTAAATAAATACGCAAAATAGTTTAAATTGTTGTTTGATTTCATTCGACAGTTAAACCTTTTTTGTGAGAAAAGTAACGGATTTTATTCTCAAATTTTTATTTGGCGGTAAGTAATATGAATGTTTTTTATGAATCAGATTGGCATATTCATTCTGAAGCGTCTTATGACGGAAATATTAAAATACCTGAATTGATTGAAAAAGCAAAGCAAAACGGTATTAAACAATTCGGAATAAGCGACCATGTGAACTATCCTTTTATGGCAAAACATTTGGAGCGCTCAAAAAACTTGTTTTCAGAAAACAGAACCGAGGGCTTTCATTTCGGCGTTGAGTTAACGACATTGCCGAAATCACAGTACGATTTTGCACTTAAACATCCGTCCGACCCGGATTGTCAAAAGAAATGGCTTTTTGGATATGTACCTCCTGTTTTTAGAAAAGACGGCATTTCTTTGTCTTTGTCGGAAGAAGATTTAGAGCGTTATCAGGTGGAGTATGTAATAGCAGGCGCGCATTGGTCTTTTGATTTGCGGCAAAGCAGAAAGGCTGCAATCAAGAGCTATCAGGAACAGCAGATGTTTATTGCAGAGCAGAAATGTGTCGATATAATCGCTCATCCATGGTGGATATATATGAGCAGATTTGTGAAAAACGGTGTTCAGACGGGTCCTTGGTTTGATGATTTTACAATTATTCCTCAGTCATTTCATCAAGAGTTTGCGGAATCGGTATTGGAAAACAAAAAAATGATTGAGTTGAATACAGATTTTTTTGTTTCCGAAAGTTATACAGATTATTTTAAAAGACAGTATGCTGATATATATGTATGCTTCACGAAAAAGGTGTTCCTATTACTGTCGGCAGTGATTTGCACGATAATTATACTGCGCACCACGATTGCGTTCGTCGTTATATGGAGCCTTTGGGTTTCAATCGCGAAACATTTGCATCTCCTAATTTAAGACAATACAAATAATTCAAAATAATTCATATTTTAAAAGGCAGTCTTCATAACTGTACTGCCCCAAATTGTGCAGACAATACAAAAAAGGCCACCGATGGCAGAATAATTGAATTTTAAGCAACAAACTGATTTCGTTTTTCAAGCGGAGTCAGTTTTGTTTTAGTTTGAATACGGTAATTGTTGTAGAAGTTTATGTATTCGGATATGATGAGGC
>DVEP01000015.1 GCA_015655975.1 Eubacterium sp. | reverse complement strand
TCTATGCTCCTTTTAGGGACTTATAGTAATATTAAACAAGATAATATATATATAAGCACGGCACCCCACTATCGTGGGGACCCCAGCCGTCGCTTATATATATTTTGTTGCAAATACACAAATCGTTTTTTTATTTTTACTTGTGTAACAATTTACTAAAATAATCACTTAAAACATTAAAATTATTTTTAAAAACTTTATAATCATTTGTTAATTTAAAAATTAAGTCGGATATAACTTTTTTTATATCAAGATTATTAAAATATTCACTCTCGTAAATATCACGATTTAAAAAAGATAAAATTATGACATCATAATCTATATTGTCGCTAAAAAATTCTTCCAATCTGTTAAACTGCAAATACAAATTATGTATTTCGTCAGCAGTAATATTATATTGTCTTTCTTTTTTATCAATATTTAAAATTTTATCGTTATTTTCCATTTTTAACTCCTACCCTATATTTTTTAAGTTTTACTTGCAAAAGCCGTTAAAATGGCTTATAATTGATTTTGCAGAACAGATAAATATATAAACTATATTTTTCATTCAACAAAAAGAAGTAGCACATAATTTTTTTATGTGCTATTTCTTTTTTTATTTAATTTATTGCAGTAACACATAACTTATTATTTTTTACTTTTACATAACAAATAATCGAAATCGTTTCAAACTTCGGTACTGTGTGCATATCAACAGAACAATTTAATATTTTTATTGTTTTATTATCTATTAACAAAACTGTATAATCTATTAACTGTCCGTTGTATGACATATATGTACCACTGTATAAAAACGAGCCTGTCAAAGTACAACGCATTATTACACCTCTCTTTTTAATATGTTCAAATAGATATAACAATTATTATTTTATACCCATACAAGCATAAAGTCAATATATACAAATAGATATAAAATATAATTGTAACAATGAACAAAAAAGGAGTTAATAAGTTATGCAACTTGTAGAAATCGGAGAACGAATAAAAGAAATAAGAAAAGAAAAAAACAAATCACAAGAACAAATAGCAAAGCAATTAAAAACAACTCAAGAACAGTACAGCAGATACGAAACAGGAAAAAGAAAATTAAATGTAGAGCAGTTATATATAATATGCAAATACTTAAATATATCGGCTGATTATCTGTTAGGCTTAACACAGATATACACCGAATTACCGAAAAAATAAAACAGTCTGCACGAACTCACAGACTGTTAAACAAGATTGTTTTTTATTTGTTGAATGTAAATATTTTAAGTAATTAAATATATGACTAAAACAACGAATTGTTACGAACCCCAACGCAAAGCGTTTGCCCCTTTTCGCAAGGGGCTTTTTTACTGATTAGGGAAAAGAAAAAGAACGCTGAAATATCATCAGCGTTCTTTTTCTTTAATATTCATAATGCGACCACAAACTAATTATTTTTATTGTTTTTTCAGTTTCATAAACTTGATATACTAATCTATGTTGTATATTGATACGACGAGAATATAACCCGCTCATTTCCCCTACTAACTTTTCATAAGGCGGTGGAGTTTGAAAAGGATTTTCTCTAATTATATTAACTAATCTTTTTGCTTTATCAGACAAACCAGCAGACTTTAAATTTTTTATATGTTTTACTGCCGTTTTA
>DVEP01000014.1 GCA_015655975.1 Eubacterium sp. | reverse complement strand
CTGTAGTTTCTTGGCATAAAAATATCCCCCTATGGTAGTTATTCTATTCTACCATAGGGGGTGCCTTTTTTTCTATTGTCCATTTTTTACGGACTTGTTCATTTTACTGCGTCTTTTTAATTTTTTAAGTGTTTATGAAAAAATTATAAATACACATTAAATTTTTTCTTTGTTTTTTGACTGAATTTGTGTTATAATGCGACTGCTGATTTTAGACACCGTCATTTTAGTAATGCTAAATCGCGATGTCTTTTTTTATGTAATTTATTGTTAAAGGAGTTTTTTATGGATTGGCTTAATTCAATTCTCGGTACAACAAGTGATGTATTATATACATACATACTCATTATTATGCTTGTTTTTGTAGGTTTGTATTTTACAATCAGAACAAAATTTGTACAGTTTACTTTATTCCCTGAAGCTATTCGTGTTTTGGGAGAAAAGAAAAAAGACGGCAGAGATATATCTTCTTTTGAAGCGTTGATGATTTCAACTGCGAGTCGTGTCGGAACAGGAAATATAGCAGGTGTAGCAACTGCTGTTGCCGCAAGTTCTGCAATAGGCGGTTACGGTGCTATTTTTTGGATGTGGTTGCTTGCGCTTATAGGTTCTGCGTCAGCATTTATTGAAAGTACGCTTGCACAAATGTACAAAGAACAGACGGAAGACGGGTATGTAGGCGGTCCTGCATATTACATTCAAAAAGCGTTGAAAAACAGAAAACTCGGTGTTTTGTTTTCAGTACTTCTTATTGCTTGTTTTGCTTATGGTTTCAATGCTTTGCAGTCTTTTAATGCGGGTTCTTCACTTTCATATTTTATTAAAGACTATTCGGATAGTATTTGGCCGTATGTTGTGGGCGGAGTTCTTGCAATTCTTACTGCAATATGTATTTTCGGCGGTTCACACCGTATAAGTCATATAGTTTCGGCTATTGTTCCCGTTATGGCTGCCGTATATATTTTAATGGGACTTTTTATAATTATAAAAAATATAGAAGATGTACCTGAAATGTTTTCTTTAATTTTTAAACAGGCATTTGACTTTAAGGCATTTGCAGGCGGTCTGGCAGGCTCGTGTATTCTGAATGGTATAAAGAGGGGACTCTATTCAAATGAAGCGGGTATGGGCTCTGCGCCTAATGCTGCTGCCGCGGCAGATGTTTCTCACCCTGTAAAGCAAGGCTTGGTTCAGGTTCTTTCCGTGTTTATTGATACAATTCTTATTTGTACAACAACAGCTTTTATGCTTTTACTGTCGGGTATTCCTATTTCTCCGTCGCTTTCGGGTATGAATTATGTTCAGGAAGCAGTATCGTCGCAAGTAGGGAAAGTAGGTCCTATATTTATAACGGTTTCAATATTCCTGTTTGCATTTAGTTCTCTTGTCGGAAACTACTACTATACGGAAACAAATTTCAGATTTATTTTTAAAGGCGAAAAAGCATTGTTCGTTTTCAGATGTACTTGTGTCGCAGCTGTTTTCGTCGGCGCTTTAATGGATTTTTCAACTGTATGGAGTTTGGCTGATATTCTTATGGGACTTATGGCTATTGTGAACTTAGTTGTAATTATGCTTTTAGGCCGAAAAGCAATAGACGCGCTCAATGACTATCGCAGACAGAGAAAAGAAGGAAAAGACCCTGTATTCAGAGCAAGTTCTATAAATGCAGGCGACGAAAATATTTGGAACGAAGAACACGCACAAAAGTGGGAAAACTAAAATATATTTTTCGATTTACTTCAAAATTGCATAACTTTTTTATAATATAAAAATAACAGACCTGACTTATATATTGCCGATGTGCAAATTAAGTCAGGTCTGTTTTGTTTAAAGTTTTTTGTCTTTTTCTATTGCTTTATTAACTGCTTGATGAATAGATGACTCAAAACCGCTTTGCTGTAAAGATAAAACACCTTCAATAGTTGTTCCTCCGGGTGAACAAACCATATCAATCAGTTTCCACGGGTGTATATCTGTGTTTTCCAAAATCATTTTTGCGCTTCCGAAAACTGCCTGTGCAGATATTTCAAGCGCCATATCTTTAGGCATACCGTTTTCTATGGCAACTCTTGCAAGTGCGTCAATAAACATATATACAAAAGCAGGGGAACAACCGCCGATAACTCCGAACAGAGAAAAGAAACTTTCGTCAAGTTCAATAACTTTTCCTATTCCCGATAAAATTTCCGCAACATTTTTTTTGTCCTCGTCTGCAACTTCACTGTTGTAGCAGTAAGCACATATAGCTTCGCCGACTTTTGCGTTGATATTCGGCATTACTCTGACAATTTTATTGTTTTGTGTTAAACAATTTCTGATAAATTCAATAGTTTTGCCTGCTGCGATTGAAACAATTACTTTATCGGAATTTTTTAAAACACCGTTAATTTCAGTCAAAACGCTTTGAATAACATTCGGTTTTACAGCGAGAATAATTATATCGCTGTTTTTTGCCGTTTCGCTCGCATCTTTACACTTGACGGCATTGTATTTTGCAGAAACATTGTCAAGCGCACTTTCGTTTTTGTCAAAAAGCATAATGTTTTCACTGCATATTATTTTACTGTCTATTATACCTTTTATGATTGCTGTTGCCATATTTCCGCAACCGATGAAACCAATATTCATTTTTACTTCCTCCAATAGAAAACTATACAATTATTTTATCACACTTAATTATTGTTTTCAATTTTTTTAATATTTTTATATTTATTTTTTGTTGCAATACCGCCTCGTATATGTCTTTGTGCCTTGTTTTCATTTAAAACAAGACGAACTTTTTGAAAAAGCTGAGGATTAATTTTTTGCAATCTTTGAGTGATGTCAATATGTACTGTTGACTTTGATATTCCGAACTTTTTTGCAACACCTCTGACGGTGTCTTTATTTTCAACTATATATTTTGCTAAAAAAACTGCTCGTTCTTCAATTGAATTGTAGTTCATTGCTATTCCTCCAAATACTATATTAAAAATGTATTCGGAAAAACAGTCATATATGATAAAACAGCCACATAAAGTGGCTGTTTGTTTAATCTTTTTCAGAATTTGTAGTTGTTTCTTTGTTTTCTAAAAGTTCTTTCGATTCTGCAATTAGTTCATCGAGAGATTTTTGATTTAGCCTGTCAACTTTTTTGTACGCTATTTTTTCGCCCAAATCTTCGCCTTTGTCTATGGTATTCATAGTCATCTTATCGCCCGCAATACTGTACTTGTACACTAACTCAAGTTCACTGTCAGGGTTTGTTAAGATGATTTTATTACCGTCAAGTTTATAAGTGCCTGTGAAATTGACAGTTGAAAAATATCTGTCGTATGTACCGTCGTCTCTGAAAACAAAAGCAGTAGCGCCCTTAACATTTTCACTTTCCCAAATGCCTATTATTTCTTTTTTGTCGCTTTTGAAAAAACTTGAAACAGTAGTGATTGGGTTTTGTTTTTTAACTGCGCAATAGATACCTGTTGCGATTGCAGATATTCCGACTAAAACAGCCAAAACAACGGCAAAAATTTTAAGCCATTTTAAAAACAACTTTTTTTTCTCCATAAGATTACCTCAATCCTTTTTTAATTAAAAGCTCTTCAATTCTGTTGCTTGAGTCAAGAAGGGGACTCATACTCATATCGTGGTTGAGTGTGTCGAGCATATATGCGCAGTATTTTGAAATTTCAACATTGCAGTACCAATCTCTTGAAAGTAATTCCGGAGATTGATATACACCGTTTGTTGTAAATACTTTTTCAAAAATACCGTTTTTATATGCTTCGTCGAACGCTTCAAGTCCGTTGCAGAAAAGACCGAATGTTGTACAGATGAAAATTCTGCCTGCTTTGAGAGATTTGAGTTTTTTTGCTACTTCAAGCATAGATTCTCCGGAAGAAATCATATCGTCAACAATTATAATATCTTTGCCTTCAACACTGTCGCCGAGATATTCGTGAGCAACAATTTTGTTCCTGCCATTAATAATTGTAGTATAGTCTCTTCTCTTATAGAACATACCAAGATTAACACCTAATTGTGTTGCATAGTAAATACAACGAGCCATAGCGCCTTCGTCAGGTGAAATTACGGTTAAATGTTCTTTGTCAATAACTATGTCGTCAACATTGTTAACAAGTGCTTTAATCATTTGATAGCAAGGTTGAACATTTTCAAAAGAGTTGTGCGGGATAGCATTTTGAACTCTTTGGTCGTGAGCGTCAAATGTGATGATACTTTCAACACCTAAATGAACAAGTTCCTGTAAAGCAAGTGCGCAGTCAAGTGACTCTCTTGAGTTTCTTTTGTGCTGACGGCCTTCGTAAAGCATTGGGGTGATTACTGTAATTCTTTTTGCTTTACCGCTTATTGCAGAAATTACTCTCTTGATATCTGCAAAGTGGTCGTCGGGAGACATCGGAACATCCATTCCGTAAATGTTATATTTTATGCTGTAATTAAATACATCTGCAATAATGTAAATATCATAGCCTCTTACGCTTTCTTTGAGCGTAGCTTTTGCTTCGCCTGTACCGAAACGGGGAAGGTCAACGCTGATTTTAAACGAATCACGGGAATAGCCGTAAAAAGCAATGGTTTTTTGATGTTCTTCAGCTTGATTTTTTCTCCATTTTACAAGGTATGCATCAATTTTGTCTGTAAGTTCTTCACAACCGGGCATTCCTATTATTCCGAGTGGCCCAATCGGTATAGTTTCGACATTTTGTGCAGTTTTTCTTGGCATTTGTAAAAGTCCTCTCTCTCATTTCATTATAGAATTTTTGCACCTATATAATACATAAATTCGACATAAAAGTAAACATTAAAGTGAGAAATTTTTTAAAAATGTTATATAATTATAATGTTTTAATTATGAATAATATAATTTTAACTTATTTTTTCTTTTTTGATTTGAGAACTAAATAAACAATACCTAAAGACGCAGTTGTCAATGAAACTGTAATTCCTGCCTTCAAACCTTTCGGTGTGTATTTTAATCTTACTTCGTGAGTGCCTTTGCCGATTTCAGTGCAAAGAAGACTGTTTACAGAAAAACTTTCTGATTTTTTTCCGTCAATATATATTGACCATCCCTCATCAAACGGTATAGATGTATATAAAAGTCCGTCTTGAGTGGTTTTAATGTTTCCGAACAATTCGGTGTCGCTGTATTTTTCTATTTCAAGCGCTGAATTTTTCAGAATATTGTAGCCGTCTTCAAATACATTTTGGTCAAGGCAGTATGCGTAAACATTAATATAACTTTCATCGCTGTCACTTGCCGAAGTGTCTATTTCTACGCTGACTTTTTCTCCGAGTTCGCACTTTCCTGCATCAAAAATGAATGGTTCATTTATTGATTGAGTATATATTTCTTCGCCTTTTGTAATGGTTATTGTTTCGACTGTAGGCGATGAAAAATACAAGTACATATTACTGTTTGATGTTGCGAGCATATCCAAAGATATTGAACTTGACTCTGCATTTCCTGTTCTGCTGAAATAAAGAGTGCCGTTGTCTGTAAATTCATCGCAATAAACTTGGCTGCTCTCGGTTTTGTTAAAAATTACAGGTACAAATACATTGCTTAAACCTGTTGCTTTTTCAAAGTATTTTGACTGAATTTCAAAAGGATTTCCTTCTTTGCTTTCCCAGTTTGATACTTCATTCGGTACATAGTAGGCAATAGGCAAAAAGTAGTTGTTTTCGTAAACGCTTATATTTCCGTCTTTTGTATCATATTTTTTAGTATATAAGTTTGAAGACGGTTTTGCATTTACATTTGTATATAACAAGTATTTGAGAGAAAACATCATATTGTAAACAGGTGTTTGTGTGTTGTAGGTGTAACTGTTAATTCTGTTTCCGAACATACCTAAATTGTATTGCAGTTGTGATGTTTCCTGATATGCCATAGACGAAAATGTTGAAACGCCTTTATAGTTGTACAGACAAGGGTCCATTCTGGTATTCAAATAGTTTAGCTCTGTTCTGTAAAAAGCGTCGTCATTCTTTTTGATATAGTCAAGCGCTTCTTCTACAGAGTCATATTTTTCAGTGTAGTTTTTATAGTTTTGAGAAAATACAAAAGAGTTGCAGTCGGCAATAAGCACTTCGCATATACACATTGAAAAAATGATTATTCCTGCCGTAAATTGTTTTAGTTTTTTCTTTTTAATCAATAACAGTAAAGCGCTCCATACTATGACAAGCAAAATGCTGATGAATATTGTAGCGGAAGTTGTGTATTTGTTCGGGAATTTTTCAGCTAAAACAATAAATAAAACTATCGCCATACCGACAACGGCAATATCTTTGAATTTTATAGATTTAAAGTTTTTCAAAACTGAAAAAGCCATTGTCAGCAGCAAGAACGAATACATATATGAAAATCTGTACGGCAAGTCATTCGGGAAATGGAATGCGTGCCAAATAAAGTTCATAAAATTGTTGTCAAAGCTAAATACAAAGAATATCAGCAACAGAATATTTGCACACTTTTCCCGCAATTTAATATCTTTGTTGCAGATATAAAGCGGTACAAGTATGACGGGCAAAATTCCGCTGTAAATATTTGGCAATACATCTCCTCCGCTGCTTCTTATAGTGGTTGTCAGCGCTGCAAGATGATTTGAAAGCAAGTCAAACAAGTTGAAGTATTTGCTGATTTCCGTCGGAAAAGAGTCTGATGTTGCCGAACAGGAATTTAAAATCATATACACGGGAATTAAGATGCAGGCAAGTATTGCCGCACTGAAAATTGAAGATATTGCAAAATTAAACCCTGTTTTTATAAATCTGAAATTGAATATTTTTTTGACAAAAGAATTTTCATTAGGCAAGAGAAAACCGAATTTATCATTTGCGTTGAAATTTGAAAAATAGTACGCTAAAAAATACAAAACTGCAAAAATACAGCACATAAACGCCATATAATAACTGCTGAAAAATAAAACACAAAGAGTAATTATATAGAGTTTAGAATTGTTTTTGTTGATGATATTTTCTATTCCTAAAACTAATAAAGGAAGAAGATAAAGTGCGTCAATCCACATTATATTCCAATAGTAAGCAAGAAAATATCCGCAAAATGCATAAAGTATGCCGAATCCTGCACTTATAAATGAGTGCGAATTTTTGCTTTTCTTTAGATAGTAAGTGAAACTTCCTGCACAAAGAGATGCTTTTAATGCAACAAGAGTTGTAACGAAAAACGGCATTTGTTTTCTGTCGAAAAGCAAAATTATAATGTTGAGAGGGCTTGATAAATAGTTGAAATAGTTGCCTAAAAAACTGCTTCCGCCGCCTGACTGCCAGGAGTAAGCAAATGAATCGAAGTTTGTTATTCTGTCGTACAGTTCGGTAAATAAAGGACCGTATTGATGATATAAGTCCATTCTAAGCACAGTCAGATCTCCGAACGGAAATAGTTTGAATACAAGGAATATGAATAAAATACAAAACAGTGCGCCAATCGACGACAAGACTACATATCTGTTATTGAAAAACAGTTTGTAAGTCCTGCCGTTTTTATTATTTTCAGGGTCGCCGATGCAGTCAAATGTGAGATACAGGTCAAAAATATAGTTGAAAAGAAAGCAAAACGGTATAGCGGCAACAAATACCGACGCTTTGCCTGTTTTAAGAAAGTTGAAAAATATTGAATTTAAAATTTGATATATTCCGCAGTTAACCAGAATTCTGATTGCGAGCATTACGGCCTGTTTAATTCCGGAAGAAAGCGACTTATGGTTAAAGACATATTTTTTTACAGCAAAGAAATTTATAATGCTTACGGCAATGAATGAACAAAGCACAGATATATTTGCAGGCAAAAAAAGTTTTAATATTTGCTTTAATACAAGCATAAGTATAAATGAAAACAAAAATATTAACGAGTAGTTAACTGTTTGCCCATTAATAAATTTGTCTGTCTTGATTTTATTTCCGCTTTTTGTTATATCCATATATTTTACCTCAACTTAATAATTAAGAAAATAATACCATATAATAACTACATTTTCAAGTTAGTTTAGTTCTATGAACGGACAAGAATACATAGGTTTAATAAGGAGTAAAGATGCAAAGTTTTATTTTATCCGCAAAAAGTTTTACCGATGAAGTTTGTGAAGTTTTGCTTAAAGTTTCCTGTACAAATATGAGAAAAATAACAGAAATCAGAATGAGAAAGAATAAACCTCTCATTCTTTGTTCAGGAAATAATTCATATTTTTTAAGCAAAAACGGTTTGCTGACAAAAGATATTGAAGAAAACACATTTTTCACAGATGAAAGAATAATCAATGAAAACTTTTTGAAGTTTTGCAACTATTCTGTTTACAGCAGTCTATCCGAATTGAAAAACGGTTTTGTAACGGTAAAAGGCGGGAACAGAGTGGGAATTTGTTCGTCTGCAATCATTAAAGACGGTGAAATAACAGGCGTGAAAAACATTACTTCTTTAAATTTCAGAGTAGCCAGACAAATTGACAGATGCTCTGTACCTATTTTAAAAAGTATTTATAAAAACAGTTTCCCGAGTATCATCATTTCAGGTCCTCCGTGCAGCGGCAAAACTACTGTGCTCAGAGATATTGCCTATCAGGTTTCAAGCGGGTTTAACAGTAAATATTTGAAAGTTTGCATAACGGATGAAAGAGGAGAATTTGCCTCAATGGGCAGTGATTTTGAACTTGAAACAGGTATAAATTGCGATGTTCTTTCTTATTTTTCAAAAGAAGACGCTATTGACATCGCAATACGGACGCTGTCTCCGCAGTTGATAGTTTGCGATGAAATAACAAAGAAAAAAGAAATAGAAGCAATATCAAAAGGTTTCGCTTCAGGAGTATCTTTTGCAGTGTCGGTACATATCGGAAGCGAGGACGATTTGCTTGACAAGAAACTGTTGCGTGAATTACTGAAATTCAACGAGTTCAAATATATGATTTTATTGAGCGGAAATCAAAAAGAGATGCTCATTGTTGAGTGTAAAGAGGTTTTAAATGAAATTGACAGGCGCAATTCTTTTGATAACGGCAACGACAATGACAGGAATTTATTTTTCTGAAAAATTGAAAAAACGGTGCGAAATTGCAAAAGAATTAATAACTATGAGTGAACTTATAGAAATTGAAATGAACTACAATATGACTGATTTAGCCGATGTGTTTAAAAAACTTCCGAAATGCAGTGATTTTAAATATTTGCGTTTCTTAAATAATATTGACTTTGATATGCCTTTTTATAAATCTTTTTGCAAATCTCTTGAAAACGGCAGGTCTGATATATGTGAAAAGGATTTGTTGCTTTTAAAAGATTTTGTGCTTTTTCTCGGAAGCACAGATATAAACACGCAAATAAGTTATATTAAATCATATCGAAGTAAAATGAAAAAAAGGCTCGAATTCTATGAAAATGAGGAAAAAAGATTATCTAAATTGTGTGTTTCTTTCGGTGTTTTGGGCGGAATTGCAATAGCGATTATCTTTATTTAAAATTTTGGAGGACAAAATGAGTGCAGATTTTATTTTTAAAATTGCAGCAATAGGAATTATAGTTGCAGTTTTAAACCAATTATTAATCAGAAGCGGAAGAGAAGACCAGGCAATGTTGACAACGCTTGCAGGTGTAATCGTTGTTTTAATGATGCTCATACCTGAAATAAGCGAACTGTTTTCAACAGTGAAGTCGTTGTTCGATTTATGATTAAAATAGTTGTTTTTTGTATTGTAACTGTTTTGCTTGCAGTTGTATTGAAAAAATACAATTCTATGTATTCTGTTTTAATTTCAATAGCGGGCTGTGTGTTTGTATTTTTAATGATTGCTGAAGACTTTTTCAGCATTGTAAGCAAAGTTTCAAGTTTGGCTTCCGACTTTTCATATACATATTCATATATTAAGTTGATGATTAAAACATTGGGAATTTGCATCATTACACAAATTGTTTCGGATATGTGCATTGACGCAGGTGAAAAAGCTATGTCAACGATAGTTGAAACAGGCGCAAAAGTAACCATAATAGCAATGATGATGCCGTTATTTGAAACCTTGGTAAACATAATTTCGGGGATTGTAAAATGAAAAAGATTTTTATATTTCTGTCGGTTTTAATATTTTGTCTGTTGACTCCGTTTTACGCTTTTGCAGACGAATACTCCGAGTATTTAAAAGAGTTTAACGCTGATTCGGTATTTGAAAATGCGCCTGAAGAAGCAGTAAAAATTTTGGAAGAACTCGGAATTGATGATTTTGATTTCAACAGTATTTTGGAATTGACGCCTGAAAAAATAATCAACTCGTTAAAAGATATTGTTCAGGGCAGATTTGAAGGTCCTGTGAAAGTCTGCTTTGAAATAATAGTTTTAGTTTTATTTTCTGCTTTGGTTCAAAGTATGAAAGTTTCCGTAAAAGATGAAATGCTGTCAAACATTTTTTCAGCCTGCTCAGGTGTTATCATTGCAGTTATCATCAGTGTAAAAATCAGTTCCGCCATAACCTTGTCGTCTGCTACAGTGAAAATGTGCGCAGATTTCATTGTGGGATTTGTACCTGTATTTGCTTTAATCATTGCTACATCCGGCAGTGTTGTAACTACATTTTCTACAAATGCTTTACTTCTTGGTTTGGCACAGTTTTTGAATTTCCTTTCGGGCAATTTGTTTGTGCCTGTTGTGAATTGTTATTTAGCGCTTGGAATTGCCAACGGAATACGACCTGAATTGCACTTAACTGCTGTAACTAATACGATAAAGAAATATATTACCGTCGGCATATCTGTATGCGCTACTGTTTTTGTGTCGATTTTGTCAATTAAAACCGCCGTTGCTTCAAGGGCAGACGCCTTGGGTTTGCGTTCCGCAAGGTTTGCGATAAATTCTATTGTTCCTGTTATAGGTTCTGCCATAAGCGAAGGCTTATTGTCAATACAAAGTTATTCGTCTCTTATTAAAAGCAGTGTGGGTATTGTAGGTATAATACTTATATTTTTGATTTTTCTGCCTGCGCTTTTTGATGTTGTCATTTGGAAAATCTGTCTGTCTGTTTGTTCTGTTGTTTCCGAAATGTTTGAAGACAAAAGCGTCAGTGTGATAATTAAAACTTTTCAAAGTGTTTTGTTGTTGATATTAGTCATTTTGATATTGTCAATGGTTACAACTATCATATCTTTCGGTATTTTAATTGCAACTAAAAATCAAGTTTAGATAAAGGTGTATGTAAAATATGGATTTCATAAAAATGTGGACACTTTCAATTTGTCTGACCGTTTTGCTTGCGACTGTTTTTTCGTTGCTTGTGCCGAAATCATCTATGGGGAAAACTATGAAAATGATAATAGCAGTGTTTATTTTCATATCATTTATTTTGCCTGTTACACAATTTGATTTTGCCGATATAAAAAACAAGCCGTCTTTAAAATCGCAGTCAAACGATATTTCAGAGGACTACAATGAAACGAGTGTTGAGTTGGCAGAAAAAAGCCTGAAAAAAACAATTTTAAATTTGTTGGAAGAAAACGATATACATAATACAGAAGTTGAAGTTCACGCAACTATGAAAAACAATGAGATTACTGCCGAAAAAATAAGCGTAACGATTCCGTCGGAATACAGCAAAGAAACAGTAAATAAAATAATAAAAGAAAAACTCGGTATAAACGCAGAAATAATTTTGAGCGGTGAAGAATAGTAATGAATATGGAAAAAATTAAAAACTTCGTTTTAAATTCAAATAACAGGCTGAAAATCATTGTTGCTCTCGGTCTTGTCGGAATGCTGTTGATAGCAGGTACAAGTATATTTCCGACTCAAAAGAAAGAAAAATGCGAGAGTGTTGAAACGCAGGACTGGAATGAATATAAAAATCAGCTGGAAGATGAATTAACAAATGTTATTTCTTCTATCGACGGTGTCGGCAACTGCGAAATAATGATTACACTCAGTGATACAAATGAAAATGTTTACGCTCAAAACAGTACCGAAAAAACAGATGAAAAGAAAGCAGAGTATGAAAGTGATTATGTAATTTATGACGGTGAAAACGGAGACAATCCGATTTTAATAAAACAATATTTTCCTGAAGTTAAAGGCGTTGCTGTTGTTTGCGACGGCGGAGACGATATACATACAAAGGAAAAAATTGTAAACAGTGTTACGGCATTGTTCAATATTTCGGCAAATCGAATATCCGTTTCCAAAATAAAAAATAATTAAGTAATGGGTGAATAATATGAATTTTAATGAACAACTTAAAAATCTCGAGGCAGAAAACAAAGAAAAAGGTTTGTTTAAAAAACTGAAAGTAGGCGCTTCTGACGATGTTGAAAATGAAAAAACAGATATTGAAGAAAGTATAAAACCCGTAACGGAAAATGTTGAAATTGAAAATCCGAAAGAAAAATCCGAAAGAAAAAAAGAAGAACAAAAACTTGACTTTGACAGCGAAAACGATATAAGCGAAATTATTTTGAATGACGAAGTCAAAAGCAAAAAGAGTTCATCAAAAAACAAAAAGTTCAGAACAACCGTTTCCGTAATGATTTTGATTTTGGCGGTAGGTGTAGTCGGAAATTGGTATTGGGAAAAAAGCGACCTGTCAAAAACTGTTAAACCTGTTTTATCTTCGATTACAGATAAAAATAAAACGATAGGGGAAGCGACTTATGTTGACGCTACTACTGAGCCAACAACTCAAAACGAATACTTTTCGTCCGCAAGAGTAGAAAGACAAAAAGCACGAGACGAAGCGCTTGAAAATTTGAAATCTATTGCTAAAAACAGCAATGTTTCAGAGGCGTCAAAAAAAGAAGCAAATGAAAAGATTAACAAAATCTCAACATATATCACAATAGAAAACAAAATAGAAACACTTGTAAAGGCAAAAGGAATTAAAAACTGTTTGGCAATAGTCAGTGATGACGGACAAAATGTTCAAATAGTTGTAGATTCGGAAAAATTAGAAGATAAAACTGTTTTGCAAATCAAAGAAATTGCCATAGACCAGCTCGGCTGCTCCTATGAAAATATTTCAATCATACAATCAAAATAAATTAATTAAAAATTAAAGATATAATTTATTCTTGTATTTAGCAAAAATTAGTGATATAATTATGTTCAAAATAAAGGAGGCGTATCCATGGAAATTAAATCAGATACAAATCTCGGCGAACTTGTTATTTCAGAAGAAGTTGTAATGTCTATTGCTATAAATGCGGCAAAAGATGTTGAGGGTGTTTCAAGTCTTTCAACAAAACCGCTTGATGTTGTAGAAACAATAAAAAAAGGCAGTTTGAAATTGACAAGTCCTGTTAGAATTAAGGACAATGGCGAAGATATTGAAGTGAGCATATATGTAAATATGAAACCGGGCTACAAAATTGTGTCCGTTGCTTCTGATATTCAAACAAATGTCAAAGACTCTGTTACCACAATGACAGGCAAAAAAGTATCAAAAGTCAATGTAATCATTGCCGGAATTGACTTTGATACCGAGATTGTGCAAGATGAACCTACCGAAACTGAAGAATGATATTTTCAACCGGCCGTAATGCGACCGGTTTTTTGTTTTTAACAATACTTATTTCGATTTTATTTATTTTTACGGAGGACAAGATATATTGAAAAGAGCAGAACAAAGGGAACAAGCGTTTATTCTTGTTTTTGAAAAAATATTTTCTACGATTGACAATGAAGAACTCGTTGAAATTTACAATGATAATTTTGAAGAGAAAGTTTGCGACTACGCCAAAATAATATTAGACGGCGTAACATCTTTACAAAATGAAATAGATGAAAAAATATCAAATTTTTCAAACGGCTGGAAAATAAACAGAATTTCAAAAATAGACCTCGCTTTATTAAGAGTGGCGTTTTTTGAAATTGACCATATCTCAGATGTACCGTCTGAAGTTTCTGTAAACGAATGTGTAGAGTTGGCTAAAAAATACGCAACAACACAAGACGCTTCATTTATAAACGGTATTTTAGGCTCATATATCAGGAGTTTGTAACAATGTTTTTAGGTATAGACACAAGCAACTATACAACATCGGTTGCATTGTTTGACGGTGAAAATGTTGTCGCAAACAAAAAAATTATGCTGAGTGTAAAAAAAGGCGAGCGAGGTTTAAGACAAAGCAACGCATTGTTTCAGCATACAGTGAATTTACCGATTATTTTTGAACAACTTAACATAGAAGAGAATATAGAGGCTGTAGCCGTAAGTTCAAAGCCGAGAAATATTGAGGGCAGTTATATGCCTTGTTTTTTGGCAGGAACTTCTGTTGCAAAATCAATATCAAAAGTTTTGAATTGCGAATGCTTTGAAACTTCACATCAAATAGGTCATATTCTTTCGGCTGTATATTCTGCGTCTGCTTTTGACTTTTTAAAAGATGAATTTTTGGCTTTTCATATATCGGGAGGGACTACGGATTTAATTCTTGTCAAACCTGATGATGAGAATATAATAAGCGCAGAAATTGTTGCGTCTTCATCCGATTTAAAAGCAGGTCAGCTTATTGACAGAATAGGCGTTAAGTTGGGATATGATTTTCCGTGCGGAAAAAAGATTGATGAACTCGCATCTAAATCAGCGGCTGAATTTAAAATTAAACCGACTGTTACAGACGGAAATTGTTCATTGAGCGGTGTCGAAAATAAAGCGCTGAAAATGATTGAACAAGGCGTAAATGAATGCGATGTTGCAAAATTTGTATTGGAATATATTAAATATTCATTAGAGCAGATGATGCTTTTTGCCGTTGATAAATATAAAAATAATAATATAATTTTTGCAGGCGGAGTGATGAGCAATTCTTTAATTTCAAAGTATTTTAAGGACAATTATTCCGTATTGTTTGCAAAACCTGAATTTTCTTGTGATAATGCTGTCGGCACAGCAGTTTATGCGTGGCTTAAGCGAGGTAAAAAATAATGCAGGTAATTACCGTTACTCAGGTTAATACTTATTTAAAATCTATAATTGACTCAGACAGTAATTTAAACAATATTTATATAAGCGGAGAAATTACAAATTTTAAGAATTACTATAAAAGCGGACATTTGTATTTCTCGCTTAAAGATGATAAATCTCAGTTGAAATGCGTAATGTTTTCCTGGAATGCTCAGAGGCTGAAATTTGACCTGACAGACGGTATGAGCGTCATTTGCAGAGGCAGAGTTTCTGTTTACGACAGAGACGGAGTATATCAGTTGTATGCAGATGAAATTCAGCCTGACGGTATAGGCGCTATGAGTCTTGCTTTTGAACAGTTGAAAGAAAAACTTTACAAAAAAGGATATTTCGACTCGGAAATTAAAAAAGAAATACCGAAAAGACCGCAGAAAATAGGCGTGGTTACTTCACCCGTAGGAGCCGCTTTTCATGATATAGTCAATGTTACTTCAAGGCGTTTTCCTCTTGCGGAAATTGTGTTTTCACCTGCATCTGTTCAAGGTGTAAACGCTGTTTCAGAAATTGTAAACGCAATTTCATTGCTTGACAAGAGAGAAGATATTGATGTCATAATTGTAGGAAGAGGCGGCGGAAGTTTAGAAGACCTGTCTGCTTTTAACTCGGAAGAAGTAGCAGAATCTGTTTATAAATGCAATATTCCTGTTGTATCTGCGGTAGGACACGAAACAGACTATACTATTTGCGATTTTGTTGCTGATTTAAGAGCGCCTACTCCGAGTGCTGCCGCCGAATTGGTTGTTCCTGATAAAAACGCAGAATTTGATTTTATACAAAATTGTAAAAATTCATTGCTGAACAACATAAACGATAAAATCAGCAATGAGATACAAAGAGTGGATATTTTGTCCCAAAAAGATGTTTTGAATAATTTCGACTCGGTTATTGATACTGTTTCGGATAGATTATTTAAACTTGAAGAAAATTTAAAAAAATCATATAATTTATTTATAAGCAACAAATCAAAAGATTTTTCGGCTGTTTGCAGGCAGTTAGATATTTTGAGCCCTTTGTCTGTCTTGGCAAGAGGCTATACTATTGCTTCAAACGAAAACGGCTGTTTGAAATCTGTAAAAAATATCGGTTTAAACGACAATATTACCGTTACTTTTGCAGACGGAAAAGTTAATTGTAATGTTACAGAGGTTTGTGAAGATGAAAAAGATGAAATATGAAGATGCTGTAAAAAGACTTGAGGAGATTGTTCAGTCGCTTGAAAGCGGAGATAAATCACTTGATGAAAGTATGAAACTGTTTGAAGAAGGAACAAAACTTTGCGCTTATTGCAATGAACTTTTAACAAACGCAAAGCAAAAAATCACAGATATTTCTGAGGAAGAATAAATGAATTTTAAAGATGTTTTAAATGAAGATATTGAATATATAAATTCGCATTTGCTTGAATTTTTGCCTGTTGCAAAAGACGGGCAAGACAGTGTAATTGAAGCTGCAAGATACAGTCTTGAAAACGGCGGAAAGCGTATCAGACCTGTTTTGTGTCTTGAGTTTGCAAAAGCGTTCGGCTGCCAAAAAGAACAAGCTTTAAACTATGCCTGCGCCGTTGAGTTTATTCATACTTATTCATTGATACATGATGATTTGCCTTGTATGGACAATGATGATTTAAGACGGGGAAAACCGTCTTGCCATATTGCATTCGGCGAAAGTACGGCTTTGCTTGCAGGCGACTTGTTGCTTACCGAAGCTTTTAGGCTGATTTGTCAGTCAGGCTTGAGTGCAAAACAGAACGGCCGAGCAGTTGTCGAACTGTCAAAATGCGCCGGCGGGCTCGGTATGATAGGCGGTCAGGTTATCGACTTGCTGTATGAAAGTTCAAGTCCGAATATCGAGCAGATTAAATCTGTTCATAAATTAAAAACAGGAGCTTTACTTGAGGCCGCCTGTGTGCTGGGCTGTATAGCAGGTAACGCAGATGAAAAATCTATACTTTTAGCAAAAGAATACGCTCTTGATATAGGTATGGCTTTTCAAATAAAAGATGATATTCTTGACATAATCGGAAATAGTGATAAAATGGGTAAACCGACAGGCAGTGATAAATCAAACAGTAAAACTACCTATGTTTCTTTAAAAGGAATTGAAAATTCTTCAAATGATGTTATAGGATACACTGCAAAAGCTGTCAGCGCAGTAGATAAAATTGATATAAACGGTATCTTGGTTAATATAGCAAATTATCTGGCAGAAAGAGATTATTGATAAAATCTGCTCAGTTTAGAAAAGAGGGTTTAAATGAGTTTGCTGAAAAATGTAAATTCTCCTGATGATATAAAAAATTTATCTGAAAAAGAACTTAATGAACTATGTTCGGAAATCAGAAAAAAACTTATAAAAACAGTATCTAAAACAGGCGGTCATTTAGCGTCGAATTTAGGTACGGTTGAACTGACCGTTGCACTTCACAAAGTATTTAATTCTCCTACGGATGAAATTGTTTTTGATGTCGGACATCAGTGTTATACACACAAAATACTTACGGGGCGAAACGAAAAGTTTTCTACTATCAGGTGTGAAAACGGAATAAGCGGTTTTACAAGACCTGTTGAAAATGAAAACGATATTTTTTCAAGCGGCCATGCGTCAACTTCTATATCTTCGGCAGTAGGGCTTGCAGCGGCAAAGCAGATACGAGGCGATAAAGGCAAAGTGATTGCAGTTATCGGCGACGGCGCTTTGACAGGAGGACTTGCCTACGAAGGTTTAAACAATACAAACGGTATTAAAAATTTAATTATAATTTATAACGACAACAATATGAGCATTTCGGAAAATGTAGGCTCGCTTGCAAAAAACCTTACTAAAGTTCGTGTTTCAAGCGGATATAATGTTTCTAAAAATGCAGTCAGGAAAGTATTCGGTTCTACGGCTGTGGGTAATAAATTGCTCAAAGCGTTTAACAAAATGAACGCCGATATAAGAAAATGTATATATAAAAATACTTTTTTTGAAGATTTGGGACTCAGATATTACGGACCGATAGACGGGCATAATATTGAAGATTTGGTAGATGTTTTAAATGTTGCAAAAGGCTGTAAACATTCGGTTCTTATCCATGTAAATACAATTAAAGGAAAAGGTTACAGTCATGCCGAAGAAAACCCCACAATGTTTCACGGTATCGGTAAGTTCAATATAGAGACCGGCGAGCCGTGTGTACACGGCGAAACATATTCTTCCCGTTTCGGCGATGCGATGATTGACTTCGCTTCTAAAGACCAGCGAATTTGCTGTGTAACCGCCGCTATGGCAGAGGGTACGGGACTGAAAAAGTTTTCCGAGCAATATCCTGAAAGATTTTTTGATGTCGGTATAGCGGAAGAGCATGCAGTTACTTTTTGCGGAGGTTTGGCAAAAAACGGGATGATACCTGTTTTTGCAGTCTATTCAACATTTTTACAGCGTTCTCTTGACCAAGTCATTCACGATGTTGCCATGCAGGATTTGAAAGTGATTTTTGCAGTTGACAGAGCGGGCTTTGTCGGAGAAGACGGAGAAAGTCATCAGGGACTTTTTGACACGTCTTTTTTGTACAGTGTTCCGAATTTTTCCATATTTTGTCCATCGTCTTTTGAAGAACTTCAGCACGATTTTTACAGAGCAATATACAAAGAGAAAAATGCCTGCGCAATTCGTTATCCCCGCGGAAACGAGTGCGATTTGCCGTCTGACTATGTCAGAGAAGACGCTGATTTTCAGTTTTACGGCGATTGCTCAAAAGATGTTTGTATTGTTACTTACGGCAGACTTTTTGAAAACTGCGCAAAGGCTTCAAATATTTTAGAAAACACTTTTGTGCTGAAATTAAACAAAATTAAACCGATAGATGAAAAATGTTTTGATAAATTAAAAGATGTTAAAAAAATATACTTTTACGAAGAGGCAATTTGTGAAGGCGGTGTAGGCGACCGTTTTGCTTCATTGCTTTTACAAAGCGGTATAAAGTGCGAGTTTGTTTACAAAGCCGTAAGTTCGGAGTTTGTTAAACAGGCGCCTGTTGACCGTCAGATTTTACATTACGGTTTAGATGTCGATTCGATAGTTAAAGAGGTTCGCAATGGTTAAAAAAACGCGTCTTGATGTAGCTGTTTTTGAGGGCGGATACGCTCCGAGCAGAGAAAAAGCAAAAGCCATAATTATGGCTGGACTTGTATATGTTAATAATCAAAAGGTTGATAAAGCAGGTTTTGAACTGAAAGAAGACGATATTCTCGAAGTTCGCGGTAATTCGTTGAAATATGTAAGCAGGGGCGGACTGAAACTTGAAAAAGCTATGGAGTCTTTTCCCATTACTCTTAAAGATAAGGTTTGTATGGATGTAGGTGCTTCGACGGGAGGTTTTACCGACTGTATGCTTCAGAACGGCGCAAGCAAAGTGTATTCGATAGATGTAGGATACGGTCAGCTTGCATGGAAATTGCGAACTGACGAGCGTGTAGTAAACCTTGAAAGAACAAATTTCAGATATGTAGATTCTGAAAAGGTAAAAGATTTGGTAGATTTTGCTTCAGTTGATGTGTCTTTTATTTCGCTCAAACTTATTTTGCCTAATTTAAACAAGTTGCTTGCAAATAACGCTGCTGCTGTTTGTCTTATAAAACCTCAATTTGAGGCGGGAAAAGAAAAAGTCGGCAAAAAGGGTGTTGTACGAGAGGCGTCAACACATATTGAAGTTATAGAAAAAGTGATTGGTTTTGCTGTTGAAAACGGTTTTTCCGTTCTCGGTCTTGAGTTTTCGCCGATTAAAGGTCCTGAGGGCAATATTGAATACTTGTTATATATTGAGAAGTCAGCAGAACCGTATGTAGATGAAAGTGTAAACCCCGAAAAACTTGTAAATTTATCGCACGAGGAATTGTAATGATTGTTTCTGTATTTCCGAATAGATATAATGAGAAATCTATTTCTACCGCAATAGGCGTAATTACAAAGTTAATAGAATTCGGCTGCGCAGTATATTGTTCGCAAGAATATAAAAATGATTTTAAAGCGCTCAATATTTGTTATGGCAGAGAGTCCGAAATTATAGAAAATTCCGATTTTGTCGTTGCAGTCGGAGGCGACGGTACAATGCTGTCTATTGTAAAAAAGGCTTCTTTAAGAGGAAAGTTTACTTTCGGAATAAATACAGGAAGACTTGGTTTTTTAACAGCGGCGGAAAGTCATGAAACAAATTTGCTGGAAAAACTAATCAACGGAGAATACATAGTTGACCGACGAATGATGATTAAAACTCAAGTCATTAAAGACGGAGAAATTCTTGCAGAAAACTACTCTGTCAACGACGCAGTAATAACACGAGGCGAACTTGCTCGTCTTATTGACATCAGTGTTGAAACGCAAAACAGCAGAGTTTTAAAAATTCGTGCAGACGGACTCATATTTTCTACTCCGACAGGCTCAACTGCATACTCAATGGCTGCAGGCGGTCCTGTTGTCAGTCCCGATACCTCTTGTTTTGTAATCACTCCGATTTGTCCTCATTCACTTGTAAACAGGTCGTATGTTATTAATTCCGAAACCGAACTTTTCGCAAATGTTGACAGCGATATGAACAACAATTCTTATTTAAGTGTTGACGGAAATAAGTCTATTCAAATACCGAGCGGCGCAATTATAAAAATTTCAAAGGCAGAACATTCTGCTAAACTAATCAGAATTAAACCTGATGATTTTTATGACACGCTTAACAAAAAAATTATTGAGAGGGTTTTTTGATGAAAAAAAGAAGACAGGCTAAAATTCTTGAAATTATATCTTTATTTAATGTAGAAACGCAGGAAGAATTACAATCTTATCTAAAGGACAGCGGTTTTGAAATTACCCAGGCGACAATCTCCCGCGATATTAAAGAATTGAGACTTGTAAAGGTTTTGTCCGACGAGGGAAGATATATATATTCAAAAAATAAAAGCGAGATTTCTGAAGAAGAAAAAAGGACAAACAGTATTTTTATTGAGTCCATTCAAAGCATTGACTACGCTATGAACACGGTTGTTGTCAGGTGCTTTTCAGGTATGGCCAACGCTGCGTGCGCGGCTATTGACGCTATGGAATGGTCGGGAGTTGTCGGCACACTTGCAGGTGACGATACAATTTTTGTTTTGTGCAGAAATGAGGAGCAGGCAGTTTTGTTTGCTCACAGTTTGGAGAAGATAGTTAATGCTTAAAACATTATCAATTGAAAATATTGCAGTAATAGAAAAAGCAGTCATAGAGTTTGAAAACGGTTTCAATGTTTTGACGGGTGAAACAGGTGCAGGTAAGTCAATAGTTATAGATAGTTTGAACGCTGTTTTAGGGGAGAGAACTTCCCGTGATTTAATCAGAAGCGGCGAAAGCAAAGCTGTTGTAAATGCTTATTTTGATGATGTCAGCAACAGTGTACTGCGCGTTTTGTCTGACTATGGTATTGAGTGCGACGGCGAGTTGTACATTTCAAGACAGTTGTCTTCAAACGGTAAGTCCAACTGTAAAATAAATTCAATGAGCGTTACTGCGTCTATGCTGAAAGAAATAGGCAGAAAACTTGTCAATATTCACGGTCAGCACGATTCTCAGCAATTGCTTGACCCAAATCTGCACTATACTTTCATAGATAAACTTTCAACTGATGATACATATCTGTATTCATATTCAAACAGTTTTAAAGAATTTATGGCTGTCAGAAGGAAACTGAAAGCCCTGACAAAAGATGACGATGATAAAGAAAGTAAACTTGAAATTTTAAATTTTCAAATTGATGAAATAGAAAAAGCAAATATTAAAATCGGAGAAAAAGCAGAACTTACAGAAATAAAAAGTAAGATTTTGAATTTAGAAAAAATTAAATCTGCGCTTTCTGCCGTTTCTGAATTTTGCAGTGGGTCGGATGAAAACGGCGGAGCAATTTCTGTTTTACAATCTTTGAAAAGTAAACTTGTTCCACTTTGTGAGATTGACTCACAACTTGAATCGGTTTATAAATCAGTAGATGAAGTATCGGAAAAAATCGAAAATTTAAGTGATGTTAATGAAAACAAACTGTCTGATTTGTCGATTAATGAACAAGATTTGAACGATATTGAAGAAAGACTTGACTTATTGTATAATTTAAGTTTAAAATACGGAGAGACGGAAAAAGAAATTCTTGAGTTTTTAGACGATGCGAAAAAACAGCGAGATTTAATAATTTTCAGCGATAATGAAATAGAAAGTTTGAGTAAAAGATATGATGAACTTTACGAGAATGTTGTAGATAGGGCAAAAAAATTATCTGAACACAGAAAAAAGACTGCAAAAATATTTGAAAAAAATGTCAAAGAACAACTTGAATTTTTAAATATGCCTAATGTTAAGTTCTGTGTAGATTTTTCTCAGGGTAAATTAAGTTCAACGGGTTTTGACAATATAGAATTTCTGTTGTCAACCAATCCCGGTTTACCGTTAAAACCGCTTTCAAAAATAGCAAGCGGCGGTGAACTTTCTCGTATCATGCTTGCATTTAAAAATATAATTGCAGCGAGCGATGATGTCGGAACACTTATTTTTGACGAAATTGATACAGGTGTTTCCGGTGGTGCAAGCAGAAAAATCGGTTTAAAACTCAAAGAAGTTTCAAACAGCACACAGGTAATTTGTGTTACACATTCAGCGCAAATTGCTGCTTTTGCTGACAGACATCTTTTAATTTCCAAAGATATTGAAAACAATAAAACATATACAAAAGTAGTTCCTTTAAATTTTGAACAAAGAAAATATGAACTTGCACGAATAATGGGCGGCAAAGATATTACTCCGTCGCTTTTGAACAGTGCAGAGGAACTGCTTGTTTCACAGGAGGATAAAAATGGGTGTATATGAAGAATTACAAGAGCGCGGATTAATCGCTCAGGTAACAGATGAAGAAGAGGTAAAAAAACTTATAAACAGCGGTAATGCTACTTTTTATATTGGTTTTGACCCAACTGCCGACAGTCTTCATGTAGGTCATTTTATGGCGCTTTGTCTAATGAAGAGACTGCAAATGGCAGGCAACAAACCTATCGCTCTTGTCGGCGGAGGTACAGGTATGGTAGGCGACCCGTCAGGTCGTTCGGATATGCGCCAAATGCTTACTCCCGAAATCATCAATCACAACTGCGAATGTTTTAAAAAACAAATGAGCAAGTTTATTGATTTTTCAGAAGGAAAAGCGTTGATGGTAAACAATGCCGACTGGCTTTTGGATTTAAATTATATTGAACTTTTGCGTGAAGTCGGAGCTTGTTTTTCGGTAAACAGAATGCTTGCTGCAGAATGTTATAAACAAAGAATGGAAAAAGGTCTCAGCTTTTTTGAATTCAACTATATGATTATGCAAAGCTACGATTTCTATGCTTTGTACCAAAAATACGGTTGTAATCTTCAATTCGGCGGCGACGACCAATGGTCAAATATGCTCGGCGGTAAAGAACTCATTCGTCGTAAACTCGGCAAAACAGTAAATGCTATGACAATTAATCTTCTGCTTAATTCAGAAGGTAAAAAAATGGGTAAAACTCAAAAAGGCGCTGTTTGGCTTGACCCTGAAAAAACTTCTCCGTATGATTTTTATCAATACTGGAGAAATGTTGATGACAACGATGTAATTAAATGTATGAAAATGCTTACATTCGTTCCTCTTGAAGAAATTGCAGAGTATGAAAAACTTGAGGGAAGTGAACTCAACAAAGCTAAGGAAGTTCTTGCTTTTGAACTTACCAAACTTGTTCACGGTGAAGAAGAGGCACAAAAAGCCGAAACAGCTGCAAAAGCACTTTTCTGCGGCGGAAGTAACAGTGCCGATATGCCTGCAACACAACTTGATGACGAAGATTTTATCGACGGAAAAATTTCACTGCTTGATATGATGATTAAAGCAGGAATGATTAAATCAAAAGGCGAAGGCAGACGCCTTATTCAACAGGGCGGTATTTCTGTAAGCGATGAAAAAGTTACAGATGCTTTTAAAGAGTTTTCAAAAGAAGATTTCAAAAATGAAATCATAGTGAAAAAAGGTAAAAAAGTATTTCGCAAATTTTATATTTAATTTTATTTTAGAGGCACAAATTTTTGTACTGCCCCAAATTGTGCAGACAATACAAAAAAGGCCACCGATGGCAGAATAATTAAATTTTAAGCAACAAACTGATTTCGTTTTTCAAGCGGAGTCAG
>DVEP01000013.1 GCA_015655975.1 Eubacterium sp. | reverse complement strand
TTTCTATTATTTCTTTTTCATAATCGCTTATATGTCTGTAGTTTCTTGGCATAAAAATATCCCCCTATGGTAGTTATTCTATTCTACCATAGGGGGTGCCTTTTTCTCTATTGTCCATTTTTTACGGACTTGTTCAAACAGAGACTGCCTTTTGTTTGTTTCTAATGTTTTATTACATTATTTTATATTGTTTTTGTGTTTTTTGAATTACTTATAGTAACAATGATTTGGGTTATTAATAAAATTATTGATGAATTATAAATTAAAGTGTGAATATAATATTAATTTCAGGTTAAAAAGTTCTGAATTTGTGAATAATTCACAAAAAATAGCACGAATTTTTGTAACTGTGAATATATGAAGATTAATGACCTTTTTTTATTTATTATTTATAATTGTTACTTGAAAAAAGGAGTGGTTTTTATCGAAAAGAAGATAGAACAATTTGTAACTGATTGCTTGCAAATTGAAAATCAAAAGATAGTAAAAAAATTGGTCGATTGTGGAGAAATATGTGAAATTAAAGAAAAGGAGGTTTTGTTTTGTCAGGGTTGTAAACCCGATAAAATGGTTTTTCTTATAAAGGGTATTATGCGCTCGTTTGTCATAAATGAAAATGGTGTGGATTTGACCGAGTGTTTCGATTTCCAAGACGGATGTCCCGTTGTGCCGAGTATTCCGATAAATGCGCCGGCAAGTGTAAATGTGGAGGCGAGTGTTGACAGTATTCTGTTGACATTTCCGATTGATGTAATTTGGGAACTGATGAGTACCGATGTGAATATTTCACAAATGTACAATATGGCTTTGTGTTATTCAATGCAGAAGTATGTTCAGTTCACAAGAGTTCTAATCAAAAGCGACGCAACCGAACGCTACAAATGGTTTTTGTCAGAGTATTCAGAACTGAACGGCAAGGTCAGAAATAAAGATATTGCATCTTTTTTAAATATTTCACCCGTAACGCTCAGCAATATAAAAAAGAAACTGAAGGCTGACTGATTTAATGCTCATCGTCAACTTTATAGATTTAATAAGTGATAGTTTGCAAAATGCTTGTTTGATGTGTTTGAATCAAACAGGCATTTTCTTTTTTTGATAGATTTCAGTGCAGAACTCTGATTTGAAAAAGAAAAACTACACAAAATTGCAGTTTAATGTATGATTGCTTAAAAAAATCAAAATAAATCTGCCATTATTTTATATTTGTTTGAAAATTATGGCTGTTTTGTATATACAATTTGTTTTATTTGTGTTATAATATCACAGATAATTTGCAGGTGTTTGCCGATTTATCGGCATTTTAGTAAATCCTGTTATAGTTTTGAAAGGATGTTTGCAAATATGGCATACAGAACACATAATTGTAACGAACTCACTTTTGATAATTTAGGTCAAAAAGTATCTCTTGCAGGCTGGGTAGATACCATCAGAGACCATGGTGGTGTAGCATTTATAGACCTTCGTGATGAATACGGTGTTACTCAGGTTGTAATTTATGACGACGAATTGCTTCAAAATATAAGAAAAGAAACAGTCATTTCTGTTTACGGCGAAGTTGTTAAGCGTGCAGAGGAAACTGTGAATAAAAAAATCGCAACAGGCGAACTTGAGGTTAAAGTTGAAAAAGTTGAGATTTTGGGCGATTGTTCAAGAAACCTTCCGTTTGAAATAAGCGAATCAACTGCTACAAGAGAAGATGTAAGACTTCAATACAGATTTCTTGATTTAAGAAATAAGAAAGTTCACGACAACATTCTTTTCAGAAGCAAAGTTGTTGCATTTTTGCGTGAGAAGATGATTTCTCTCGGTTTTACCGAAATTACTACGCCTATTCTTACCTGCTCATCTCCCGAAGGCGCAAGAGACTATATCATTCCGTCAAGAAAACACGAGGGCAAGTTCTACGCTTTGCCGCAGGCTCCGCAACAGTTCAAACAGTTGCTCATGGCTTCAGGATTTGATAAATATTTCCAAATTGCTCCTTGTTTCCGAGATGAAGACGCAAGAGCAGACCGTTCTCCGGGTGAGTTTTACCAACTTGACTTTGAGATGGCTTTTGCCACTCAGGAAGATGTTTTCGCAGTTGCTGAAGATGTACTTTACGATACATTTTCAAAATTCGGAAACGGCAAAAAAGTAAGTTCTGCTCCGTTCAAGAGAATACCTTACGAAGAGGCAATGCTCAAATACGGTACAGATAAACCCGACCTTCGCAACCCGCTTGAAATTTGCGACCTTTCAGAGTACTTTGAAACGGTAGATTTCAAACCTTTCCAAAAGAAGATTGTTAGGGGTATAGTTGCTCCGGGTTGTGCGAAAATGAGCAAATCTTTCTTTGAAAAACTTTTGCAATACGCTCTTTCTATCGGTATGAAAGGTCTCGGTTATATCACAGTTCTTGAAGACGGAAGTTACAAGGGTCCTATTGCGAAGTTCCTTTCCGACGAGAAAAAAGAAGAACTTCGTACGATGCTTTCTCTTAAACCCGACGACACATTGTTCTTTATCAGCGACGCTAAAAAAGTTGTTGACACCTATGCAGGTCAAATCAGAACTGCGCTCGGCGAAAGAATGGACATCATAGACAAAGACAGATTTGACCTTTGCTTCATTACAGACTTCCCGATGTATGAAAAAGACGAAGAGGGCAAGTTGATATTTACTCACAATCCATTCTCAATGCCGCAAGGCGAAATGGACGCGCTTTTAAATCAAGACCCGCTTGAAATTAAAGCATATCAATACGATATTGTCTGCAACGGTGTTGAACTTTCTTCAGGCGCTGTTCGTAACCATCGCCCTGATATAATGATTAAAGCGTTTGAAATGGCAGGCTATACTGCTGAAGATGTTGAGAAAAAATTCGGCGCATTGTTCAACGCATTCCATTACGGCGCTCCGCCTCACGCAGGTATGGCTCCGGGTGTTGACAGAATGATTATGCTTCTTAAAGATGAAGAAAATATTCGCGAAGTTATCGCATTTCCGATGAACTCGAATGCTCAGGATATGCTTCTCGGCGCTCCTAACTATGTTTCTGAGCAACAACTCAGAGAAGTTCACATCAAACTTCGCAGACCTGTTGAAAAAAACTGAGGTGTAAAAAATGAAAATTGACGATAAACTCGTTAAATATCTTGAAAGCCTTGCAAGAATTGAATTGTCGGAAAAGGACGAAAAGTCTATCGGCAATGAACTTCAGGATATTTTAACATATATAGACAAACTCAACGAACTCGATACAGACGGTGTCGAGGCTATGAGCCACAGTTTCCCGATTACGAATGTAATGAGAAAAGACGAAGTTAAACCGTCAATGGAAAATGAAGATATACTTGCAAATGCACCTATGAAACAAGACGGTTGTTTTGTAGTTCCGAAGACGGTAGAGTAAGGAGGGCGCAAAATTGAATATTTCAGAATTTAGTGCGCTTGAACTTGCACAGAAAATTAAAAACAAAGAAATTAAGTCAACAGAAGTTGTAGAGGCAGTTGCAAAGCAGATTGAAAAAAGAGACGCAACATACAACTGCTACACTTCGTGCAATGTTGAACTTGCACTTGAAAAAGCAAAAAGCGTGCAGGAAAAAATTGACAACGGCGAGGAGTTGGGATTGCTCGCAGGTGTACCTGTCGGAGTAAAAGACAATATTTGCACAAAAGGCGAAACAACCACCTGTTCTTCAAAAATCTTGTCAAACTTTGTACCGCCGTACAACGCTACTGTTATAAATAAGTTGAACGAAAGCGGAGCAGTAACACTCGGTAAACTCAATATGGACGAGTTTGCTATGGGTTCTACTACCGAAACATCGTACTTCGGAGCAACAAAAAACCCGTGGAACAAAGAGCGTGTACCGGGCGGTTCATCGGGCGGTGCTGCAGCGGCAGTTGCAGCGGAAGAAGCAGTAATTGCGCTCGGCTCGGATACAGGCGGTTCAATCAGACAGCCTGCGTCTTTCTGCGGTGTAACAGGACTTAAACCGACTTACGGCTCAGTTTCCCGTTACGGACTCATTGCCTATGCTTCGTCGCTTGACCAAATCGGTCCTATTTCTAAAAATGTTATGGACGCTGCCGCTCTTTTTTCAATCATCAGCGGAAAAGATGAAAAAGACGGAACTTCTATGGCAGGCAGTGAGTTTTCACTTGAAGATATAGAAAATTTCGATTTAAAAGGAAAAGTGATAGGCATTCCGTCCGACTACTTTGGAGAGGGCATAAACGAAGAAGTTGCAAAATCTGTAATGGAAGCGGCAGAAGTTTTGAAATTTCTCGGCGCAGAAGTTGAAGAATTCCCTATGCCTATTGTTGAGTACGCTATTCCTGCATACTATATCATTGCGTGCGCAGAGGCTTGCTCAAACCTTTCAAGATTTGATGGTATTAAATATGGATTTTCTGCTGAAAACTGTGAAAATCTTCGCGATGTTTATTTTAAATCAAGAAGCGAGGGATTCGGCAGAGAAGTTAAAAAGAGAATTATGCTCGGCAACTTTGTGCTTTCAAGCGGATACTATGACGCATACTATAAAAAAGCGCTTCAGGCAAAAGGTCTCATTTCAAAGGCTTTCAACGACGCTTTTGAAAAGTACGATTTCTTGCTCGGACCGGTTGCACCTACAACGGCTTTGAAAATGGGCGAAGGTTTGTCCGACCCGCTTCAAATGTACCTTGGCGATATTTATACTGTAATGATTAATATTGCAGGTGTCCCTGCTTTGTCAATTCCTTGCGGATTTGATAAGAATTCAATGCCGATAGGTCTTCAACTCATAGGCAAACCGTTTGATGAAAAAACTATACTCGGTGCAGGAAATTGTTTCCAAAATGCAACCGAATATCATAAACAAAAACCAAAACTTGTGTGAGGAGGGTAAAGATGGCTGAATACGAACTTGTGTGTGGACTTGAAGTTCATACAGAACTATCTACAAAAACAAAAATCTTTTGCTCCTGTACAACTGAGTTCGGAGGAGACCCGAATACTCATGTTTGCGAAATTTGTTCGGGTATGCCGGGTACACTTCCTGTTGTAAATGAAAAAGTAGTGGAGTACGCTATAAGGACAGGTCTTGCTACAAATTGTGAAATCACACAGTACAACAAATTTGACCGTAAAAACTATTTTTATCCCGACTTGCCGAAGGCTTACCAGGTTTCTCAACTTTATTTGCCTATTTGTCAAAACGGCTATGTTGAAATTCATTCTTCCAAAGGCGGAATGAAAAAGGTCAGAATTAAAGAAATTCATATGGAAGAAGACGCAGGCAAACTTGTGCACGACGCATACAGCGACTGTACTCTCGTTGACTACAACCGTTGCGGTGTTCCGCTTCTGGAAATCGTTTCCGAGCCTGACATTGAGTCTGCCGACGAAGCAGTTGAGTATGTTGAAAAACTGCGTGAAATTCTCCAATTTATAGGCGCATCTGACTGTAAAATGCAAGAAGGTTCTTTGAGAGCAGATGTCAATGTTTCTGTTAAACCTGTCGGCAGTGATGAACTCGGTACAAGAACAGAAATGAAAAACATCAATACTTTCAAAGGTATTCATCGTGCTATCGAACATGAGTCTGCCCGTCAGATAGATTTGATAGAAGACGGCAAAAAAGTAGTTCAGGAAACAAGACGATGGGATGATTCAAAGGGCTATTCCTACGCTATGAGAAGTAAAGAAGACGCTCAGGACTACAAGTATTTTCCTGAACCTGACATTCCTCCGATTTCAATTTCGGATGAAACCATTTCTTTGATAAAACTCAGTTTGCCCGAACTTCCCGATGTTAAAAAGGAAAGATATATTAATGAATACGGTCTTTCTGAAAAAGACACGGCAAATATATGTTCAAGCGTATATCTTGTGAGAATTTTTGAAAAAACAATCGAAGTTACAAACGACCCGAAAGAAAGTGCAAAATGGGTACTCGGCGAATTGATGAAACTTCTTAACGATACTTCAACATTGCCTGAAAATATGAATTTCAGAGCTGAATCTCTCGGCGAAGTTATCAATCTTCTTAAAGCAGGTAAAATCAGCCGTGATTCTGCAAAGAAAACATTTAAAGCAGTTTTTGAAGAAGATGTTAACCCACAGGAATATATTGATAAAAACAATATGGGACTGATGAGCGATACAGGTGCAATCAAAACTGCAATAGAAGAAGTGCTTGCAAACAATGAAAAAGCCGTAAACGAGTATAAAGACGGCAAAGACGCATCGTTTAACTTCCTTATCGGACAGTCAATGCGTGTATTGAGAGGCAAAGCACCTGCAAGCGAAGTTACAAAAATTCTTAAAGAACTTCTCGGTTAATTTAATAAAATTATGTAAAAAAACGGGCATTTGCCCGTTTTTTTGTTTGTTAAAATTGTATGTCAGAACATTTTTTTGGTATTTATTTTCTATAATTATAAACATTTCGGCAATAATAACATTGAGGTGTTTATATGAAAATACATGGCAAAACAATAGAGTTTGAAAATCCGCCTGTTATTGTAGCAAGTGCAGGCGTGTGCGGAAAAAAAGAGGGCGAAGGACCGCTTTCGGAAGATTTCGATATGATATATGTTGACACTACTATGGGACAGGAGTCTTTTGAGCTTGCGGAGTCTGAACTGCTGAAAGATGCAGTGATGCGAGCGCTCGAAAAAGCAAATCTTGACCCGTCAAATATAAATTTTATGCTTGGAGGAGATTTGCTTGACCAGTGTACAGGTTCGTGTTTTGCGTTCAAAGATATTAATGCACCGTTCATAGGTATGTACGGTGCTTGTTCTACAATGGCACTGACTTTGGCAACTTCCGCTATGCTCGTTGATGCAGGTGCAGACTGTTGTGTTGCTGCAACTTCAAGCCACTTTTGTTCAAGTGAAAGGCAGTTTCGCTTTCCTCTTGAGTACGGAGGACAAAGACCTCCGACTGCTCAGTGGACTGTAACAGGTGCCGGTTGTGCCGTTGTTAAACCGAACGGAAACGGTGTAAAAATCACAAAAACGCATATAGGCACAATTACAGATTACGGAATAACAGACGCAAACAATATGGGCGCAGCAATGGCACCGTCTGCCGCAAGGACTATTCGAGATTTTTTGCAGGACACAAATACAAATCCGAACGACTACGATTTAATTTTAACGGGTGATTTGGGCGAAACGGGAAGCAGGCTGCTTTACGATTTGCTTGAAGACAGCAATATTGATATTAAAAAACAACACAACGATTGCGGACTGATGATTTTTGACAGAGAAAAGCAAGATGTAAATGCAGGCGGTTCGGGCTGCGGTTGTGCAGGCAGTGTACTTTGTTCTCATATAATGAAAAGTATGCATAATAAAAATTATAAAAAAGTATTGTTTGTAGCAACAGGCGCATTGATGAGCCCGACTTCAAGTAAACAAGGCAGAACCATTCCCGGTATTGCAAACGCAGTATTGTTGGAAATAGATTAAGTTTTTTTAAGGTTAAACTCCCCACTGAATAAGTCGGGGAGTTTAATAATTATAATATTGTTTTTCCATTCAGTGCTCAATTATTTTCTTAAAATTCATTTTGAAGTTTTATATGAAAAAGCAAATTTTAATTTACAATGTGTATAAATTGTACAAAAAGTAAATCTAAAATTGCTGATAAAATTGTTGAATGTGCGATATATTTATAATATAATAGTATCAATAATTTCTATCGAGGGATGAAAATGGAAACAATATACGCAAACGGAACACATTTCTCAGACGATTTGGGCAGAGAACGAATTTTTAACGGAATTAACTATGTTAACAAAGGGCAAAAGAAGTTCTTGTTTTCAAAAAAGAAAAAATACATATTTGCATTTGACGAAAAACGGATAAAAAAACTCAAAGAACTCGGGTTTAATATAGTTCGCCTCGGCATAATTTGGGACGCCGTTGAGCCTGAACCGAATGTTTATAATGAAAACTATTTAAAAGAAATTGACAAAATTGTGCATCTTTGCGAAAAATATGAAATGTATTTTTTTCTGGATTTGCATCAAGATTTGTTCGGAAAAATCGGCGACGGCGCTCCCGATTGGGCTTGCTTGAGTAAAGGTTATAAATTTAAAAAGGCACTTTTTATTTGGGCAGAAGGATATTTTTATTCTAACGCAGTACAAAAATCGTTTGACTCGTTTTGGGCAAATGAGCAGGTGAACGGTAAAGGTTTGCAATATTATTATTGTGATATGATAAAATATATCGGTGCAAGGTACTGTAACAGTCCTGCGTTTTTCGGCTTTGACTTTTTCAACGAGCCGTACCCCGGAAGTGATGGTAAAAAGGTTTTCACAAATATTGTTGAAGAAACTTTGAACGCTGTTAATAAAACGATAAAAGGCAAAAACTATAAAAAGTTCAATGCAAAAAAATGTTTTGAAAATGGCAAAGAAAAACTCGGATTTTTTAAACTTGTCGGTAAAATCGGTACTAATATGTTTTCTGTCAAAAAGATTAAAGCGCTTAAAGAAATTTTCGGAAATAAAAAGTCATTTCACAATATTGTGGTTAAAAATAAAAAAATCATCAAAAACTTTGACGAAAATGTATATACGCCTTTTTTGAACAAGTGCGCAAAAGCACTCAGAAGCGTTACCGACAAAGGCATTTTGCTGATGGAAAACAGTTACTATTCAAATTTGGGCATTCCTTACAGCGCATTGCCTGTTTCTGTTGACGGCAAAAGGGAAAATAATGTTGCATTTGCACCGCACGGATATGATTTGTTTGTAGATTCGCCTTTTTACAGATATGCGAGCAATGAGCGAGCTGATTCTATTTTTGAAGAACACGCAAAGTCGCAGGAAAGACTTGAAATGCCTGTGATTGTCGGCGAGTGGGGAGGCTACACATTCGGCAAAAAATGGGTGGGTCATATTGAACACCTGATTGAGTTTTTTAACAACAAAAAGTGGAGCACTGTATATTGGTGCTATGCTGATAAAGTTTTGAAATCTTCGGTTATTAATGCACTTTCAAGACCGTACCCACAAAAAGTTTGCGGAAAAATCATTGATTTTAAATATAATAAAAATTCAAATATTTTTGAGTTGAATTTTGAGCAAAGTACAAATTTCAATTCCGACAGTATAGTGTATTTACATAGAAAACCAAAAAAAATCAATTCCGATTGTGATTGCTCTTTTGAAGAATATGCAGTAGGAAATTGCGGAGTTTTGAAAATTAAGTCCGATATAGGCAAGCACTTTGTTAAAGTTGAGTTCTGAATTTTTACTATACAAAATTGTTCTATATGAATATATTTGAAAATCCGTTTGGATGTAATGTGAATTTTTGAGGGGTATAGTTAAAGTGAAAAGGAGCGGCGCAGTGAAAAATAACGATATAATTATGTCTGAGAAATTTGAATGTTTAAAAAATGAAATTGACCGTCTTTCGGCAGAACTTTCAAATTTAATTGAAGAAAGAGACAGACTGCAGTATGTTGTTTGTAAAAATATTGAAGTTAAGTACATTCTTCTTTTCGGAAGTATGGAGTGTGAATTGTTTGAACAAAGTTGTGAAATGTTTAGAAATAAATTAAAAATCGAATATATTCAGGCTAAACTTAACAGACAGGAAAAGGTTGATGTTCAGGAAATTGACAATATGCTTGATATTGAATTTGAAAAGTATAAAAATTTATTAAATGAGCAGTATGAACGATTACAATATGCTCAGGCAATGGAAAAAAATAAGACTATGACTGTTGCCGAAATGAAAAAGTTTAAAAAAATGTATCATGAAGTGGTAAAAAAAATTCATCCTGATTTAAATGTGAATTTGTCCGAAAAAGAAGTAAGTCTTTTTTATGACGCGGTTGACGCTTATAAAACGGGAGATTATGAAAAACTAGAGTTTATTTACGAAACTTTAAAATTAAATTTTAAAGGTGTCAATATTGAAAATTCTTATGAAAAACTTTCAAAACTTAAAATTAAACTTGAAAAAAATATTGAATTTGCAAAAAACAGTATAAACAAAATTAAATCTGAATTTCCGTACACTGAAAAAGATTTGATTTACGACAGCGAAAAAATAAGCGAAAAACGGAAAACAATAAAAGAAAAAACAGACTTTTACAGAATACAAAATGAAAACTATCTTAGAAAGATTGCTGAAATGACGAGGTGATTTGATTGAACGATTTAGTTAAAAACAAAGAAAACAGTTTGATAGGTTTGCTTCACTCAAAAAACAACGGTATATCCGAAAAAATGCCTTATGAAAGAGATATATTTTTGTTTGACACATTTATTGCAGGTACTTCCTATGTTGATAATATTGATGAAATAGAACAGTTATTACAAGAAAACAGCCGTTTGAATTTTTACCGAGAAACAGCCAATAAGTATGATGATAATGCAATAGTTATTAAAACCGAAAGCGGTCAGAAAGTGGGATATATACCTAAAAACGACAATATTGTTTTTTCTCGTTTGATGGACGCGGGAAAACTGCTTTTCGGTAAAGTATCAGAAAAAAAGAAAAAAGGAAAATGGTTGAAAATTTATATTCGGGTTTATTTACATGAGTGAAAAAATACCTGTTTTGTTGTAAAACATTCATCTGTGTTATATAATGATACTGAATTATTTTTATGTTATAAGGAGATAATGTAATAAATGAAAACAAGATGGTATAAGGATGCGGTAATTTATCAAATATATCCTCGTAGTTTTATGGACTCAAACGGCGACGGAATCGGTGATTTGAACGGTATAGCGCAAAAAGTAGAGTACATAAAAAATTTGGGAGTAGACGCTGTTTGGCTTTCGCCTTGCTATAAATCTCCAAATGATGACAACGGATATGATATCAGTGATTATTATGATATTATGGATGAATTCGGGACGCTTGAAGACTGGGAAAATATGCTCAGCTTGTTTCATCAAAACGGAATAAAGGTTATTATGGACTTAGTTGTAAATCACACATCTGATGAGCATAAATGGTTTACAGAAAGTCGCAAAAGTAAAGACAATCCATATAGAGACTATTATATATGGCGCGACGGCAAAGGAAAAGACAAAAAAGAACCGCCGAATAATTGGAAAGCATGTTTCGGAGGTTCGGCTTGGGAATATGACGAAAATACCGAGCAGTTTTATCTGCATCTGTTCAGTAAAAAGCAACCTGATTTGAATTGGGACAATCCAAATGTAAGAAAAGAAGTTGAAAATATATGCAATTTTTGGTTTGAAAAAGGCGTAGACGGTTTTAGGTGTGATGTAATAACATATATTTCAAAACCAACTGATATTTACAATGCTGAACAAAGCGAAGTTGTTGTCGGACCGAATTGGAAAAAGTATATAAATGAGTTATGCGTCAATTCTTGGAATAAATACGATACGCTCATAGTAGGCGAGGCTGCCGGTATAGACTTTGAACGCGCCTGTGATATAACCGATGAAGACAATTCTTTATTGGATATGTTGTTCCATTTTGAACATGTAGGTGCTTCTCCTGTATGTTCGTTTGGTCAGAAATTTACTATATTGTATCCTTTTAAAAAAATTCTTTCTAAGTGGCAGAATTTGCCTGAAAAATGTCAGGGCGCTTTATATTATGAAAATCATGACCAACCACGCAGTTTGCCTCGCTTTGCCCCGACAGGAAAGCACAGGGAAATGGCGGCGAAAAGTTTAGCAGTTTCATTGATTTTTCAAAAGGGAACGCCGTTTATTTATCAGGGACAGGAATTGGGAATGACAAACTGCAATTATAAATATGAAGATTATCGCGATATACAAACTGTGAATTTAATGAAATCTATAGAAAAGTTTCCTTTAGGTAAAATTATTTTGCCGTTTGTTATGTTCTTCTATAAACGATATGCCCGCGATAATGCAAGAACTCCTATGCAATGGAAAAATGCAAAAAATGCAGGCTTTACAAACGGTACGCCGTGGGCAAAAATTAATGATAATTATACAGAAATAAACGCTGAAGATGAAATTAATGATTCAAATTCGGTTTTGAACTTTTATAAAAAAATTATTAATGTAAGAAAAAAATATATAGATTTGATACGCGACGGTCAATATATACCTGTAAATTTAAAAAATAACAGTGTTTTTTCATATATAAGAAAAGATGAGAAACAGGAGTTACTGATTGTTTGCAATTTATCGCCAAAAAATGTTGTGTTTAAAATTGACAAACCGCTGAACAACAAAAAAGCAGAAGCAATTATTTCAAACACAGGTAATCCGCCGTTATTATCGCAAAAAATAAGACTGCAGCCTTGTGAATGCGCAGTCTATAAATTGATTTAATTATTCTAAATAAATGCTCTGTAATTTTTACAGAGCATTTATTTTTTTAAATATTTTTTTACTTCGTCTAACAATATTTCCATTTCTTCATCGGTACCGATTGTAATACGAACATAGTTGTCTATTCTCGGCAGATTGAAGTAGCGTATAAAAATATTTTTGCTTTTTAAATATTCAAACAAGTCTTTCATAGACTTGCCTTTCATAGTTGCAAAAATGAAATTTGTTTGCGAGTCCAAAACATCAAAACCGAGTTTACGCAGTTCTTTAGTTGTTCTGTTTCGTGTGTCTTTAACCTTGTTGACTGTTTCAGTGAAGTATTCTTTGTCCTCTATGCTTGCGCTTGCAACGGCTATTGAAATCGAGTCAACGCAGTAGCTGTTGTAACTGTTTTTAACTGCCTCCAAAACGGAAATTAACTCTTTGTCTGCTATTGCAAAGCCTATTCTCAAACCTGCAAGAGAACGAGATTTTGAAAATGTACCTGTTACTGCAAGGTTTTTGTATTTTTTTATCAGCGGCACGCAGGTGTATTCAGAAAAGTCGGCGTACGCTTCGTCAATTATTACAACTGAGTCTTGATTGCATTTCAATAGGTTTTCTACAAATTCTTCGTTTTCTCCTATCGAAGTCGGAGCGTTTGGGTTTGGTATGATGACTCCGCCGTTTTCTTGCGAATAGTCGGAAAATTTGATTTTGAAATTTTCATCGACAGGTATTGTTTTGTACGGAATTTTAAACAAGTCGCACCATACGGGATAGAAACTGTATGTAATGTCGGGAAAAAATACAGGCTTTTTTGAACAGAAAAACGATTGGAAAACAAGGGCAATCACATCATCTGAGCCGTTTGCAACAAAAACATTTTCGGAATTTACACCGTAAAAGTCTGCTATTGCTTTTTTCAGAGTGTTTGAATTTGCATCTGGATAAAGCCGTAAATTTTTGCAGTCGAAGTTTTTAAACACTTCTATTGCTTTCGGCGAAGGCGGATAGGGATTTTCGTTTGCATTTAATTTGACGATGTTTTTATTTTTGCTTTGCTCTCCGGGAATGTACGGAGTGATTTTTCGCAGATTGTTTTTCCATTTTTCCATAAAATCACCTCTTTTTGTAGTTTAGCATATTAAAGTAGTAAAGTCAAGAACTGTACGCTTTTTATCTCTCATTTTCTTTTTAAGTTGTTTTAAAAGAGTGTATATGTTAAAATATTTTCGGAGGTCGAAAATATGGAAATTCAAGATATAATCATAATTTTACTCTTAGTTGCAGTCGCAATTATAGGCGTTGCAAATTTGATAAAAAAGCCGAAAATTCAAAAAGATGAAAGGTTAGATTTGCTCAACAGCAACATAAACAATTTGTCAAGCACCGTTAATTCAAGTTTGTCGGGTATGGCAAAACAAAACTATAAGCAAAACTTTGAAATATCGGAAAATATAAACAAAAAGTTGGACACCATCAGGGTTGCAAATGTTCAGCAGGGCGAAGATATTGCAAAAAAAGTGAACGACGCTGTTCAGTCGCTTCAACAGAGCAATGAAAAGAAACTTGAAGAAATGCGAAAAACGGTCGATGAGAAGTTGAACGAAACTTTAAATCAAAGAATAGGCTCAAGTTTTAAAACTGTTTCGGAACAACTTGAAAATGTTTATAAATCTCTCGGAGAAATGCAAAAACTTTCAAACGGTTTGACCGACAATGTACAGGGTTTGTCGAGAATTTTGACAAATGTTAAGTCAAGGGGAACTTGGGCGGAAGTTCAGCTTGAAAATATTTTGAACGAAACCATACCGTCTATGTATGACAAAAATGTTCAAACAAATGTAAAGTATGACGGCAGAGTAGAATTTGCGGTCAGAATACCAAACAGTGATAACGACGAGATTATATACTTGCCGATAGATTCAAAGTTCCCTATGGAAGACTATGCAAGGCTTTCTTCTTTTGCCGAAAGCGGAGATTTACAAGGTGTTGAGTCAGCGAAAAAAGCGCTTGAAGCTCGTGTCAAAAACGAAGCGAAACAAATCAAAAAATATATAGCACCCCCCGACACTACACCGTTTGCAATTCTCTATTTGGCAACAGAGGGACTGTACTCCGAAATTGCATCGTCAAAAAACGGAGTGGCAGAGCAACTCCAAAAAGACGGTATAATGATAGCCGGTCCGTCAACAATTACTGCGTTGCTCAACTCTTTGGCAATGGGGTTCAGAACTATTGCAATCAATCAAAAAGCGAACGAAGTTTGGAAAGTTCTCGGCGCTGCAAAAACGCAATATGTTAAGTTCGCTGAACTGCTTGAAAAAGCAAAGAAAAAAATCGACGATGCGGGCAAAGTCATAGATGACGCAGGCAAGAGAAACAATATCATTCAAAAAAATCTTAAAAGTGTCGAAAGTTTGGAGCAAAATCAAAGCAATGATGTTTTAGGTATTGAAGAAATGGAAAATTTATGATATTATAAGTGTGATATTTTGTATATATTTTTACTAAGGAGGCAATTATGTATCAATTTCTGACACTTGATATGGGTACTTGGCTCGACTCGACTTTTCATAGTTTCGACTACTCGATTTTTGAGTTTTTCCACAGTATTCAAAGTTCGGTTATGACGGCTGTCGCAAACTTTTTCACTTGCTTCGGCGACGAGTTCTTCATCATTCCCATGTTGCTTTTGGGTTTGGTATTGTGCTTGTTTAAGAAAACAAGAAAGTACGGGTTCGCAGTTTTCATATCTATACTAATCGGTACCTTGCTTACAAATGTCATTTTAAAACCGCTTGTATTCAGGGCAAGACCGTATGTTACTCTTGCAGACGATGTTTTCTATCAATGGTACACAAATGTCGGAGCGCTTGTGGAAAGCGACAGAAGTTTCCCGAGCGGTCATACAACAGGTGCTTTTGAAATTGCAGTTTCCATTGCGCTTTGTTTGAGAAGCGACAGCAAAAAAGTATGGAGTATCCTTCCGGTTTTTGTTGCAATAGGAACGGGACTTTCACGCATCTATTTGATGGTGCACTATCCGACCGATGTTATTGCAGGCGTTGTTGTGGGAACATTTGCAGGTGTTTGCGGTTTTCTTATTGCAAAAGCGATTATAAAAAGTCTTGAGGCAGAAAAAAATAAATGCTCAAGAAAATTCAACCGATTTGACGCCGCAAAAATTTTCAAAAAATCGTAAAATATAAATAACAAAGCAAAAACGGACTCTTTGAGTCCGTTTTTTATTCAAGTATTTGTAAATTCAATTCCTGAAGTGTAATGTTTGCGTCAATCAAACTGTCGCCTTTTTGAAGTGAATATAAAATTGCGCAGTCTCTCTTATTTCTGACATACAATTCTGCTAAACAAAAAGACTTTAAAATTGACTGCATTTCTTTTGTTGTTGCATTCATACCGAACCCGAGCATAATGATTTTGTCTCTTGACGGGTGGCTTTTAACACCGGAAAAGATTTGGTAAGCATAGGTCTTGTCAAGGTTTGATTTTTCAATGACTTCTTTTTTGCTCAAATTTTTGCTTTCGACTATTTTTTGCAGTAAATCGCAGGGAGCGTCCAAAACCATGTTGTCTTTTTCATCGCTTACAAATGCCTGAATGCTTTTTTTATCTTTCAGCAATTCAAGCAGTTCTCCTGTTGTTTTGTTCATAAACATTATCCTTTCAAAAATACAGTATTTATGATAGAATAAACTCGAAGAAAAATCAAGAGGTATATTTATTGTGGATAAAGAAGAAAAAATAAAATTGTGGAGTTTCAGCGAGATAAAACCGCTGAGCAATCACTCTGTTTTGGTGGAAAATGAATTTAACGGAGTGATTATGGTTAAAAAGTTTTTGTCTGATGACGCTATACCTGTCTATGAAAAAGCAAAAAGTTTAAATTGCAAAAATATTGCAAGAGTTTACGATGTCGGAATGTGCGAGGGGAATTTTTGTGCACTGTGCGAATATGTCAGCGGAATAACTATAAGCAATTTGGTTGAGTGCAGAACTATCGACAACAGTACTTTTTACAAAATAATGCTTTCGCTTTTTGACGCTCTTGAGTGTTTGCACGCATTGAACATTGTGCATAGAGATATTAAACCTCAAAATATTGTTTTGAGCAATGACGGAGTAGTTAAGCTTATAGATTTGGGTATTTCTCGTGTTGTGAAAAATGAAAAAAGTCAAGATACAAATATTTTGGGTACTGTTGGTTTTGCAGCGCCGGAACAGTTTGGATTCGGTCAAAGCGACTCAAGAACAGACATATATTCTTTGGGAGTTTTAATGAACTATTTGCTTGAAAAAACTATGCCTTGCGAAAGATTGCACAACGGAATTTACAGGAACATTATTTTGAAATGCACAAACCAAAATCCCGATATGAGATATTTTAACATCGCTCAATTAAGAAGTGATTTTTTAAATGCGAACGGTGTTTTTTATAACAGTACCGAAAACAATAAATTGTCCGTAAAATCGGTTGCTGAAAATACGGAAAACATTGAAAAAAGCAAAATTGAAAAATTTATATTTTCAATTCCGTTGATAAAAGAGGGTAAACCGTCAAGTGTTATTTCGTCGTTGTTGTTTCACGCAACTGTTCTTTTTTTCATCTATGGCTTTTCTGAATACTATGTGGATAATTTTATAGGTATTCTCGGGAATATATGTTTTTTGGTTTTCGGAATATTTGTGCCGTACTTTGTCGGATTTGATATAGGCGGTGTTTTCAGTAAATCTCCGTTAATAAAAAATATAAGCCCAAAAAACAAAAAGATTGTAAAAAGATTTATAGTTTCGTTTTGCTATATCATTGTGTTTGCTGTACTTATTTTTGTACCGTCAAGCTATGTGAATTTGTAGTGTGCTGTCAGCACAACAAAAAAATCTCTGCTATGATAAAATAATTGTCATAACAGGGATTTTTTTACAGTCTTTTTTCGATTTCTGCCGTAATTTCGCTCATTTTTACGCCGAGTGCAGTTGAAATTTTGTACAGTGTTTCAAGAGTGGGTTTCCTTTCTCCTCGCTCGATAGCGCTTAAATGTGAGCGACCTATGTCGGCAAGACCGCTTAAAACTTCTTGTGAAAGTCCTTTTTTTCTTCTGAATTCAGAAATAACATTTCCGACTATATATGGGTCAAGTGTCGGCTTGAACATAAAATCACCTCATATATAGTTTATGTTAAATACTGTTTGGTATTGACTACATATGTTGACAATTAAACACTTATGTGTTAATATTTATTTAAACAGTTACGCTTTATTGAAATTTGATTTTTAATTCATAATAAGCGAAGAAAGTTTTAAAAGTGAAAAACGGCATGAAAAAATGAATACAGAGATTTGTTTTTAATTTTCGTGCCGAAAATAAAAATAATTCATATATTTAAAGGAGAAAAAAACATGAAAATTTGTAGTAAGTGCGGTACGCAAAACGATGACAACGCTCAGTTTTGTGCAAAATGCAGTGCGCCTTTTGAAAACGGCGTTGTAAACGGCGGATATGTTCCTAACAATCAATCGCCTGTTTCACAACCCCAGAAAAAGAAAATGCCTGCATGGAAAATAGTTCTCATAGTTCTTGCTTGTTTAATCGGTTTGGGAATTGTCAGCAGTTTCTTCTCGTCTGATGAGAGCGACAGTTCAACAACAAATCAAGAAACGTCGTCAGTAGTTGCGCAACAAGAACAGACTGAAAGTACAACTCAAGCGGAAACAACGGCAGCAGGCTTTGATAAATTTGACATTAAAGTTAAATCATCAAAAATCACAAAGGACTATTCGGGTAAAAAAACACTTATAGTTACATATACTTATACCAATAATTATGATGAGCCACAGTCATTTACTCTTGCATTAGAAGACCACGCATATCAAAACGGTATTGAACTCACTCCTGCAGTTGTAGTAGACGGTTACAGTGCAGACAATCAATTAAAAGAAGTTCAAAAAGGCAAATCTTTAGATGTTCAGGTAGCTTATGTTCTTGAAGATACTACGACGCCTGTTGAAATCACTGTCGAAGAACTTATTAGTTTTTCAGATGAAAAAATGACTTTTACAATTGAATTAAAATAAAAAGAAAAATGGACTTCAATTGAAGTCCATTTTTTAATTCAACTGCATATCAACAGACCGTAGCCGTTTTTTCGTCTGTAAATAATTTTTGTTTCACTGTCAACACCGAGATAAACAAAGAAATTGTGTCCGAGCATTTCCATTTGAACTATTGCTTCGTCGTCTGTCATTACCTGAGGAGAAATTTCTTTTGTTCTGTTTATGGCAGTTGATGAGTAGTCAAATTCATCAAAGTTTTCCATTGAAATTTCTTCTTCGTCAAGCGGAGCGACTGCCTGCGCTATTTCGTCTATCGCAACTTTTCTCTTTTTGTCGTTGAAGTATGTTTTGAGTTTGCGAAGTTTTCTTTTGAAGTCATCTACTGCCATATCAATAGACGGCTCAATTTTTTCTGCAATTGCCTCGCCTTTGATGAACGAGCCGATATATTTTACGGTTATATCACACTTATAGCCGTCTTTGACTTTTGAAAGTGTTACATTAAACGCTGCGTTGTCCGGAAGCATTTTTTCAACTCTTTTAAGTTCCTTTTCTATACCGTCTTTTGCGCCTTGTTTCAGGTCAAAACCTCTTGCTGTAATGTTAATCATAAAATTGCCTCCTATACGGCACTGCCGTAATTCATTCAAAAAAGGGTAAAAATACTCCTATTTTGTATTTTTATTATACTACAAAAGATTGATTTTTTCAATAATCTTTGGTAAAATTAACAAAGTTGTTATAATTTAAAAAGGTTGTGGAATTATGCCGATTTTTACAAGGACTATAAATCTTATAGGTGAAGAAAATTTTGAAAAACTGCAAAAATCTCATATAATGGTATTTGGCTGCGGAGGTGTAGGCTCATACGCAGTAGAGGCGCTTGCGCGTGCAGGCGTGGGTGAAATTACCGTCATTGATAGTAAAACTGTCGGTTTTTCAAATATCAACAGACAACTTGTTGCGTACAATTCGACTGTCGGTAAAAATAAGGTAGATGTTGAAAAAGAGCGTATAGCAGACATTAACCCCGATTGCGTTGTGAATACCGTAACGGAATTTTTTGACGAAAATTCAAGTCTTTCGCTTGATTGCGATTACATAGTTGACGCTATTGACAGTGTGCCGTCAAAAATTTTTCTTGTGCAAAAGGCAAGTGAAAAGGGAGTGCCCGTCATTTCTTCAATGGGTACGGGTAACAAAATTTGCCCTGAAATGCTTGAAATCTCCGACATTTCAAAAACTTCTGTCTGCCCGCTTGCAAAAAAAATGCGCCTTGAGTTGAGAAAAAGAGGAATTAAGCACTTGAAAGTAGTGTACTCAAAAGAAGTTCCTGTCGTGAAGTGCGTTCCGCCTGCGAGCAATTCTTTTGTTCCTGCTACGGCAGGCTTGCTCCTCGCATCAGTTGTTGTGCGAGATTTAATAGGAAAAGATTAGTTTTAATATATATAATGTAATAATTAATTATATATAAATAATTAATTATAATATAGCAATATATAGCAATATTTTGAAGTCAGTCCGCAGAGTGTAAATTCTGCGGCTTTTTTTGTTTTTAAACAAATTCAGACAAATAGATTTAATAATTTTTTAAAAAAATATTGACTGTTAAATATAATTGTGTTATTTTAATTTTGGGGAGGTTTAACAAAAAAACAAAAACAATTTCTTATATATTGTTCATATTAAATAATTTTAATTAAACAGGAAGGGTGGCTTTATGAACAGTTATTCGTTACTTTTTAAGCAGTATTTTAAAAATAAGTTTCTCTGTATTTTTACAATACTGTTCAATGCGGCTGTGTTTTTTAGATTGATTTACTCTTGTACAAGAATCATTCCTGAAGTTGCAGGGGCACTTGGTTATTTGCAGTTGAGTTTGGAAATGTCGGTATTTTCCTTTGTGTTTTTTATGTTTGTTGCGTATGAATACCTTAACAAAGTGAAGCAACACAGCGCAGAGGAATTGTTGAAAACTACAAAAAACGGTTATGTCCGCTACTATCTCAACTCGTTTTCGGTTTTGTTTACTATTGCAGCGGTCTATACAATTGTATTTTTTATTGTCAATATCGCGGTATATTTCTCTTTGAATATAAACGATACACAGTATTTTATACACATCGTTTTGAATATTTTGCTCAATATTTTATGGGTCAGTGTTCTGGCAATTTTAATAGGCGGAGCATTGTCTTTTTTGAAAAGCAGAATAGTGTCATATGTTTTAATGGTTTTGATTGTATTTGTTTCAACGCCCGTTTTTTTGCTGATATCCGAAAGTGTTTATGCCGGTACAGGAGTAAATATTTCTTCGTTTTGTAATTTCTTTAATATTTTTCCTCCTTTAATTGAACGCATACCGTTTGTAACTTTTGGATACTCTTTGTTGCCGTACAGAGTTGAACTGTTGGCTTTTTGGACTTTTTTGTTTTTAATGTTTCTCTCTGTATCCATTTTTGCAAAAAGAAAAGCAAAGTATTTTTATATGCCGATTGTTTGCGCTGTTGTATGCTGTGTTTCTCTTGTGTTGTATTTTCAGCCTGCTTCAAAAGTTGCATCAGATTCATTTTCTTTGTTTTCAGACCAGTTTTACTATGACGAACATGAGCAACAAACGAGCGAGCCTTTGTTTGAAGTTGAAAGGTACGATTTGAAAATTGATATAGACCGTCAACTTGAAGTTGAGGCAAATATTTTTGTTGATAAAAGCGACTTAGATGAATACGATTTCACTCTGTATCACGGGTATAAAATTGACAAAGTTACTGACAAAAACGGTAAAGAACTTGAATTCAAACAGGACGGCGACTATTTTACAGTTGAGAACAACGACGAGGGTTTGAGCGAAATTTGCATTTCCTACGCGGGAAGTGCGCCGAGATTTTTCAGCAATTCTCAAGGCACATCTTTGCCGGGGTGGTTTGCTTACTATCCACAGGCAGGAAAGCACGAAATTTTTGTCAGAAAAAGTATGCACTTCAACAGAATTTTCTGTCCGTATGAAACGGAGTTTAATGTCAATATAAATTCTCCGAAAACAGTCTATTGCAATTTGGAAAAATCGGGCGACTCTTTTTCGGGCAGGTCAAACGGTTTGACTCTTGTAAGCGGTTTTTACCGTACTATGAACTGCGACGGAATAGAAGTTGTGTATCCTTATCTAAATGCATTTAAACCGTCAGATATTGAAAGCTATATAAAAGAGTATAAAGAATTGGGTGTAATAGATGAAAATCATAAAAAATTGTTGATTTTTGCCGATTTTAATTTTGGCTCTGTCTATGAGATGTATTGCGAGTTTGAAGACCACATTGCAACTGTAGAAATCGGCGGTCTTACCGACTTGAGCGTTACACAATCGGTACCCGAATACAAACTCTCTTTAAATCGTGCATATCGTATATATAAAGAAAATACAGAGGATTTCGATATTTATGTAGATGCAAGAAAAGACTTTCCGAACAGTCAGGAAAATGTCTATATTTTGCTTTCAGAAAAAATGAGTCAGGAAAACTGCAAAGAGTTGGAAGAAAAAATTGAAAAATACCTGGCAGACGACAGCGATACAACAGACCAGGTAACATTTTTGAAAAACTTGCAGTAAGGATGGTGATTATATGTTAGAAATCAAAAATTTGACTAAAACTTTCAAAAAGAAAAAGGCGCTCGACAATGTCAGCGTTGAGTTGGACAACGGCATTTACGGACTGCTCGGTGCAAACGGTGCAGGTAAAACGACTCTCATTCGTTGTTTGACTTTGCTATACAAAGAGGGCAATTCTGCAATATTTATGGATGGCAGACCTGTAACTGAAGATAAGAACTATTTGAACAAAATAGGGTACTTGCCTCAGGAGTTCGGAATGTTCAAGGAACTCAGTGTGTTTGAGGCAATGAAACTGCTCGCCAATTTTAAGGGAATTGAAAAACAAAAATCAACAGAAATGATTGAACAGTGCATAGATTTTGTTAATCTGACAGAACAAAAAGACAAAAAAGTCGGCGCTTTGTCGGGCGGAATGCTTCGTCGTTTGGGTATAGCACAGGCGTTGCTCAACAACCCGAAACTGCTCATTTTTGACGAGCCGACGGCAGGACTTGACCCGATGGAAAGACTCAGATTTAAGTCTATTGTATCGGAAATTGAAAAAAACAAAATAACAATCATTTCTACGCATATTGTCGAGGATATAGAGGCGCTTTGCGAAAAAGTCATAGTTATGGATAGCGGAAAAATCATAGCTTGTATGACTTGCGAAGAGTTGAGAAAATATGCTCAGGGCAAAGTTTATGAGACAGATGAAAAGGCAGTTGAATCGTTGCAGGACAACTGTTTTGTAGAAAAAATATTTGAACGCGACGGCAAAAACTATGCAAGAGTTTTGTCTGCTCAAAAAATTGACGCAACAGAGTGCGTACCGAGTGTCGAGGATGGGTATCTATGTCTGGTAAACAAGGTTTAAAACTGCGCTTTGAGAGAATGGGATTGTTGCTGAAGGCTATGAATTTCAATTCATTTCTTCCGCTTATATTCATAGATTTGTTAGTTCCTTTAGTTAACTTTGCTGTTTACAGAAACAAGGGCGCAAGCGTGGAATTTACGACAACCGCTTTTTCAATGATTCATATTTTTGTGCCGTTGTTTTCTTGTTGGTGGGTTGTTTTCTCACTGCGATTTTTCTACGACGAAAAAGGCTCGGAAATACTTTTTGTGAATTCCGACAGAAATAAATTGACAGATGTATTTCTTTTGTTTTTCATAATGCTTGTCAATGTTTCTTTAACATTCATACCATACTACTTTTTTATTGAGCAGTTTTTCCTTTTTCATATAAACATTTTGCTTGTCTGCTTTTTCTACTTGGGTGTTGCGTATTTTGTAACAACTGTTTTCAAGTCGATTACGCCGACAGTAATGGTGCTCATAATTTACATTTTGGCAAATTTAATGTCGCCTTTGCCGATGGTAGTTTTTCCGTTCTACTTTTTATCAGAGGGTTTAACGGGCATTCTCTACTGCGGACTGCCTCTTGCATTGTGCAGTTTGATTTTGCTCGGTATAGGTGTGAAATTCGGAAAAAACAATATCAAGTAAATATTTGAAGTCAAGACCTCCGGCTAAGCCGGAGGCTTGATTAAGCCCTAGAAGGGCTTTTTACAGACATAACCCCTAAAGGGGCACTGAAAAGTTTGCCGACCGCATTGTTTTTTCAGGCTACCCCTTAAGGGGTTATTTTTTTATGCCTACTTGTTCACGCTACCCGTAAACGGGTCCACAAACTCTTTCAATTCTATTTGGTCTGCTATTTTATCTTCTGTGAGTTGATTTCGTATGTACTCTTGGATTTGCTTTTTGTTGCGTCCTACTGTATCTACAAAATATCCTCTTGCCCAAAAATGTCTGTTTCCATATTTGTATTTTAAATTTGCATGTCTGTCAAATATCATCAAACTACTTTTTCCTTTGAGATATCCCATTATCTGCGATATACTATATTTAGGCGGGACACTTATCAGCATATGTATATGGTCTTTACACAACTCCGCTTCTATTATTTCTATTCCTTTTTGTTTACATAGTTGTCGCAATATTTTTCCTATGTCTGTTTTTATTTCTCCATATATTGCCATTCTTCTGTATTTCGGTGCAAACACCACATGGTATTGACATCTCCACCTTGTATGGTCTAAACTATTTATGTCTTTCTCTTTCACGATTAAGACCTCCTTGATATTTTAATTTTTGGTCGGCAAACCCATTCCTAAATATATCAAGGTGTTTTTATTTTGTCACTTCTTTCCT
>DVEP01000012.1 GCA_015655975.1 Eubacterium sp. | reverse complement strand
GAGAACCTCCATCTGTTCTGAGCCGCTCGTAAATTCTATCGCCAGCTTTTCTGACGGAATGTAGGTTTCAAGTGGTATTCCTAATAGTTTATCTGAACCGAGCTGTACCTTTAATCCTTTTTGATTGGCGTAATAGGCGACCGCCAAGCCGGGGAACACGGAGCGATATTCTTTTTCGCACACAGTGCATTTTTCTCCGATAATTGTTCTATCGCTGATTTTTGCTTTCCAAGAGTGTCCCAGTGAACATTTCCACCACACTCTTTTCATCGACCTTCTTGACACTTGTGTCGGGAGCAGAGAGTTTTTTTCGTAATCCCATTCAGCAAGCAGTTTCCTGTCCGTTGTGACTAAATCATTGTATCCTGCAAGAACTGTCCTGTCCGCACAAACCGGGCATACTGTTCCTTTTACACGAGCATTGATAACGGACTTCCACTCATTGCCACAGGTCTTACACTTCCACCAAACATTGTGTCTTGATTTTGCGTTTACCTGATCAGGCATTAGGGGATAATTTCTTTCTGACCACTCAGCCGCAAGTTCAGGGTGCGTAGTCGCCAAGTCATTAAATCCTTTGAGCAATGTATATCCGCTGCAATACGGACATCTGCTCCCACCGGCACGGGTTGAAATAAGAGTGTACCACTCGTTTCCGCAATCTCTGCATTTCCACCAAGCCTTACTGTTTGCAAAGGCTGTTACCATTGTAGGCAGCAACGGAAGATTTCTGTCAGACCATTCAGCAGCAATATCGGGATACTGCGAAGCAAGGTCATTGAATCCGGCAAGGACTTTATTGTGTGAGCAGTATGGACAGCCTGTTTTATTGATTGTTCTGCTTTTGACAGTAGCCGTCCACTCGTGACCGTGTTCGCACTTCCATATCACTTTTTTATGAGAACCGGCAGTAACCTCCGTTGGCTTAATCGTGTTTTTCTCAGACCACTCTAATGACAATTTCGGCTTTACCGTAGCCAAATCGTTAATACCCTCAACAACCCTTGCTCCTGAACAAATGGGGCAGCCTTCGCCTTTGGAACGAGCCTTCACGCTCGCCTGCCATTCGTGACCGCAACTGCCTTTCCACCAAACTCTCTTGTTTGAGCCGTAAGTAATATTATCGGGAGTAAGCGGAAAGTTCCTTTCCGACCATTCCGAAACAAGCTCCGGATGTACTTTCGCCAAACTATTACTCATAGCAAAACCGCTCCTTCCTCTCTGTTTGCACTCATTATATTGAGGAAAGAGAAATCGGGGTAGTTTGCGAACATGGGGAGAAATAAAAAAAGCCCCTTGAAAAAGGTTCATCCTCTTTCAAGGGATTATTCGACAAACGGGAAGTTATGATTATCTATACTCTTCAGGAAGTTCCATATGAAATACTTCGCACAACAACTTTACATCATGCATATCATTTTCATCATAATCGTATCCCAAATGGAACAGCAGTTGACTATACGGTTCAATACAAGAAACTTCTATTTCCTCAATTTTTCCTATTCCCGAAAAAATCTCTGATGGAAAACAATCCCCTTCGTAAAGAATTTCACCATTTTTTGTATATTCAAAACAATGTAAATCAATAATTCTTTTCTTCAAATCCTCCCATACTGTATGGTTCGTTGTTGTATACTCCATTTTTATCTCATAGAAACCATTGTTTTTAATTATCTGTATAAATTTATGATAATCTTTCTTTTCTACAAATATATCAATATCGTTATGTCTTCTTGTTTCATATCCAATAAGCGCATCTACACCCCAACCGCCGTCAAGAAATACTTTAATCTCCGCATCCGTTGCAAGTCTGATAATCTGTTTTGCATCTGTTATACTGACCATATTTTCCTCCCCTAAATCCCGATTTGTTTATCTGTCTTTTCAAATAATGGGCGACCTCGAAAGAAAGTCGCCCATTCACACTTTGAAATTATGCGATTTTTTTGCCTCTGCACGTTTTCCTACATCGATTGGTGTAAGTTTGGTGTAAGGCGTAAGGTTTTTCGTTTCCCCTGTGTCCGAAAACCCTTGATATTACGGGCTTTTTCGCGTTTCGGTCAATCTAAGGGCTTCATTGTCGGGAAGAGGAGAACATCTCTGATTGCGGCAGAATCGGTAAGGAGCATACACATTCTGTCAATACCGAAACCGATACCGCCTGTAGGGGGCATACCGATTTCAAGTGCATTTAAGAAATCTTCATCTGTTGTGTTTGCTTCTTCGTCGCCTTTTGCAAGCAATTCTTCCTGCGCTTTGAAGCGTTCTCTTTGGTCAATCGGGTCGTTAAGTTCGGAGTAAGCGTTTGCCATTTCCCAACCGTTCATAAAGAACTCAAAGCGTTCTGTGTACTCGGGATTTGAAGGCTTTTTCTTTGTAAGAGGAGAAATTTCAACAGGATGGTCCATTACAAATGTTGGCTGAATTAAGTGCTCCTCTGCAAATTCTTCAAAGAACAAATTGAGAATGTCACCTTTTTTGTGGTGCTCTTCAAACTCAATATTGTGTGCCTTTGCAGCCTCGCGTGCCTCTTCAACACTGTGAATTTCATTAAAATCAACGCCTGAATACTTTTTAACAGCATCAAGCATTGTTATTCTTTCAAACGGCTTGCCCAAATCCATTTCAACACCGTTGTATGTGATTGTTGTAGTGCCAAGCACTTCCTGAGCTACATAGCGATAAAGATTTTCCGTAAGGTCCATCATTCCGTTGTAGTCTGTATATGCCTGATAGAGTTCCATCAAAGTAAACTCAGGGTTATGTCTTGTATCCAAACCTTCGTTACGGAAAACTCTGCCGATTTCATAGACTCTTTCCATACCGCCTACAATCAAGCGTTTCAAATAAAGTTCAAGAGAAATACGAAGTTTAAAATCTTCATTAAGTGCGTTGAAATGTGTTTCAAAAGGTCTTGCAGCCGCACCGCCTGCGTTTGAAACAAGCATAGGAGTTTCAACTTCCATAAAGCCCTGTCCGTCAAGATACTTTCTGATTGCGCTCAAAATTTTAGAACGCTTAATAAATGTATCTTTTACACTCGGGTTCATAATCAAATCGAGATATCTTTTTCTGTACCTTGTATCTGTGTCCTGAAGACCGTGAAATTTTTCAGGCAAAGGAAGAAGACTCTTTGAAATGAGTTTGATTTCTTTTGCGTGTATTGAAATTTCACCTGTTTTTGTTTTGAAAACAAATCCGAAAACTTCAACAATATCGCCGATATCCCACTTTTTAAACTCTTTATACTCATCTTCGCCTATATCATTCATTCTGACATAGACCTGCATTTTTCCGCCGCGGTCGCTTACATCAATGAAGTTTGCCTTACCCATATCACGCCAAGTCATTATTCTTCCGCAAATATAAACATCTTTACCGTCGAGTAAATCGTAATTCTCATTGATTGACTTTGATGTTTCCGTCTGCTTTGCAACGGTGATTTCATACGGGTCTTTGCCTGCTTCTTTCAAAGCGTCAAGCTTATTTATTCTGATTTGGTGAAGTTCGTTTTCGGTAGGCTCTTTTTCCTTAGCCATAACCATCTGCGCCGAAGCCGCATTGTTTGCAATGAGTTCAATTTTAGCAAGAGCGTCTTTTTCATCCTGAGCAGTTCCGAAAAGTGCAACTGCGCCCGATTGAAGATACAGCGTGAACTTTGCTTTACCGTCATTTTCTTCAACAACATATTTGGGAAGTGTTTTTTCTTCAAAATCACTTTCAAATCTGTTTTCAACTTTCATTCTTGCGTTTTTCTTTGCTGCTTTTACGCCCCTTTTACAAGCGTCTAAAGTGTCGAAAAATTCCGACTGAGCGACTGTTTCGTCGTTTATTTGCATTACAAAACTGAACTTTTCTTCAGCATTTTTACAGATTTCAAACTTACCTGCCATAATTTACCTCTTTCCGAAATCAGTTAATTTCAATTATTTCAAATCTAAGTTCGCCGATAGGAGCCTCAACTACTACTTTCTCGCCTTTTTTAGAGCCGATAAGCGCTTTGCCGACAGGACTTTCGTCCGAAATGAGACCCTCTGCCGGATTTGACTGAGCAAAGCCTACGATTTTGTAAGTTGAGAGGTCGCCGTTGTCAGCATTTTTGATTGTAACAGTTGAACCGAGGTTAACTGCGTTTTTGTCTGTAACATCTAAAATTACGGCGTTTTGAATTTGATACTCGAGTTCGTTAATTCTTGCTTCTATTTTAGCCTGTTCGGACTTTGCTTCATCGTATTCACTGTTTTCAGAAAGGTCGCCGTAAGAACGGGCAATTCTGATTTTTTCCGCAATATCATCTCTGCCTGTTGTTTTAAGTTCTTCAAGTTCGTTTTTTAATTCTTCAAGACCTGTTGCGGTCATTTTAAATTCGATAGCTGCCATTAAAAAAACTCCTTCATTTTAAGGCATTCGCCTAAATAGTTAATATATTATAATAAAATATAAATCAAATGTCAAGAAGCGTAAAGCATTCAAAACGCACAAAAAAGCCTGAAAATTCAGGCTTTTTGCATTTTTAAATATAGTGAGATTTTTTCAATCAGTCTTCCGGAATGAACGCTTTGTGTACAGCAGCAACTGCAACATCTGCGTCATCTTTGTCAATGAGAACCGAAATTTTAATTTCCGAAGTTGAAATCATTTGAATATTGATATTTCTTTCATAAAGAGCCTCGAACATCTTTGAAGCAGTGCCCGGATGACTTTCCATACCTGCGCCTACGATTGAAAGCTTTGCAACATCTGTATCGCAAACAAATTTGCTGTCTGCAAGTTCTTCAAAACTGTCTTTGAGAAGTTCAACTGCAACAGGACCGTTTTCTTCACTTACAGTGAAAGTGATGTCTTTTGTACCGTCGCGTCCTACTGATTGAAGAATGATGTCAACATTTATATTTTTCTGAGCAAGTTTTTCAAAAACTTTGAAAGCAACACCCGGTGAGTCTTTAACACCTATGATTGAAATTCTTGCAACATCTGTATCTTTTGTAACGCCTCTGATAAGCATTTTTTCCATATTTGCTACCTCCTTAACAATAGTGCCTGGAATTGGATTTAATGATGATAAAACTTCAAGTTCAACGCCGTATTTTTTTGCCATTTCAACACTTCTGTTGTTCAAAACCTGAGCGCCGAGAGTAGCAAGTTCAAGCATTTCGTCGTAAGTGATTTCTTTAAGTTTTTTTGCGCCCTTAATTTTTCTCGGGTCTGCTGTGTAAACGCCCTCAACATCGGTAAATATTTGACATCTGTCGGCACGAAGAGCCGCCGCAATAGCAACTGCCGAAGTGTCGCTTCCGCCTCTGCCGAGAGTAGTGATATCGTCGTATTTGTTGAGACCTTGGAAACCTGCAACAATGACGATGTTGTGTTTTGCAAGTTCTGCTTTCATACGGCTTGAGTTAATGTTTTTAATTCTTGCCGCACTGTAAACAGAGTTTGTATTAAAACCTGCCTGCCAGCCGAGAAGTGAGATAACGGGCTGACCGAGTGTTTCAATAGCCATAGCAAGAAGTGAAATAGAAATTTGCTCGCCTGATGCAAGAAGCATATCCATCTCCCTTTTGCTTGGGCTGTCGCTGATTTCCTTTGCCTTTGCAATGAGGTCGTCTGTCGTGTCGCCCTGAGCCGAAACAACAACTACAACATCGTTGCCCTTTTTGTATGTGTCTGTTACAATTTTTGCAACATTCATAACTCGCTGCGGGTCTCTTACTGACGAGCCGCCGAATTTCTGAACGATAAGTGCCATATTTTCCTCCTACTTATTAATAATTTGCAACTTTGATTTTGCTTATAACTTCAATGCCCTTGAGCATATCGTTAAGTTCATTTTCTGTAATTTCGTCTGTAATAAATGCAGTTTCATCGCTCGGCTGACCTTTTCTTGAAAGGAATTTAACTTCACCGAATATTGACTGAATTTGCGACTCTGTTGCTTTTGTTCGAACATAAAACGGCATTTTGATAGACTCTTTATAGTCAACGACATAGTTTTCGTCGCCTTTGCCCCATCCGAATATCTTTTTGCGCTCAACATGTTTTGCACAGTCAACAATATCTGCAACAACAGCCGAAGCAGTCGGAAGTTTACCTGCGCCTCTGCCGTAGAAACAAACATCGCCCACTGCGTCTCCTCTTACAAGAATAGCGTTGAATACGCCGTCAACACTTGCAAGCTGAGAGCCTTTGAACACGATAGCGGGACCTACAAAAGCAGCAATATTGTCCTCATCTATATATTTAATCTGACCGAGAAGTTTGATTACGCCGCCTGCCGACTCTGCGTAAGCAACATCTTCAAGAGTGATTTTTGTGATGCCTTCTGTTTCAACCTGAGACGGATATACATGTTTGCCGAATGCAAGAGAGGCAAGAATGCAAACTTTTCTGCAAGCGTCGTGTCCCTCAATATCTGCCGTCGGGTCTTTTTCTGCGTAGCCGTTGTCTTGAGCAAGTTTGAGAGCCTCTTCAAAAGACATGCCGTCCTCTATCATTTTAGTTAAAATGAAGTTTGTTGTACCGTTAAGAATACCTGCAACGCCCTCAATATTGTTTGCGGCAAGGCACTGCGACATAGGTCTGATAATCGGGATACCGCCGCCTACACTTGCTTCAAACAAGTAGTTTACATTGTTTTCCTCTGCTGTATTTAAAAGTTCAAGACCTTTTTGAGCAACAAGTTCTTTGTTTGAAGTAACAACGCTTTTACCGGCTTTGAGAAGTTTCATTGTGAAGTCAAAAGCAGGGTTTACTCCGCCCATTGTTTCGGCTACAATCTTAATTTCCGGGTCGTTCAAAATGTCGTTGAAATCTTTTGTGAAAAGGCTTTCGTTTTTGTCTCCCGGGAATTCTCTGAGGTCAAGTATTCTGACAACTTCAAGCGAATCTCCGCCTATTCTTTTTGAAATAACATCGGCGTGAGATTGAATAACCTCAACTACCCCCGAACCGACTGTGCCGTAGCCCATTACTGCAACTTTCATTTTTCATTCCTCCTATGACAACCACACAGTTTTTACACCGTCTGTTGATTTAATTCTTTCAATAAGTTCGTCTGTTGTAATTACCATTTGCGATATACGAACAGTTATCGACACTGTAGCAACACTGTTCACAGGCGCCGTTTGATTAATACTCAAAACATTTGCGCCTGACTTTGAGATTTCATTCATAACATCTGACAAAACACCGGCGGTGTCTTTCAGTTTTGCATCAATCGTAACTGAACTTTCGCCGACAATCTCACCCGACTCAAAAACAGCGTCTTTATATTTATAGTACGCGCTTCTTGATACTCCTGCAAGTTTTGCCGCTTCAGACGCATTTTGAGCTTCTCCCTCAAAAAGCATCTTTTTTGCACGCAAAACCTTTGTGTAAACATCGGGCAATATATCTGCTTTTACAATAACATATTTAGTTTCCGAAAGGTTCAAACTGTTCACCACCTGCGTACAACTGTATTGCTATGAAAAACACTTTACTTATATTAACACTAAAACATCAATTACACAAGTCTATTTTCGATATTTTCAAATATTGAACAAATTTTTTATGAATTGAATTATAAAATTTGGATATCATTACAAAACATTTATCTTCTTTTGCTTGAATAATATTAATGTTTAGTTTAATATAATATTTATAATAACTTAGTACCATAAAAGGATGATGAAATTGACAAAGTCAACATATAAAAAACTCGACTTTTTAGTAGGTCTTGTTTTTATTGTAACTATATTGGCTTTAGGCTACGCATATTTAAAATACTTATTTTGGCCTACTGCCCCATTCGTTTTTGCTTTTTTAATCGGCATGCTTTTACAAAAACCGCTCAGAGCAAGCGAAAGAAAATTCAAGAAAAAAGGTGCCCATACCTTTTTTTCAATATTTTATGTAGTTTTAACATTATTGATAATTTTCGGACCTGTTGCGCTTCTTCTCTCGCTTATAATTACTCAGGTTTCCGATTTTGTTTCTGCCATAATCGACCAAATGAGCAATTTGCCCGTATTTTTAAACGATATTGAAAATTGGTTGCTTGATGTTTTAAAATTTCTACCCGACTCTGCATACGCTTCCGTATCGAGTGAAATAACAGAGTTCATAAACAATATCAGCAACGGTTTCGACATTTCTTCACTCGGTATTAATGAGGACACTATCAAGAACGGAATTTCAAGCGGTGTAAACGGAATATACAGCGTTGCCAAAAATATTCCGTCAGTTGCTATCGGACTTGTAATAAGCATTATCGCAACAATATATTTCACAAAAGACTACAACCATATTACAAAATTCATATCCCGTCAAATGCCTGACGGCAAAAAGAATTTGTTGCCTGAAATCAAACACATTTTCTCATCTACCGTAGCAAAACTTATCAAATCGTACGGAATAATAATGCTCATCACATTTTCCGAACTTTTCGTTTCTTTCTCGGTAATGAAAATTTTAGGCGTAATGACAATAAGTTATATACCTCTCATCGCGCTTTGCATAACAGTATTTGATATTTTACCTGTTGCAGGCACAGGCGGTATTCTCATTCCGTGGGCGCTCATCAGTTTAATTTTGGGCAACTACAAACAAGCAATAGGCGTAATTGCAACATATATATTGATTACGGTAATCAGACAATATGTTGAGCCGAAAGTTATAGGAAATTCGCTCGGAGTGCACCCCCTTGTTACACTTGCAGGAATGTATTTCGGTCTCAAACTTTTCGGATTCCTCGGTATGATAGTTGTTCCGCTTTGTATTATGACAGTAAAAGCGTTTAACGATTCGGGCAGAATCAAGATTTACAAAACAGACAGAAATTGAGGACGATAAATGGCGCTTTATGACATTGCAGGTTTGTGTGTTTCAATGAACGCAGGCGGAAGGACGCTAAGACAAGCTGAAAAATACCTTTCAAACGACCAAAATAAAACACCCGACATTGAAATTAATGTAAACAAACAGCGAATTGAAAACGCTAAAAAAGACCATCCCGAACTCGACGAAAACGATTGGGAATATCTTTTGACAGGATCCGATTTTTACACCTATTTGTTAGATTTTGACGGAATGCTTTTGCACTCTTCGTGTGTTGTAGTGGACGGTTTTGCCTATTTATTTTCCGCCGACAGCGGTACGGGAAAATCAACGCACACAAATCTTTGGCTTGAAAAATTCAAAGGCAAAGCGTATATCTTAAATGATGACAAACCCGCAATAAGAAAAATTGACGGCAAAATATATGCCTGCGGAACTCCGTGGAGCGGTAAATACGATATCAGCCAACCGAAAATTGTTCCGATTGCCGCAATCGCACTGCTTGAAAGAAGCGAAACAAACTATATTAAACCCGCCGAAACAAAAAAAGGCGTGTTTACAATATTTTCGCAAACAGTACGCCGTTTAAACAAAGAACACATCAACAAACTTTTCGACAATGTTGAAATGTTGTTTCAAAATATTCCGATTTACGAATTCGGCTGCAACATCTCACAAGACGCCGTAGATGTCGCATACAATACAATGAAACCGAAATTTGATAAATGACAGTACGCATATTAAAAAACATTTTTATATAGATAAAATTCAATTTATATATCGGAATTATGTATCAGAAAATCATACAAAAAAGACCTATTTTAAAAAATAGGTCTTTTTTTATTGTTCTTTTACTTATACAATACTGCATAGCCGTAAGGGTTTAAAGTGAATTCACTGTTTTTAGGCAATTCCCCCAAGACATTGTATGAATTGTCCCAACCGTCCAGGTTGAAACTTTGTGATTGCTCATTTACATTTACAACCGTCAAAACAGTGTTGTTTTTTGTTCTTCTCTCAAAAGCGACAACTCCGTTTTTAAAATATCTCGAAAAAAATTCACCGTTTGCAAAAACGCCGTATGCATTTCTGATTTCGCCGAGCCTTCTGTACCACTGCAACAGTTCAGTATTTTGATTTTCCCAATCCATACACGCTCTGTTAAACGGGTCTTTCATTCCCTGCATTCCGACCTCATCTCCGTAGTAAATGCTCGGTACCCCAGGAAGAGAAAATTGAAGAAGCGACGCAATTTTCAGCATCTTCACACCCTTTTCATAGTTTGCTTTTGACAAAAGATTGTTTTCATATTGAAATTTCCTGTCCTTGCCGTCGCAGGAAACACCTGCAAGCGCGGTGATTGCACGCACAGTATCGTGTGTACCTATATGGTTCATTAAACAATTCAAAACGCACGGAGGATATGATTCAACAATTTCCATTATACAATCTATAAAATGCTCGGAATTTCCGTATTTTACAAAATCTATGATTGCATTTGCAAAAGGATAGTTCATTACACTGTCGAGTTGTCTGCCCTCTAAATATCGGCGGCGTTGACCGTAAGCAATTTTGGTAGTTGCATTTTCCCATACTTCACCGATTATCAAAGCGTCTTTGTTTTCCGATTTTACAGATTTTCTTAAATCATCCAAGAAAACATCGGGCAATTCGTCTGCAACATCGAGCCTCCAACCGCTTGCTCCCATTCGCATCCACTTTCGCAAAACTCCGCTTTGCGAACACATATATTCCCTGTAACTTTCGTTTTCTTCTTCAACTTCAGGCAACAGTTTTATTCCCCACCAAGACTCATAATCGTTTGGAAAAGACTTAAATTTATACCACGAATAGTACGGACTTTGTTTACTGTTGTACGCACCGACAGTCTCGTAGTGAGAATACATATTGAAATACTTGCTGTCGCACCCCGTGTGAGAAAAAACTCCGTCGAGAATGATATGAATACCCATTGATTTTGCTTTTTTGCAAAGACTTTTAAAATCTTCTTGTGTTCCGAGCAAAGCATCAATTTTCTCATAATCGGCTGTATCATATCTATGGTTTGAATGTGCCTCGAAAATAGGATTGAGATAGATGCAATTCACGCCGAGACTTTTGATATACGGCAATTTTTGTTCAATTCCTTTTAAATCTCCGCCGAAATAATCGTTGTTCCAAATGCCGTTCATCAACTCTTCCTGCCAAATCGGAGTTTCACCCCACTTCAGCATCACTCTGGACAAATCTACACCGTGCTTTTTCTTACCGCTGTTGTAAAATCTATCAGGAAAAATTTGATATATGATACCGCCCTTAATGAAATCGGGTGTTGAAAATTTCTTGTCATATACCACTTGCAAAAATTCATTGTTTTTCCCTATTTTACCTATTCCCGAGCCAAAATTACAAATATAATTTCTGCCCCAAGGCGTATCAAGCTCAAAATGATAGTAGTACAGACCGCTTGTAGTCGCAGAAAAGTGAATATCCCAATTTTCGTTGAATTCGCCGTTCATACCTGCCCAATACATTGAATAATACACAGGGTCTTCATTTTCTTTTGTTACGACAAGATATGCACCGCTGCAGCCCATACTTCTCGGCAAAATAATTTTAAATTTTACCTTTTCGTCTTCACGAAGTGCCGAAACTTTAGACTTATATTCTTTTTTTCTCGAATTAAATATATCCATAGCCACAATACAGTCAAAAATGCTCGAAAAAACTTCGGGCATTTTTTAGTGTAAAACAATTTATTTTATTTAGATTTTTTTACTGATTTCTTGGAATTGCTTTCTTCAAAAACAACAGGTTTTGTTTTCCAAATATTGTTTGCGTAGTCTTTTATTGAGCGGTCTGCACTGAAAATACCTGCACCGCTTATATTCATCAAACTCATTTTTGCAAAAGCGATTTTGTCCTGATATACCTTTGAAGATTTAATCTGCGTTTCGTGATAGTCCGCAAAATCTGCAAGCACCATATACGGGTCAACATTCATAAGTGATGAACTGATTTCTCCGAAAGTTTTTCCGTTTATACCGCTGTTGATGAAATCTATGGCAGACTTCAAAACAGCATTGTTATTGATATAGTTAATCGGATGATATCCATTTCTTTTCAACTGTTCAACTTCGGGAGTTTTCATGCCGAAAAGGAACATATTTTCTTCGCCGACTGCATCGCAAATTTCAACATTTGCACCGTCGAGAGTACCGAGAGTTATTGCACCGTTGAGCATCAATTTCATATTTCCCGTACCCGAAGCCTCTGTACCTGCAAGAGAAATCTGCTCTGAAATATCTGCGCCCGGCATCAAAACTTCAGCAAGGCTGACATTGTAGTCTTCAAGAAAAACAACTTTAATTCTGCCATTAATATCGGGGTCATTGTTGATAACTTTTGAAAGCGAGTCAATAAGTTCAATGATTTTTTTAGCCATAAAGTAACCCGGAGCCGCCTTAGATGCAAAAACATAAGTTTTCGGCTCGAAATTCATGGTTGGGTTTGCTTTAAGCATTTGATATTCGGCTATGATATTAAGTGCATTAAGATGTTGACGCTTATACTCGTGAAGTCTTTTAACCTGAACATCAAATATAGAATTCGGGTCAACTTTGACGCCGTTTTTCTTGTATATGACATCTGCCAAACGCTCTTTGTTTGCTTTTTTGATTTCTGTAAGACGATTTAAAACGCTCGTGTCATCTTTAAATTCTCTCAATTTTAAAAGTTCATCGCTTTGAGTAATGAACTTGTCGCCGATAAGTTCTGTTATAAAGTCTGTCAAAAGCGGGTTTGACTGGCAAATCCATCTTCTAAACGCAATACCGTTTGTAACATTGGTAAATTTTGACGGTGTAAGCGTATAGAAATCGTTGAAAACAGTGTCTTTAAGTATCTCGCTGTGGAGCGCAGAAACGCCGTTTACACTGTATGAACCTGCTACGCAGAGGTTTGCCATTCTTACAACGCCGCCGCTTATAATTGCCATCCTTTCAACTTTGTCAGCATCGTGAGAAGACGCCCAAACATAAGCTCTGAAACGGTTGTCAATTTCTTTTGTAATTTCATAGATACGAGGGAGAAGTCGCTTATAAAGTTCTTCACTCCAACATTCAAGCGCCTCTTTCATTACCGTATGGTTTGTATAGGCAACGGTTTTGGTAACGATATTCCACGCATCGTCCCAACCGTAACCGCACTCATCAAGCATTATTCTCATCAATTCGGGAATTGCCATAGTCGGATGCGTATCGTTTATGTGAATTGCTACCTTTTCGGGTAAATTGTCAAGCGTACCGAACTCTGCCAAATGGCGTCTGATAATATCTTGAATCGACGCTGAAACGAGAAAATATTGCTGACGAAGTCTCAAACTTTTTCCCTCAGGAAAATTGTCCGCAGGATAGAGAACTTTTGAAATAGCCTCTGCCATTGCAGACTGTTCCATCGCCCTCATATACTCGCCCTGATTGAACAGGCTCATATCAAGTTCGGGTTTTTTAGCTGCCCAAAGACGAAGCCTTGAAACACCTTTGCCGTAGCCTGAAACATACATATCGTACGGAATAGCGACAACAGAATTATAGTCTTTGTGTTCTACTCTGTGAAAATCGCCGTCCCACGAATCATCTATCCAACCTTCAAATTTAACTTCTACCGCTCTTTCATCGCGCGGCACAAGCCAAACATCACCGCCGGGCAGCCAAAAGTCAGGCAACTCTGTTTGCCAGCCGTCAACTATTTTTTGTTTAAAAATACCTGCTTCATATCGGATAGAATAGCCCATTGACTGAAATCCGTCTGTTGCAAGACCGTCCAAATAGCAAGCCGCAAGTCTTCCTAAACCGCCGTTGCCCAAGCCTGCGTCCGGTTCAAGTTCATAGAGTTGGTCAAGAGAAACATCAAAACTGCCGAGTGCTTCTTCAAAAACTTTTGTAAGTTTTAAGTTGTAAAGATTATTTTTAAGGGAGCGTCCCATTAAAAATTCCATACAAAGATAGTAAACTTTCTTTGAGTCCTGACCTTTTGCAGTATGACGAAAATCGCTGTTCATTTCAGACAACATATCTTTAATAATCATAGCTACTGCTTTATAAAATTGTTCATTGTTTGCATCTGTCGGACTGACGCCGAAAAAGTGGCTTAATTTATTCGCAATAAGTTTCTTTGCTTGGGTAACAGAAATACCCGTTTTCATATGCAAATCCTCCAAAAAATTTAATAAAAAGACAAATAAAAAAGTATCTTTTGTACATTATACACTAAATTTTATCATTTTGCAATTATAACATCATTCTTTTTTTGATTTTATTTTTCCAACAAACTTACCAAGTATTCTTTCGGCAAGTTCGAATATTGTTTTTCTGTTAAATAAAATCATCAAAACAAACAAAGCAAACTCAACACAGTACATTAAAACGCCCTGCTCCATACAGAGCAAAACAACTGTCTGAACTATCAAAATGACAGTCTGAGAAATCATTGAAGCAAATTTAAAATCTATTTTGATATATTTTCTTGTATTGATAACTCTTGCTAAAAATACGGTAATAAAACTGATGGCAGTGGCTATTGCTGCACCGTTCGGTCCCATTTCGGGTATAAAAATTATATTCAAAACAACATTCATCACTGCGCCGAGCATTGCAGTAAGCATACTCATAACTGACTTCTTCTCCGCCATATACACACTTGCAAGGAAGTTTACAAGACAGGAAAATGTTGTAGCTATAATCAAAATAGGAACATATTTCCACGAGTCATAGTATGAATCGGCAACAAGAATGGATGTAATAAACTGGTCAAACAAAATGAGCGCAGAAGCGACTGTGAAAATACCGCCCGAATACACTCTGAAAACTTTCGTAAAGAAATGCGCTCTTCCCTCGCTGTCGTATTCATCCACGGCAGACAGTTGCCACGCGTCAATGAATATTGAAGAAAACATTATAACAAAATTAGGGATTTTTGACGCCGCGGTATATAGTCCGTTTGCATCAAGCCCGTTAAAATATGTTACCAAATATCTGTCCGAAACATTGATTATCCACCATAAAATTATTGTAGGAATGAGCGGAATACAATATTTTAACATACCCTGTCTTGTGATTTTGTTGTTTTTCTTCCACTTGATTTTTGAAAAGAGTTTGCCTCTCCAAAAAAGAAATGCAACAGAAATAGCGTCGCTTGTAATGATAGACAAAATATATCCGTTTACGCCCCACTTGAACACACCCAAGTAAAGAAGTGTAAAAGTCAAATTTGTAGCAGTCGCTAAAATTCCGTCAATTGCAAATGTTTTAACCTGTCCCGAGCCTCTCACAAATTGCTGGCAAAGTTGACGCATAGAAGAAACGAGAATGAACAAATATATGAGCGCCGTATAGTCGCCGAGTGAAAAATCGTTTATTTTTATAAGCGGAAAAACAGGAATAAAAACAAGAAAAATCAAAAATCCGAAAACAGTCGTCCTTAAACCTGTTGTGAAAACATCTCTTTTGTCCGACGCTTTGTCAAGCGCAAACCTGAGTGCCGCCGAGTTTACGGCAAGAGTAACAACCGGAATGAGAACATTTGCCGTTTGCTGAACAAGGTCTGCCGCACCGTATTCTCCCGTACCCATAACTGCCGTAACAAACGGCATCAGCAGGAATGAAAGTATTTTTGAAGAAAAAGTGCCGATAGCAAAAATTATGGTATTAGCGGCAAGTTTTTTGTATTTATCCATTTAAGAAGAAGTCCTCTCTTGTTTTTTAATTTTAAATTAGTTTTTTGCGTGAAAACTGACTTATTCACACAAACGCAACTTCTCAATTTTTTTATTTTAAACAATATCTAAAAACACAAAGCGCCGACTGTGATTGTCGCTTTTTTACAGCAGCAATCACACTCAGCAATTCATAGTATTTTATAGTCTTTAATTTCTGTTTACAGTTCATACTGCAAACTATCTTACCTGTCCGTTTCCGAAAATCAGGTACTTTGTCGTTGTCAGTTCTCTCAAACCCATAGGTCCGCGTGCGTGAAGTTTTTGAGTAGATATACCAATTTCTGCACCGAGTCCGAACTCAAAACCGTCTGTAAATCTTGTAGATGCGTTCACATATACAGAAGAACTGTCAACAAGTTTCATAAATTTTTCAGCATTTTTTTCATTTTCGGTAATAATCGCTTCGCTGTGTCCCGTTGAGTTTTTATTTATATGTTCAATTGCCTCATCAATAGAATCTACGGTTTTAACACTGATGATATAGTCAAGATACTCTGTTGAAAAATCGTCTTCTTCTGCCTTTTTTAAACCGTCGCAAACAGCAAATGCGCGTTCATCTGCTCTTATTTCAACATTTTTTTCTTTAAGAACAGAAACAATTTCAGGAAGCGCTTTTTCAAGTATTGCACTGTGTATCACGAGGCTTTCACAAGCATTGCAAACGCTTATTCTCTGTGTTTTTGCATTATAAATAATTTTCGCCGCCATATCGACATCGGCAAATTCATCAACATAAATATGGCAGTTTCCCGAGCCTGTTTCAATTACGGGAACAGTTGAGTTTTCTACAACAGATTTAATAAGGTTTTTACCGCCTCTGGGAATCAAACAGTCAAGAACGCCTTTCATTTTCATCATCTTATTTGCAGACTCTCTTGAAGTGTCGTGCACAAAATATATGACATCTTTAGGCATACCTACTTTTTCAACTGCGTCGCGCATAATTTCACTGATTGCAATATTTGAATTTATTGCCTCTTTTCCGCCGCGCAAAACAACCGCATTTCCCGATTTGATACACAAAGCGGCTGCGTCTGCCGTAACATTAGGTCTTGCCTCGTAAATTATTCCTATTGCACCGATAGGTACAGATACCTTTTTAATAACAAGTCCGTTTGGTCTTGTAACGGTTTCAAGAACTTTACCGCAAGGGTCATCAAGTTGAGCAACTTGTCTTACGCCCTCTGCAACGGCCTCTATTCTGTCTTTTCCCAAAGTCAAACGGTCGAGCAAGCCGTCGTTCAAGCCATTCTTTTTTCCGTTTTCAATGTCTGTTTTGTTAGCGTCGATGATTTCGTCTTGTCTTTCAATCAATTCTCTTGCGATACTTAACAGCGCTTCGTTTTTAAGTTCTTCGCTTGCATCGGCAAGAAAAGTTTTAGCATTGTAAAGATTTTTTTCAAATTCAGTCATTTTTTTCACCAGCCTTAAATAATGTACCTATGCTTTCTCCGTTTAAAACTCTGTATATTTTTGTCGGTTTTGCGCCATTAATAATAACGACGGGGACATTCTTTTCAGTCGCTATTTTTGCAGCTTTAATCTTTGTAGCAAATCCGCCTGTGCCCGAAGAATTGCTTGTACCGCCTGCAATAGTTTCTATTTCAGGTGTAATTTTTTCAACAACACTGATGAGTTTTGCATCTTTATTTTTGCTCGGGTCACTGTCGTAAAGTCCATTTGTATCCGTCAGCAAAAATAACATATCTGCATTTACAAGTGTTGCAACGATAGCAGAAAGGCAGTCGTTGTCGCCGTTTAAAAGTTCGTTTACGGAAACAGAGTCATTTTCATTTACAATCGGAACAACACCCTTTTCAAGCAACTGATTAAGCGTGTCGGTAAAGTGCTGTTTACTGTCCTCATTGTCTATATCTTCCTTTGTACACAAAAGTTGCGCGACAACCTGACTATACTCGGAAAAGAATTTGTCGTACAAAAACATCAATTCACTTTGACCTACAGCAGCGGCCGCCTGAAGCATTTTAATCTCTTTCGGTCTTTCATTAATCATCAGTTTAGAAAGTCCTATACCTACTGCACCCGAAGATACAAGCACAACCTGATGCCCTTCGTTTTTTAAATCTGCAAGGACAGACACAAGTTTCGCCATTATTCTCAAGTTTGTTTTTCCTGTTGAAGCGTGAGTCAAAGTTGAAGTACCAACTTTAACAACTATAGTTTTACTGTTTTTTATTTCCATATTTTTCTCCGCAAAAATTACTGTATATTGCATTTAGCAATACTTATATAGATGTTATTATACCATTAATTTTTCAAATTTAAAATATTTTTTATGAATTGTAGTGCTATTTTTGTAAACACTTATAAAGAAAATCAAAATTTGGGAGGATTTTATATGACAAAACGAGGATATATCAGAGTTCTTTCGTTTGGCATACTTTTGCTGACGGTAATTATTGCTGCTGCCGTTATCAATTTAACAAACGCAAACGCCTACAAAGCCGAACTTGAGGCAACCTATCAGCAAAGTTTGTCCGAACTCGGTGAAAATCTAAATTCAATAGAAACAAACTTTTCAAAGGGACTGTACGCAAACTCTGCGGAAACACTCACTGAAATAAGTTCAGACATTTTCACAGAAACACAAAGCGCAAAGCAAGCGTTGTCAAGACTTCCTGTTTCTCAAATGAATTTGACTACAACATACAAATTTTTAACTCAGGCAGGCGACTATGCCGCATATATTTCAAACAAAGCAGTTGCAAACAATGAAATAAGTCAAAAGGACAGAGAATCTATTGAAATGCTTTTAAAATATTCGCGTTCTTTTGCAAACAATGTCAATTCTATGGTTTCTCTTTGCAACAGCGGGCTAAAAATAACCGACAATTCTGTTTCGGCAAATTCTGAAATTAATGTTTCGGGACTGAAAAATACCTTTTCGCAGGCAGAAGAAACATTTGCCGACTATCCTACACTTTTATATGACGGACCGTATGCAGACGCCGTACTTCAAAAAAAGGCCGAAATGACAAAAAACAAAAAGACCTATTCGGACGAAGAAGCAAAAAAAATTGCAGCCAAATATCTTAATGCTGATGAAAATAAAATTTCATACGAAGGCGAAGAAAGCGGAAATCTTGAAAGTTATATTTTCCGCTACGGAAAATACAGTATAGCCATAACAAAATACGGCGGATATTTGAACTATATTTTATATTCCGGAAAAATCGAAGAAACAAAAATTGACAAAGACACAGCTATTCTTAATGCGAAACAATATCTTGAAAAAACAGGATACAAAAGTATGAAAGAAAGTTACTACTCTGTAAATGACAACATTTGTTTAATTAACTTCAACTATGTTACTCCAAACAACACACACTGCTATGCAGACCTTGTGAAAGTCGGAGTAGCGATGGACAGCGGAAAAATTGTATCTGTCGAAGCAGGCGGATATTTAACAAACCACAAAAAACGAGCAGAAATAAAAAAAGCCATACCGAAAGATAAGGCTCAAAAAGGTATCAACCCAAACCTTGAAGTTTTAGGAGTAAAAACCTGTATAATACCAAAAGAAAACGGTTTAGAAAAAAATTGCTACGAATTTCATTGCAGAAGCAAAAAAAATTTCGATGAAGTGCTTATCTATGTAAATGCCGAAACAGGTGTGGAAGAAGACATTAAACTTCTTTTATATTCTGACAACGGCACTCTTGTAAAATAAATGAATAACTAAAAACAAAATGAGAAAAATATAATACAAACTGTTTTAAAAGCTGAAAAGCAAAAATAACAACAATAAGGAGTAATAATATGAAAAAAATTCTATTAACAATCGTTGCAGTTCTTTGTATTGCAGGCGCTTTTACAGGTTGTGCGTCTGACAATAACACAAACGAAACAACTACAACAACAGTCAGGGGAGAAACAACGACAGTTACAACAGTAACAGACCCGACAACAACAATAAAAGGCGACTCAACAACCAACGGAAAAACAACAACAAACAAAGTTCAGGAAAATGCTTCGGAACTTGCCTCTGATGTAGGCGAAGGCGCAGACAGAGTTGCCGACGGCGTAGGCGGTGCAGTTGATAAAGCAGGCGACGCAGTAAAAGACTCAATGAGTTAAAAAAAAGGCACTTTAAAATGAACAAGTCCGTAAAAAATGGACAATAGAAAAAATGGACCTCCTATGGTAGAATAAAAACTATCATAGGAGGTTTTGTTATGCCAAGAGAATATAGACAT
>DVEP01000011.1 GCA_015655975.1 Eubacterium sp. | reverse complement strand
CCATTCCTAAATATATCAAGGTGTTTTTATTTTGTCACTTCTTTCCTCGCTTAAGCTTTTTCTTTTCCACCTGCATAGCAGGTGGTTGCCTTTTTTACATACAACACATCAAAAAAGCGAATGGATTTTCCCATTCGCTTTTTTACATTAAAAACAGTCTGATGAATTTTATTTTGACAAAGCAGTTGAAATCATCATAACAACAGCAGTAACACCGCCTATTAAGTAAATAGTGTTAAGCGTCAAAGATATTTTCATTACTATATTTTTTACATTTTCTTTTTTATAGAGAAATATTGCAAACACGCCGCACAATATCATAAAAACTGCATAACAAGCAATCATTATTTCGGCAACAGGACTTTTTAAAGCCCACTCGTTTTCTCGCAACGGAAAAATAGTGAACGGCACAAACAAAAATATTACACTCAGCGCAGTTAAAACTTTTTCTTTCATAGTAAATCATTTCCTTTCCGCTTTGCCGAACTGAATACAGGCAACAGCTAAAAACACAATAAAATAAACAACTGCAACAGGCAACAAAGGTACTAAATCAAAAGACTGTGACTGAATATTCTCTGCCATTTTGCTCTGTTCTGTCATAATAAAATAAAACGGATAGCACATCGGATACAGATACCATACTTTTGTGTTGAGCAAAATAACTGACGGAACAACAGACGCCAACCCTATTCCTACCGAAAATACAGGTGTAGATATACAAACAGAAAGCATCCAAAAGAAACTGAGCATCGGCAAAGTTGAAACAAATATTTTCAGTGCCGATTTAATCACAAATAAAAACGGTAAAATGAAATTGTAGTCATTTATTTTTCCTGCAATAAAAGCGCTGAAATAATACACCGCTGTCATCATAGCAATTTGAACGGCGCACATACCTACAAGTACAATAAACTTTGCAACAGACACTTTGAATGTACTAATCGGCAAAGAAAGCAATTTTATAATACCGTTGTTGCTCTTTTCGGTTTGATTGAGCAAAACGGTAACCACAACCATACACGCCGGCAACATAAACCAGCACATTCCCATAAAGCCTTGAATGAAAAAATTGTTTTCAGGCGAAATACCTATATCCTGCATATTGAAATTCAAATCTGCATTTATTATTGACGGTACCCACAAAATCAGTGTACCTGCAAATAAAATCAAAAGCATTTTTGAGCGCTTTAACTTTTTTAATTCCGTATCTAAAAGCGATATAAAACTCATTGTACATTTCTCCTTATTTTATTTAAAATCAGTTCTGAAACTGCAAAAATTCCGCATTCCGAAACAGAAGCAATAACAAGCTGCGATGTTTCTTTTTCGGTATTGCCGAAAATCGTTTCAAAAGGCAGTGCAAACGGAAACATCGAAAAGTACAGATTTTTGTTGCCCAAAACAGTCGCGAACAACACGAACAAAATACCTATGCCTAAACAAACCCACATATTTCTGCAATACTTTGCAACTATCGTCATCAAAAGTGCAGCCGTAATGACAAACAAAACGGACACTGCAAAAAACTTTAAAATCTGCATATCAAAAAATTGACTTGTATCAAACCATTTTTTTGAGCAAAACATTATTACCGCTGTTTCCAAAACAATGTTCACAACGCTGAAAATTGAAATTATCGTAAACTTTCCTATAAAAATCGAAAAACTGTTTATCGGCAATGTTTCTGTTTTTTGCACGGCATTGTTGCTGTACTCAATATTATAAATAATACTGCTTCCCACAACCACGAGCAAAACATTCATCATTGCAATTATCTGCCAATTTCCGTTTACCAATATTTCAAAAGGATTGCCATTCTGACTAACAAACAATTCTGTTTTCAAAGCCGTATTCAGTACAGGAACAAGCGCGCTGAGAATACCGCCTGCTAAAAATGTTTCTGCAAGTCCCGTACGCTTTATTTTTTTAAATTCTGTCATCAAACTCATTTTAAATTCTCCGTTTTTTATTATCTTCATCTATTAAACACAAAAACATATCTTCAAGGTTATCGGTCGGATAGCCTTTTTTATTTGCATTTGATTTAAGTTCATCTAGAGTACCCTCAAAAAGCAAATGACCGTGATTCAATATTCCTATGCTGTCCGACATCAATTCTATTTCTGACAAAAGATGTGAAGAAACAAGCACGGTACAGTCAAACTGTTGAGGAAGCGAGCGAATTAAACTTCGTATTTCATGAATTCCGACAGGGTCCAAACCGTTTGTAGGCTCATCTAAAATTAAAATAGGCGGTCTGCCGATAATTGCCTCTGCAAGTCCCAATCGTTGTTTCATACCAAGCGAATACTTTTTGGCAAGTTTCTTTCTGTTTTGAGCAAGACCGACTGTTTCAAGAGCGTCATCTACTGCGCTTTTCGGCAAGCCTAAAATTTTTCTTATAATATCAAGATTTTCTTCGCCTGTAAGATTGCCGTAAAAAGCAGGCGACTCTATAAACGAGCCCACACTTTTCAGTATATCTACCCTGTCCTGAGGAAAAGTTTTTCCGTCAACACTGAAAGTGCCGTCCGTCTGTTTTGTCAGACCTAAAAACATTTTCATTACAGTCGACTTTCCTGCACCGTTCGGTCCTAAAAGCCCATAAACAGAACCTTTTTTAATGTGCATATTCAAATTTTCAATCGCGTTAAAGTCGCCGTATGTTTTTGTAAGATTTTCAGTTTCAATAATGTTCATATATATTTCTCCTTTCGTTTGAGCATATTATATTTCATCAACCTTGCGTTAACATTTCCGTAACCTTACAATTACCTTACAAATTTGTTTTTTATTTAATTGATGTGATTTTTGTGATATAATTTCAACGAAAGGAAGTTTTTTATGAACTGCGATTATTTAAAAGAAAAAAAGATTTTAATAGTAGATGACGAAAAAGATTTACTGAAAATGCTCGTTTCTATGTTTAATGAATACGGATATAAAAATATCATTACTGCAAGCAGTTATAAAGAAGCGCTGAATGAAATATCCGAAAGTTTGCCTGACATAGCGCTTCTCGATGTTATGCTCGGCGACGGCAACGGATTTGACCTAATTGAGCAAATTAAAAAGAAAGCCGATATACCCGTTTTGTTTTTAACGGCACGCGGAGAAGACGAGGACAAACTTGTAGGGTTGGGTGCAGGAGCCGACGACTACATAGTAAAGCCTTTTTTGGCAAAAGAACTCATTTTGAGAGTAAATGCCGTACTGAGACGAACTTATAAAAGCGACAGCAACACAGCGAATTTAAGCGCTTGCAAAATCGACTTTGAAAAAGCAGTTGTCATCAGAAACGAAAAAGAAATACCTCTTACTGCAAAAGAGTTTGAATTGCTTTTCGCACTTTACAGAAACAGCGGAAAAATTGTTACGATAGACAGTCTTTGCGAGGCGGCGTGGGGCGACAATCCATTCGGATACGAAAACTCTTTAATGGCGCATATAAGACGAATACGAGAAAAAATAGAAGAAAACCCGTCAAAGCCCGTTTCTCTGATTACAGTAAAAGGTCTCGGATACAAATTGATTACGGAGGATAAAAAATGAAAAGCGTAAATCAGTTTATAAAAAGATTTATAAGTATTTTGTTTTTTTCATCTGTTGCAATTTTAATAATAAATATCGCTTTACTCTTCTTTTTTACTGAAAACTACGCAAACAATTCCTCTCCTTACGGTTACACAGAAGAATTAGCAGGTAAATTCAGAACAGAAAACGGCAGATATGTTCTGTCGGCAGATATCGAAAAGAAAATGACAGAACAAAATTATTGGGCTGTAATCATTGAAAACAACAGCAAAAAAGTAGTTTGGCAGTCAAAAAACCTGCCAAACGAAATTCCGAAAAACTACAGCATAAGCGACATTGCCGAACTGACAAGAGGATATGTAAAAGACTACCCTACATACACTGCAAACTGCGGAGAAAACGATTTGCTTGTTGTAGGCACTCCTAAAGACAGTTTTGTGAAACATATGTGGCCGAGTTGGGACTATTATTTTATAAAAAATATGCCGAAATTTATTGTCAGTTTTATTCTTGTTAACTTAATTTTACTTTTTGCAATATATATGTTTGCAAACATGAAACTTCTAAAATCAATAAAGCCTATTGTTAACGGCATAAATGACTTGGCAGATGAAAAGTCCGTCTATTTAAAAGAAAAAGGCGTGCTCGCCGAAATCGCGGCAAAAATAAACAACGCATCGGAAATTTTGCAATACAAAAACAGAGAATTAAGGCGTAAAGAAACAGCGCGTGCAAATTGGATAGCAGGTGTTTCCCACGACATACGCACACCGCTTTCAATGATACTCGGCTATGCCGACCAACTGAAAAACGACAAAAACCTGGGCGATGCAGAAAAAAGTAAAGCATCTGTCATTTGTATTCAAAGCATTAAAATCAAGAACTTAATAAACGATTTGAATTTAGCTTCAAAACTCGAATACAATATGCAGCCTTTAAAAGCGGAAAATATCAATCTTTTGTCAGTCGCAAGGCAGACCGTTGCAGAATTCATAAACTCAAACTATACCGAAAAATATGACTTTGAATTTTTCGCCGACAACAATGCAGATTTTCGTACAAGTGCCGATACTTCTTTGATAAAAAGAGCAATATCAAACTTAATTCAAAACAGTTGCACGCACAATCCCGACGGATGTAAAATTACAATTTCACTGAAACAAAAAGAAAATGCCGTCATCTTGGAAATTAAAGACAACGGCATAGGCGCAGACAGTAAAACCTTAGAAAAGTTGAAAAACCGGCCTCACTATATGATGTGCGACAGCAAAGTTGACGGTCAACGACACGGACTCGGTTTGCAGATAGTTCAACAAATAATGGAAGTCCACAACGGCTCACTTGAAATAAGCGGAAAAAGCGGAGAATATTTTTCTGCAAAAATGATATTTAATGTTTAACAAATAAAAAGCCCACCTTTAAAGGTGGGCTTTTCTGTACACAAAAAAGAAAAGCTACTGTTTTACAGTAGCTTTGGTGCGAGAGACGGGACTTGAACCCGTACGGGATTACCACACGCCCCTCAAACGTGCGCGTCTGCCGATTCCGCCACTCTCGCTTGGAACGATATGAATTATATCAAAAGGTAAATGAATTGTCAATACTTTTTTGAAAAAAATTTTAAAAAACACAAAAAAATTATTTTACTGCTTTTTAATCACAAATATATCCATACAATTACAATAAAAATACTTGTTTATAACTAACCATACAGCAAAAAACTTCCCTGAAAATCAGGGAAGTTTTTCATCACATATAATCATCAATAAAATTTACATATTGACAATTTATTTATTCACTTTTTTATTTTCAAAAGCACGCTGAATGGCTTTTACAAACTCTGTAATAGGAATTACAGAAATTGCCATCAACATTGCTACGCCGTACTCTGCTGCGCTGATATGTTCAAAACCGAATGCGTTGCTGAGGAACGGAATATAGATGACTGCTGTTGAAAGAAGAAGCGAAATTGCCATAGCACCCAAAAGGTAGAGATTTTGACCCTTGAGTGTAAACAAAGAGCCACGACGGGAACGCATATTGAACGAATGGAAGATTTCTGCCATAGAAAGAGTAAGAAATGCCATTGTCATACCGTCTGCGCTGTTTACAAACTCCCATCTTCCCGACTCCATAAAATGACCTACAACATAAGCCGCTACGGTAACTACCGTAACCATAAAGCCCTGCCATGCAATATCGTAGCCCATACCGCCTGCGAATACACCGTCTTTGTTGCTTCGCGGTGCGCGTTTCATAAGGTCTTTTTCGCCTTTTTCCATACCGAGCGCAAGCGCAGGGAAACAGTCCGTAATAAGGTTTATCCATAAAAGATGAACAGGTTCAAGAATTGTGAAACCTACAACTGTTGCAAAGAAAATTGAAAGAACTTCGGAAAGGTTTGAAGCGAGAAGGAACTGAATAGATTTTCTGATATTATCATAAATAATTCTGCCTTGCTCAACTGCATTTACGATAGTTGCGAAGTTATCGTCTGCAAGCACCATATCTGCAACATTTTTTGTTACATCTGTACCTGTAATACCCATACCTATACCGATATCGGCATTTTTAATTGACGGAGCGTCATTTACACCGTCGCCTGTCATAGCAGTTACATAGCCTTTTTTACGCCATGTATTTACTATTCTTTGTTTATGTTCAGGCTGAACTCTTGCATATACGCTGAAGTTTTCGATTTTTTCGTCAAATTCTTCGTCTGAAAGTTCGTCAAGCATTGCGCCTGTAATAGCCTGCGATTTATCTTCCAAAATACCCAACTGTTTTGCTATTGCAACAGCGGTGTCGATATGGTCGCCTGTAATCATTACAGGTCTGATACCTGCTTCTCGGCACTCTTTAATTGAGTCAACAACCTCAGGTCTTACAGGGTCAATCATACCGGTAAGGCCTATAAAGCAGAGTTCGTTTTCAACATCTGCCGGAGTATTGATAGTCGGCACACTGCTGTGAGTTTTCATAGCGGCAGCGAGAACACGCAGCGCACTGTCTGCCATCTTCTTGTTTGCTTCCAAAACAGACTTTTTAATCTCGTCTGTCATTGCAACTTTTTTACCGCCGATAAAAGCGTGTGTACAACGATTGAGAACTACATCGGGGGCACCTTTTGTGAACTGAATGATACCGTTTTCCGTTTGATGAACGGTTGTCATCATCTTTCTTTCAGAGTCAAAAGGAGCCTCTGCAACTCTCGGCAAAGACGCTTTAAGTTCTGATTTCGGTAAACCGAGTTTTGCACAGTAGTTTACAAGCGCACATTCGGTTGGCTCGCCTATTGCTTCACCTGCCTCAGCGTCATATTCAGCGTCTGAACAAAGTGCCATTGCTCTTGCAAGCATTTCTTCATCGTCGCCGAAATGTTCTACTACTGTCATCTTATTTTGAGTAAGTGTTCCTGTTTTATCCGAACAAATTACCTGTGTACAACCAAGTGTTTCAACAGCAGTCAATTTTCTGATGACTGCGTTTCTTTTACTCATCTTCGTAACGCCTATTGAAAGAACGATAGTTACAACTGCCGCAAGACCTTCAGGGATAGCGGCAACAGCAAGTGAAACGGCTACCATAAACATATTTAACACGCCGTCAAATGTTACCGAGCCTGTTGTTACAAAGCTTCTGATAATATCGAAACCGAAAATGAAAATACATATACCTATAATGAGGTAAGATAAGATTTTTGAAAGTTGGTTGAGCTTTTTCTGGAGCGGTGTATCGCCGTCTTTTGCCGAAGTAAGAGCAGTCGCGATTTTTCCCATTTCAGTGTCCATACCTGTTGCAACGACAACTGCAAGTCCTCTGCCGTAAACAACATTTGAGCCCATATAGACCATATTCTTTCTGTCGCCGAGCGGAATGTCGTTTTGACCGTCGGCAAGTTCAAGCGCATCTGACTTTTTACCTGACGGAACACTTTCGCCTGTCAGCGCCGCTTCTTCTACTTTCATAGAAGCAGACTCAATTATTCGGCAATCGGCAGGTACACTGTCGCCTGCTTCAAGCACAACAATATCGCCCACAACGATTTCTTCGCTTTTTACAGTCAAATGTTTTCCGCCGCGAATAACCTTTGAAGTTGCCGCCGCTATTTCCTGCAGCGCCTCAATAGCTTTTTCCGCTTTGCTTTCTTGGTAAACACCGAGCACAGCGTTGATTATGACAACAGTCATAATAATGATTACATCTGCATAACCTTCGCCCGTACCTTCAACTGCTGCAGTTATTGCAGAAATTACTGCGGCTACAATCAAAATGATAATCATCGGGTCTTTAAGTTCCATAAAGAACTTGTGAATAAGCGACTCTTTTTTGCCTTCGTCAAGCTTATTCTTACCGTTTTTTTCGAGTCTTGTTGCAGCCTCTTCCTGAGAAAGACCGTTTTCGCTTGATTTAACTTCTTCAATTATATCTTGCGAAGACTTCAAATACTCTTTCATCGGAACACCTCCATATAATATTTAAAGACTCATACACAGTACAATATTATACTATGTATGAGTCTCATTCTGAAAAATAATTAAGCCAGCCTAAAAGGCGGTTGTTGACTTAACTCATGCTAAGAAGCACGGAATTACTCCCTCAACACATATTTAATATAGCACATTTCAACAGCAAAGTCAACGAATATTTAAAACTAATTGTAAATTATATTTTAACAAATAGTATATAATTTGTTTCGTTTTAAAATTTCAACTGTTTTATCGAGTACCAATTAAATAAAGCAAGTTGGCAATAAGCCGAGTTCTGTATTAAGCGATTATCTATCTCGACGCTCCGTTGCCGAAACGCTCCAGCCATCCGTAGAAGTTTTGTGTCGGGCAAACAACTCTTCGGTCGATGTTGCAGCGGATGGGGTTTACATGGCAAGAGATGTCTCCACCTCTTCGGTGAGCTCTTACCTCACCTTTTCAACCTTACCGTAAACGGCGGTATATTTCTGTTGCACTTTCCCTAAGGTTACCCTCGGCGGCCGTTAGCCGTCATCCTGCCCTGCGCTGCTCGGACTTTCCTCATAAACAAAGTTTACGCAATCGCCTCGCCAACTCGCCTATATAGTATATTAAGATAATTATTCTCAACTGTCAACAATTTATTTATAAAAAAGTAATTGAAATACTGAATAAATTATAGTAATATTTTAAAAGAGGTGAAAAAATTGAAAAACAACAACGATAACGGCTTCAATCCCTGCGATTTTGATGAAGACGGTTTTGACAGAAAAGTTCCAGATAACGAAAACTACTATTCGCACAACTATCAAAATCAAAATTTAAACAATATTAACTACAGCGATTTTGAGCCTTATCAGCAAGAAAGTGTAGAAAATGAGTTTGAAAGAAACTACAACAACTACAACAATCACAACAACCGAAACGATTTAAACAGAGAGTTTAAAAAAGCGCCGCCTAAAAAAAGCAAGAACAAAAACAAAGGAATTAAAATCTTCGCTTCTGTAACAGCCGTTTTGCTTGTTTTAGCAATAGCAATCAGTTCTGTTGCCGGCTCTGTTTTAGGGAAAATAAACTACAAAGAAAAAGAAGAAAACAAGTATGTTGACAGCAACGCTCTGGTATCTTCACCGAGCGTCAAAAACATACTTCTTCTCGGAATAGACCGTCGTTCCGAAAGCGAAAGTGTATCGCGTGCAGACACGATGATGTTGATTTCCATTGACAAAAAACACAACGCAATTAAAATGACTTCTTTTTTGCGTGATACATGGCTCTACATTCCGTGCTATGACGGAAGTCAGCGATTAAACGCAGCTTGTTCATACGGCGGATACAACGGAGTTAAGGACACCATAGAATACAACTTCGGAGTGAAAATTGACGGCTATGTACTTGCAGATTTCAATATGTTTAAAATCATAGTTGACGCGCTCGGAGGCGTTGAAGTAGAAGTAACGGAAAAAGAAGCAAAAGAGGTTACAAGCCACAAAAAGCGATACGGCAATGTTACACTTGAAGCAGGTAAACAAAATCTCACGGGTGAGCAAGCGCTTGCATATTGCAGAATAAGAAAAATAGACACCGACTTTAAAAGAACGGAACGCCAAAGAACCGTAATGTCCTCAATTATAAACAAAGTGAAGAAAAACCCTTTGAAACTTTACAGCATTGCAAAGCAAATTGCCCCGTATATTGAAACAAGTTTGAACAAAAGCGAAATAATGTCTTCTGCTTTCTCCGCACTTCCCTGTCTTTCAAATATAATGCAGCAGGAAATCCCTGCAAAAGATACTTGGAAATATGCAAAAATCAAAGGCAACTCCGTAATCAAAATTGATGAAGAAAAAAACAAAGAAATTTTAATCGATTATATTTATAACAAAGACAAGCAAGAAACAACTGAAAACAACAAGTAACGCACAAAAAAATGGACTGAAAATGAACAAGTCCGTAAAAAATGGACAATAGAAAAAATGGACCTCCTATGGTAGAATAAAAACTATCATAGGAGGTTTTGTTATGCCAAGAGAATATAGACAT
>DVEP01000010.1 GCA_015655975.1 Eubacterium sp. | reverse complement strand
TTTCTATTATTTCTTTTTCATAATCGCTTATATGTCTGTAGTTTCTTGGCATAAAAATATCCCCCTATGGTAGTTATTCTATTCTACCATAGGGGGTGCCTTTTTTTCTATTGTCCATTTTTTACGGACTTGTTCAGTTTTTCATACGCCTTTATTTTTGTATAAAATAATCTTCAATTAAGAGCGACGCTTTGTTGAAGTAATATATTGTTTAATATTGTTTTAAATGATATAATTTTATCAGCAGTCAGCAGTTGTAAAACATAAGAAAACAGGTAAAATACAGAATATATAACACACAGAAATTTTGGAAAGGAGAAGTGTATGACAGACAGAGATTTGAGCAAAGACAGTCGAAACGAAACGGTGCTTTTTGATTTTAAGTCGCTTGTAAAGTTGGTGCTGCCGCTTGTTGCCGAACAATTTTTGCTGATGAGTGTCGGTATGGCGGATACCGTAATGGTTACAACGGCAGGCGAGTCGGCAGTTTCGGGTGTTTCGCTTGTAGATAATATAAATTTATTATTACTGCAAATATTTGCGGCACTGTCAACGGGCGGTGCGGTAGTTGTTTCGCAGTATATAGGCAGAAACAAAAAAGACGATGCAAAAAAAGCGGCAAAACAACTGCTCTACACAGTAACGATTGTTTCTGTTGTTATAATGCTTTTTGCACTTATATTAAGACGGCATATTTTAACTCTTGTATTCGGCAATATTGAACCTGCCGTTATGCAAAGCGCACTGTCGTACTTTCTTGCAACCGCCGTTGCATATCCGTTTATGGCAATTTACAATGCAGGCGCCGCGCTTTTCCGTTCAATAGGCAACAGTAAAGTTTCTATGTTTAATTCTTTGATAGTAAATATAGTAAATATAGGCGTGAATGCTGTTCTGATTTACGGTTTTGATATGGGTGCGCTCGGCGCAGGCATAGGTACTTTGGTTTCAAGAATTGTTGCCGCTGTATTCATTGTGTATTTGTGGCAGAGAAAAAGCAACGAGATGCGAATTGAAAAACTTTTCAAGGCAGAGTATCACGGTCAGATGGTCAGACAAATTCTTTCTATCGGCGTACCGAACGGACTTGAAAACGGACTTTTTCAAATAGGCAAAATTTTGGTGCTGAGCCTAATCACAAGTTTCGGCACAAACGCAGTTGCCGCAAACGCAATTGCAAGCAGTGTTGCCGGAGTCATAAATGTTCCCGGTCAGGCTACGGGTTTGGCGATGATTACCGTTGTCGGCAGATGTATGGGTGCAAGACGCCCCGACGACGCTGTAAAATATACAAAGAAATTGATGTTTGCAACATATTTGTCGATGGGGGCAATGTGTGTTGTTTTGTTCTTCTTTGCAGAACCGATTGTTTCGCTTTTCCATTTGACAGAGGGTTCTGCGTCTATGGCTTGCGAAGTGTTGAAGTATTGCGCTGTTTTCACAATTTTGTTCTGGCCTGCTTCGTTCACTTTGCCGAACTCACTGAGAGCCGCAGGCGACGCAGTTTTTACCATGGCGGTTTCATTTGCTTCAATGTTTATCTGCCGTCTTGGTCTGAGCTATGTTTTCGGATGCGATTGGGGGCTCAATCTCGGGCTGACAGGCGTTTGGTTTGCAATGTTTACCGACTGGATTTTCAGAGATATTTTCTTTGCTGTAAGATTTATTAAAGGAAAATGGAAAACCAAAACGGTAATATGAAAAAACAGTGTTTAAGTTAACAGAACAGGCGAACAGTATATCAGAATATAAAAAATGCGATTGAATTTCAATCGCATTTTTTTGTGTCTTTATTATTTTTTTACGCTTTCCATAAACCGTGAAGATTGCAGTACGCATATACATTCAAAACTTCTTCGTCTGCAATGTCAAACTCGGCGCTCGGAGTGTCGTTTGCATGAAGATATTTGATTTGACAACCGCTGCTTGTTTCAACGGCAATCCATTCAATAAGGTGTTCTTCTGTCATTGGGTGGTCAATAACGCCTATGTGTACGCTTACTTTGTTGTCCGTAACTTTTACCACAGGCACATGTTTTTCTGTAGCGGCGTCTGTTGAGTTTGCAATGAGTTCGGTCATTTTCTGTCCGCAGCAAAATACAGGTACGCCCTTGTCATCAACGAATGTGATAATGTTTTTACAATGTTCGCATATAAAAAATCTCATAAAAAGCCCCCTAACTTTTATATTAAAGATATATTAATGTATTATATATCTCAATACTAAACTAACATACATAAATGAAATTGTCAAATGGTATTATTTTGATTTTATAACTTTCAAAAAGTTAAAATAGTCGAAAAAGCAAGAAAATTGCGGGGTTTTTAGTCATAAAACAGACCGTTTACGGCATTAAAGTCTGCTTTTTTAGAATGTTTTAACAAATAGCACTGTTAAATTGACAAATAAATATCAATTATATGTACAATATAGCTAAAAATAATATTAGTTATTGATTAATTTATAAAAATATGATAATATCGTTAATAGATAAACGAAAAAATAAAGAGCGATTTGGAATATATTAACTTTTAGTGTTAATTTATGCATATTTTATGCATTTATTATAAAATAATTCAATATCATTTTAGGAGGACCGAAAATGAAAAAAAGAACAACAAAACTTATGAGTGCTTTTCTTGCATTTTGTTTGGTAATCAGTTGTGCTTTTCAGGCTTTTGCTGCTGAAAGTTACAAAGCAAAATATACTGAAAAAGCAAGCAAAGAAGTTTACGAAACAATACTTAACGATGCAAACGATTTGATTTCGAAAGAAGCATTCACAGGCAACACATTGCAGGAAATGTACAAACTGCTTCCGCAGATTGTAAGTTTTCTTCCTGAAGCTAAAAATGCAGACTACTATGTAGCAGCTGAGCCGGAAATTTTTGCAGGTCTCAAAGATTATATGACAAAAACTTCTGCTACAGATGTAACTGTAGATGTTTTGACAGGCTATTTTGCGGAAAACCCTGTAACTGTTAAAGACGGAACAGAATTTACTGCTAAACTCAACACATTTGTTGAAATGTTGCTCACAAAGAATGTTACAGACACAGTAGTGCTTGTAATTGTAATGGGCGCGCAAATGACTCCGTCCATCGGCGAAGCAGGTATGGAAAAATTTGTTTCTTCAATCGACGGCATTTTTGAAGCATTGGGTGTTAAACAAGAAAAATCATTGTACAGCATTGTTACAGGCACTGCTGAAGGTGAAAAACATACAAATCTTCAAAACTATTTTAAAACAATAATCAATGCTGCTATGCCTGATGTTGTTGAAAGTGTACTTTCTGTTATTCAAAATATTGCTAAAGACGAAAACAATATTGCTCTTTACTCAAATTTAATGTACTTAATGCCTCATCTTTATGATATGGTAGTTGCTCTTGAACCGTTGATTGGTATGTTTGTACCGGGTCTTGACCTTTCACCGATTAAGGCTCCTTTGGAAAAAATCAACAACACTCTCAAAGCTCTTCCGACAGAGGGCGAAGGCGACAAAACAATGTTCGATATAGACGATTCAATCGCTTACATCGTTAACAATGTTGTACTCGGCGGAGATAAAGAAATCATTTCTTTCGGCGAAGACAGCAACGGTATGATTAAATTAAACGAATTCAATCTTGACAATGTTGCAACTGCTGAAGATACAACAGATGTGTTCAATGTTATTTTCCACTACATTTACACAAACCTTAACAAAGCAGATATAAAATCTTTGCTTGAAATTGCTCTTCCGATGCTTCCGGGCATGGTACCTGATTTACCACAGGAAGTTATTGATTATATCACATTTGTAATCAATAATTCAGAAGAAGACTCTGTATTTGAACTTTACGCTCTTCTAAGAGTGGCAACAGGACACGAAAGACCTGAACCTCCAAAGCCTCCGGTTGACCCGGAACAACCTACAGACCCACAACAACCAACAGACCCTCAGGAACCGACAGACCCAACTGACCCGACTGTTCCGACAATTCCGTCAAACCCGGACGATGTTGAAACTCCGGAAATCCCTGACACAGGCGTAGCAGAAGATACTTCTTCAATGTCAGCAGTTGTAATCGCTTCTGTTACATTGGCAGGACTTGCACTTGTATTGGTTGCAGTTAAAAAAAGAGGTTTCAGCGCATAAAAACATAGATAAAGTATATATTATTTACTTTTCTCATAATATTTTTCTTCTTTTGAGCAACGACAGAGTTTAACTCTGTCGTTGTTTTTTGTTTAGGGATAGTTTTTTCATACGACCGACCTCCGTTCGCAAAATACAAAATTCAGCCCCGTTTCTCAACAGTGTTCGTGCGATAAACGGTCTGAACCACACAGAAGCGGTGTTATTTGAGATTGTTTTAATCACAGAATTTAATTATGAATATGAGAAAAAGAACTACCAAACTTTTTAAGTTTGGTAGTTCTTTTTCTTGTTGTAAATGATTTTTAGTTTTTCAAAATATCCTTGTACATTTTGATATATTCGTTTGCACTTTTTCCCCAGCTCATATCGCAGTCGAGCGCTCTTTTTACAAGCACTTTCCAATCTGAAGGGTTGGAGTAAACATCAATAGCGCGGTAAATTGCGCCGAGCATATCGTATGCATCGTATGTTTTAAATGTGAAACCGTTGCCGCTGCCGTTTCCGCAGTCGGTAATAGAGTCTTTTAAACCGCCCGTTTCACGAACAATCGGCAATGTGCCGTATCGAAGTGCAATCATTTGTGAAAGACCGCAAGGCTCACTTTTACTCGGCATCAAAAACATATCTGCGCCTGCGTAGATTTTTCTTGACAGTTCAGGCATAAAGCCTATTGTAGCGCTGACTTTTTCGGGGTATTTATTGTGAAGTTCTCTGAAATAACTTTCATATTGCCATTCTCCCGAGCCGAGTACAACATATTGAACATCTCTTTCCCAAAGCGACTTTTCAAGAACAGCTTCCATAAGGTCAACGCCCTTGTGTCCTACAAGTCGGCTGACAATACCGATAAGAGGTACATCGCTTCTGACTTCAAGGCCGAGTTGTTTTTGCAATTCCTCTTTGTTTTTCGCCTTGTTTTTAAAGTCTGTTGCGCTGTAGTTAGCAAAAATATTTGTGTCTGTTTCGGGGTCGTAACTTACTGTGTCAATTCCGTTTAAAATTCCCTGAAGTTTCCAGCATCTTTCATTTAAAATAGCGTCCAGACCGTGAGAATACCAAGGGTCTAAAATTTCATTTGCATAAGTCGGCGAAACGGTTGTAACTTTGTTCGCGCACTCAATTCCTGCTTTCATAAAGTTAACAAGACCGTCGTATTCAATTAAACTTGAATCTCTCTCGTCAATTCCTAGTACATCTGTCAGCAACTCTTTGCCGTATTTTCCCTGATATTGAATGTTGTGAATTGTAAACACTGTTTTAATGCTTTCAAACCCGGGTTGCGTAGCATAGTACAGACTGTAATACAACGGAGTCAGTGCGCTTTGCCAGTCGTTGCAGTGAATTATATCGGGTTTCCACTCAATAGCAGGTATGATTTCAAGAACGGCTCTTGCAAAAAATGCAAATCTTTCGGCGTCATCGTAGTGTCCGTAAATGCCGTCTCTTTTGAAATAGTATTGGTTGTCAAGAAAATAGAAAATTACTCCGTTATACTTTGCTTCAAAAATTCCGCAATACTGTCTTCTCCAGGAAACAGGAACTGAAATTGAAGTGATAAATTTCATCTTGTCTTTGTACTCTTGTTTGATTGAATCATAAAGAGGCATGACTACACGACAACCGATAAGTCTTTTTCTGAGTTCGGTCGGCAAACTTCCTGCCACATCACCGAGACCTCCCGAAGCCATAAACGGATTGGCTTCACTTGATACATATAGAACTTTCATTTTATCCTCCTCAAACCCGTGTGCCTTTGCTCAAAGAAACGGGGAAAGAAATTGCTCCGCTGAGTTCAACTCCGTTTCGTATCAGCACATCTTTGTCTGCAATTACGCAGTTTATTTTTGCATTTTTACCAATGATTGAATCTTGCATTATGATTGAGTTTCTGACTACTGCGCCATCTTCAACGGTAACGCCCTTGAATAAAATGCAGTTTTCGACAATACCGTCAATTTTACATCCGTCTGCAACAAGCGAGTTGGAAACTTTTGAGTCAACTCCGTAGAGAGTAGGCATATCGTCGCGCTCTTTAGTATAAATAGGCAGAGGCGAGAAAAGGCGCTTTCTGTTTTCTTTGTAAAGCAAAGACATTGAGATATTGTAGTAACTTTGAATAGAGTCAATAGTTCTTGCAAAGCAATTTTCGGGAATATAGGAATAGATTTTTAAATTGCTCAAATTTGACATAATTACGCTTCTCTGAAAAGAAACTTTGTTGCTTGCGTGTGCGGATGAAACAAGGCTTTCAAGCAAATATTTTTTCATCAAAATCACATTTGAACTGTAAATCACTTCATCATCGCAATCTTTGTCAAAACTCATTTCGGTAATTCTGCCGTCGTCTTCTATTTTGTCAAAAACAAGCGTTGAATGTATTTTGCACGGTTTTTTACCCTTGACGCCGACTATTGTTATATCTGCACCTGTGTTCTCGTGTTGCTCAAACAAAAGATTGTAGTCAAGACTTGTAACGGTATTGCAGTCAGTCAAAAGTACATATTCTTGGTTTGAATGGTGGAAAAAACCGATATTTCCGTAAATTGCGTCTATCTGATTTCCCCACATTGAAACATTGTTGCTTGAAAACGGAGGCAGTATGTACAGACCGTCTGTTTTTCTGCTCAAATCCCACGGCTTGCCCATACCTACATGGTCCATAAGTGAACGGAAGTTCAGGTTTGTTATTACTCCGACTTTTGTAATTCCGCTTTCTACCATATTTGAAAGCGGAAAGTCAATAAGACGGTATCTTGACAGAAAAGGAACACTGCCCATTGTTCTCATTTCGGTAAGTGTGCTGAGCGCTTCTTCGTGAGCATTTGCAAAAATGATTCCGAGTACATTTTTTCCGTTCATATTCAAACCTCCTCGCCTGATGCTATCATTCTGTTTGGCTCAATATATTTGCCCTGTGTTATTTTTGCTTTTGAGCCGACAACTGCAATTCCCCAATCTTCAGGGTTGTCGAGTTGTTCGGGGATTTCGCCGATTTTTGCATTTTCTTCAATTACGGCATTTTTGGCAATTATAGAGTAGTAAACTTTTGCGCCTTTTTTAACTGTTGCGCCGGGCATAATTACAGAATATCTTACATCTGCGCCTTCCTCAATAGTAACATTTGAGAAAATTACGCTGTAATCAACATTGCCGTCTATTTCACAACCTTTGCTTACCGAAGAATTTTCAACTTTTGCGTTTTCGCCTATGTAGTGCGGGGGAGCTTCGGGTGCTCTGCTGTAAATTTTCCAACTTGTATCGGAAAGGTCGAGGTCAACATTTGGGTTGATGATGTCGAGATTTGCCTCCCATAAAGACGCTATTGTTCCGACATCTTTCCAATATCCTTTAAACGGAAAAGCAAACATTCTTTCGCCTGCGTCGAGCATTGACGGTATGATGTTTTTGCCGAAATCGTTGCTTGAACCTTCTGTGTTTTCGTCTTGAATGAGGTATTTTTTCAATTTGTTCCAACTGAAAACATACACGCCCATAGAGGCTTTGTTGCTTTTCGGCTCTTTTGGTTTTTCTGCAAATTCATATATCTTGTTGTTTTCATCTGTTGCTAAAATTCCGAAACGGCTTGCTTCTTCCCACGGAACTTCAAGCACTGCTATGGTGCAGTCTGCGTTGTTTTTCTTGTGGAAATCTATCATTTTTGAATAGTCCATTTTATAAATATGGTCGCCCGACAAAATCACAACATATTCAGGGTCGTACTTTTCGATGAAAGTAATGTTTTGATAGATTGCGTTTGCAGTGCCTTTGTACCATTTTGCGCCGCCGATTGCTTCGTACGGCGAAAGTATATGTACTCCGCCTTTCATTCTGTCAAGGTCCCAAGGCTGACCGTTTCCTAAATAATCGTTTAATTCAAGAGGCTGGTACTGAGTGAGTACGCCGACTGTGTAGATACCGCTGTTTGAGCAGTTTGAAAGCGGGAAGTCGATGATTCTGTATTTTCCGCCGTACGGAACAGCAGGCTTTGCTATGTTTTTTGTTAAAACACCGAGTCTGCTGCCCTGGCCGCCTGCCAAGAGCATTGCCACAACACTTGTTTTATTAGCCATAAGTTTTCCTCCGTTACTTTATTTTTTCAATATAAACAGCGCTCAGTCCGTTTAGTTTTATATCAATGCAGTAGTCATAGCCGTGCATTTGTTTCTTTTTTGTCTTGTATGTTCCGCTGAGTCTTGCCTTTTCTCCGCCGAACTTCTTTAAAGAGGTATCAAACACAACTTTGTAAGTTCCTTGCTTGGGTACGCCTATACGATATTTGTCGTGGCTTACGGGTGTGAAGTTAAATGCTGAAATGACCTCTTTTTTGTCGTCGTCAATTCGTCTGAAAGCAATGACGGAGTTTTGATTGTCGTCGCTTGAAATCCATTGAAAACCGTCCCAACTGTAATCGTTTTGCCAAAAAGCAGGTGAATTTTTGTAAAATTCATTGAGTTCTTTGACAAAGCCCTGCAATTTTCTGTGCTTTTCATAGTCAAGCAAAAGCCAGTCAAGACCTGTTTTGTAGTCCCATTCTTTGAATTGACCGAACTCTGTGCCCATAAAGAGAAGTTTTTTACCCGGGTGGGCTGTCATATATGCTAAAAACAGTCGCATACCGTCAAATTTCATATCATACTCGCCCGGCATTTTACCTATCAGCGAACACTTACCGTGTACAACTTCATCGTGGCTGATGGGCAAGATAAAGTTCTCGGAAAAAGCATAGAAGAAACTGAATGTAACACAGTCGTGGTTGTTTTTTCTGAAGAGAGGGTCGAGCGATGTGTAGCGGAGCATATCGTTCATCCAGCCCATATTCCATTTGAAGTTGAAACCGAGTCCGCCTACATCGGGCGGCATTGTAATCATCGGCCAAGCAGTAGATTCCTCTGCAATCATCATAGCCGACGGCTGTGCTTTAAATACTGCCGTGTTGAGTTGTTTCAGGAACTCTACTGCCTCAAGGTTTTCATTTCCGCCGTTTTTGTTTGGTACCCATTCGCCGTCTTTCCGACCGTAGTCAAGGTAGAGCATGCTTGCAACGGCGTCAACACGCAAGCCGTCAAAATGGTATTCTTTAACCCAATATACAGCAGAGGAAATCAAAAATGAACGAACTTCTTCTTTTGAGTAGTCGAAGACTCTTGTACCCCATTCTTTGTGCTCGCCTTTTCTCAGGTCCTGGTACTCGTAAAGGCACTGACCGTCAAATTCGTAAAGTCCGTGAGCGTCTTTCGGAAAGTGTGCAGGCACCCAGTCTAAAATCACTCCTATTCCTGCTTTGTGGCACTCGTCAACAAAGTACATTAAGTCTTCGGGCGTGCCAAACCTTGAAGTAGGTGCGAAATAGCCTGTAACCTGATACCCCCACGAGCCGTCGTACGGAAACTCCATAATCGGAAGCAATTCTATGTGTGTGTAGCCCATATTTTTTACATACGGCACAAGTTCTTTTGCCATTTCTCTGTATGAAAGCAAAGAACCGTCCTCGCGCTGTTTCCACGAAGCAAAATGAACTTCGTAAATATTTACGGGCCTTTTAAGGATATCGGAATTGTTGCGCGAATCAAACCACTTTTTGTCGTGCCATTTATAGTTTCCGAGTTCGTAAACCTTGCTGGCTGTCTGCGGTCTTGTTTCGCTGTGAAAAGCGTATGGGTCAGATTTCATAATGACTTTTCCGCTTGTCGTTGTGATTGCGTACTTGTAGCAGTCAAATTGTTTGACACCGTCAATGACAGCCTCCCACAACCCTTCTTTGTTGAGACGCTTCATCGGGTCTTCGTTTTCGTCCCAATTATTGAAATCACCGCAAACAGATATTGCTACTGCGTGAGGAGCCCATACTCTGAAAGCGTATCTGTCACCGTTGATTTTATGGCAACCGAGAAATCGGTATGCCTCTGAATTTGTACCGCTGTGAAAAAGGTAAATCGGAAACTCATAATCTTTTGGTATAACTGCCATTTTAAACTCCTTACTTACGATATATTTTGAAAAATATATGTGTAAAAATACTATTACCCTGATTATCTGTTTTCATTTTAACATTGCAGAATAAAAAATTCAAGCACTATTTGGTTATTTTGTTACAAGAATTTTGAGAAATTTGTCAAAATCTGTTCAAGTTGTTGCAAAAAATACATTTAATACCTGCACAGTACAATATGTATGGTTTTGTGATATTTATTATATATTTCTATTGCTTGAAATATAATTAATATGTTATAATAAAACCAAATCGGAAGGCTGTGTAAAAGTGAATGAAAGACATTATAGTTGTTTATCCTGTCAAGAAAACGGCAATGTTTTTAAGAAATGTTCTTGAAAGCAACGGCTACCATGTTTCACACATTTGTGCGCTCGGCGCAACTGCTCTCGGTATTTCGGCGCAGATGAACGGCGGCGTTATAGTTTGCGCTTCTGTTTTGAGCGATATGAGTTCTGTTGAACTTGCCGAAAAACTGCCTTTTGGTTTCGATGTGGTTTCGCTCAGTAAAAACGGCGAAGAAAGTTATATGAGTAATCTGGTCAGTTTCAATCTGCCGCTCAACTGCGACGAGTTTCTTGACACCGTTTCGGTGCTTGTTTCAAGTACGGCAGGTTTTACCGAACGCTCGGACAACGAGAGTGAGATTGTGTCAAAAGCAAAGCATATTTTAATGCAGACAAAGGGTTTTACAGAGGCTCAGGCTCACAAATTTTTACAAAATCAAAGTATGATAACAGGCAAAAAAATTGCCGTTGTCAGTTCTGAAATTATAGAAGAAGTCATTTAAAAGAGGTGTTTGTTTTGAAATTTACAAAAATGCAGGGCTGCGGAAACGACTATGTTTATGTCAACGGGTTTGAAGAAAAAATTGCAGATGAAAAGGCGGCTGCCGTTAAAGTTTCGGACAGGCATTTCGGTATCGGTTCGGACGGTATGATAATCATAAATCCGTCTGAAAAAGCCGATTTTGAAATGAAAATGTACAACGCAGACGGTACTCGCTCGGAAATGTGCGGAAACGGTGTAAGGTGTGTCGGAAAATATGTTTACGATTTCGGACTTACGGACAAAACGGACATTACGGTAGAGAGTATGGGTTCTGTTAAAAAACTTCAGCTCAATGTTGATGAAAAAGACAATAAAGTAAAGACAATCAGGGTCGATATGGGCGCGCCGATATTGAAGTGCAGTGAAGTGCCGTTTGTCTGCGACAAAGAAATTGCCGTGAAAGAGCCTATCGAAGTGCTCAAAAAGACATACGAGACAACCTGCGTGTCTATGGGCAATCCTCACAGTGTTGTGTTTATTGACCAAAGTGTTTTGGATTTTCCGCTTGAAACAGTGGGCAAAGCATTTGAAAGCCACAGTCGTTTCCCTCAAAGAGTAAACGCAGAGTTTGCAAGAGTGATTGACAGAAAAACTATTGAGATGCGTGTTTGGGAGCGTGGCACGGGCGAAACATTGGCGTGCGGTACAGGAAGTTGTGCTACTGCCGTTGCCGCTATGCTTTGCGGACTTGCTGACAATGAAGTAACCATAAAATTGCTCGGCGGAGATTTGAAAATTGAATGGAGTCAAAAAGAGGGCGACAGTGTGTATATGACAGGTCCTGCCGAAACAGTATTTAACGGCGAAATTGAAGTTTGATTATTTTTGATTGTTTAATTTTGTTTAATATATTTTAGTTTTAAAATATTTTTATAAAGAATTCTAAAAATCTTAGGAGGAAAATCAAATGGAAAAGAAAGAACAGTTATATGAAGGAAAAGCAAAGAAAGTTTTTGCAACAGACGACGCAAATCTTGTAATCGTTGACTACAAAGACGATGCAACTGCTTTTAACGGACTTAAAAAAGGCACTATTGCCGGCAAAGGTGTTGTAAACAATAAAATGAGCAATTACCTTATGCAGCTTCTTGAAAAAAACGGTGTTCCGACTCACTTTGTCGAAGAACTCAGTGACCGTGAAACACTTGTTAAAAAAGTGAAAATTGTTCCTCTTGAAGTAATCATCAGAAACAGAGCGGCAGGCTCAATCTGTAAAAGACTCGGTCTTGAAGAAGGTATGGACTTTACTGCTCCTTCACTTGAATTTTCTTACAAAGACGACGAACTCGGCGACCCGCTCATCAACTCCTATCATGCTATTTCATGTGGCTTTGCAACAAAAGAAGATGTTGACACAATCACGGAAATGGCATTTAAAATCAACGAAGTTCTTAAAGAATATTTTAAATCAATCGGTGTAGAACTCATTGACTTCAAACTTGAGTTCGGCAAAACAGCCGACGGCACAATCGTGCTTGCAGACGAAATCAGCCCCGACACCTGTCGTTTTTGGGATATTGAAACTCACGAAAAACTCGACAAAGACCGTTTTCGCAGAGACCTCGGCAAAGTTGAAGACGCTTATGCAGAAATGATGAAGAGAGTAGGGCTTAACTAATGGCAAACAATACATACAATTCTCCTTTTAATGCAAGATATGCAAGCAAAGAAATGCAGTATGTTTTTTCTCCTGATTTCAAATTCAAAACTTGGAGAAAACTTTGGATTGCGCTTGCAGAGTCCGAAAAAGAACTCGGTCTTGACATTACACAGGAGCAAATAGATGAACTCAAAGCAAACGCAGAAGATATCAACTACGATGTTGCAAAAGAGCGTGAAAAACTTGTAAGACACGATGTAATGAGTCATGTTTACGCTTACGGTGTTCAGTGCCCGAAGGCAAAACCAATCATTCATTTGGGTGCAACTTCATGCTATGTAGGAGACAATACAGATGTCATCACTATGCGTGAAGGACTTTTGCTCATCAAGAAAAAACTTGTAAACGCTATTTACACAATTTCAAAATTTGCAGACGAGTATAAGTCTATGCCTTGTTTAGGCTTCACTCATTTTCAGCCTGCTCAGCCTACAACAGTAGGTAAAAGGGCAACTCTTTGGCTTATGGACTTGGTACTTGACTATGAAGAACTCTGTCATACAATAGACAGCCTTATGCTTCTCGGCTCAAAGGGTACAACAGGTACTCAGGCTTCATTTTTAGAGTTGTTTGACGGCGACCACGAAAAGTGCAAAATGCTTGACAAGAAAATTGCAGAAAAAATGGGCTTTTCAAAGTGTTTCCCCGTAAGCGGTCAGACCTATGCAAGAAAACTCGACACTATTGTTGTAAATTCACTTGCGCTCATTGCTCAAAGCGCCTGCAAATTTTCAAACGATTTAAGACTTCTCCAAAATCTTAAAGAAATTGAAGAACCTTTTGAGAAAAATCAAATCGGCTCGTCGGCAATGGCATATAAGAGAAACCCTATGAGAAGCGAGAGAATTGCGTCGCTTTCAAGATATGTAATGATAGACGCTTTAAACCCTGCTTGGACTGCATCTGCACAGTGGTTTGAAAGAACTCTTGACGACAGTGCAAACAAGCGTGTTTCTGTTGCAGAGGCTTTTCTTGCAACTGACGGCATTCTCGACTTGCTTATCAATGTTTCAAACGGTTTGGTTGTTTACCCCAAAGTTATTGAGGCTCGTCTTTTGAGCGAATTGCCGTTTATGGCAACGGAAAATATCCTTATGGATGCTGTTAAAAAAGGCGGAGACAGACAGGAACTTCACGAAAAAATCCGTACTCATTCTATGGCTGCGGGCAATGTTGTTAAAGTTGAAGGCGGTAAAAATGACCTTGTTGACCGAATTGCCGCTGACCCTGCTTTCAATATGACAAAAGAAGAAATTATGTCGGCAATGAAGCCTGAAAATTTCGTGGGCCGTGCTCCCGAGCAGACTGCCGACTTCCTGAATGAAGTTATCAAACCTATTTTGGACGAAAATAAAGACCTTTTAGGTATTGATGTGGAGATTAATGTGTAATGAAAACTATCGGTAACATTTTATGGATGATTTTCGGCGGAATTGAAACAGCACTCGGCTGGCTTATCTGCGGTGTGCTGTGGTGTATCACTATCGTTGGTATTCCGCTCGGTAAACAGTGCTTTAAATTGGCTTCGCTCAGTTTGAGCCCTTTCAAAAAAGATGTCGTTGACAACGGCGGTTCAATCAGTACGCTTGCAAACATCTTTTGGGTCATTTTTACAGGCATTCCTATGGCACTTGCAAATGCTTTTGTCGGTGTTATACTTTGTATTACCATTATCGGCATACCTTTTGGCAAACAGTTTTTCAAACTTGCAAAACTCAGTCTTGCACCTTTCGGCAAAGAGATTGTAAGAGTTTAATTATTGTTTGTTTTAATATTTATTATTATAATGCGAAAATTTGCGTTTTTCAGCGTGAGTTTTCGCATTTATTTTTTTGGAAAAAAGTATTGACAAAACTGTTACTACTGTATATACTGTATATGCACAGTAAATGAGGTGAGGAAAATAAAAATAATCATAAGCAATAACGGGGCGCGCCCCATATATGAGCAAATACTGACTCAGATTAAAGAGCAAATCATAAACGGTACTTTGACGGCAAACGAACCGTTGCCGTCTATCAGAAATTTGGCAAAAGATTTGCGAATAAGTGTCATCACAACAAAAAGAGCGTACGACGAACTTGAAAAAGACGGGTTTATATATACAATTCCTGCAAAAGGTTGTTTTGTGTCCGAAAGAAACAACGAGTTAATTAAAGAAGAAAATTTAAAGAAAGTGGAAAGTTTGATTTCAGAAGCTGTTTCACTTTCTAAAATGTGCAATCTAAGTAAAGAAGATTTACTTAATTTGATAGATTTTGAAATGGGAGAAAAATGATGAATGTTGTTGAACTTGAAAATGTAACGAAAAATTACAGCGGTTTTTGTCTTGACAATGTAAATATGACTGTTTCGCAAGGCTCAATAGTAGGTTTGGTAGGCGAAAACGGAGCAGGCAAAAGCACGATAATTAAGCTGATTTTAAACTTGGTAAATGCAGACGGCGGAGTTATAAAAGTTTTCGGAAAGTCTGTCGGAGAAGTCAAAGACGATATAGGAATTGTTTTTGACGAGCCTTGTTTTAACGAATATTTGAAACTTGCAGAGATTGAAAGAGTCTTGGCAGGACTGCATAAAAATTGGCAAAAGGACACATTTTTGTCCTATGCAGACAAGTTTAATCTTCCTGTTGACAAAAAGTTCAAGGAATTTTCACGAGGAATGAAAATGAAGGCAATGATAGCGGCTGCCTTGTCGCACAAGGCAAAGTTGCTCATTTTAGACGAGCCGACAAGCGGACTTGACCCGATTGTGCGAGATGAAATTTTAGATGTTTTCAACGAATACACACGCAGTGCAGAAAACACAATTCTCATTTCGTCGCACATTTTGAGCGACCTTGAAAAAATCTGCGACTACATTACATTCATTCACTCGGGGAAAATTGTGTTCAGCAGTGAAAAAGATTTATTAAAAGAAGATTTCGGCGTTGTCCGTGTTGCAGAAGAAGATTTTGAAAAAATAGACAAGTCTGCCGTAAAAGGCTTTAAAAAGAACAACTATTTTATAGAGGCGCTTGTAGAAAAAGACAAGTTAAAAGGCGATTATACTGTTGAAAATGCGTCGATAGAAGATATAATTTTGTTTATGGTAAGAGGTGAGAAGTTATGATAAAAGGTTTAGTTAAATCCGATTTGTATTTTTTAAAAAATTTTGCTGTTTATTATATCATTTTTTTAGGGGTGTTTGGGTTAATCGGTGTTGTCGGAGAAAATATTTTTTTCTCGGTGTTCTTTCTTTTGTATTGCGGAATGCTGATGTTTTCAATCATTGACAACGATGAAAGAACAGGGTTTAACAAGTATTTGATAGCAAACTGCACGACGAAAAAACGATATGTTTTCGGAAAATATGTTACAAATATGTTTATGGTTTTTGCGGCAATCTTTTACTATGTTTTCATTTTTTTAATCAATGGTATTGTAAAAAATAATTTTACAGAGAAACTGCCGTTGCTGTTTTTCTTTTTGGCAATAATGTTTTTGTTTGAAATATCGCTTGTTTCAATAGAAATTCCCGTAACGCTGAAGTACGGCTCGTCAAAATCAAGATTGATTTTAGTTGTATTGTACGCTTTAATCGGTGCAGTCGGAGGCGGTACTTTAGCCGGCGGTAAAATTATGGAGTCAAACTTTATTACAAATATAAGCAATGTAAATACTGTTTTGGTATTTTTAATTTGCATTTTAATTTCGTTTGTTTTACAGTTTGTTTCAATGAAAATTTCACAAAGAATAGTCATAAAAAAAGATTATTAAAATTAAAAAGACCGTTTCTTCAGTCAAGAAACGGTCTTTTTGTATATTTCACTTTGCTTTTACTGTGTATTTTTTGCAAGTCCTTTGACCAAAACTATTGCGTGATCAGGACACTCTGCAACACATTTTCCGCACGCTGCACACTTGTTGTAGTCAATGTAAGCACAGTTGTCTTTTACAGTGATAGCGTCGTATTCGCACACTTTTGTACACTTCATACAACCTATGCAGGCAGTGTTGCAGGCTTTTCTTGCGATAGCGCCTTTGTCCTTGTTTTTGCAAAAAACACCTGCATAAGCCTGTTCAACAGGTCGAAGTTCAATAAGTCCTTTCGGACAGGTTGCAACACAGACTTTACAAGCCTTGCAGGCAATCGGATTAACACGGGCAACTCCGTCGCAAACAGTTATTGCACCGTACGGACATGCCTTTTGGCAATCGCCGAACCCCAAACAACCGTATGAGCATTTGTTTTGACCTGCAAAAATTAGGTTTGCAGCCTTACAACTGTTAATTCCGTTGTAGAGCATCTTACTGCCTGTATTTTGATTGTTGCCCTGACAGAGTACAACTGCCGTCATAGGTTTAACGCTTTCGTTAGCGACACCCATAATTTTTGCCACTTTCGCAGCAACTTCGGCACCGCCGGGTGCACAAAGCGAAGTGCTTTCTGCTTTGCCTTCGGACAATGCTTTTGCATAGCCCGAACAACCTGAAAAACCACAGGCACCACAGTTGGCACCGGGTAAACATTCTTCAATTTTTTCTGCTTTTTCATCTTTCGGGACAGCCATAACGATAGACGCTATCGCCAAAACAAGTCCTCCTATTAAGCCGATGGCAGAAACGATTATAACTGCGAGAAGAATTGGATTCATAGTATCATTTCCACCTTTCTTAACCAAAAATTCCTTCAACCAAACCGGTGAAGCCTAAAAATGAAACAGAAACAAGAGATGCAGAAACTAAAGTTATCGGCAGACCTTTGAGAAATTCGGGAATATCACAGCTTTCAATTCTTTTTCTGACGCCTGCAAACATAACCATAGCAAGCATAAAGCCGAGTCCTGCACCGAGAGAAGAAGCCATTGACTGAGCAAAGTTGTATCCTTCGTCAATATTGAGAAGTACAACGCCGAGAACAGCGCAGTTTGTTGTAATCAAAGGAAGATAAATTCCGAGCGCATTATACAGTGTGGGAATATATTTTCTCAATACAATTTCAACAAGCTGAACAAGAGCGGCAATGACGAGTATGAAAACTATTGTCTGCAAATATGCCAAGTCGTGTTCAACAAGAAGTGTATTGATAGGGTATGTAACTGCCGTTGAGAGAAGCATTACAAAAATTACTGCTCCGCTCATTCCGACAGCAGTGTTTAACTTTTTGGAAACGCCTAAAAACGGACAAATTCCCAAGAACTTTGACAAAACAAAGTTGTCTGTAAGAATTCCTGTAAGTAAAATCGCAAAAAACATTTTCATCATTCAGCCATCTCCTTACATTCATCTTTTTTATTTTTCATTGCACAGGTGTTTGCCATCGGACAAGCCTCACAGCCTTTAAGTTCTGCTTTTGGCTTTCCTTTTTTGCTTGCAATTTTGTTTGACAGAGCAATGAGCATACCGAAAACAAAGAAACCTCCCGGAGGAAGAATAAATATTACCATCGGGTCAACGGAAGCGGGTAAAATAGCGTGGCCCATTATTGAGCCTGCGCCGAGCAATTCCCTGATTGCACCCATTGCAACGAGAGAGGCAGTAAAGCCGACACCCATACCCAAGCCGTCTGCGGCAGACGCTAAGACAGGGTTTTTGCTCGCAAAAGCCTCTGCTCTGCCCAAGATGATGCAGTTAACAACTATGAGTGGCAGGTAAACGCCGAGTTGTTTGTCAATTTCGGGCATAAACGCTTTGACAAGCATTTGAACTACCGTAACAAACGATGCGATGATGACGATATAAGACGGGATTCTTACTTTTTCGGGTATTACTTTTCTTAAAAGTGAAATGGCGATGTTTGAGCAAACAAGCACTATTGAAGCCGCCGCACCCATACCGAGCGCACTTTCTACACTTGTTGTAACTGCAAGCGTAGGACAGGTACCTAAAACAAGTCTTAAAACAGGGTTTTCCGTAATGATACCTTTAGAAAAGTTTTTCCAAAGACTGTTTTCTTTTTTCATCAGTTTGCACCTCCTATTTCACTGTATAAGCTAAGCGCTGTATTTACGGCAGTCGTTACGGCGTTAGATGTGATTGTAGCGCCTGTTAAAGCCGTAATTTGATTGCCGTTTGCATTTGATTTTACAACTTCTATTTTGTCGCTTTTACCTTTGAATTGTTCTTTAAATTCAGGGTTTTGAGCGTTCATACCGAGACCTGCAGTCTCGCTGAGTTCGAGTGTTTCAATACCTGCGACAGTGCCGTCAGACGCGATACCCGTCATTATTTTGACATCTCCGCCGTATCCTTTGGAAACTGTTGTGAAAACAAAACCGACAACATTGTTTTCCTTGTCAAGTCCTTCAAAATATGTATATGTATTTCCGTCAAGACTCACTTCTTTTGCGTCGCTGAAACTTTCTGCGTCGGGCAAAACAAGTTTTCTTGTGGCAACTTCCGTTTCCTTGGCAAGCTGTTCTATTTTCGGAGCGGTTACACTGTTTGTAACTGCCAAAATTGCCGATACGATAACGCATATCAAGAATAAGGAAAACGAAGGGATAAAAATTTCTTTAAAGTTAAATTTTTTCATACGGCATCTTTCTCCTTTTTCTCTTTTTTGAAACCAAACGGCTTTGGAGCGGTCAGGTTTTCAATGTGCGGAACAAGAATGTTCATTATAACAATTGAGAAAGACACACCTTCGGGCAATGAGCCGAAAAGTCTGATAAGAGATGTGATTATTCCGCAGCCGAGAGCAAAAATGATTTTGCCTTTAAAAGTAACAGGCGATGTTGTGTAGTCTGTTGCCATAAATATAGCGCCGAGCAAAAGTCCGCCGCCGAGTATTTCATAGGCAACAAATTGGAGATTGCCTTTTCCTGCAATGAGCATTATAATGGCAACCGTTCCGACATAGACAAGCGGAATAACGGGAGAAATAATTTTTCTTACAACAAGGTAAATACCGCCGATGATGAGTGCGACTGCACAAACTTCGCCGAGACAACCCTGTCTTTGACCTAAAAACATATCGAGTAAACTCGGTAAATTGTTTGTGTTTGCCAAAACTTCGTTTGAAATATTGCCGCTTGTGAACATTTCTCCGAGTGGTACAAGCGGTGTTGCAGAAGTAACTGCGTCTGCTTTTGACGGACTTACCCAAGAAGATATTGCCGTCGGGAAAGACGCCATAAGTACAATTCTGCCGACTAAAGCGGGGTTTACAAAGTTTTGACCTATTCCGCCGAAAAATTGTTTTACAACAATGATTGCAACGGCACTGCCGATTACAACCATCCACAACGGCATTGAAGCGGGCAGATTGAATGCCAAAAGCATACCCGTAACTACTGCGCTCAAATCACTGATTGTGTTTTCTCTTTTCATTACTTTTCTTGAAATGAATTCAAAAAACACGCACGAAGCCACTGCTACGGCAGTTACTGTCAAAGACCTGAAACCGAAGATAAAAACAGAGGCTATAAGCGCAGGTAAAAGCGCAATTATAACATTCAGCATAATGCCCGTTGTTGTGTCTTTTGAACGAAAGTGGGGCGATGTGCTGACGGTAAATTTCTTTTCTTTATTGTTTTCCATTGTTTTTAACCTCCGATTCTTTAACTAAAAGTTTTCCGAGTTTGAAAGAGTGAACAAGAGGTCTGGCTGACGGACAAACATAAGCACAGCTTCCGCATTCCATACAAACATTAATGCCGTTGTTTTTCAAACCTTCAATATCTTTTGTTCTTACAAGTTTTTCCAAACGCTCGGGCATCAAATTCATAGGGCACGCCTGCACACACCTTCCGCAGCGAATACAGTCGCGCTGTTTCTTTTCAGGCAAGTCTTTTTCGCTGAAGCAAAGAATTGCGTTGTTGTTTTTCAAAATAGGGAGTTCGTCGCTGTAAACAGAAATTCCCATCATAGGACCGCCGTACATCAGTTTGTAAACATCGCAGGCATATCCTCCGCAATATTCTATAATATCGCTTATTTTAGTTCCGATAGGGACACGAAGATTTTGAGGGCTTTTGACAGCCGAACCGTCAACGGTAATAGAACGGCTTACAAGCGGTTTACCTGTTTTAATATATCGGGAAAGGAAAGCAACGCTTCCGACATTCATCACAACACAGCCGACATCGGCAGGAAGTTTTCCGGGCGGAATTTTCCTTCCTGTTGCAGAGTAAACAAGCACTTTTTCTGCGCCTTGAGGGTACTTTGATTTTAAAGTCATCAGCCTTACTTTGTCGTATTTATCCATTTCGTTATCGGCTATTGATTTTAAAATCTTTATTGCCTCGGGCTTGTTGTCCTCAACTGCTATGATTACTTTTTTGAATCCTAAAAATTCCTGCAAAAGATATACGCCGTTTAAAATATCGTACGAGTTGTCCAAACATTCGCGGTAGTCAACGGTTATGTACGGTTCACATTCAGCGGCATTTATAATCAAAGTGTCAATATCTTTGCTCGGGTCAAAAGCGAGTTTTACATGCGTCGGGAAACCTGCGCCTCCGAGACCTACCAACCCCGAATTTCTGACTGCTTTTAAAAAGTCTTCTCGTGTTTCAACTTCAGGTGGTTTGATGTCGGGCGAAAGTTCCATTTTTCCGTCAGACTCGATTGTAACGGCTTTTGTAACATTGCCGTTTGTCAGTTTAAAGTCGCTTACAGATTTGACCTTGCCCGAAACTGTTGCGTGGATGGGCGTGCTTACATAGGCGTCGCTGCTGCCGATAACCTGACCGACATATACATATTCTCCGACTTTTACCGTAGGAGTACACGGTGCGCCTATATGTTGCTGCATCGGCAAAACAACTGTTGCAGGCGCAGGAATTCGCCTGACTTCCATATCGGCAGTATTCTTGTGGTGAGAAACATTTGCTCCTCCCTTGCTTTTGGCGAATGGTTTTAAAATTCCGCCTTGTTTTGTTTGGCTCATAGTAACCTCCGAAATTTATCATTTATAAAGATTAAAGCGTTTTTTTATGATAGGTAAAATAACTTTCAGCACTGTGCCCGTAACCAATCCCGTACATACGGCAAAAATGATGAGTACGGGCAGATAGCCTATTACGGCGGGCGTTTGTGTGAAAATTATGACAGCAATAAGCTGACCTATATTGTGAAAAATTGCGCTGATAATGCCTATTCCGACATATCCGAAAGGGTTTTTCTTCCACTTGAATAAGAAATATGCAATTGCTGTGCTCAGCATTCCGCCGAACAAACTTGTAGCAAATGCAACAAAGCCCCTGGTCATACCTGAAAAAATTGCTTTGCACAATGTTATCATAATTCCGTAACCCAAACCGAGTTCGCTTAAAGAAAACATTGTCGCAATGTTTGAAAAGCCGGGTTTTGCTCCCGGCGGAACAAACGGCAGCGGGGGAATGAGGTTTTCCAAAAAAGAAAGAGAAAGCGCCAAAGCGCACAAAATTCCCGTTAATGCAATTTTTTTTGTGAAAATAGAATTGTTTTTCATTTTGTTATATTAGTATGCTATTTGTTGAATACTGTCTTTTTCACTTTTTACTGCAATGACAACTTTTGCAGGCAGACAAGCGGCAGTGTCGCCGTTTCGCTTTACGCTCCCGCTGTTAATACAGAGTTTGTCCTTGCACTCGGCTTCAACAAATTTCATTTCACCTTTTGAAATTTTGATTTCGCAGTTCGGTTGCGTGTTTGTCGAAAAGTATGTTTCTTCTTCAACGGCGTCAAGGTCATATTCGGCAACGATTTCGCCGTCAATGTAGATTTGACCTGTTTTTTTGTCGTCGCTGTGCGTGAATTTAGGAATAAAAAACAGCAGACAAACAATGATTATGCACACAATCAGTATTAAATCGGCTTTTTTAAACAATTTCATTTGACTGCCTCATAATCTTTATCGTTGCATTGAAATTTGTCTTTCAAACCGTCTGTAATTTTTATTGAGCCGTCGTTGAAAATGAAAACACCTTCGGCGTCATAACTTTCCAAAAGTTTCAAACTGCTTTGAAAGTCTAAAATATAGCAGGCGGTCGAAAGCATATCGCTGAGCGCTCCGTTGTCTGCAACAACAGTAACGCTTGCAAAGTCGCTTTTTGCAGGGTAACCTGTTTTTGAATCGAGAATATGGTGGTACCGTACTCCGTCTTTTTCAAAAAATCTCTCGTAGTTTCCCGAAGTAGAAACAAAGCAGTCGGAAAGTTCAAGCGTTGCTATTACCTGAGTTTCCGTTTTAAACGGGTCTTTGATGCCTATCTTGAACGGTTCTTTTTCGCTTGCACCGTAAACTAAAATGCTTCCGCCGACAGAAACAGTCGCTTTTTCAACACCGTTTTTCTGCAAAATCTCTTTTGCTTTGTCTGCGCCGTAACCTTTTGCGGACGCTCCGAAGTCAACAATTTGTCGCTGTCCGATTGTAACAGCCGAGTTTTCAACAATGATTTTTTCACTTCCGACATTTTTCAGCGCCGTATCTATTTCGTGTTCGGACGGTATTCTTGCGTTTTCGGTGCCAATACCCCACATGGAACTGAGTTCACCCATTGTAATGTCGTATGCACCGCCGCAATTTTTTGAAAAGTCTATGGACATTTTTGTCAAATTCAAAAAATCTTTGTTGTCTGTTTTAATCTGTTTTTCCTGATTTAATTTGTATGTAAGGCTTGATTTTGCCTTTGCCGAAAAAACATTGCAGTCCAAATCGGCAAGCATATCGTCTATTTCATTTGCCGTTTTTTCTGCGTTTTCTCCGTAAATTTTTTGGTTGATGACAGTACCCATTGCCGTCGAATTTTTTTCATAGAGTTTGTTTTTGTCTGCGAAAAAATCTGCGGCAACGACAATCAATACTATGACAACCGCAATAGCTAAAACTGTTTTTGTCCACTTTTTCATCTGTCAGCCTTTGATTTTATAAATTATAATTTTTACATTAAATATTAATTATTTTCAACTTTACTATTGTAACTGATTTAGAAATAAAATACAATATTTTTGACGATAAATAAAACTTTAACAAACTTCACAAAAAAACACTCGCAGATTTCAATTGCTTGATTTATTTGTGCCAAAGAGCGTGAACTCGGTTTTGTTTCTCAAAATTGTCAAAAATGAAAATTGTATTTCTTCAGCAAATTGATTTTTTGTTATTCAAATCGTAAATAAATACAATGCAACCTAAAATCATTAAAAAACAAAAAGCGGCATTTACAGTAAACGGCTCGGCTGTTGTTTGAGAAATGTTTGAAAAAACGCTTTGACAAACGGGAAAAGCAAGCAACAGAAGTTTGCATATCAAAAAGGACAAAAAGGCGTGTATCACTCTGAATAATAAAAATCTTGTATATTTCATTTTAAACTCACAAACAGCGGGGTACAGTTGAAGATGAATACAAAGACCGCCGAAAGCAAGAAAAAAAGCCATGTATTCCAATCGAATTTCTTTCAAATTAAATAGTCCGTTTGTAATTTCAAGTAAAGGCAAAATATTTTTAGGGATGTCAAAAATGTTCATAAACGCAGAAAAAAGCATAATGAAAGCCGTCATATTCAGCGTGGCAGAAACAGAATTTTTGCACCCTGTTTGAATTGCGGTTGCAAAATCTGTGCCAAAATCGGAATTTGAAGTTTCAAACTTTTCTTTTTTACAAAAAATTGCACGAAAAAAAGCAATCAGCAGGGCGGAAATTGTTGTTGAAAAGAACAAGAGCCATCCTGCTTTTGTATTTTTTAAAACCCCTGTTCCGAAAGCTGTGATGATGAACGCAACTCCGCCGTTTACATTAAATTCCATAATTCTGCGCGCCTGATTTTCTGAAATTGCTTTTTTGTCAAACAGTTCTTTGCAAAGTACGCAGCCCGTAGGGTATCCGCCGATTAAACCGAAAATGATTGCACCCGAGGAACAAGCAGGCAGTTTGAAAATTTTTGTTGTGATTTTGGAAAACATTTTGGAAAGTACATTGTTGCAGTTTGAGTTTGTTATGGCTGAAAAAATGATTAAAACGGGCAAAAGGCTTGGTATGACGGTGTTTACGGCAAGATTGAAACCCGACAAAGCGCCTGCTTTTGCTTCTGTTGAAAACAGAATGAGAATTATAACAAGAAAAAAACTTATAAAAAGCGTTAAAAAATCTTTTTTATTTTTCATTTTCATCACCTATATAAGCATATAGATTAAAAGGTGATTTTATGAAAAACAAAGCATTGAAAACAGAAACTTTGGCAAACAGTATGGAGTTGCCTGCCGAGTCTTTCAAAAAAGAAACGCATATTGAAGTTTGCGGAAGTTCAAAGTGCGTCATAGAGGGACTTGAGTGTATAGAAAAATACACGCCCGACAGTATAAAGGTGAATTTAGGAAAAAAGTCAATCACTATACACGGGTCAGACCTTGTCATTACATCTTTCATAAAAGGTATGGCAATAATTGAGGGCATAATTGTTACTATAGATTTTTCAGGCGATGCGGTATGATGATTAGATTGACCCGTTGGTTTATCGGTTATGTTGTTTTTCTTTTTTACGGCGGATTTAATGAGAAATTTTTAAATCTATGTCATAAAAATGATGTTCCTATTTATGATATTTCGGCAACGGAAAACGGAATTGAAGCAAAAATAAACGCCGACAGTTATCTCATTTTAAAAAAAGCGGCGAAAGAATGCGGCGGAGAAATTAAGGTTTTAAAAAAGCGCGGCAGACCTTTTCTTTTTCGTTCTTTAAAAGGCAGGTACGGTCTGTTGATAGGCTTTGTCATCTGCGTTTTTATGTTTTCTTTTGCCACTTCTTTCGTGTGGAATATAGAGGTAAAAGGCTGCGAAAAAATAAGTGAACAAAGCGTCATTGACTTTTTGGAAACGCAAAATGTCAGAGAGGGAATGTTCAAAAAGAATGTGGATAACTACAAAATCTCGACAAACGCTATGGCAAACTTTGACGATATTTCGTGGATACATATTAATGTTTCGGGGACGACTGCCGTTGTGGAAATTCACGAAAGAAAAAAAGAGCCGAAACTTCAAAACAAGGAAATATCAAACATCAGAGCGAAAAAAGACGGAAAAATTGTAGATGTGCTTTGTATAAGAGGCGAGCCTGTCGTACAAAAAAACTTTGTTGTTACAAAGGGCGATTTGCTTATATCGGGTATCTATCCGACAGAAAACGACAAGAAAAACAATTTTGTTTCGGCAAACGGCGTTGTTACTGCCGTAGTAGATGAAAAACTCAGTCAAAATATTCAAAGAAAACAGGCAGAAAATAAACTGCTGAAAACAAAAAAAGAAAAATCGCTTTTGTTTTTCGGTATGGAAATTCCGCTGAATTTTGTTAAAAAAGAGCCGAACAGTAAAGAAAGCGAGAAAGCAGAAAAACTGAAATTGAATAAAAAAGAACTTCCCATAGGCATCAGAACAAAAACAATAGAAGTCTATGAAAAAACAGAAAAAATTTTAACTGACGACGAACTCTATAAACTTGCAAAAGAGAAAGAACAACAACTTGTAAAAGAACTTGAAAAACTCGGCGAAGTTCAATCTCGAAAAACAAATTTGCAACTAAATGAAAACGGCTTGACAGTAGAGATAGAGGCAAAAGTCGTTGAAAATATAGCATACAGTGAAAAAATAAAAGCAAAACCGCAAAAAGAAAAACCAAGTGATGCACAGAGTGAAAGAGAAAAAGATAATAGCGTAAAATAAGATATATAATGTTTTAAATATTGACAATACACTTTCTTGCTGATATATTGAACTTGAAACAGTGTAAAAAAATATTTGAAACGGGTAGTAAAATGGAAATGTTAATACAACGAATGCTTGAGTTATTCTTGTTATATATCCCTTTGGTAATTGTTGCGGTAATTATTCTTTCGATTGCAAAGAAAGTTGCCGTACAAAAAAATATTAATAATAAGTTTCAAAATTTAAGCAAAGTTCAAATTTTTTTCTCGGCACTTTTTTGTGCATATATTTTTATGGTCATCTATATGACGCTGATGAACAATATGTATATGAGTGCAGGCGCAGGCGGAGTAAATTTGATACCGTTTAATGACATTTCTTTTCCGATTGGGAAGATGCAACTGTACGGCATTTTGGCTAATATTGCCCTGTTTGTACCGTTTGGTTTTCTTTACAATTTGGTGTTCAAACGAAGTTTTAAAAAGCCGTTTGCCATATCGGTGCTGATGAGTTTCACTATTGAAGTTGTGCAACTGTTCATAGGCAGAACCTGTGATATAGACGATTTCATTTTCAACACTCTCGGTGCTTTGCTCGGACTTCTGTTTTATTTTGTATGCTATGCAGTTTACAGAAAAATTAAAAAATAGAATATAATTAAAAAAATAAAAACAGCACACAATTCATTGCCCTTTTGAATTGTGTGCTATTCTTTTTCAAATTTAATTATGTCGCCGACTTCGCAATCAAGTGCATAGCAAAGTGCGTCAAGAGTTTTTGTGTTGATTGCTTCTCCTTTTTTCATTCGGTGAAGCGTGTTTGCAGAAAAACCTTGCTTGAAAATCAAATTGTATTCGGTTATTCCTTTTTTCAACAGCGTTTCATAAAACGGTTTGTAACTAATCAATAATATCACCATTTAGATATTATCATACTTAATCTCTTGACTATACTCAAAATATTGAGTATAATTAAATTACTTAAGTTAATTGTCGAAAGGAGGCATAATTAATTTTTTAATCAAAAAAATTTGAAAGGATGAGTTTATTAATTATGAAAAAAAGTTTGAAAAATATGAGTATAAAGCAAAAAATATATTTTTTGTCAATTTCTATATTGCTTTTATTAGCAATTATTTTTGTTACTGCATTTGGAATTTTAGAAATAAATGTTAATCAAAAAATAAAAGAGGTGGCAAATATGATTGGGAACACTACTTTTATTTCAGAAGATTATTATTATGAACGATATGACAAAATTGTAATTGAACTTTCTGCTGATGAAGACGGTAATGTTTCTGTTGTGAAAAAGAAGTATCACGATTTTAGAACTAAACCTGCAGAATCTTATAAAATTTCTGCGAGAGTAAGATTTATCAAAAGTGAAAATGTTTTTGACAATAAACTTGACTATTTATTCTATATTAGTGAAGTTAACGGAGATGATAAATTAAATATTGATATTAAAAACGGAGAGATAAATAGAATATATAAAACTTATTTCAATTCAGATATTTTAAAAATGGAAGAATACAATTATTATCCTCAAACAGATAAAAATCAGGCTTAAAATGAAAGGAATTTAAAACTATGATTCAACAGGAAATACAGTATTTTTTATCAAACAATCAAAAATATTTTAACGCAAATCAAATACCTCAAATTGTAAATATGCTTTCGAATTCTCAAGTCGGCAACAATACAGTGCTTGTAACTTCTGCCGAATACAAGGACCCGACGCTTGTGTTGATTATGGCTATATTATTCGGCGGATTGGCAGTTGACAGATTTATTTTAGGAGACAATGTAAACGGTGTGTTCAAAGTTCTTACATTTGGCGGACTCGGTATTTGGTCGCTCATAGATTGTTTTACTGCGTTTGACAGAGCAAAGAAAAAGAATTTTGAAATATTCATGGAAAAGTTTCAATTACAAACTAATATGGATAGTTATGCTAATCAGCAAACTAACAATCCAAAGTTAAATACATCGGAGTATATATTGAAATACAAGCAATTATTAGACGCTGGTGTAATAACTGAAGATGAATATGAACAAAAAAAGAAAGAATTGTTGGAGAAAGGACAGTAAAATGATAAATAATAAAAAGATTATTCAATATATGAATTTTATATTGAATATTTTGGCGATGATTTCTTTATTGAATGTATTAAGTATTGTTATAACATCTACACTCGAAGATTCATTATTGATGAGCCGAAATATATTTAGAATAGTATTTTATATTTTTTCAATGTTTATTATGTTTTTTCATTCATTCAATGCTTTTAATGTTAAATATAAGTTTAGAAAAAGTATTTTAATTCCGATATTTTTTATAAGTGCACCGATTATTTTTAATTCGTTTTTTGCGGGATTATATGAATTAAGTAATAGTATTCCGGTATTTTTAGTGTGTATTGTGACAAGCCTAATATTGCTTTTGCAATTTATATTATTGACAGTTTACAATTTGACAAAAGCATTAAAGGAAAAAAATGGCGTGAGAATTTTGCTTTTAATACTGACGATATTAAGTTCTCTTATTTTGCTTACTTTTGTATTAATATATATCATACAGGATTGTATGTATATGGCTTTTAATTTTGCAATTTATTTTGTATCTTTGATATTTATAGCCATAAATATTTCAGAAACGATAAATAAAGCCAAAAAACCTGCATATTATCAAATGCCGTATGCAAATATCAATGCAAATCCTAAACAAGAACCTGAAGACAATGCAAAGAAAATCGAAAAATTGGTAACTTACAAAAAACTTCTTGATGACAATGCAATCACACAGGAAGAGTTTGACAAAATCAAAAAAGACTTGTTAAAATAAACAGAATAAACAACAAAAGCCTCTCTGTTACAGAGAGGCTTTTTTGTTAAGATTTCGTATGTTCGTCGAGCGTCAATTCAAACGACGGTAAAAAGTTTTCTGTGAAATATTCAACTTCGGGCAAGTCTATTTCATCTATCAGTTTTCGTTGGGAAACAAGTGCTTTTTCAAACTCCTTGTTTCCTGCCCGTGTTTCTTCAATACACTTTATCAACGCACTGAGTTTATCCGCTGCTTTTACAAGTTTCCACAGTTCAAGGTCGCCCTCCTGTTTTGAAAAGAATGGCTCATAGTCCTCTTTAAACTCCTGCGGAAGCATATTCAAAAGTCTTTCAGACGCAGTTTTTTCAATATTTTTGTACGCCGTTTTAATATCTTCGTTAAAATATTTTACAGGCGTAGGCATATCGCCCGTAATAACTTCGGTAGCGTCGTGGTAAAGTGCCAGCAGGCAAATTCGCTCGGCGTTATAGTTTTTGTCGAATTTTTTATTGCCGATTAAGGCAAGTGCGTGTGAAATGACAGCAACCTGATGGCTGTGTTCACAGATATTTTCCGTATCTGCATTTCGCATCAAAGCCCAACGGTCAATATACTTCATTCGGTTAATCATTGCGAAAAAATTGTAAGACAAGGTTACCCTCTTTTCTCATTCTTCATTTTTACTGAGTAAATCAATTCCGAGTTCGTCAAGTTGAATTTTGTCAATTTCTGACGGGCAACTGCTCATAAGTTCGCTTGCATTTTGGACTTTCGGGAAAGCAGTAACATCACGCAGACTGTCTGCACCGCAGATAAGCATTGCAAGACGGTCAAGACCGATACCCATACCTCCGTGAGGCGGGGAAGCGTAGTGGTATGCTTCTACAAGGAAACCGAACTTTGCGTCTATTTCTTCCTGCGACATACCTAACAGTTCAAACATTTTTGTCTGAAGTTCGCAGTCTGTGATACGCATTGAGCCTGATGAAAGTTCTGTTCCGTTAAGAACAAGGTCGAAAGCCTGCGCTCTGACTTTTGCTTTGTCGGTGTCGAGGTACTCTATACACTCTTCAAGCGGCATAGTAAACGGGTGGTGCATTGCAATCCACTCTCCGCTTTCTTCGTCGTACTCGAAGAAAGGCATTTCCGTAATCCACAAATAGTTCCATTTGTTTTCGGGGATGATGTCAAGTTCTTTTGCCACGATAAGACGGAGTGAGCCGAGAATTGAAAGCGCTTTGCTTGTTTTGTCGGAAACAATGAAAACACAGTCGCCTTTTTCAACATTTAATTGTTGGGTAAGTGTTTCAAGTTGACCTTCCTGCAAGAATTTTGCAAATGAGCAGTTTGGTTTTTCGTCTGCCCAGCGAATGTATGCCAAACCTTTTGCGCCGATACCTTTTGCGTGTTCTGTGAGTTTGTCAATTTTCTTTCTTGTATATACGCTTGCAGAGTTTTTAGCAACTATTGCTTTAACGCTTCCGCCGTCATTGATTGCGTTTTGGAAAACAACGAAGTCGGTGGTCTTTGCCCACTCTGTAATATCTTCAATAAGCATATCAAATCTTGTGTCGGGCTTGTCCGAACCGTACTTTTCCATTGCTGTTGCAAATGTCATTCTCGGCAAAGGAGCGTCAATATCAACATCTATTGTTTCTTTCATCAATTTTTTGATAAAGCCCTCAGCCATATCCATAATGTCGTCTGTATCGACAAAAGACATTTCAAGGTCAATTTGAGTAAATTCAGGCTGACGGTCTGCTCTCAAGTCTTCGTCTCTGAAACAACGGGCAAGCTGAATATATCTGTCAAAGCCTGCAACCATACAAAGTTGCTTATAAATTTGCGGACTTTGAGGCAAAGCGTAAAATTTGCCGTTGTGAACTCTTGACGGCACAACATAGTCTCTTGCACCTTCGGGAGTAGATTTGATGAGCATCGGTGTTTCAATCTCTATAAAATCGTTTGCGTAAAAATACTCTCTTGCAATTTGAGCGATTTTATGACGCATTAAAATGTTTTGCGTGAGTTTTTGATTGCGAAGATTTAAGTATCTGTACTTCAAAGTAGTTTCATCGCCTACTTTTTCTGAGTTAGCAATTTCAAAAGGCGGTGTCTGAGCCTTGCTGATGATTCTGAATTCGGTAACGGCAACTTCTATTTCGCCTGTCGGAATATCTTTGTTTTTGCTTTCTCTTTCACGCACTTCGCCGACTGCGGCAACTACAAACTCGCTTCTTACACTTTGCGCTTTTTTGAAAACTTCTTTGTCTGTTGAATCGGTAAAAGAAAGTTGAACTATACCTGTTCTGTCGCGCAAGTCTATGAAAATGAGGTTGCCAAGGTCTCTTTGTCTTTGAGCCCAGCCGAAAAGTGTAACTGTTTTTCCTGCGTCGGAAAGTCGCAGCTCTCCGCAGTAATTTGTTCTTTTAAGCCCTTTTATAGTCTCTTTCATTCTTTATTCTCCAATCCGAAAAGCGACGCAAAGTCGAGTTCTTCTCCGCCGATTTCAATATTTTTCAATTCTTCTGAAAGTGAAAAATTGTAAAATCCCGAAACAAAAGTTTCGAGCGATATGTCTTCCGACTCGCCGTTTTGCATATTTTTCAAAGATACAATTTTATTTTCAATTTCGTTTTCACCGAGCACAATGTTGAATTTTGCGCCGAGTTTGTCTGCATATTTCATCTGCGCTCTCAAAGAACGGCCGTTTAAATCATAGACAACGCTGAAGCCCTCATCTCGCATATCTTTTGCAATTTCTATTGCTTTGAGTTGTGCTTTTTCTCCCATTGTAACTATGAACAGGTCGGGTACTTCTGCTTCGGGGAAGTCGCAGTTTTCACTTTCCATAAGAAGCATCAGTCTTTCTATACCGAGTGCAAAGCCGAGGCTCGGAGTGTGTGCGCCGCCGAGTTCGTCAATAAGTCCGTCGTATCTTCCGCCGCCGCAAACAGTGCCTTGAGCGCCGATTGAGTTCGATACAAACTCAAATACCGTTTTTGTGTAGTAGTCAAGACCTCGAACGATTTTTGTGTTTACTTCAAAATCTATGTTTTGAGCAGTCAAAAACTTTTTAACAAGTTCAAAGTGCTCTTTACATTCGTCGCAAAGATAGTCAAGCATTACGGGTGCGTCTTTTGCTATTTCAGCACAAATCGGACTTTTGCAGTCAAGGATACGCATCGGGTTTTTGTTAAGTCTGCCTTTGCAGGTGTCGCAAAGTTCATCTTTTCTGTCTGTGAAATATTTTTTGAGTGCCTCGTGGTATTTTGCACGGCATTTCGGACAACCGATTGAGTTTATTTGCAAACTTAAATCTTTAATTCCCAAAGATTTGAAAATCGAGTCTGCAAGCGCTATGAGTTCAGCGTCTGCCATAGGACTTTGAGTGCCGAAACATTCAACACCGAACTGATGAAATTCACGGAGTCTGCCTGCCTGCGGTTTTTCATATCTGTAACAGGAAATAGAGTAGCAGACTTTTTGTGGCAAAGCCTCGTTTGCAAGACCGTTTTCAAGAAAAGCTCTTGCCGCTCCCGCCGTACCTTCGGGGCGCAGAGTGATTGACCTGCCGCCTTTATCGTTGAAAGTGTACATTTCTTTTTGTACAACATCCGTAGTGTCGCCTACGCCGCGCTCAAAAAGTTCTGTGTGTTCAAAAACAGGAGTTCTGATTTCTTTGAAACCGAAATTTCCTGCGATTTCTATCATTTTAGATTCAACATATTGATACTTATGTACTTGAGAGGGTAAAACATCTTTCGTCCCTTTTATTGCTTTTGTAATAAGCGCCATAAAAACTCTCCAATCAAAAAACTACGGGCGGGAAAAACCCACCCGAGAAGTGTTAACTATTGTATTTAGGATTTACAATTTCACGCCAATCGAAATCTCCGCGCTCGATACCGTGAATTAAAGCTTCGGCTGTCGCAATGTTTGTCGCAAAAGGAATATTGTGAACATCGCAAAGCCTCAAAAGGTCGTTGTCGCTCGGCTCATGCGGTTTTGGTGAAAGCGGGTCTCTGAAAAATATTAAAATATCTATTTCGTTGCAGGCAATACGGCTGGCAATTTGCTGACCGCCGCCTTGCGCTCCGCTTAAAAAACAATTAATTTTCAAGCCTGTTGCATCTTGAACAAGTTTTCCTGTCGTACCGGTGGCACAAACATTGTGCCTTGAGATTATTCCGCAGTATGCTATACAAAACTGAACGAGAAGTTCTTTTTTTGCATCGTGCGCAATAAGTGCTATATTCATATATCTCTCCCCCTAATATCTTCTGAAATATAATATCATAATTTTTAATATTATACAACAAAAAAGCAATAAAAAACAAAAAAACGCAAAATTATTTTAGAATTTTTTTATTATTATACTGCTTTTTCGACTTAATTTTAATAAAAACAAATGTTTTACTGCAAAAGAGTAGCAGTATTTTCTGCTTTTTTCTCGTCAGAGTTGTCCGCAAAGTAGTAGTTGTAGATAGCAGATGTCAACGCTGCTGTTTCTGTACCTGAGCCTGCAAGTTCAACAACGGAAGAAACGGCAATTTCAGGGTTTTCGTACGGGCCGTAGGTAATGAGGAAACCGTTGTTTCTGTCCTGACCGTTTACTTTTACCTGAGAAGTACCTGTTTTAGCAGCCAAATTTACATTGAGTTTGTCAAAAATTCTTGCCGGTGCGCCTGACTTCGCAACATCTCTCATACCGCCCTGAACTGTTGACAGTGTGCTTTTTGAAAAACCTGTGTTTTCTGCAACTTTAGGTTCTTTGTAAGAAATTGAGTTGTTGCTTTTTGAAATGACGGACTTCACAAAGTGTGCTTCGTATCTTGTACCGCCGTTTGCAATAGTTGAGCAGTAGTTGACAAGTTGAAGAGGTGTGAAGAGGTTGTCCGACTGACCGATAGCGGCGTGAACGGTGTCGCCCAAGTTCCAATATCCGCCTGCGTTTTCTCTTTCGGCTCTGCCTGCAAGAACGCCTTTGCTTTCGGGAATTTCAACGCCTGTTTTTTCGCCGAAACCGAGCATGGAAGAGTACTCGTTCATTTTATTAATTCCGAGTTCCAAACTTGTTTTGTAGAAAAATATGTTGCACGAATCACGGATTGCTTCAGCGACATTTTCGTTGCCGTGAGCTTTTTGGTGCAAACATTGAAGCGTTTGGTCATAGAACTTCATTGTACCTGTACACTTGAATTCTGTGTCTTTTGTGATAACGCCTTCTTCAAGCGCGGCGCAGGCAACGGCAGGTTTAAATGTAGAGCCGGGCGCGTATGTGCCGAGTGCAAATCTGCTCCAGAGCGGGTTTCGTTTGTCTTTAATAAGTTGGTCGTATTTATCGTAGTAGTCTGCCAAATCATATGTCGGGTAACTTGCGGCTGCAAGCAATTCGCCCGTATTGACATCTTCAACAACAACTGCGCCTGCACTCGAGTTGGCATCTACCTCGTCGCAAACTGCTTTCAAGTTGTCCTGGGCAACTTTTTGCAAGCCTATATCTATTGTCAAAACTACGGTGTCGCCCTGAACAGGCTGTTTTGTTACTTCTTGGGTAACAGTTCCGTCGGAATTTTTTGTGATAGTCAATTCTCCGTCCGTTCCCCGAAGATATTTTTCCATAGCGTACTCAATACCGGACTCGCCGATTTCGTCCGTAATTTTGTAGCCGTCGTCTTTGTACTTTTCATATTCTTCTGCATTGATTTTTCTTACAGTGCCTAAAATATGAGGTGCAACGGTAGAGTCAACATATTCTCTGTATGCGACAGTTCTTACATCTGCGCCTTTGTACATTTCAGTGTTGTCTTTGACGGCTGCGACGGTGTTTTGACTGACATCTTCCGCTATTGTAACGGGTGTGTTGTAGGAAAACATCATAAGAGTGAGTTCGTACCTGATATTTGCAATTTTAATTGCAGTTTTCGGGTCGTAATTCTCAAGTCCGTACTTTTCGACAACTGCGTCAAAACAGTTTTGAGCAGTGGCATACGGCTGAAGATTGAGCATATTTTCGCTTTTCATTGTCGCAATATCTTTTTCGTCCAAATCGTCGTTTGTCAAAAAGTCAATCTGACCGTTTGAGTTTACCTGAAGAGGAAGATTTTGAACATACTCTTCGCCGTTTTTTTCAAAAAGATTTATTAAGTTTAAAATGATAGTGTTTCGTGCTTCGTTATCGTCTGATGACGGAAAAACGGTAGCGTCCAAAATGATGGAATTGCCCTGCCTGTTTGTAACAAGCTGATTTCCGTTTCTGTCAACAATATCGCCTCTTGCGGCAGGAATGGGTACCGTGTATGTTTGCATTGTGGAGTTCTTTTTCACAAAATAGTCGTGGTTTTTAATCTGAATATCGTACAGTTTAAAACCAAAACCGAACACCACAAGTGCAACCATCGAAAGAGCGATTATAGGTCTTGCACTTTTGTGCCTGAGTTTCATTAAAAAATCTCCTTCAAGCGAGTTTTTCTATTTTTTTAAAGAATTTTTTCCGTATTAGGTTGATTAAATACACTGCCAAAACAGATATGACAGATGTGTAAATTGCGCTTGGAATATAGTAGTAGCCGAGAGTTGCAAAACTGCCCGTATCTTTTGAAGACGCTACAAATAACATCCAGTACAAAACAGAGTAGATGAACACTCCTACTACGCTGACAATGAGGTTTACTATATAGACATTTCGAACGAGATTTTCCGTAATATAGGATGCGATGAGGCAAAAGAGCGCCAAGAAAATGCTGTTGAAACCAAGGTGGTCGGCAGAAACCAAGTCCCACAAAAGTCCGCCGAAAAGACCGATAAGCGCCGCCTCTTTTTCGCCCTCGCTCATTGCCAAAGTTACTGTTACGGGAATGAGAAGAAAACAGTGCGCAGAAAAGATTGACGGTAAAAGTCCGCCCGTATTCTGCAATAAATCTGCCAATAGAATTAAAATGCAGTACAAAACATATTTAATTGTGTTTTGTTTTTTGTTGAGTTCCATTGTCATTCTCCGTCAGGCGTGAAACCTGTCAATACAAAGCAGTTTGAAACAGAAGAAATATCTATTCCGGGTTGAACAACTGCGTAGGTTGAAATGTCTGTTTTTTCGTCTTTTGTTTCCGATACGGTGCCGATTACAAGACCTTTCGGAAAACTTTCTCCGATACCTGCAGTGCAGATGATTGAGCCGTATGAAACATTTGAGTTTGCGTCAAGGTTTGCAAACTTTGTTTTGCCCGATTTTGCAAGACTTGCCGTACCTGTAACATAGCTCGTTTCGTTTGTTACTATTTCGTAAGCAGAGCAGGTGAAATCAGGGTCGAGTATTGTGATACAAACGCTGTAGGTTGGGTAAACTTTGTCAACTACGCCTATAAGATTTTTGCCGTAGATGACTGCGTCCCCTTTTTTAATGCCTGCCGTACTGCCTTTGTTGAGCGTGAAAGAGCCGTAAACATCGGCACTGTCTCTTGCTATTACGGTGCACTCTTTCCATTCATAGTCGGGGTTTTCGTCTTTAATTTCAAGAAACTCTTTGTACAGTTCGTTTTGACTTTTAATATTGTTGTAGTCTGCAAGTTGACTTTGAAGGTCAGAGATCTGAAGTTGTAATTCGTTGATTTCTTTTTGGTGTTCTGTTTCTCCGCTTGCGTTTTTAAACACTTTGTCAACACCCTCCGACAGTTTGGACGCAACATAGTGCGCAGGGTAAAAAACAGTACCTAAAACAGATGACTGCGCTGTTGAACCGCTTCCGTTGATTGCCGCAAGCAACATACCTGCCAAAAGCAGACATAAAACGGAAAGTACAATTTTAAATCTTTGGCTTTTAAAAAAGTTTTTCATTTCAATCCTTCTTACAATTTATCTGATTTTACGAAGTTTCATAGATGTTCCGAGAGCGACGCATTTTGTCGGGTTTTCCGCAATGTGTACCGTGATGTTTGCACGCTCGGAAATGAGTTTGTCAAGTCCTCTCAACTGACAACTGCCGCCTGTGAGATAGATACCTCTGTCGATAATGTCGCCCGCAAGTTCAGGGAGCGTAACTTCGAGTGTTTCTCTGATGGCGTCTGTGATTATTGTTGCCGGCTCGAGCAAAACTTCCCGTATTTCTTCGGAAGTGATTTCTATTGCTTTCGGTAAGCCGTCGTTTAAATTTCTGCCTCGAACTTCCATAGCGCCCTCTCCGCCGTATTCGTAAACGGAGCCGATTTTGAGTTTAATATCTTCGGCAGTTCTTTCTCCTATGAGCATATCGTAGTTTTTCTTCATATAGTTCACTATTGCTTCGTCGAATGCGTCGCCTGCAACTTTCACGCTTTTGGATGCTGCAATTCCGCCGAGACTGATTACTGCAATATCTGTTGTGCCTGCGCCTATATCGGCAACCATTGAGCCTGTCGGGTCGTTTGTAGGCAAACCTGCGCCGATAGCGGCAGCCATTGCTTCTTCTATGAGTTCAACTTCCTGTGCGCCCGCATTTCTTGCTGCGTCTTCTACTGCTTTTCTTTCAACTTCCGTAACGCCGGACGGCACGGAAATGACTATGCGTGTTTTTGTAAAAAGCAAGTATTTAACGGAACGGCTCATAAAATCACGAAGCATATCTGTTGTCATATCAAAGTCGGCAATAACGCCGTTTTTGAGCGGTCTGACCGCAACGATTGAACCGGGTGTTCTGCCTATCATATTTTTTGCGACATTTCCGACTGCAAGAACTCGCTTAGATTTAACATCTACTGCGACAACGGACGGTTCGTCAATGACAATATCTCCTCTTTTGTTGCACATAAGTGTGCTTGCTGTTCCTAAATCTATACCAAGGTCTCTCGTAAACATTTTGTTCGCTCGCTTTCATCGTGTTGTATTGTGTGTATTTATAAAAAATATATTTTTAATTCAGCAATGCTATTATATAATAATAAAATACATTAGACAAGAAAAAAACAAAAAAATATAAAATTTAACAAATTATATTTTTTTAATCATATAAAAATTAATAACTATAAAATGTTTTGCTTGAATTATAGCATAAAAAATTAACTGAGTAATTAAAGTGTTTATTTTAAAACTTTTCAGATAAAATAAAAAAGCGATTAATCAAATGAAAAATCGCTTTTTGAATTGTATGTAAAAAAGGCAACCACCTGCTATGCAGGTGGAAAAGAAAAAGCTTAAGCGAGGAAAGAAGTGACAAAATAAAAACACCTTGATATATTTAGGAATGG
>DVEP01000009.1 GCA_015655975.1 Eubacterium sp. | reverse complement strand
TCTGTAGTTTCTTGGCATAAAAATATCCCCCTATGGTAGTTATTCTATTCTACCATAGGGGGTGCCTTTTTTTCTATTGTCCATTTTTTACGGACTTGTTCAAAACAGCGGACCTTTTGATTCAAGTTTGAGCGGTATGGCGACAATCAAAATAATCGGAAGCGACAACAGACAGGCAAAAAACGAAACAAATATGTCAAATGTGCGTTTGACAACTAATTTTTGATAATCTTGAACACTCGGTGAAAAAGTAGCCATCGGGTGTCCGTAACTCATAGTACAATTCAGATGTTTATAGTCGGTTTCCTTTATGATATTTTCGAGTGATGAAATATTTACATTTACGGTAATGCCCATACTTTCCAAATCGTTTATTAGTTGAGTGTTTAAACTTTGGTTGTTTGGAGAAATGATATAAACAGAGTCAACAGGCTCTTTTCTTGCCCAATTAATTATAGAATTTTCGTTGCCTTCGATTTTATATCCGCATACTTCTTTAATTCCTCTTTTTACGGCAACTGCTACACCGTTTTCGGAAAAACTTAAACTGCTTTCTTTTGCCACTGTGTATTCGCCGTTTTCGTCTTCAACAGCGTTGAAAATAAACAGACCTTTGACCGATGAAGCGACAGAATTGCTGAACTCATTTAAAAAGTCTTGTGAACTTTCAAAGTCGCACAAAACGGCAACCTTTGTTGTATATTTGCTGTTTGAGTAAATACGGAAAAACTGTTTTTTCAAAAAATATCTGCTGATACAGTTTAAAAGCACATTTATTGCGTATGTCGAAACCAATAGGTAGCGAGATTCTCTGAAAGCGTTTTTTGTCAATATGAGCATAAACGCCATACCTGCAACATAAAACGAGTTGTTAATTAAAATATTAAATATTTCTGTAACTCGGTTCCTTTGAGTCGTATCGAGCGGTTTGTAAAAACAGAAAAAAACAAAGCAAAAGTTGACTAACGAGATTAAAGCAAAGCCTAAAATATCGTATATATCACACACAGGAAGTTTATTGATTAACTTTACTATGAGAAAACTTATGGTTAAACTTAAAATTAAAGTAATGCCGTCAACAAAAAATTCAAGAGTTGTTTTAATTTGTCTGTTGTTCAAACCTGCACATCCTTACTTTAAATTGCTTATTTATAGTTTGAATAGTTGTATTTGCCGTTGTATTTTGAATAGTATTTACCGTCTTTCAGAGGTACATCGTTGAGAATAAATCCGAGAATATTCGCATTTACCTGTTCAAGTGTCGAAACAGAGTATTTAATATCTTCTCTGTCAGTTACACCTGACTTAACTATGAGAATATATCCTGTGACATTTGATGCGAAAATAGTTGCGTCTGTAACAATGTTTACAGGAGGGGAATCTATAAATACGCAGTCAAAATGTTCTTTTACGAAGTCTAACAATTTATTCATTCTGTCCGAACCTAAAAGTTCAGCAGGGTTTGGAGGTATTTGTCCCGACGGCAGAACGCTGAGGTTTTCTATGTCTGTTGAAGTTACGGAAATGCTGTCTGTTATTCCTGCAAGTATTTCCGACAATCCGTCTTTGAGCGGAATGTTGAACATTCTGTGTATTGTAGGGTTTCTCATATCGGAATCTATGATGAGCGTCTTTTTACCCATTTGAGCGTACGATATTGCTAAGTTTACACTGTTTATTGTTTTGCCGTTGTTGGCAGTAGGACTTGTAACTACAAAAATCGGACACTTTTCGCCTTTTTGAGTGAACAGCAAGTTTGTTCTGATAGAGTTGTACGCTTCTTTTACAACAAACGCAGAGTCGCTTCCTAACTTTTTCTTTGCGTCTTCTCTTTTAAAAGAGTTTGAAACTTCTTTCTTTTTTCTATTAAACATTTCGTTTTTCCTCCCTTACAGAACTTTTTGCTTTCTCGTTTTTCGGGTTGAGATTTGGAATAGAGCCGAGAACAGGGAAGTCGAACTCTTTTTCAATGTCGTTTTCATTTCTAATTGTTGTGTCGAACATTTCTTTCAATAAAAATCCTGCAAATGCTAAAGCAAATCCGATAACAAAACCGATTAAAATATTGAGTTTCAGGTTCGGAGAGGACGGCGCCGTCGGCAATTTTGCTTTGTCAATGATTTCTACACCGCCGACTTTTACGATTTGAACGATTTTTTCAGGAGCAACTTCTGCGATGGTGTTTGCAATATCCATAGAGAGTTTGGGGTCTGTTGTCTTTACGCTCACTTCAAATGCAATCGAGTCTTCGATTGTGGAAACGCTGACATAACTTCTGATTTCTTTGGCAGACATATCGAGTGAAAGTTTTTTTGCAACTTCGTCAAGAACGGTGTCGCTTTCAAGTACGACAATGTATGTGCCTACGAGAGACTCTGACGCAGATAACTCGTTTGCAGTGATTGAACTGTTACTGCTTATTCTTTCGGCATTTGAGTATGCGTACAGTTTTGTTGTCGCAGTATATTTCGGAGCGATGAGAAACTCGGTAACGCAGCCTGCGACTGCACTTGTAAGCAAGCCGATTAAGAGAATGTAAATAATACTCTTTTTTATCATATTGAAAACTTTTTTTAAGTCAATTTCAATTATTTCTTTATCGTTATTCATTTTATCCTCCGAAATTATATCTGTTTAAAATAAGTGTTAAAATTTGTATAATTTGTACATAAATTTACAAGTTTCGCCCTTTATTACTAATATTTAAAATATATCATATATAATTAATTGTGTCAATATAATTATTAAGACAATATGAACAAAAAAACACTATAATTGCATAAAGCCACTGATATACAGTGGCTTTGTTAATATTTTACTATAAGAATTATGTTTAGTTTGATTAAATATAGTAGTCAACGGCAACGCTTGATTCACGAACTTTATGCATGTGTTTTTTTACTACACTGCAGTGATATTCGTCTTGCTGATACATCTCAAGAGCTTTTTCATTCTCAAGTGTAACCTGCAAAATGACATCGTACGAACGCTCAGAGTGTAAAAAGTCTGTGCCTACTTCAATATCTTTTATAAGTTCGACATTGCCTTTCATACTCAAAAGCACTTCTTTTGCTTTTTCGCACTCTTTTTCACTGTTGTCTTTAAGTTTAAAGCAAACAATATGTTTAATCATAACAATTCAACTCCTAAAATAAATAAAGGCAGTTGCAAAACAAACAACTGCCTATAAATTTGAAAATTACTTCGCTATGTCAGATGCTCTGCTTTCACGAATGATATTTACTTTGATTTGACCCGGATATTCCATTTCGGACTCAATTCGCTTAACGATTTCTCTTGCAATATAAGGCATTCTGTCGTCTGTAATGATGTCGGGTTTAACCATAATACGAACTTCTCTGCCTGCCTGAAGAGCGTAACTTTTTTCAACGCCCTCAAAACTGTCTGAGATTTCTTCAAGTTGTTGAAGTCTTTTAATGTAGTTTTCGACATTTTCTCTTCTTGCGCCGGGGCGGGAAGCGGAAACGGCGTCTGCCGCCTGAACAAGACAGGCAACAACAGTTTTACACTCAACATCGCCGTGGTGTGCCTGAATGGCGTGAATAACTGCTTCAGACTCTTTATATTTTCTTGCGTATTCAACGCCGAGAGCAATGTGTGAGCCTTCCATTTCGTGGTCAAGCGCTTTGCCGATATCGTGAAGTAAACCTGCACGGCGCGCAAGTTTTTCGTCTGCGCCGATTTCGGCAGCCATCAATCCTGCAATATATGCAACTTCAAGACTGTGCTTGAGCACACTTTGACCGTACGAGGTACGGTATTTCAATTTACCGAGCAATTTTACAAGTTCGGGGTGGATACTTCCTATATTTGCGTCAAGTACGGCTTTTTCGCCCTCTGCTTTGATAGTAGCGTCAACTTCACGCTTTGATTTTTCATACATCTCTTCAATTCTTGACGGATGAATACGGCCGTCTTGAATGAGTCTTTCAAGTGTTTGTCTTGCGATTTCTCGTCTTACGGGGTCAAAACTTGAAATTGTGATTGCTTCAGGTGTATCGTCAATGATGAATTCAACGCCTGTAATTGTTTCAAGTGAGCGAATATTTCGACCTTCACGACCGATTATTCTGCCTTTCATTTCATCGCTTGGCAGGGCAACTACCGAAACGGTTGTTTCTGCAGTGTGGTCGGCGGCGCAGCGCTGGATAGCCGTGCCTATGATTTCTCTTGCGAGAACATCGCTTTGGTCTTTAATCATTTGTTCGTATTCGAGAATTTTTTTTGCTTTTTCGTGGTCCAATTCAGCTTCAAGACCTGAAAGAAGTTCATTTTTTGCTTCTTCCTGAGTTAATCCCGATATACGCTCCAGCATATCAAACTGGCTTTTCTTGATGCCATCGATTTCGAGTAATTTCTCGTCTGCTTCTTTAAGTTTTTGAGAAAGTGTTTCACTTTTGTTTTCAAGGTTGTCTGACTTTTTGTCAAGATAGTCTTCTCTTTGAGAAAGTCTGTTTTCCTGTTTTTGAATTTCGCTTCGTCTTTCTCTGATTTCTCTGTCAGCGTCAGAGCGAAGTTTGTGAATTTCGTCTTTTGCTTCGACAAGGCTTGCTTTTTTTGTTGTTTCGGCTTCTGACAAAGCGTTGTTTATAATTCTTGTGGCTTCCTGCGTAGCAGAGCCAATCTCTTTTTCAGCTGTATTTCTTCGGTATGCGTTTCCGGCAAAAAAACCGACTGCGGCAAAAATGATTGCGCACACAACACCTACAATTATAGCAACAATAGTTGTACTCATAAATCAATAGCACCTCCTTCTGTTAATTATTTTTCAGTTTCAAAATTTCAAATAGTCATCAGAAAAGGTACAGTTCAAATGCGATTAAAATTCTAAAGAACAGTTTTTAGATATAAAAACTACCAAAAAGAATTTTTAAATATTATATAACGATATACTTTCTATGTCAAGTAACGAAGGTCTTAAATTGTGTTGGGTTTTAGTCAATTTTTACAGTTTTGCGGTGAAAATTTCGCTTGAACAGGCAATATTTCGGTATTGTGTTGATTTAAAAAGTGTTGACAAAATTATTTTTGAGTGATATGATAATAAATGTATTAAGAAGAAATTTTTGACGAGAACAAGGCTTTACTTCAACCTGCTTTCAGAGAGCGTTTGTTTGGTGGAAAAACGCACAGGAATTTAAAGTTACCATCTCCGAGAGTTCGCAGGAAATGGCGAAACGGTCAGCGTCCGTTACAGCGCAAAGAGTGGCTTTTTAAGCAATTCGGGTGGAACCGTGGAATGTTTGCATTTCATCCCAGACAGCAGGGGTGAGGTGCTTTTTTTATTTTCACAATAAAAATCAGGATTAAATCAAAAAATAAGTTTGAAACGGAGGATTTTCTATGAATATAACATTAAAAGGCGGCGTTGTCAGAGAGTTTGCAGACAATATGACAGCCGCTGAAATTGCAAAAGAAATATCTATGGGGCTTTATAAATCTGCCTGCGTTTGCAGAATTGACGGCGAACTTGCAGATTTGAGAACAGTCATCGACAAAGACTGCGAACTTGAAATATTGACTTTCGACAGTGAAGACGGAAAACACGCTTTTTGGCACACTGCTTCTCACATTATGGCTCAGGCTGTTAAAAGACTTTATCCCGAGGTAAAACTCACAATCGGTCCGTCAATAGAAAATGGTTTTTACTACGATTTCGATTGCGGGGACACACCTTTTACAACAGATGATTTGGAAAAAATCGAAAAAGAAATGAAAAAAATCGTAAAAGAAGGTCTTGTTCTCGAAAAGTTTGAACTTTCTCCCGACGAAGCAACGAAGATGATGCAGGAAAAAGACGAGCCGTACAAAGTTGAACTCATAGCAGAACACGCAGGAAAAGGCGAGGCTATCAGTTTCTACAAACAAGGCGAGTTTACCGAACTTTGCGCAGGCCCTCATCTTATGTCTGTTTCACCCGTAAAAGCGTTCAAACTCACACAGTGTACAGGCGCGTATTGGCGTGCAGACGCAAACAACAAAATGCTTTGCCGTGTTTACGGTACTGCTTTCCCGAAAGCGTCAATGCTTGAAGAGTATTTGAAAATGCTTGAAGAGGCAAAGAAAAGAGACCACAGAAAACTCGGTAAAGAACTTGAACTGTTTACTATACTTGAAGAGGGTCCGGGTTTCCCGTTTTTCCTTCCAAAAGGTATGATTTTGAAAAATCTGCTTGTTGACTATTGGCGTGAAATTCACAGAAAAGCAGGCTACTACGAGATTGCTACACCAATCATTCTCAGCCGTACTTTGTGGGAAAGAAGCGGACATTGGGACCACTACAAAGAAAATATGTACACAACAAAAATTGACGATGAAGATTTCGCAATCAAACCTATGAACTGTCCGGGCGGTATGCTTGTGTACAAAACGAAGATGCGTTCATACAAAGACCTTCCTCTCAGAATGGGCGAACTCGGCATTGTTCACAGACACGAACTTTCGGGTGCTTTGCACGGTCTTATGCGTGTGCGTAACTTCACTCAGGACGACGCTCATATCTTTATGACAAAAGAGCAGATTAAAGATGAGATTAAAAATGTTGTAAACCTTATTGACAGTGTTTACAAGACATTTGGTTTTGAATATCACATTGAACTTTCAACACAGCCTGAAAATTCAATAGGTGCGAAAGAAGATTGGGATATTGCGACAGACGCGCTCAGAGACGCTATCACAGAACTCGGCTATGACTACGAAGTAAACGAGGGCGACGGTGCGTTTTACGGTCCGAAACTTGACTTCCATCTTAAAGATTGTCTCGGCAGAACATGGCAGTGCGGTACAATTCAGCTTGACTTCCAGCTTCCTGAAAGATTTGAACTTGAATATACGGGTTCAGACGGCGAAAAACACCGTCCGATAATGATTCACCGCGTTGTTTTCGGAAGTATCGAAAGATTTATCGGAATTATTACAGAACATTTTGCCGGCGCTTTCCCAATGTGGCTTGCTCCTGTTCAGGTTAAGTTTTTGCCTGTTGCTGACAGACATCTTGATTATGTAAATAAAATCAAGGAACAGTTTGAAAATGCAGGTATTCGCTGTGAAGTTGACGACCGTTCGGAAAAAGTCGGTTTCAAAATCAGAAATGCGCAACTTGAAAAAGTTCCGTATATGATTCTTGCGGGCGACAAAGATATTGAAAACGGTACAATTTCAATTCGTTCAAGAAAGAACGGCGACGAGGGCGCTTGCACTGTTGAAGAATTTATCAAAAGGGCAAAAGAAGAAGTTGCAAATAAGTCAATATAAATAAAAAAACGACGCTTTGGGTATTTTCGAAGCGTCGTTTTTTGTGAGTTTTTTATGCGTGCTTTATTAAATCTGTTTCATTTTTTGTAAGACCGTAAATTTCAAAAATCCTGTCGTTTAATTTTTCAATTAAATACTTTTCTTCACGGTCGCTTTTTAAAATTTTATCAACAATTTCTGCTACTCTGTTTTGTTCGTTTTCCGTTGCGTTGAAAATAGGCAAACTTTCTATATGCGAACGCAAAAGTTTAACTGAACTAAATCTTTTTTGAAAGTAAAACTTTGCTAAATCGGAGTTTAAAACTGCCAAAATAAATTTGATGTTTACCGTTTTGCTGTCGGGCACAATGATATTGCAACTGTTCAATGTCAGAATTTGTTTGTCGTCATAGGCAAATTTCGGCTCGTTTCCTATGAAAGAATATATGATTTTTTCATCTGCTCTGTACAGATTTTCGTTTGCGACCTGCTGAAAATTGTCTTTTTTAAACTCAATATAGTTTTGAGGAGTTTTGTATGAAAATCTGTTTATATCACTGCCTTTTAAAATCGGCTCATACCCTTGTTTTTGCTCGTTTGAAATAAATTTTTTGTTGTTTCCCGTAACAATTCCCAACGCGAATTTACATTTATTTTTCAAATAAAAAGCATTTTCGCAGTTTGAAATTTTTTCAATCAAGGAGTATTCTCCGTCGGAAATGTTAATTAAAAACTCAAAACCGTTTTTTCTGTTTTTTGACAGTGAGCGTTTTTCAAAATCATTTTCCAAAACGCAATTTAATTGCTTTTGCTTTTGTTTTTTCAGCGTCAAAATAACGCTCGGACAAATCACGGAATCAAACGCTTTTTCAAAAAATCCTGCATAGATAAACGAAAAGTTTTTTGTTATGATATTTCTAATCGGTTCGTGCATTTTTACATTTATGACGGATTGAGGCAGAACAAAAGAAAAAACTCCGTTTTCATTCAGTATATTTAACGACTTTTCGGTGAATATGTCGAAAGAATCAAAACTTTTGTTTTTTGCACAAATAAACTTTTTTGAAAGTTTTTCTTTTTCGTCTTTGGAATAGTTAAATCCCCAGGGCGGATTTCCTACGATAATATCCGGGGCAAACTCAAACTTTTGATTTAAAAAATCACTGTAAACTATATTTTTACAGATTAAATCATAGAGGTCATTTTGATTTTTTTCGCAATTTAGCGCTATATTAAATCTTGCGATTGCAACAGAAATGAAATCGTTATCACATCCGTAGATGTTTTCTGTTTTGCAGTTGATTTTTAAAATTTCAAGCAAAAAATTTCCGCTGCCGCAGCACGGGTCAAGTATTTTTTTTGAAGACAGTTCGGTCTTCAGACTGCCGATGACTTTTTTTGTTGTTTTTGACGGCGTATAGTACATTCCGCTTGATTTTCTTTTCGCTACATTTTTCAGACTCATATATACAAACCCTAAAAAATCTTCATATTTGTTAAATTCGATAGGGAGGGCAAGGCAAAATTCTACTTTTTCCATACTGAAAATTTCGTTTATTTCACCTGCTATGTCATCTATAAAATTTTTGTATATTCCGAGTTCTGTATTCGAGCAAAGAAAATTTTGAAAAAGGCTTTCATTAAACTCTGACTTTAACTTTTTTGATTTGATAAGAAGTTTGATTGCCAAACCGCTTAGAATAAGGCGTATTTCCGTTTCGGTAAAGTCGGAAAAAGTTTCAATCATAGTTTTGACAGAGGCGGTGTTTGTTTCGGAATTTTCAATATATCCGTTGCATACAATGTTTCCGCTTTTAAGCGTTTTATTTCTTCTTGACTTTAAAAAATCAGAATTTTCGGCAAGGTTATTGATATAGTCTTTTTCAAAAAAATATTTTCCGTTTTCAAAAATATATGAAATTTTATTGAGTCTTATCCAGTTGTTAAGAGTGGCGTCGGAGATTGAAAGGAATTTGCATACGCCGTTAAAAGAAAGTAAATTTTTCATAGCGATTAATTAAAAATTGCAGTCGTATTGCGTATTTTCACACTACGACTGCCATACGGTTTATTTCTGTTTCTGTGGTTTGAATTAAAGTTCTGCGATAAGTTCAACTTCGCAAAGTACCGATTTAGGCAACTCTTTTACTGCTACGCAGGAGCGAGCAGGTTTTGAAGTGAAATATTCGGCGTAAATTTCATTGAACTTTGCAAAATCGCCCATATCAGCAAGGAAGCAGGTGGTTTTAACAACTTTGTCCATAGAAGAGCCTGCCGCTTCCACAACTGCTTTCAAATTTTCGCAAACCTGTCTTGTTTGTTCTTCGATAGTTGTTGCTTCAACGCTGTTTGTTTTAGGGTTGAGGGCAATTTGACCGCTTGTGTAAAGCATATTGTTGCACTTTACAGCCTGGGAATACGGGCCGATTGCGTCGGGTGCATTGTTTGTAGCAATTTTTTCTGTCATATCTGTTACCTCCGTTTAATCGCAGACTTCAAAGCCTGCGTCAATTAGTGCTTTTTTAATTGCGACTATGTGTTCAAAATCTCTTGTCTCTATTGCAAGTTTAAGATAGCAGTCTGTAATATTCATATCAAGGTCTGTACTGTCATAGTTCACACTGACAACATTCGCACCGAGATTTGCAATGATGGATGAAACGCCTGAAAGCTGACCGGGTTTGTCAGACAATGCAATAGTGATATTTGCAGTTCTGCCGCCCATTTTAAGACCTCTTTCAATCACTCTTGAAAGAATGGTAACATCAATGTTGCCGCCGCTTACGACACAGCAGACATTTTTACCCTGAATATCTGGGATTTTGTCAAAAAGGACTGCCGCTACGGGCACTGCGCCTGCACCTTCTGCTATGAGTTTTTGTTGTTCAAGCAAAGTCAAAATAGCGGCGCTGATTTCGTCGTCTGTAACGGTAACAATTCCGTCAACATAGTTTTTGCAAAGTTCGTATGTATTGTTTCCGGGTGTTTTAACTGCGATACCGTCTGCAATGGTTTGAACTCTCGGCAGAGTTTTGATTTCTCCGTCGGCAATACTTTGTTCCATTGACGGTGCGCCCGAAGCCTGAACGCCGTAGATTTTGCAGCGTGGGTTAATTTGTTTTACGGTGTACGCTATACCCGAAATGAGTCCGCCGCCGCCGATTGGAACAACTATTACATCTGCATTCGGCAGTTGTTCCATAACCTCAAGTCCGATTGTACCTTGACCTGCAATTACATCTTCGTCGTCAAACGGGTGAATAAATGTATAGCCTTTTTCCTCTTTTAAGTCGAGAGCTTTTTGATAAGCGTCATCATATACGCCTTTTACAAGACACACTTCGGCACCGTATTTTTTTGTTGCCTCAACTTTTGAAATAGGAGCGCCGTCAGGCAGACAAATGATAGATTTAATATTGTTTTTGGTTGCCGCAAGCGCAACGCCTTGTGCGTGGTTTCCTGCCGAACAGGCGATTACACCGTTTGCTTTTTCTTCTTCGCTTAATTGCGAAATTTTGTAGTATGAGCCTCTGATTTTAAAAGAACCCGTAACCTGAAGATTTTCGGTTTTTAAATATAGATTTACTCCGGGTTTTATGTTCGGAGCAGAAATCATATCTGTTTCGCGTATAACATTCTTTAAAACTCGTGATGCATGATAAACTTTGTCAAGTGTAAGCACTTAAATTCCTTCTTTCCGTATTTTATTTTAATACTAAAAAACAACAGTGTCAATTAATTGGAACAAATTAATGAATTATATTTGTTGACAAAAACGGTAAAATAAACTATAATCTCTGTTGCAGAAATATAATTTTGCAAAATGCAGATGTATCGAAGTGGTCATAACGGGGCTGACTCGAAATCAGTTAGGGAGCAATCCCCCGTGGGTTCGAATCCCACCGTCTGCGCCATAACCTGTGCAAGCAATCAGCGAGCGCAGGTTTTTTTATTTTCTGTATTTCAGCAAATAATTTTTTTGTTACTCGTTTTTAAGCAAATACTTTTATTTATCGGAACTCGGAACGGCTTTTGTCATTCCGAGTTTGTGTTTAATTGTAAATAAAAATTATTTTAATATCTTAGATATAATGTCATAATGTTTATTTGTTATTCCGAAAGTTCTTCAACACTTTCACTGCACTCTATACATTCACCGTCAGCACAACATTCTGTGCATTCTTCGGTTTTGTTGCTTGTAACTTTGCATTTAATTGCCCAAGCAACAAGGCTTACGGCAACTGTAATTACAGCTATAAGTACCCAGCCGAGACCGAGCGAATACAGAGGAAGTTTGTGGAGCATTTCTCCGAATTTGCCCATAGGAACTTTGAGAGTTTCAAGTGAATATAAAACGCTTGTGATACCTACAAAAGTGATTGTTACGGGGTAAATGTACTTGTTGCCTTTTAATTTCTTGTCGCTTAAACCGAGTATTATGAGCATTATTGCGATTGGATAAATTGCGTTTAGAATAGGCACGGAAATGCTGAGAATTGCGTTAAGACCCTGATTGCAGACTATGAACGAGAAGCCTGAAATGATGGTTACCCAACCACGATACGATATTTTTTTGAAAACGCTTGCAAAGTATTGAGATGTAGATGTGATGAGACCTATACAGGTTGTAAGACAGGCAAGAGTGAAAATAGCTGCAAGAAGAATTGCACCCGGCGCTCCGAATAACTGCTCGATTATGCAACGCAAAGTCCACGCTCCGTTTTCTTGAATAGGGTAAACATTACTGCTTGCCATACCCATATATGAGAGCATCAAATAAACCGCCGAAAGAATTAATCCCGCGATTGCACCTGCACGGACGGTGTTTTTTACAATTCCTTTTCTGTCTTTGACGCCGAGAGAACCGAGAGTGGTTGCAAGAACAAGACCGAAGTTGAGAGCAGAGATGGTGTCCATTGTCTGATAGCCTTCCAAAAAGCCTTTTGCTGCGGCAGATGTTTTATACTCTCCGACAGCAGGGGCAACAGATATTTCGCCTTTGATTAAAAAACTTACAAAGAAAAATACTATCAAAATGAGAAGGGCAGGGGTCAAAATTTTTCCTACTCGTTCAACAAGTTTGTTCGGCGTCATTGCTATCCAAGCGGCGAAAACAAAAAATACTGCCGAATATATGAGCATAAAAATCATGAGCGATGCATCTTCAGGCAAATACGGTGCGACAGCCATTTCAAAAGGTACGGACGCAGCTCGGGGAATACCTAAACCGGGACCGATTGACAAATATACAAGTATTGTAAACACAACGCCGAAATGCTTTCCGACTTTTGAGGCAAGTTTGTCTATACCCTCAAATTGCGCCACAACTATCAGTCCCAAAACAGGCAAAAGTACGGCTGTAATTAAAAATGTTGCTATCGCAAACGGCATTTTGTCGCCTGCGTTTTGTCCTAAAAACGGGGGGAATATGAGGTTTCCTGCTCCGAAAAACAGCGAAAACAACATAAAACTTAAAAGCATTAGTTTTTTCTTTTCTAATTTCATTAATATAACTCCTTTATAAAATAAAAAAGTCGTCCTTAATCAAAGGACGACTTGTAAATCGTGGTACCACCTTAGTTCCCAAATTGAAATTTGGCTCTGTTCGCATCTATCAATGCGTATCGCTTGTAACGGGGCTTAACTCCGGCTTACTTACTTTGTTTCGGTTCGCTTCTCAGGGATGATTTCACTCAGTCAGTCCTTTGGCAACTCGCACCGACCGTTGCCTCTCTTTGAAATTCGTAAAAGGTTACTTGTTCCCATCAATAGAATTTATCAATTTATTCATTTGTTGACAAACATTTTATCATATTGTAAAACACTTTACAAGACAGTTTTTTAAAAAAATCAGGTCAGTATGTATAATTTAATGTTTAAAACAACAGTAATTTATAACATATTATATAAACAAACTGCAAAGAAGAAAGGGGTCGTTAACACGGCCCCTTTCCCCTCTCTGTTTATAACAAACTGTAGGAGGACAAATTCTTACACGGTTGCGGCTCCGTATAAGAAAATGTGTGGTGCGTATCTATCAGCACCGTAGATAGAATTATACGGCAGAATTAATAGTTTGTCAATGTAATTAATTAACTTTTTTGTATTATATTAATTAAAGTTTCAAATATTTACAAAACACCCCTTTTTTCGATTTTTTACAGTACAATATTTTTCCCTTTAAATTGACTTAGTACATTTGTTCGACTAATATCGTAGAAAAGAAGCCGCCACTCGCTTCTTATTGTAGTGAAAGGATTGAGAAAATGACGATTGATGAACTTGCAGAAGAATATGAAAAAGAGTATCAAAAGCTGTGCAATAAAATTGAAGGCTTGAGACCTTTGCTGTCGATATACAGCGGTCAAGATTTGATGAATTTGAGAAAGAAAATCAGAATTTACTATGATATGGCGCTCGAATGCAGAGCAACATATAAAATTTTGTCTGCTTATTACGGAGATGATGAGGAATGAACGACGCTTTTGAAAACTCCATTGAATTAATTAGCGAAGATTTGTACGCTTGTGAAACAAACACGAGCAATTCGTTTACAATAGGAATATTGAAAAATATGATACCTGTCATTTTGGAAAAGGAACTGACCGACAGACAAAGAGAGTGTATTGAACTTGCATATTTTAAAAATATGTCGCAAAGACAGGTGGCAAAAAAGTTGGGTTTGACTCAGCCGACCGTGAAAAAGCATATCGACAGTGGTTGCGAAAGAATGAAAAATATACTCAAATATTGCTTTTATGCCGCTGAAAAAGCAGAAACATTTTATCTTGAAAACTGAATACTTCAAAAAGGGAGAATGAAATTTTCGTTCTCTCCTAATTTTTTATTTAAGCGACGCATAAATACCGTGTCTGATAAAGAGGGACACTGTTTTTAACAAAGCGACTGTTGAGTTTTTCTACGGTCGCTTTATTTTTTTATTGTTTTATGTTAATATGTGGTTACAGACATTGTTTGTTTAATTTAGTTTTATGAGGTGATTTTATGCTTACAGAGGGAACAGTTGCTCCTGAAATTGTTTTAAATGATAAAAATTCAAACGAAGTTAAACTTTCAGATTTCAAAGGACAGAAAGTTGTTGTTTATTTCTACCCGAAAGACAGTACGCCCGGTTGTACAAGGCAGGCTTGCGCTTTTTCAAACAATTTTTCAAAGTTTGAAGAGATGAATGTTAAGGTTATAGGCATCAGCAAAGACAGTGAAGCGTCTCACATACGATTTGCCGAAAAATACGATTTACCGTTCACACTTTTGTCCGACCCCGAACTCAAAGCCATTAAAGACTACGATGTTTGGCAGGAGAAAAAGATGTACGGCAAAACTTCTTTCGGTGTTGTACGCAGTACATACTTGATAAATGAAGACGGGGTTATCGAAAAAGTTTGGAAAAAGGCAAAACCTGACACAAACGCAGAGGAAATCATTGAGTACATTGAAAACTCAAATTCATAAGTTAAATTACTACACGAAGTGTTTAATATTTTGCAATGATTTTTAATTGCTTTTACCATTACTTTTGTTATATAATTAAGTTTCAATAATTGTACATCAAGGAGAATTATTATGATTAGTATAATTCCTATGCCGTCAAAAGTAAAAGAATTGTCAGGCTGTTTTTCAATGACTGAAAAAACGACGGTCTTTTTTGACAAAGAATTTTCTTCTGTCTCAAAGTTTTACAATGAAATGTTTAAAAAAGTTTTTTCATGCGATGCAATAGTTTGCGATAATGCAGATGTAACTTTTGTTTTGGACAAATCTATTGCTGACGAGGGCTACGAACTTTCAGTTTCAAACGAAAAAATCGTAGTTAAAGCGTCAACTTTTAAAGGCGTGTTATACGCAATTCAAACACTTCGTCAAATCGGCAGGTTTGACACTTCAAAAGGTAAAAAATCTTTGGATATTTCCTGCGTTGAGATTAAAGACGCTCCGAGATATTCATGGAGAGGTCAAATGCTTGATTGCTCGAGACACTTTTTTACTGTTGATGAAATTAAAAGACTTCTCGATTTGATGCTTCTTCACAAACTGAACATTTTTCATTGGCACCTGACAGATGACCAAGGCTGGAGAATAGAAATTAAAAAATATCCGCTTTTGACAGAAATCGGCGCGAAGAGAAAAGCAACTCAGCGTACAGGCTGGAAAGAGAAAAATGTCGTTGCAGTAAGCGACCCTGAAAGAGACAACGGCTACTATACTCAAGAAGAAGTAAGAGAAATAGTGCAGTACGCAGGCGAAAGAGGTATTACTGTTATTCCTGAAATTGATATGCCTGCTCATTTTACAGCTGCAGAGGCTGCTTATCCTGAACTTGCATGCAGAAAACTTGATACGGATGTTGCGTACTATTTTGGCGGTACCGTACCAAGAACTCAACTCGGATATAAAGACAATTCGTGGAACAGGTCTGCTTGTTTGGGCAAACAATTTACATACGATTTTATATATGATGTTATAGATGAGGTTTGCGAACTTTTCCCTGCGCCGTATTTCCACATCGGCGGAGATGAAGCACCGCGTGATGAATGGAAAAAGTGCCCCGATTGTCAAAAAGTAATCAAAGAAAAAGGTCTCAATTCTGTTGATGAACTTCAAGGTTATTTCAACAATCAAATTAACGAATATGTTAAAAAGAAAGGCAAAAGACTTATTGGCTGGAATGAGATTTTGGGTGCAAAAAATCTTGACAAATCAATCATCGGTCAGTATTGGACTCCAAAAAGAGATAAAAAGGCTGAGGATTATGTTAATTCAGGCGGTCAAATGATTTTAAGCAGACAGACGGCTTTTTATTTGGACTATCCTAACTGCGAAGTTAAAATAAAAAATACATACAACTTTGAGCCTTCAAAAAGCGGTGTAAAATCGGAGGCTGAAAAGAATATTCTCGGTGTTGAGGGCGAACTTTGGACAGAGTTTGTTCACACAATCGAGAAAGTCGATTTTAACCTTTTTCCACGACTTGCAGCAGTTTGTGAAGTCGGCTGGACTGAAAAAGAGAACAAAGATTTCAAGTCTTTTGCTGCAAGACTTGACGACTACGAGAATATTCTCAAAGAGTTGGGTGTAAACTACGCTCCGCGTGAGTTTGCTTTGAGCAACAGTCTGTTAAAACGCGCAAAATATATGAGAAATTTCTTCTTCAAAAACCCTTGTCTTGAAGTTGAAGACGCTCGAAAGTGAGAAAAACGGTTGGAGTAACATCCAACCGTTTTTTATGTCCCGATATTCTGTTTTTTTACTGATATTTGACTATTTAGCACATTGTATGGTATAATTTATATAATATTGTGCGAAAGATGAATAAAATGAATAATAAAAATTATAAAATGGCATTAAAAGAAAATTTCACTTTTTGGAACTTTTTGAGCAGTGAAGAAAAGGAAAAATTGCTGAATGCAACAATTTACAAAAAGTTTTATAAAGGAGAACACATTAATAACTGCGGTTGTGAGTGCACAGGTACAATCATTGTAGTTGAAGGCAGTCTTCGTGTGTATGTAATGTCAGAAGAGGGCAGAGAAGTTACGCTTTACCACATAAAAGACGGAGATGTTTGTGTACTGTCTGCGTCTTGCGTTTTGAGTTCAATAACTTTCGATGTTTTCATTGACGCCGAAGACGAGTGCGTTTGTTACATCGTTGACGGAAAGTGCTTTGAAGATATTGCCAACAGTAATATTCATGCTAAAAATTTTGCTATGGAAAAAATTCTTTCTCGATTTTCAGATGTTGTATGGGTATTGCAACAGGTACTTTTTATGAGTTTTGACAAAAGACTTGCAATGTTTTTACTTGAAGAAGCAGAAAAAAACAAAAGCAGTGAAATTTATCTTACCCATGAGCAAATGGCTCAAAATTTAGGTACTGTCAGAGAAGTTGTTTCAAGAATGTTGAAATATTTTGAAAACGAAGAAATGATAGAAATGAGCCGCGGAAAAATAACTGTTGTCAACAAAGCGCTGCTGAAAGAATTACTCTAAAACAAGTTTTACTATTTCATCTTTATTTCTCACGCCGACAATTTGTTTTATAAGAGAACCCTTTTTTACTACGCAGATTGTCGGAATGCTTACAACAGAAAAAGACATTGCAAGTTCTTTTTCTTCATCTGCATTGATTTTGCAAACTTTGAAAGACGAGTATTCTTCTGAAATTTTATCAATTATTGGGTTGAGTATTTTGCAAGGCTCACGCAAAGATGACCAAAATTCTATCAGCACAGGCACTTCTGACTGCAAAACATCTTTGTAAAAACTTTTTTTAGTAACATTTAGAACAGACATTTTTTCTCCTTTTGTATATTTTGTTGATACCGAATTTAATTTGGTTATGTTATATATCTCATTATATAATAAATGTGAATTTTGTTCGGTGATTAAGTCACATTAATAAGATTTTAAATGAATTGAATAAAATTTTATGAATATACAACAAAATTTATTTTAGCAAGACTTGATTTTTTATTTGATTTGTGTTAAATTTATGTAAAGACTATGTAAAGTATTTACATATTTTGAGGGGGAAAATTATGAAAAATCAAGAAAAAAAGGGGTTAAAAAAAGGATTGAGAATTTTTGGGAAAGTTTTGCTTTCTGTTATTATAGCGGTTGTCGTTTGTTTAATCGCTGTTGAAATTATAAACTCAGTTCTTGCAAACAAAGCAATATCGTATATTAAAAACGACATTGAAACCGTTGAAATTGAAAATCAAAAAATACCTGAAAAAGACAGTTTGGGATACTACACTTTTGTAACCGACGAAGATTTAAAGGTAATGCAGTTGACGGATATTCATATCGGCGGGGGATTTTTGTCGTATGAAAGAGACATAAAAGCAATCAACAGCGTTGCCAAAATGGTACAGACGGAAAAACCCGACTTAGTTGTTGTTACAGGCGATATAGCATACCCTGTACCGTATCCGTTCCCGGGAGCAGGCACTTTCAACAACAAAACAGGTGCAAAGATTTTCGGAAACCTGATGGATAAGTTGGGTGTATATTGGGCGCCTGTTTTCGGAAACCATGACACAGAACTTTACTCTTATTTTAACAGAGAGTATATGGCAAAATATTATGAAAATCACAAGTATCTCAAAGACGGTGAAAAAAGCTATTGCTTGTTTCAGTCGGGCGAAGAAGATATTAACGGCTTCGGAAACTATGTTGTAAATGTAAAAAACACGCAGGGAGTAATAACTCAAAGCTTGTTTTTGATGGATACGGGTTCTTATGTTGACGGTGACTATTTGGGTATGGAGTGGAAATACGACGGTATTCATGCAGACCAAATGAAGTGGTATGAAGAAACGCTCAACACTTTTAAAGCAGAAAATGAAAAACTATCTGCCGATATGCCTAAATCAATGATGTTTTTCCATATTCCGTTTGAAGAGTATGAAACTGCGTGGAGTGAATTCAAAGAAAATGATTTCAAGGATACGGAAAATGTAAAATATTATTATGGCGAACTCGGTGAACTTGAGGGCAAGGTAGGAAATACACTTCACCCCGACGAAACATTTGAAACACTGCTCAGAGTAGGTTCTACTCAGGCTGTTTTCTGCGGACACGACCATTTGAACAACTTTTCGATAGAGTACAAGGGAATACGGTTGTCTTTCGGTTACTCGATTGACTATTTGGCGTATGCCGATATAGAAAATTTCGGTTTACAGCGCGGTTGTTCGATAATCAATATTAAACCTGACGGAAGTTTTGACAGTCATATTGAAAACTTCTATCAGGACAAATATGACTTTGAAGACAGAGACAGTGCAAAACTTGAAAAGTACAGTGTAGATTGATTGTCTGTAAAATTAAAAACGGCACAATACGGTAATATAAATATCCGTATTGTGCCGTTTTTATTATGTTGCGTAATTTTTTAGTAACTTACTCCGTATTTTTCCATTTGTTCTTTGTGTTCTTCAAATGTTTTTGAGTAGTGATTTGTATTGTCATTTCCAAAGAAAAAGTACAGATAGTCGCTGTTTGCAGGGTTTTTGGCGGCCGCTATTGCTCTTGCACCCGGACTGCAGATTGGTCCGGCAGGCAATTTGCACTTGTATGTGTTGTAAAGCGCTGCGTATTTAGATGTATTTCCGCTCAGTAAAGAATTGCCCGTAATATAGTCGTTGACATATTCACGAGTGGGGTCTGATTCGAGTTTCATACCTTTTTTTATTCTGTTGTGAAATACGGAAGAAACCATTTTCATATGAGAGTCGCTTCGCACTTCTTTTTCAATTATAGAGGCTATTATCAACTCTTTGTCAGTCGGCATACCGGATTTTGCAGCATAGTTGTTGAGCATTTTTCGGATGACGGTAACAGGCTCTTCGTTTTCATAAAATTCGTATGTGTCGGGGAATAGGTATCCTTCAAGTTTGAAGCACCTGTTACTCGACGACGGAATTGTAAATGATTTTACTTTATATGACTGCGCTGCTGAATAGAACTCTTTTGCCGTACATATATTTTTACTTTCAAGTGCTTTTGCAATCTGCATAAAACTGTATCCTTCGGGAATTGTTATGCTGACAGATTTTCTTGCCTTTGTAGTTGGTTGCACAGTTGTATTTTCAACAGCAGCGGTACTTTCGTGTGTAACGGGGTTAGTTGTGCCGACACTTGAAATTTCACTTGTATTTATGTTTGAACTTTGAGTTTCGCTGTTTGAAATTGTCTCCTTTTCATCTTTTTCGGATTTACCGCAAGCAGAAAAAATGATTGATATTGCAATCAGTAAAACTATAAATCTTGAGTAATGTTTGAATTTCATCTATATATCCTCCTATTTTTTCACCTTTATACAAACCTTCATATAAAAAATTATATCATAGTAATAGTGGTATTGCAATATTTGTAAAAACAGCAGGAATTTTGTCGTATTTTTTGCGACAGCGATACAATTATATATAATTATTGATTTTTATGAGATATTTAATGATTTTCGTTCGTAATTATTAGTGTTTTATTTTTTGTTTTGTGGTAAAATTATAAATAAGAAATGTTTATATTACTTGACGAACACATTGTTAGGTTTTATAATAGTGCAGAACTTTAAAATAGAAATATTGCACATAAAGTCGGTAATCTTTTATTTGCGTGTTTCATGGTTTTGAAGGTTAAATAAATACGGAGATGAATTTTTACGATGGCATACCATAGAACTGCGGCATTGGTTGACTTGAGTGCAATAGAATACAATATAGACAGTGTACGAAAAAAAATTTCTGACGACACAAAACTTCTTGTCATAATAAAATCGGACGCTTACGGACACGGCTCCAAAGTTGTTGCAAAATTTCTCGAAGATAAGTGCGACTATTTCGGAGTTGCCTGTATTGAAGAGGCTATTGAGCTTCGTAAAGAGGGCGTTACAAAACCGATTTTATTGCTCAGCTGCACAAATTCCTACGATTTGGAGTGGGCTGTTAAGTATGATATTACAATGTCTATCTGTACATACGAAAGTGCGAAAATATTGTCCGACGAAGCAGTCCGTCAAAATAAAGTTGCAAAAATTCACTTTGCTGTAGATACGGGTATGAGCCGTATAGGTTTTCAGGTTTCAGAAGATGAAGCAAAGGTTTGCAAACAGATTTCAGAACTTCAAAATCTCTGTATAGAAGGTGTCTTTTCGCATTTTGCCACTGCTGATGAAAAAGATTTGAGCAAATCAATCGAGCAAAGAAATAAATTTGATGAGTTCATCGAACTTTTGGCTAAGCAGGGAATTTGTCCCGAAATTAAACATATAAACAATTCGGCAGGAATAATGAACTTCAATGACAAGTGCTACAATATGGTCAGGAGCGGTATAGTTACATACGGATACTATCCGAGTGAAGATGTTGACAAATCTTTGCTGGATATTAAACCTGCTATGAAATGGGTTTCTCATATATCACATATCAAAAAACTTGAAAAGGGCAGAGAAATCAGCTACGGCGGTACTTTTGTAACAAATCGCGACAGTCTGATAGCGACTGTACCTGTCGGTTATGCAGACGGGTTTTCACGCAGTCTTTCAAACAAGGGAAAGGTGCTCATAAACGGTCAGTTTGCCGATATAGTAGGCAGAATTTGTATGGACCAGTTTATGATTGATGTTACAGATATTCGTGCCGAACTTGACGAAACGGTTGTGCTTTTCGGAGAGAGCAATGGGAAGTATCTGTCTGTTGAAGAGGTTTCCGAAACGGCAGGAACATTTAACTATGAGTTTCTTTGCGGTATTTCCCGCCGAGTTCCGAGAAAATATATCTATGATAATAAGGAAATAAAAACAGTGAACTATTTGGTTGATTGATGTAAGAAAATCAAACATGAAATAAAAGTATTAATATTAAAACGGCGTTCTTATTAGTAAGAACGCCGTTTTTTGCTATTTTTCAGACTCTTGCTGCCAATCTCTTGCTTGGTTTACGCTTTCATCGTCGGGAATGACGATGTTTTTATCTCTTGTTCTTTCATCGGGAGATGTTACGGCATTGTCCATATAGAGTCCGTATCTGTTTAAAATTTTTTTATTGTCTTTTGAAATTCTATACTTTCTCATTACTTTTTGCCTGAATTTGCTGTACAATCGCCTGCATATCGGCAACACTGTTTACTTTAGCGCCTGACTGCATAATAGACTCTTGTATTGCTTTCGGCATTGAGTTAAAGTAGTTGTTCATTTCGTCTGTAAAGTTAAACATATCGGGCATTTTGACACTCCTTTCAAGTGTATTTTGCCCAAATATTTTAAATCAATTCGGATATGATGTAGTTTGATATTAACATTCCTTTCGGAGTTAAAAAAATGTTTTCATCTTTTTCTTTGATATATCCTAAATTTACAAATTTTTGAAAGTCTTTTTTCAAAAGGCTTTTATTTATCCCTTTTTTTAATCTCAGCCCGAGCATAATTTTTTCTTCTTCGTCTCCGCCGAACCCTTCAAAAACTTTTTCAAAATTTTCATTGAAAAAAAATCTTTCGTTGTTGAAAAACGAATGTGCAGTTGCACCGAGTCCCAAATAGTTATCAAGTTTCCAATATTTTAAATTGTGCCTGCTTTCAAAATCGGGTTTTGAAAAATTTGAAATTTCATATTGATAAAAGCCGTTTTTTTCAAGCAGTTCGACTGCTTTTAAATAAAGGTCGCAGGTTTCGTCTTCGTTCGGCAGAATAAGTCTGCCGTTTTTTTTCATTTCAAAAAATTTTGTGCCTTCTTCAATTTTTAAAATGTATGCGCTGATATGTTTTATATTAAGTGAAGAAATGAAATCTATTGAATATTTTAAACTGTCGATTGTTTGCCGAGGTATTCCGAGCATTAAATCAACGCTTATGTTTGATATGCCTGCGTTTTGTAAAGCGAAAACGGCTTTTTTGATTTCATCTGCGCCCGCGCGTCTGCCTAACAGTCTTCTTTCTGTATCGTTTGCGCTTTGCAGACCTAACGACACTCTGTTGATACCCATTTCAGCGTACTTTTCAGCTAAAAAGTTTATATCGTCTCCAGGGTTGCACTCGATTGTTATTTCGCTGTTTTTTTCTATTTTAAATTGATTTTTTGCATTTTTTAAGATTTTTTCAATGAGAGTGTATGGTATAGCAGACGGAGTTCCGCCTCCGAAATACACCGTGTCGAACTCGGTGCTTTCAAATTCACTCATTTGTTCTATCACTTTTTCACAGTAGTTAAATGCGTCTTTTTTGCAGTATTTATTAGAGTAAAAATCACAATACGGGCATTTTGAAAAACAAAAAGGGATGTGAATGTACAAGCCTGCTTTATTGCTCATATAATCACATCCTTTTAGTTGTTTTAAAAATTATTTTTTACCGAATTTGCTTTTCATTCTTTGGTCTTTTGCCAAGATTGTTTTGCGAAGTCGAATTGATTTAGGAGTAATTTCAAGCAACTCGTCGTCTGCAAGAAATTCCATACTTTGTTCAAGGCTTAAAACAGTCGGCGGTACGAGTTTGAGTGCTTCGTCAGAGCCTGAAGCACGAGTGTTTGTAACATGTTTCTTTTTACAAACATTGCATACAACATCTTCGTTTTTAGAGCATTCGCCTACAATCATACCTTCATAAACATCAACGCCCGGACCGACAAAAAGTTTACCTCTGTCTTGAGTGTTCCAAAGACCGTAACCTGTTGTGGTACCTGTTTCGTGAACGATGATTGAACCTTGACTTCTTGTTTCAATATCGCCTTTGTATTCTTCATATCCTGCGAAAAGTTGATTCATAATACCGTTGCCGTTTGTATCCGTTAAAAATTCGGAACGGTAACCGATAAGACCTCTTGAAGGAATTTTTATTTCAAGATGAGTTACACCCGTTGTGCGTGTGTCCATATTTTCAATTTCGCCTTTTCTCGAACACAGTTTTTCCATAACTGAGCCTACATATTCCTCAGGTACTTCAATTATGGCAAGTTCCATAGGTTCAAGTGTTTTGCCGTTTTCATCTTTTTTAAGTATTACCTGAGGACGAGAAACCTGGAACTCGTAGTTTTCTCTGCGCATTGTCTCAATAAGTATTGACAAATGCAGTTCGCCTCTGCCTGAAACTTTGAATGTGTCCATAGAGTCTGTTTCTTCAACTCTCATAGAAACATTTGTTTCTACTTCCTTAAACAAACGGTCTCTTAAATTTCTTGAAGTAACAAACTTACCTTCTCTTCCTGCAAAAGGAGAGTTGTTTACGATGAAGTTCATAGAAATTGTAGGCTCGTCTATTTTTACAAAAGGAAGAGGCTCAACACAGTCAGGGTCGCAGGCTGTTTCGCCTATATTTAAGTCGGGAATACCTGCCACGCAGATTAAGTCGCCGACAGTTGCGTCTTTAACTTCAACTCGTTTAAGACCTTCAAATTGGTAAAGTCTTGAAAATCTCACATTTTCGCGGCTTCCGTCTTGCTTGCAGAGAACATACGGTGCGTTGAGTTTTACCGTACCTCTCTCAACCCTGCCGACACCTATTCTGCCTACATAGTCGTCGTACTCAAGAGATGAGAAAAGAACCTGCGCAGGAGCGTCGGGGTCTCCTTGCGGACTCGGAATGTTTTCCAATATAGCGTCAAGCAAAGGACGCATATCTCCGCTTCTGACAGACGGGTCTGTACCTGAAAAACCGTCTTTACCGCTTGCGTAAATTACAGGGAACTCAAGTTGGTCGTCATCGGCGCCGAGTTCAATGAAAAGGTCAAGAACTTCATCTATAACTTCGTCGGGTCTTGCACCGTCACGGTCGATTTTGTTAACGACAACAAGAGGAGTTTTTTTAAGACCGAGTGCCTTTTTTAACACAAATCTTGTTTGAGGCATACAGCCCTCAAAAGCGTCAACAAGAAGTAAAACGCCGTCAACCATTGTCAAAATACGCTCTACTTCTCCGCCGAAATCGGCGTGTCCGGGAGTATCTACAATGTTGATTTTTGTGTCTTTATAGTGAATTGAAGTGTTCTTAGACAGTATTGTGATACCTCTTTCTCTTTCGAGGTCGTTTGAGTCCATTACTCTGTCTTCTACAACTTCGTTTGTTCTGAAAGTTCCGCTTTGGCGGAGCATTTCATCTACAAGCGTTGTTTTGCCATGGTCAACATGGGCTATGATTGCTATATTTTTTATATTTTTTCTTTCTGCCAAAATTTTCACCTTGATTTACTTAATTTTAAAACTGTCACGCAGCGCGACTGTTCTGTTGAACACAAGTGAGTTTTCGTCAGTGTCTGTGTCAACACAGAAGTAGCCGTTTCTCATAAACTGATATGTTTTTTCAACAGGAGCGCTTGCAAGCGACTTTTCAACAACAGCATTTTTGATTATAGTTAAACTGTTTGGATTGAGATTGTCCTCAAAACTCGAAACGCCTTCTTCATCTGAAGGGTTGGGAACATTGAACAATCTGTCGTAAAGTCTGACCTCTGCCTTTACATTGTCTTTGGCGTCCACCCAGTGAATAGTGCCTTTGACCTTTCTTCCGTCAGGACTGTTTCCGCCGTAGGAAGCAGGATCGTATGTGCAGTGAACACAGGTAACTTCGCCGTTTTCGTCTGTGTCGTACCCTACGCATTTTATGAAATATGCCTTGATAAGTCGTACTTCGTTGCCGGGGAACAGACGGAAATATTTTTTGATAGGCTCAACCATAAAGTCGGAGCGTTCAATAAATATTTCTCTTGAGAATGGCATCTTTCTTGTACCGTATTCGGGGTGGTCCGGGTGCAGTTCACATTCCATCTCTTCTGTCTGACCTTCGGGGTAGTTGTCTATCACAACTTTGAGAGGGTCGAGAATTGCCATTGCTCGAGGTGCATTTTGATTTAAGTTATCTCTTACGCAAGCCTCAAGAAGCGCAAAGTCAATAACAGAGTGAGCTTTGGAAACACCTATTCTGTCACAAAAATCTCTTAAAGCCTCAGCCGGATATCCTCTGCGACGCATTCCTGAAAGAGTAGCCATTCGCGGGTCGTCCCAGCCGGTAACTATATTGTCCTGAACAAGTTTAAGACATTTACGCTTACTTGTCAGTGTGTAGTTAAGGTTCATTCTTGCAAATTCAATTTGTCTTGGCTTTTCGCCTTCAATAAGTTCGTTGACAAACCAGTTGTAAAGCGGTCTGTGGTTTTCAAACTCAAGAGAGCAAAGGCTGTGGGTAACCTTTTCGCAAGCGTCGGACAGAGGGTGAGCAAAGTCGTACATTGGGTAAATGCACCATTTGTCGCCTGTTCTGTGGTGGTGTGCGTACATTATTCTGTAAATAATGGGGTCTCTCATATTGAGGTTTGAAGAAGACATATCTATTTTTGCACGAAGAACTTTTGAACCCGCAGGGAATTCGCCGTTTTTCATTCTTTCAAAAAGGTCAAGGTTTTCTTCGATTGAACGATTTCTGTACGGGCTTTCTTTTCCCGGTTCGGTCAGTGTACCTCTGTATTCTCTTTGCTGTTCCGGAGTTAAATCGCAAACAAATGCCTTACCCTTTTTAATCAATTTTATTGCACATTCGTAAAGAAAATCAAAGTAGTCGGAAGCGTAGTAAACATTGTCGTAGTCGAAACCGAGCCAATGAATATCTTTCATAATAGCGTCAACATACTCTGTATCTTCTTTAGTTGGGTTTGTGTCGTCTAAACGCAAGTTGCAGATTCCGTTATATTTTTCTTTTATTCCGAAATTGATGCAGATTGCTTTAGCGTGTCCTATATGAAGGTAGCCGTTAGGCTCTGGGGGAAAACGGGTTTGTACAGATTTATATACGCCGTTTTCAAGGTCTTCATCAACAAAATCTTCTATAAAATTTGATTGTTTCTTTTCGGTGATTTCTTCCATATTATTTTCCTTCCGTATAATATTTTTGCGCTTCTTCAATTCTGCCTTTTACTTTTTCTGTGCCGAGCAGTTTTATGATTGCGTGGAGGTCGGGAGTATTTTTTCTGCCTGTTAAAGCGACTCTTATGATTGTGGAAAGGTCGCCGACATGACCTCTGAAGTTTTCTGGGTTTGCCTTGTACTCTTTTACATTCGGAGTACAGCCTAAATCGGCGCACATATCTTTGATTTTTGAAAACCAAGTGTCTTTGTCATCGTTTGAGTCAACGACTGCTTTGTACTTTTCAAGTGTTTCAAATGCAAGTCCGTTTGTGAGCCTTTCATCTTCAAGGTCGTAGTTTTTCTCAAATGTTTCATCGTAGAAATATGAGATGTAGTCTTTGATTTCCGACCATTTTGCAATGTCTTTTCTCGGCTTTTTGCCGTTTCGGTCAATATTTAAAATCTCTTTTGCGTATTCGTTGTCCTGTTCATAAAGAGCCAAAAGTTCGGGACTGTATTTTTCCGCCCATTTTTTTGAAAGTTCAAAAACTTTTTCATTGCTCATTACGGAAATGGTGTTTTTTGAAACATCTTCAAGTTTAACCATATCAAAAAGCGCGCCTGAAACGCTCATTTTTTTGAGCTTGAAAGGGAAGTCGGAAAGAGGAGCGGTTTTGTTCGCTCTTCTCCAATCTTCAAAGTTTGAGTTGAGAATTGTTGCAATGTACTCGTTTACAGACTCGGCAGGGTAGCCTGCTTCTTCAAAATATGAAACGGCTGCTTCGGGGTCTTTTCTCTTTGAAAGTTTTCTTTTGCCGTCTCCGTCTGTTTTGAGAATGGGAGCAATGTGTGCATATTTTACAGGTTTAAAACCGAGCGTTTTGAAAAGTTGAATGTGAAGCGGTACGCTTGCTATCCACTCGTCGCCTCGAATGACATGCGTTGTTCTCATCAAATGGTCGTCCACTGCGTGAGCAAAATGATATGTCGGTATTTTGTCTGTTTTAAGCAAAACAACATCAATAACATTTTCAGCCATTTCAATTTTGCCTTTTATTACATCAGTGAAAACAATTTTGTTGTTGATGTCGCCGTTTGACCTGAGGCGCAAAGTCCACTCTTTGTTTTGCGCAATTTTTTCTGCAATTTCGTCGTATGTTAAATTTCTGCATTTTGCAAATTTTCCGTAGTATCCTTTAACATCGTCGTTTTCTTGTGAGTTTCTTATTTCATCAAGTTCTTCGGGAGTACAAAAGCAAGGATATGCAAGACCTTTTTTTACAAGGTCTTTTGCAAAAGTTTGGTAGATTTGTGCTCTTTTGCTTTGTGTGTACGGACCGTAACTGCCTTTTTCGGTGTCTTTTCCGGTAACGCCTTCGTCGGCTGTAATTCCGAAATAGTTGAGACCGTCAACAATAGCGTCAACGCCGTTTTCAACTTCTCTTTTTTTGTCTGTGTCTTCTATTCGCAAAAAGAAAACTCCGCCGCTTGAGTTTGCCGCCATCTTTTCTGCGGAAGCGGCGTACAGACCGCCGAAGTGAAGATAGCCTGTGGGGGACGGTGCAAATCTCGTAACAACCGCGCCCTCTTTTAAATCTCTTTTAGGGTAAAGATTTTCGTAGTATTCGGGTGTTTTGTCTATTTGCGGAAAAAGGAGTTCCGCAAGTTTTTCATAGTCGCTCATAGTCTCTCCAATATTTTAGTATATAATAATTAATTTATAATATATTTATATATTATCGCATATAACACAAAAATATACAATATAAAAAATATAATAGAAATGTGTCGTATTAAGTCGGTTAATTTGTTTAAAATAAATAAAAATCAATTATTGTCAGCCGTAAGCCGTTAAAAGACGGAATATCGGAAGTTTCAAATTAAAATTTCACAAGTTAAAAAAGTCAAATTTTTATCCGAGAGTTCGCCTCGAATACTGCCTTAATCTATCATTTCTTTTGCTTTTTCAACGAGTTTTAAAACATCTTCGTCTGCATTTAAACTGTAAAGCAATCCGTACGGAATAGTGTAGTTCCAATTTATAGGAATTGAAACAAGTCCCGGGTGAACATCCTGCCAGCATTCTGTTGTAAGCAATACATTACCTGTTTCGGCACAACGGTTGAAGACCGATATATCGTAAAAATGGGGGGTGTCTTCAATTTTTATTTGAGGGTGGTTTGTTTCCAAATCATTTCTTATGAAATCGTTGACTCCCGAATCGCCTTTTTTTACCATCATCAGAGTTTCGCCGTATAAATCGGAAAGTTCAAGCATTTTTTTATTTGCGAGTCTATGTTCATGGGATACTGCCGCCATTTTTTTATAGTTGCCGAGCGGTAAAAAATTGCAAAGGGAAAGCCATGCTTTAGAGTCGCACACTCCTATTAAAAAATCGAATTTTTCTCCCAAACTTTTAATTTCGGACAATATGCCTTCGTGATTGTCTTCAAACGGTACAAGGTGCAATTTGTAATTCGGAAAATGCTGATTTAACTTGTACCACAAATCTATGAAAGGTTTTGCAGGGTTGAGCATAGATGTGCCTACGCAAAATGTCGTGTCGTATTTTTCGGTTGCAGATTTTGCAGAGGCAATTGATTTTTGAGAGTAGTCTATCATAAAATTTGCGTCGCGGTATATAACTTCGCCCGCAGGAGTAAGCCGTACTCCCGACGATGTTCTTTCTATCAATTTTAAGTTTAGATGTTCTTCCAAACTGTTCATTTGTTTCATAACGGCTGTCGGAGAAATAAACAGTTTATCCGCCGCTTTAGTGAAACTGCCGTTGTCTATTACTGCTATAAAAGTGTCGAGTAAAGGATTATACATAGTAACCACCTATAAACTTTTAGTTTATACGATGATAACATATTTGCTATTCCGTGTCAATGCGCCGTGCGATATAATCAGATTGAAGATTGAAATAAAGAAAGGCGGAGTTAAAAATGTCAAAAGAATTGATTGCTTTTTATTCAAGGGCAGATGAAAACTATACCAGCGGAACTCTCAAAAATTTAAGCGTAGGCAATACGGAAATTGTCGCAGAAACTATACGGGATTTGACAGGAGCAGATTTGTTTAAAATTGAGCAAGTCGTTGCGTATTCCGAAAGTTATAATATTTGTATAGAAGAAGCGAGAGCAGACAAGCAAAAAAATGTGCGTCCGAAACTTAAAAACTGTATTAGTTCCATTGATGAATACGATGTCATATATTTAGGTTTTCCGAACTATTGGGGCACAATGCCGATGGCAGTGTTTACATTTTTAGAAAATTTTGATTTCAGCAACAAAATAATTAAACCGTTTTGCACCCACGAGGGCAGCGGTATGGGCAACAGCATTGACGATATTAAAAAAACTTGTCCTTTTGCCGTTGTTGAAAGCGGTCTTGCGCTTTACGGAAGCCGTGTAAGCAGAGAAAAATCAAGTATAAAGGAGTGGCTCGGATAATGAAAAAAGTTACGGCAGGTAGGGATGAACTGGGGAAATTTGCACCTAAATTTGCCGAGATTAATGACGATGTTCTTTTCGGAGAAGTTTGGGCAAGAGAAAATAAACTTTCTGCACGCGACCGTTCGATTGTTACGGTAACAGCTTTGACGGCTCAGGGCATTTGCGACAGTTCTCTTGAATATCACTTGAAAACTGCAAAAGAAAACGGTGTTACCAAAACAGAAATTGCAGAAATATTAACTCACGCAGCTTTTTACATAGGCTGGCCTAAAGCTTGGGCGGCTTTCAAATCGGCAAAGAATATTTGGGCAGAATCTTTTTCGGAAAACGAAAAGCAAAAATATGCAGACGGCATGATATTTCCGATAGGAGAGCCAAACACGGAGTATTCAAAATATTTTGTCGGACAAAGTTATTTGGCTCCGTTGTCAAAAAATCAAATCGGAATTTTTAATGTTACATTTGAACCGTCGTGCAGAAATAATTGGCATATTCACAAAGCGGATAAAGGAGGCGGTCAAATTCTTGTTTGCACAGCAGGAAAAGGATATTATCAGGAATATGGCAAGGCCGTGCAAATTCTTTTGCCGGGCGATGTTGTAAACATACCCCCGAATGTTAAGCATTGGCACGGTGCGGTAAAAGACAGTTGGTTTTCTCACTTGGCAATCGAAGTGCCCGGAGAAAACACAAAAACCGAGTGGTGTGAAAAAGTAACGGAAAAAGAATATACAGCATTGGAGAAAAAATAAAATGATAGGTAGTTTTACATATTGCAATCCTACAAAGCTTTACTTCGGTGAAGACGCTTTGTCAAATTTGAATAATGAACTTAAAAAATACGGCAGTAACATTGTACTTGTTTACGGCGGCGGTTCGATAATTAAAAACGGCATATATGACGCCGTAAAAGATATATTAAAAAACAACGGAAAAAAAGTTGCGGAAATATCAGGAGTAATGCCCAATCCTACTCTTGAAAAACTATACGAGGGTATTGAAATTGCAAGAAAACACAAGGCAGATTTGATACTTGCTGTCGGCGGAGGTTCCGTTTGTGATTATTCAAAAGCCGTTTCGGTTTCCGTAAACTGCAAAGATGACCCGTGGGATAAATATTTTGTTAAATTTGATGAGCCTGATTGTGAGATTGTTCCTGTCGGCTGCATACTTACGATGGTCGGAACAGGTTCTGAAATGAATGCCGGCTCGGTTATTACAAATCAGGAAACAAAACAAAAAATCGGTCATGTATTTGCAAGCGAAGATGTAATGCCGAAATTTACAATTCTAAATCCGAAATATACGCTTACTCTTCCGAAATATCAAATGGTTTCGGGAATATATGATGTGTTCAATCATATTTGCGAGCAGTATTTTTCGGGTGAAGACGACAACACAAGCGACTATATCAGTGAAGGGCTTATGCGAAGCATTATTCATTCAAGTCGTATCGCTGTTAATGATTCACAAGATTATGAGGCGAGAAGCAACATTATGTGGACTGCAACATGGGCGCTCAACACACTTGTTGCGAAAGGAAAATCTACAGATTGGACTGTTCATATGCTCGGACAGGCAGTCGGAGGATATACAAATGCAACGCACGGTATGACGCTTTCAGCTGTTTCACTTGCATATTACCGCTATATTATGCCGTACGGACTTAACAAATTTAAACGCTTTGCCGTCAATGTTTGGAATGTGGATACAGACGGAAAAACAGACGAGAAAATTGCAAATGACGGACTTCTTGCTATGGAAAAATGGATGAGGGAAATCGGCGTTGTGTTGAAAATTTCCGAATTAGGAATAGCAGAAAATGATATAGAAAAAATTGCAGATTTAACATTGCGTATGGACGGTGGCTATAAACCGTTAAATCGTGAAGAAATTATTGAAATATTTAAGAAAAGTATGGAGTGATTTGTGATGTATGTTACTTTATCTAACGGAGTTAAAATGCCGCAGCTCGGTTACGGTGTATATCAGGTGTCAAAAGAAGAGTGTGAAAGATGTGTGCTTGACGCTATTCAAGTCGGCTATCGTTCTATTGACACGGCACAGTCTTATTTTAATGAAGAAGAAGTCGGAAATGCTATTGAAAGGTCAGGAGTGTTGAGGGAAGAATTGTTCTTGACATCAAAAGTGTGGATTGAAAATTATGGATATGAAGAGTGCAGAAAGAGTGTACTTGACTCTATGAAAAAACTCAAAACAGACTATATCGACCTAATGCTTTTGCACCAGCCGTTCGGAGATTATTACGGTGCATGGAGAGCGCTTGAAGACCTTTATAAAGAAGGAAAACTTCGTGCAATCGGCGTTTCAAATTTCTATCCCGACCGTATGGTTGATTTGGCGTCATTTTCAAAAATAAAGCCGATGGTAAATCAAATTGAGATACACCCTTACAATCAGCAGAAAATCGCAAAAGAGTGGAACGATAAATATGATGTTCAGTTAGAGGCGTGGGCTCCGTTCGGCGAGGGAAAAGGAAATATATTCACAAAGCCTGAAATCACCGCTATCGGAGAAAAGTACGGAAAAACGGCAGCACAGGTTATTCTTCGCTGGCATTTGCAAAGAGAAGTTGTTGCAATACCGAAAACAACTCATATCGAGCGAATGAAAGAAAATATAGATGTGTTTGATTTTGAATTGACAGATGAAGAAATGTCTGCAATATCGAAACTTGACAAAGATACAAGTTTGTTTTTCTCTCATACAGACCCCAATATTGCAGAGTGGTTTGTTAAAATGGTTGAAGAACGCAAAAAACAGAGCATTGTAAAAAAAGAAAATAAAAAAAAAGATTAATTATAGATTTTTCAAAGTGTTTTGTATGGCACTAACGGAGGAGAATTTATGAAAAGGTTTGTATGTATTTTTTTGGCCTTTATTATGGCATTTACATTTATAGCGTGCAATAAAAATGTTGAAAACGCAGAAAAAACGGCAAATGAAAAGACATCTTCCGATATTTCAAATGACGGCAAAGAACAGGAAACTTTAAAGTCAGACGGAAAGACGCTTGTTGTTTTTTATTCTGCGACAGGAAATACAAAAGCGGCAGCCGAAAGAATAGCAGATGTTTTAAAAGCGGATATTTTTGAAATAGAACCTCGGCAACCGTATTCAAGTGCAGATTTAGATTGGAACAATGAAAACAGTCGTGTGAATATTGAGCACGAAGATGAAACCAAAAGAGATGTAGCCCTGGAAAAAACTACGCCGCAGAACTGGGAACAGTACGAAACGGTGTATATCGGGTATCCGATTTGGTGGGGAATAGCTGCATGGCCTGTAAGCAGTTTTGTCAAGTCAAACAATTTCGGAGAAAAAACTGTTATTCCGTTTTGCACTTCTGCAAGTTCAGAGTTGGGCAGTAGTGTTGAATTACTCAAAAGTCAGTCAAATTCAGGAAAATGGACAGACGGAAAAAGATTCTCGTCGAATGTGTCAAATGAAGAAATTGACGAATGGGTAAGTGAAATTGCAGTAAATTAGTTTAGCAGAGCGTTTGCAAAGGTTGATAATGTTTTAATTCTTTTGTTATGTAAATCGTATTGCGTCGTACAAAAAATCTTTGTTTAAAAAAAGTAACACTCTTTTCCTTTTTTCATAGTATGAAACAGAAACAAGGAAAGGAGGTTACCTTGATGGGATGCGGAAATAATTTCAACTGCGGCAATAGCTGCTCATGGATTATCATTCTTATTATCATCCTTCTTCTTGCAGGTGGCGGCAACAGCTGCGGAGGATGTGATAACGGTTGTGGTTGCTGATAATTTTCAGTAAAGTAAAATCCTTGTGAAAAGAGCCGACTGTGTAAACAGTCGGCGTTTTTCTTTTGTTTGCATTATTTTTTTTGAAAATCAGTATAAAAACAGCGTCGTTACACAAAATATGTTTAACAAAAAGAAAGGTGATTTAATGGAATTACAAGGCTCAAAAACTCAGGCTAACTTGATTTCTGCTTTTGCAGGAGAAAGCCAGGCAAGAAACAAATACACTTTTTTTGCGGACAAAGCAAAAAGTGAAGGTTATGAACAGATAGCTGAAATTTTTGAATTGACTGCAAAAAATGAAAAAGCACACGCTGAAATTTGGTTTAAACTTTTAAACGGCGGTATTCAAAAAACGGCAATCAATTTGCAGTCGGCGGCAGAGGGCGAAAACTATGAACATATAAATATGTACCCTGAATTTGCAAAAGTTGCCCGAGAAGAAGGTTTTGACGATATTGCGCGACTTTTTGACGAAGTTGCCGAAATAGAAAAGGAACACGAAGAAAGATTTAAAAAACTGCTTGACAATGTAAATCAGTCGCTCGTTTTTTCAAAAGACGGCGAGTCGATATGGGTTTGCAGAAACTGCGGAAATGTTGTGGTTGGAAAGCAGGCGCCTCTTGTGTGTCCCGTTTGCTCATATCCTCAGGCATATTTTGAAATCGAGTGCAAAAATTATTAATAAAAAGCAAGAGACGAACAATATTGTGTTGTTCGTCTCTTGCTTTTTGGAGTTTATAAGTTTTGATATAAAGAATGAAAATTTAAAAAACTAAATCGTTAACTTAAAGCGTAATTTTTATACTCGTCTGTAATATCAAGTTTTTTGTTTGTTGAAAGCCAGGTCATTCTCTCAAACGGTGTTTGACCGCCGTGATTGAGTTTTGTTCCGCCATGGTCTGTGGATATTACTATAAGCCAGTCTTCTTCGGCGTATGTGCTTCTTTCTTCGATTGTTTTGATAATGTCGTAGCCGTAACTGTCTATATCTTTGCAAGCTTTAACATACGCTTCGTTTTGGTTTCCGAAACCTGTTTCGTGTCCTGCATGGTCTGTAAATTCAAGCGTGAAGAAAATTGCATCGGGGTCTTGCTGAGCTGTTTTTGTAACACCCTCCGGTTTTGAAACATATTTCAAAACTTGGTAGTATGTTGCCATATCATCTATTTGGTGAGTGTACTCAATCGGAATATTGTTTTTGATTGAGTTTGCAATGTCAGGTTGGTAACTGAGCGCTGTATGTTCACGCCAAGAAGTTGTGAAAGAACCTGTGTGTCCCTGTTTTGCCAAAGTTATCAAAAAAGTATCTGCATTTTCTTTTTTCATTTGGTTGTTGTCAGTGATTCCGTTGTATTCGCCCCATCCTCCTGTAAGCATCGCCATCCAACTCGGTGCCGTCGAGGTTGCCTGTTCGTTTACATCGGGAATTCCGCCTGAAAATGTATGGTACAACCCGCCTTGATTTTTGATATACATAATAGCGCTTTCTTTGTTGTCTTTTATATTTTCAAGACCGTCTGCGCGAAAACCGTCAAATCCTAAGAAAATTGCTTTTTTTGTTTTTTTGCCTTCGGGTAAAGGTGCATTAAAATGTTCTGTGATAATTTTATGTACAACAGTCTGAGGCATTGCGTCTTTTACAGATGAGTCAAAAATCTTCAAATTTTCAATTTCCGACGCATAAGTTTTTTCTTTTTTGATTTCTTTTTTTGCAGAAGAGCATGAAGTGAATGTGAGCGAGCAGACCGCAATTATAAGAGCCATTAAAATCGCAATATTTTTTTTCATAATATTTCTCCTATTTCTCCGTTTTTATTTTATTTTGCACAAAACAGTTTCGCTTTCGGCGCCCCAAGAGTCAATCGCTGTAACAGCAATATATTCTGTTTCTTCAGGCATTGTGGAAGGGAGTCTGAGTTCAACTGTTTCGGACATATTTTCAAGACCGAGTGTGAAATCGCTGAAATACAACAGTTCGTCAATTTCTTTTGTGTTTGCTGACTTGTAATTGTTGTTTTTTTCATCTACGATTTCGCCTTTTTCGTTGTAGTAAATTTTGTTTCCGTCGTAGTCGGTTTCTTCAAATTTCAAAGTGTTTTGATTTTTGTCTTTGAACTGTATTTTGTATGAATGAACGAAATCGTCGTCAGTTCCCGCCTTAAAAGAAACTATTTTTTGTTCATTTTTGTTAATGTCTGTTATTTTTGAAATTTCGGCAGTCAGTTTTTTGTCAAGAACAGGAGCTTTGTTCGACTTTGTTCTGTCGTTGGTATATTTGCTCGGTTTGTCAAACGGAGCTTCAATTACCCAAGGCTCTTTGATTGTTTCGCCTGTGTTTGCGCTGAGTCGTTCAACTGTTACTTTGTCATTTTCAATATTCATAAAGAGGCTTGCAGGCAACTGTTCTGCCATAGTAGCGCCGTATGCGTCTTTCGGAATGCTTCCGTTAAATTTTCCGGGTTCGAGTTCAATATAGTCAAGGCTTTGTGTTGTAAATGCCGTGAAATCGCCTTGCCAAATTGAGCGTTCGTCAAGTATTGAATAGTGGGAATGCCCTGAAATTGATATAACCTGACTGTAATCTTTGAGTATTTTTTGAATATCGTCGTTGCCCCAGTCGTCAGAGCCGTAAACAGTATCTGACGGGTTTAAGTGAGTGATTACAAAAATAGGTTTTGTCGGGTCCTCGGCAACTGCTTTGTCAAGTTCTGATCTAATCCATTTTTCATTTGTGTACGATTTGTCATATGAACCGTTAGATGAACTCCATCCTATGAAATGATAGCCGTTGATTACTTTGTGGCTATACGGGTATTCGCCTGTATATTTTGTAAATCTTCTTTGTTGTTTTGCAGGAGTGGGAATTTCTTTTGATTTAACGAACATATCAAGCCAATAGTCGTGGTTTCCCATAATATAAAGAGGAATAGGTTTTTCGACATCTGCCATAACTTTGTCATATACTTCTTTAAATGTACCCCAGGCATTTTTTGCAGATACATCTGTAAAGTCGCCTGCGATTATAAGCGCATCCATATCTTTGTTCTTTAAAACAGTTAAAGTTTGTTCTAAAGATTTGTATTGGTGTGTGGACTTGTCTGTGGAGTCAGGCAACTGCAAGTCGCTGATTATTCCGACTTTAAGCGGTTGTCCGTTTGTTTCGACAGTATAGTTTTTTAAATCGTCTGTTTTTTTTGAATATCCGAAATGTACTCCGAGTACAGTGCCTAAAATTCCCGCAACTGCAACTGCGGATACTATTGTTTTTGTGATTTTGTTCATAAAAGCGCCTCCGAAAATCTTCTCTGTAAATTTATTATATGATGCGTTACTTTATTATTATAAGTTCTGAAAAATTTAAAGTAAATTCAAAAAATGGTAAAATTGATATAAAAATCGGAAATTTTAAGTTGAAATTTTGTAAAATAATATGTTAGTATTAAAAAAACTTGAAAGTTTTTTGTGAGTTTTTATTATGAAAGGGCATTCGGTTGGCAAGTCAAGATTTAACAAAAGGAAACATAACTGCAAAACTTTGGACTTTTGCAGCACCGCTTATTTTGTGCAATGTAATGCAACAGTTGTACAATTTGGCAGATACTTGGATAGTGGGAAGATATATAGGCGAAGACGCTCTTGCATCTGTCGGCTCGTCATATACGCTTATGACTTTTTTAACATCAATAATTTTCGGAATGTGTTTGGGAAGCAGCGCCTTTTTTTCTATATCTTACGGAGAGAAAGACTTCAAAAAAATCAGAAACGGCATTTTTGTTTCGTTTGTGATTATTTTTGCGGTAACTTTGCTTTTAAGTTTTTTTGTCTTTTGGCAGATTGACGGTATAATAGAAATTTTGCAGGTTCCGCTTGAATTGTTTGCTATGACAAAAACATATCTTTACTATGTATTTTTCGGAATATTCGCAACTTTTATATTTAACTATTTTTCAAATTTACTCAGAGGTCTTGGCAACTCTGTTGCACCGCTTGTTTTTTTAGCGATTTCTGTTTTGCTGAATATCGGTCTGGATTTTTATTTTGTTCTGTCTTTAAAAATGGGAGTTAAAGGCGCGGCTGTTGCAACTGTAATTTCACAGTATGTTTCGGCTGTCGGTATATTTATATATATTTATTTTAAATATGCAGAACTTCATTTAAAAAAAGAAGATATGAAGTTTAAAAAGAAAACCGTAAAAGATATTGTTTCTCTTTCAGGCTATACCTGTATTCAGCAGTCTGTTATGAATTTAGGCATTCTTATGGTACAGGGTATAGTCAACGGCTTCGGCGCAACTGTTATGTCTGCTTTTGCTGTTGCTGTGAAAATAGATACGGTCGCCTATATGCCTGTTCAAGATTTCGGAAACGCATTTTCTACATTTATAGCGCAAAATTACGGGGCGAAAAAACACGACAGAATTGAAAAGGGAATTCGTCAGTCTTTGGTCAGCGTAGTTGTTTTTTGTGTTGCAATCAGCGTTTCGGTGTTTGTTTTTGCGCCTTATTTAATGCAGATTTTTGTTTCTTCGACAGAAACGGAAATAATTGCCGTAGGTGTTCAGTATTTGAGAATTGAGGGCGCCTTTTATATAGGTATCGGCATTTTGTTTATGCTTTACGGATATTACAGGGCGATAAATCAGCCTAAAATGTCGATTGTTCTTACAGTTATTTCTCTCGGAAGCCGTGTTTTGATTTCCTATTTTTTGTCAAAAATCGACTCAATCGGAGTTGTCGGAATTTGGACCTCGATACCGATAGGATGGTTTTTGGCTGATGCTTTCGGCATAGTGTATTTTTTGAGAAATCGAAGAAAAGAATATTAAGTCAAATAGGTCGTTTTTGTCCTATATCAGTATAATATTATTAATAATGTATAAATTTTGTTTAATTAATTGAACTAAATATGAAGTATATGCTATTATTATGCTATTGATTGAAAGGGGCAATATGATATGGAAAAGACGGAAAAAGCAAACAAGAAAAAACTAAGCAAAGGCAAGAAAATCACAATCACGGTTGTTGTGATATTTGCCGTTTTGACAGCATTGGTTTTCGGTATCGGAAGATTTATGGTCAGCTTTGTTTTAGATACAGAGGCTAAGGTTACAATGAAAACCGTTATGACTGAAATTATGACTAAAAAGAACAGTACAAACGGCGTATCGGACTTCAGCGGATACACAGGCGACAAGGAAACTATTGCATGGTTTAAAAGTTCTGTTAAAGATACATATATAACAAGTGAAGACGGTTTGAAACTTCATGCTTATGAAATAAAAAATGAAAACGGCAACGGAAATTATATGATTTCCTGTCACGGATACAGTTCGAGTTCAAACGATATGGCAAACTCCGCAAAGCATTTTTACGATATGGGGTACAGTGTTCTTTTGCCCGATGCAAGAGCTCACGGCGAGAGTGAAGGCAGATATATCGGTATGGGTTGGCCTGAAAGAAAAGATTTACTGCTTTGGATAGACAAATTGATTGAAGAAAACCCGCAGGCGAAAATAGGGCTTTACGGTGTTTCTATGGGCGGTGCAACTGTAATGATGACTTCGGGCGAAGAACTTCCGGATCAGGTGGTTGTTGCAGTTGAAGATTGCGGATATTCTTCTGTATGGGACGAATTCGACAGCCAGCTCAAGTCGATATTCCATTTGCCGAGTTTTCCGCTTTTAGACGCTGCGTCTGTTATAAATGACGGACTCGTCGGTTACAATTTCAAAGAGGCAAGTTCTGTTGAACAGGTTAAAAAGTGCAAAATTCCAATGTTGTTCATTCACGGCGACCAAGACAAATTTGTTCCTTTTGAAATGCTCGATAAGGTATATAACGCTGCCGAGTGCGAAAAAGAAAAGTTGGTCATCAAAGGCGCAGACCATGCAAAGTCCGCTGCAACAGACCCTGAACTTTATTGGTCAACAGTAGAAGAATTTTTGGCAAAACATATGCAGTGATAAAATGTAAAACAGGTATCGGTAATTACCGATACCTGTTTTTTTATGCTTTGTATGTAAAAAAGGCAACCACCTGCTATGCAGGTGGAAAAGAAAAAGCTTAAGCGAGGAAAGAAGTGACAAAATAAAAACACCTTGATATATTTAGGAATGGGTTTGCCGACCAAAAATTAAAATATCAAGGAGGTCTTAATCGTGAAAGAGAAAGACAT
>DVEP01000008.1 GCA_015655975.1 Eubacterium sp. | reverse complement strand
TTGATAATGTTGACTTACCAGTTCCATTCATTCCATATCTTATATTAAGTTTTTCTTCTTCTAAAGAAATTACTCCTTTAGAAATATTATTGCAATTTTCTATTGTTATTTTTACTTCTGCCACCCTCTTCATCCCCTTTACCTGAATTTTAATTATATAAATATTTTACAACTAAAATCTGGATCTAAGTAAATCATCTATTAACTTCTCATTATTTTTTTCAAATGCTTCTGAAATACCTTCTACCAATAAATCGATAATCTTAATAGTATATTCATTATCTAAGTAATATTTCAAGTCAGGTTCAGACTCTATTTTTTCCTCTAATATTTGTTTTATTTCATATCGACTCATTCCTTTTCTCATATATTCCTATGCCTCATATTTTAACAAAACCTGCTTTATCATAATGCTTAACATTTCTATCGTTTGTTTCTGTACTTCACACCATGCGTAATATCTTTTTCTTGTCTCAATAATAATCATATTTTCGTTACATTTAGTTAACATTACTTCATTAAATATATTCTTTCTATCATTATCAATATTATCATCTGACATCATAGCTTCGTTATAAAAATCATTTTTTTTGTTTTCCAAAATATCACTTGATAAAACCTGTCCTATATTGATTATTTCACATTTTGATAATCCATTTTCACTCAATGAATTATTCAATATAGTCTGAATCTCAACATTTGCCTTATATCTATACTCAATATAATCATGGATTGTATTTTCTAATTTTTCAATTTGCTTCTTTAAATAATCTGGAACCTCTAAATATCTGGTATCAGATTTTATTCTTCTCCAAGCATCATACTGCGGATGCGGTAATATTGTTTGAGGTCCCTTTTCAAATTCAATATACCAAGGAAAAGGATTTTGTTCTAAAATATTATTTTGAATATTAATCAACTCATCATAAAGTGGACTGTAAATAATATTCTTTCTTTTTATGTTCTGAGCTGCTTTTTGTTGCTTATTGTTTACCCAAACAGATCCCATTAAAGAAAAAACACCACCAATAAATGCTCCTAATAATGTTCCTACCACTCCAAACAAACCTGCGTTTTCAGTAAGAGTACAAAAATCCATTTTAGTCATTCCAACTATGGTCATATATAAAGCTACAAACAACATTACTAATAACAGTAATTTTCTATGTTTTTGAAGCCAAAAATTTACTTTCAATTTTTTCATAAAAATCATTCTCCTCTACATGGCTGGCACTCCAATCAATCTTATGTCATTTATCATGGACAGTTCCTATAAACTCAATTTTAAATTAACCTGCCAACCATTATTCATATATACAATTCCATCATTATGATTTTCTATGGCTATTACTCTGGTTGGTCCTTTCCATTCAATAATTATGCGATTATGGCCAGATATACTTTGAACTATTTTTTCAACAAAAAAACAATTATTTCCTGTGCCATTTAACACATAGCCTTCTCTATCCAAAGCATTTCTAATAAGAATTCCCAAAAAATATCCTAATTTTATCTAAATCTAATTTGAAGATTTAATTTGATGAACATCTCGCCATTTTCCTCGTACAAACTCATATAATCATGCCTACTTGTAGATGCACGTTCAAGAATGGTATTATCCAGCAGATACTGCTCAAAGAAATTTCTGTTATAAATATGATAAGCAAGAATCTCTCCGTCTGCTTTTACAATGATATATCCACCATTTGCTTCATCTAATCCATCCCAAGGCTTTGCGGGTTTCATTCCCAAAGCACAGGAACATAAGAACTTTTTAAATTTATATGTGTACATCATAGCATCTCCGTATCCCAACGGATCCCTATCTCCCAGCATGTCCACTAACTTATCACATTCCTTCACATCTTCAGTATAAAAATATAACAGCATATTGCCGATGATTTCCGGCATGCTACTGTCTACCATAATTAAATTTCTCTTAAATCCGTCATGATTCATTCCACAATACTCAATGTTTCCACCATACTCGGCTATTTTGGACATTTTATCTTTAATCTTTGTTCTGGTATCTATAGCATTAATTTCATTCGCCTGAGCTGACGATATGCCAGTCACTTTATAAATAAAATTGGTCGTTAAACCTGCATTCAATAATGTAGGTGCATTTCCAATCTCTGATTTAATCGAAAAGCCAACATTTCTAATATAGTTTGTATGTATATCTTCAATTTGCATAGAAATATCGGTTGTATCAGTAGATGGAGCCTTTATCTTTGTTACCTTTATACCATTAGCAAATTTAGCCACATCTTCAAGTTCAAAACTTCCGCTATGTATAGCAATTTCGCTTAACAGCCTATCTGCCTGATTTTCCATTTCTTTTCTGTCAATTGACAATATTCTATTAGAGTGCATTTCTATATTTATTTGATTATCATCAATAATATAATCAATAACCTCGCCCCTTGTCTCTTCTCTCATTATTTTGAGAATTGGATAATATACATCTTCGATTTTTTCTACTTTTTCATTAGCCGCATATACTCTTCCCTGACTAAGTAATTTCATAAATGCATATAATTCTGACCATTCACCCTTATTTCCAGACATTTTTGAATCTTTATTTGCCATTTCCAACACCTTCCTTATTTCTTTTGCTATTTCTTCAATAACATTAACCGTTACACTATTTCCAAGTTGCTTATACAAATGTGTATCTGCCAATTCAAGTTTAAAATCATCCGGGAATCCTTGTAGTCTTGCCCATTCTCTTGGCGTCATCTTTCTTATCCCTTCTCTATTAACTTCTCCCTTTATATGCGTAATTGGAGTAAAATTAGTCAGACGTTTGTCAATAATCAGATTTCTTTCTCGTCCCATTCCTCCACATACAATCGCACCTGCTTTCCCATCAAGATTTCTTATTTCATACCCAAATCCATTTCCTTTTGCTTCATGACGTGCTTTATGTCTCTTGAGTGTTTCAATATATACTGTTGAAAGATAATACTTTACACTAACTTCATGTTCTTCCATTATATCTCTTATGCAGGTATTAGGATTTGTAGGTTCTGGAAAATGGAATCTACTGCTATCAATATCATTCCGAAATGCAACAATATATATTCTTTCTCTGTTCTGTGGGACACCAAAATCCTTACTGTTCAACACTTTGTCATATACTGTGTATCCAATCTGTTCAAAAGCCTTTTTTATAACTTTAAAAGTTCTTCCTCCATCATGTATAGTAAGACCTTTTACATTTTCACAAAAAATAACTTTTGGTTTATGAAATTCACATATTCTAACAACATCCTGAAACAAAGTTCCTCTACACATTCCCTTATAATCGTCATCAAACCCCATACGCTTTCCAGCAAGTGAAAATGCCTGACACGGAAAACCTGCTAAACAAATATCGAAATCAGGTATTTCTTTTTCATCTATTTTTGTTATATCTCCAGCAATATCAAAATCATCTTTATAGTTCATTCTATAAGTTTTCTGTGCAAATTCATCCCATTCACTCACAAAAACTGTATTTATTTCTTTTCCAAAAGCTCTGTCAAATCCTTTTCTAATTCCACCTATGCCAGCAAATAAGTCTATAGATTTATACATGTGAAATCTCCTCTGTCTCAATATCGTAATCATTATATTTCTGTTCAAAAATATTTTCTTCTATCACCTGTATACACTCATCGGTTTTCTTCATAATGTCTTTTCCCCAAAAGCGTATAACAGTCCACCCCAGAAATTGAAGTTGTTTATTTATATCATCATCATGCTGTTGATTTTTCGATATCTTTTCAATCCAAAAATCCGCATTCTTTCCTTTTTCCAACTGCGGTTTCAAAACTTCCCAGTCTTTTCCATGAAAAAATTCACTATCGCAAAATATAGCTATTTTATATTTTGTAAGAACAATATCTGGTTTTCCTGGTAATTCTGTGTAATTCTTCCGATACCTGTAACCACGTCTCCATAGTTCTTTTCGAAGTTTCAATTCAATAGAAGTATCCTTCGACCTAATATTTTTCATATTCTTATGGCGTTGTTCTTTAGTCAGTCTGTCCACTTTACTCACTCCGATTCATCAGGAACAATTTCCAAAATATCTTCAATATCACACTTTAGTGCTACGCATATCTTAAGCAATATGTCTGTATTAACATTTTCATTCCTTCCAAGTTTTGCAATTGATGCATTACTTATTCCCGCTTTTTCTGCAAGATCTTTTTTCATCATATCTCTGTCTATCAACAGTTTCCATAACTTCTTATAACTAATCTTCATGTTTTCCTCCATCATCAAAACAAATGTTCGTTAAATATAATATCATATCATGGTTCATGAATCAATGCTTTTTTATATTATTTATGAGTTCTCACATTTTATTGTTTGTTTTACCATTTTACAAGCTATCCTTATCTGCTTATGGTAAATAGTAACCCGAGAATCCCCTTTGTAACCCAAGACTCCCTCTTTGTAAATGAAAATCCGGTTTTGTAAGCGAGATTCCCGGTTTGTAAATGAAATTCCCG
>DVEP01000007.1 GCA_015655975.1 Eubacterium sp. | reverse complement strand
TTCTCTCGAGTGCTTGATAATAATACCACGCACAACTCCAAAAGTCAACACTTTTTTTAACTTTTTTCGTCCCTTTTTTACACCCCGCCGTGCGTTTGTAGTTCCCTTCCCTCCTCTTTTTCCTGTTTTTACACACTATATGTACATTCTTTACTGCCTATACACTATATATTGTTGCTTTTCAGTATTTTATCTTTATAATGATTTTTTCTAAAAAATTGAGTTTTTTGCGATATTTATATCGTTTTTCGCAAAAAAGCAGAAAACTTTTTGAAAAAAATTAAAAAAACTTATAAAAAAGTGCGTTTTATTTAATTAGATATTCCATTTAACTTGCCAAATATGATTATTAATGTTATAAATAATTACTGTAATATGTATTTAATATTACTTTATAATTTATATTAATATATATAATATATTATATAATAACATTATATATAAGCAAAGAAGGTATAAAATGCCCATACGAATAAACGAAGAATTGCCTGCAAAACAAAAGCTTGAAATAGAAAATATATTTGTAATGAGCGACAGTCGTGCCGACAAGCAGGATATACGACCGTTGAAAATCATCATCCTGAACCTGATGCCGACAAAAATTGAAACAGAAACTCAACTTTTAAGACTTCTTTCAAACAGCCCATTACAGATAGATGTAGAATTTTTGCAGACTAAAACACATAGAGCAAAAAACATTTCAAAAAGCCACATGGAAAAGTTCTACAAAACATTTGACGATGTCAAACAAAAAAAATATGACGGAATGATTGTAACAGGCGCACCTGTTGAACACTTAGAATTTGAAGAAGTTGACTACTGGGAAGAACTTTGCAAAATCTTTGAATGGAGCAAAACAAATGTTTACTCAACTTTTCATATTTGTTGGGGCGCTCAGGCCGGCTTATACTATCACTACGGAATAAAAAAGTACAAACTTGATAAAAAAGTTTTCGGTGTCTTTGAACATAGGTGCCTTGATGTTACTCATCCTCTTATGAGAGGGCTCGATGATATATACTATGTGCCTCACTCAAGACACACAACTATCAAAATGAGCGACATTGCAAAAGTTAAAGACTTACAAATTATTTCATACAGTGAAAAAGCAGGCGTTCATATCATTTCCGATATGGAGTGCCGAAACTTTTTTGTTACAGGCCACAGTGAATACGACAGAGATACACTTGCAAAAGAATATTTCAGAGATTTGGAAAAAGGCGAACAAATTGATATGCCGTACAACTACTTCCCAAAAAACGACAAAAACTTTGTGCCGATAGTAAATTGGAAAAGTACGGCAAGCATCATCTTTTCAAATTGGCTTAACTACTTTGTATATCAAAAAACACCGTACGACCTTAACACACTGTAAGTCAAGACCTCCGGCTAAGCCGGAGGCTTGATTAAGCCCTAGAAGGGCTTTTTACAGACATAACCCCTAAAGGGGCACTGAAAAGTTTGCCGACCGCATTGT
>DVEP01000006.1 GCA_015655975.1 Eubacterium sp. | reverse complement strand
TCTGTAGTTTCTTGGCATAAAAATATCCCCCTATGGTAGTTATTCTATTCTACCATAGGGGGTGCCTTTTTTTCTATTGTCCATTTTTTACGGACTTGTTCAAAAACGCACTGCCTTGCTATGATTAATAATTTTCTTTTCTGACTTCAAAATAACTTTGAGGGTGACTGCAAACGGGACAGATTTCAGGCGCTTTTTTGCCTATCACTAAGTGTCCGCAATTTCTGCACTCCCACATTGTTTCTTCGCTTTTTTCAAAAACTTTTTGCATTTCAACATTGTTGAGAAGCGCACGGTAGCGTTCTTCGTGGGCTTTCTCAATTTCTGCAACCATTCTGAATCTTTGCGCTATTTCGTGAAAACCTTCTGCCTCTGCCTCTTCTGCAAAAGTCTTGTACATATCTGTCCATTCGTAGTTTTCGCCCTCTGCGGCTGCCGCAAGATTTTTTGCTGTATCTCCAAGTTCGCCGAGTGCTTTGAACCACAATTTTGCGTGTTCTTTTTCATTGTTTGCAGTTTGCTCAAAAATTGCCGCTATTTGCTGATAGCCCTCTTTTTTCGCAACGCTTGCAAAATATGTATATTTGTTTCTTGCCTGGCTCTCGCCTGCAAATGCAGCGAGCAGGTTAGCCTCTGTTTTTGAACCTTTTAAATCCATGATACACCTCCGGCTTACGCCAATTACATTTCGCATATTTACAAAATGCTTTTTTCTGTTTGAAATCAACTGTCAAGTAAATTATTGAATAGATTTATTCTATACTTTGAAAACCGTGTCTTGCCTCTTCCTATTCTTGCAGGCACACTGCAAAACAGTTCACTGAACTGTTTTTACCAAATCACAGATTTGGAGCGTCTTGGCAAGAGATGAGGCTCTCACGCTTTTTATTAACCAAAGTATCTCTTGAGAAGACCTTCAAATGCTTTGCCGTGTCTTGCCTCATCTCTTGCCATCTCGTGTACTGTGTCGTGGATAGCGTCGAGACCTGCTTCTTTTGCAAGACGAGCAAGGTCTGTTTTGCCCTGAGTTGCGCCGTTTTCTGCAGCTACTCTCATTTCAAGATTTTTCTTTGTTGAGTCTGTCAAAACTTCGCCGAGCATTTCAGCAAACTTTGAAGCGTGTTCTGCTTCTTCGTACGCTGCTTTTTCCCAGTAAAGACCGATTTCCGGATAGCCTTCACGGTGTGCAACTCTTGCCATTGCAAGATACATACCAACCTCTGTGCATTCGCCGTTGAAGTTGTCGCGAAGTCCCTGAACGATTTCTTCCGAAACACCGTCAATGATGCCTACTTTGTGTTCTGCAGCCCAAGCAAGAGAATCGCTTTCTCTGACTGCCATTTTTGCCTTACAGATAGGGCAGATTTCAATAGGTTCGTCGCTTTCATATCCGCATACCGGACAGTAATATTTTTTTGCCATGATAAAAACTCCTTTAAATTTAAATTTTAATTATTTTTACTGCACTCGGCACAAATGCCCGTACAGCTGAAATCTTTTACATCGACCTGAAACCCGTCAAGCCCGTTTACCTGCTGTGCCCGAATTTCAAAATCGAAAACTTTTTTACATTTTTTACAATAGAAATGACCGTGAAAATCTGTTCTGGCGTCGTACCTGACGCAATTTTCATCTGCCGCGAGCGGAATGACAAGTCCGCTTTGCATCAGCGATGAAAGAGCGTTGTAAACAGTGGTTTTTGAAAAAGAAGGGTTTTCTTTCACAACTGCCTCGTATATCTCATTTGCACAGGGATGAATACGATTGTTGTACAGAAATTGATAGACTGCTATTCTCTGCGGTGTCGCCCTAATCTTTTTTTCACGAAAAATTTCCAAAATTTTTTCGCTTTTCACAAATCTCTCTCCTTGTTTAATTTGTAATCATTACTACTTTGTATTGATTACAATATAGTTATACCATATATTATTTGAATTGTCAATATCTTTTTTGATTATTTTCAAAACAAATTCAAAAAATATAAATGCAAAGCGATTTGCAAAACGAAAAAGGAGAATATGAAATGAATATGAAAATGAGTAAAAAACAAGAAAAAATAATGCGAGGCGTCGGCGTAGCAATGGCAGTCGGCTCTGTGATTGCGGCGTCTGCTTCCGCTATGGGCAACACAAACAACAAAACAAAAAAAGCAGTCAAAAAAGCTGCAAACAATGTTGCTCAGTTTGTAAGCGATGTAACATCGTTCATGTAAAAAAGCACCACGCCGACAGCAAAACTCCGACAGGCAGTATCGCTTGTCGCCTTTGCTATGGTGTGGTGCATACATACTGCCAAGAACCATTTCAACTTGTTCGATATTAGTTTTGTGCGTTTCATTCTATATATTAATATAATGTAATATATTAATGTAATACATTCTTATAAAAAATATTGTTAAATATATTGTACAAAATGGTTTTTCTTTTTTAAATATAATATCACACCTTTATTGTAGCATATTTTTTAGAATTTTCAAGTTTTCCGTTTGTAGCAATACCGCTTGAAAACTTTTCCGTTGCGTCGCCTCCGATGAAAACAGAATACTCTTTGTTTTGCGAAATTGCGCCTGAAACTATTGCGACACAATCGTAGTCAAACTGCGGAACGAATGACGCAACGACATTTTCTTTACCGTCAGTGAGCGTAAACCTGGTGTTTTTCTTTTGTGTATTTTTAAAATTGTACAAAACAGAAGTTTGACCTGCATTTTCAAAGATGTCAAGATTTGAACCGACTGCGAAACAAAGACCTCCGTCAATTCCCCACTCTTCTGCCGTCAGAGCGTTGCTCGATTTTTGAGCACTCAAAACAAGCGTACCGCCGCTCATATTGAAACTGCCCGTAGTGGATACACAACTTTTTTGTGATTTAACTTTCATTGTACCGCCGTCAATATTTATCTGCGCTCCGTTTTGCGCAGATGAGTTTATTCCCTCTGCCTCGGAATCCAGATTGTAGTATCCGCCCGAAACCGAAACTCTTTTTGCACTCAGCGAAGCGCCGTCGCTTTCAATGTTGAAAGTTCCGCCGATTAAATTGAGTAAGTTCAAAGAACTCAAACCGTTCGCAGTGGTGTTGATTTTGAACTCTCCGCCTGATATATTTATATCTCCGTCGCACTGTATTGCAGTTGCGTACGAATTCAAATTAAAATCACCGTCGTTGATTGATATGGCTTTGTTAGCCTTGACTGCAATGCTGTCATCGTTTTTTTCACGGCACTCAATATTTATTGTGCCGTTTTTAACATTGATTATTTTCTCGGAAGAAATACCCGTTTTTTTACTGCCGATAGTTGTATCTCCGCCGAGAAATGTTACCGACTCTTCGCAGTCAATACCGTTTTCGACAGAATTTATGTTCAGTTTTCCGCTTGAAAACACAATATTTTTGTTGCTTTCAATTCCTCCCTTAAACTCTGTAGTACCTTTTCCGTAAAAAGTTAACGGCGCGTTTGTCTGCACAGAATAATCGGATTTTCCTGCAATAACTTTGTTGTTACTGCCTTCGGTCGAAATGATGTACACTTTTTTTGCGTCTTCAATTTCTATCGGCGAACTGTCGTGTTTTTTAAGAACAGCGTTGTCAAAAACTATTTTCACTTCTTTTTCAGGCGCACGGCACACAATTTTGCCGTTTCCCAAAGTTCCGCTGAAAATATAAGTTCCCGCTTTTTTTATTATCAAAACATTTTCATCTTTTTTAATTCCATTGCCGTCAATGTTTATTTCATTTTCGGAAAAATTAATTTTTGTCGCTTTTTCCGTATCATAAGTTACATTTACATCAGAATTGTCATAGGCAACGGCAGAGGAAACAACTTTGATATTACCCGTATTGCACCCTGCAAAACCGATACTCATTACAACGCCCATTATAATGCAACTGATTTTTTTAATCATACTTAATTCACCCGAAATCTTCAAAATTGAAATTTCAAACTCTATATGTGTAATTATAGTGTCAATGAATTAATTGAAGTATAATTTTTTAATAATATTTTGTAAATAATTTTATTATTGCCTTATCAATTTTAACTTTTTCTTGAAAATAGTTTTAAGTATGGGTATAATCAAAATAAATTACAAACCAATTTTTTAATCTGATTTTATTTTTCAAAGGATATTATGAAAAAGTTTTTGAGCATTTTTTTAGCAGTCGCAGTGATATTTTCATTTGTGTCTTGTACAAAGAAAAAGAACGCCGACGAAGGCAACGGCAATACACAATCACAAACTCAATATGAAAACAGCGTTTCGACAGAGGCCTACTCAAAAGACGAAAAAGACAGTTCTGAAAAAAACAGCGAACAGAGTTCAAAAAACTCCGACGAAAAAAGCACGGAAAACGGAAAAAGCAACAACTCAAACGCAAACAGTTCAAAAAAACCGAACAACAGCAATAACAATTCGCAGAACAGTCAGAACAACAACTCTCAGAACAATTCTCAAACAAACAACGAGGCAACCGACGAAACACAGAAACCCGAATCGGAGTATATTTACTGCACGGTTGAAATTGACTGCTCGGACATTGTTAAAAATAAAGACAATTTTAACAAAGAGCAACAGGTTTTGTACGACAGATATGTTGACGGCAAAAGAACAATTTTAAGTCCCGTAACTGTAAAGGTCAAAAACAAAAGTTCGGCATACAAAGCCGTTGAACTTGCCTGCAAACAAAACGGAATTAAAATAACAAAGAAAAACAGCGGTTTCGGTGTCTATGTAGTCGGTTTTGACGGAATTAACGAAAAAATGTTTGGACAAAGAAGCGGTTGGCTTTACTATGTGAACTCAAAATCGCCGAGTTTCAGCAGCAGCGCATACGAACTGAAAGACGGCGACAAAGTTTCTTTTGTATATACCTGTAAAGGATGAAAGCAAAAGATTATAAAATTTGCTGTTTTTTAATTTTTTTATATCCACCGAACGAAAATAAATGATTTATTTGTATGTTAAAATTTGTAATTTACAAATTGTTTTAAATTCAACGGTATTGACAACTCTTGTTTTTAGTAATATACTTTTCCACCCAAATATTCGTTCGGAGGTATTTTTTTGCAAAAAACAAAAGAAAAGAACAGCAAAAACAAGAGTTTAAAATTTATCTGCAAAATATTCGACAATTTATTTCAATTTCTTTTTATTTTAGCGTTTGTAATAGGTTTTCAAACCATTTTCGGTTCGGAAAACACACTCATAGGTGTAGCAATCGGCGTAGGTATGACAATGTTTCCCAAAGGGTACACAGGTGTTAAAAGGTATGTAGGCGTTTCTATGATTATTTTGCTTTACACCATGTCTGTTATTGTCGGTCAGTTTGCTGTTTTACCGATTTGGTGGGCAATTCCCGTTTACTTTTTATATACTGTATTTTTGCTCGCTTTAAGTATCGAGCCCGATTTTCTTAAACCTTCTGTAACATTTTTACTTTGTTTTGTTTTCGCTCAATCTTCGCCTGTAAAATGGAGTTTGTTTCCGAAGAGACTTGCAGGTACCGTTATCAGCGCCTCGTTAGTTGCTTTTGTTACATACATCTATTGGAAGAAAAACAAGCAAGGCGGTATTGATGGAAGAAATTACAAGGAGCAAATTGCAAAAAGCATTAAACACAAAAGTTATATAATGCGCATGTCAATAGGTCTGACAACTGCAATGACGATTGCATATATATTTAACATACAAAAACCGCTTTGGATAAGTATTGTAGTAATGAGTTTAACTCAAATCAGCAGTGCAGAAACCTTTTCAAGACTGAAGTACAGAGCGATAGGAACAATTGTAGGCTCCATTCTGTTTTTGTTGCTTTTTATAAATTTCGTTCCCAATCAATACCACAACAGCGCAATTTTATTTATAGGATATATAGGTTACTTTTTCCCCGACTACAAATATAAACAAGTAATCAATGCAATCAGCGCTCTGTATGCCTCGCTTGTAATTTTTAATGCGCCGAATGCAATTTTCGCAAGGAGCATTTGTTTTGTGTGCGGCGCGGTTATAGTTGTTGTATTGTATGCAATTTCAAAAACAAAAGAAAAAAAGCAAAAATCAAAATTGATTTTGCAATAAACAAAAACCTTTTTCAACAAGTATTAACATAGTCTTTTGTACAGTCGATTTTCAAAAAAATTCAGATACAGTCGATATTATTTCAAAAAACAAATTGTATATCTATTATATAATAAAAAGCCTGCTGTTTGCAGGCTTTTTTTATGGCAAAATTTGTTTTGAGTGTCTGACAAGTACATCTACAACTTCGTAAATTTTTTCTCTGTCTTCGGCAGAGAGTTTTGCAAGTTTATCGTTCAGCAAGGAATTTTTTACAACATATCCGTTCGTTACAACCTCTGTCAAAACCATATCCGCCGATACTTCCAGCGCATTTAAAATCGTAACAAAAGTTTCAAGCGACGGTATTTTTTCGCCGCGCTCAACCATTCCTATATAGTTCGCAGTAAGACCTGTTTTTTCAGCCAAATCTTCCTGTCGCATTTTTTTCGCAAGTCTGTATTTTCTGATATTTTTACCGATTGTGCCGAGTTTCATTGTATCAATTCCTTTAGTGTACTGCTATAACTTTTAGTATAGATTAAGAGTTCTAATATATACACTAACTTAAAGGAAGATACACTAACTATCAGTGATGTTTTTATACTGAATTTATGCTATAATATCTTATAGCAGAGGTGAATTTAAAATGACATCTAAAACTACAGCAACATTTATAGGTCACAGCGAATGCTACGGAATATCCGAAAAGCAAATCAAACAGGCTGTTTTAAAACTTATTAACAACGGAGTTACAGACTTTTTATGCGGAGGTCTGGGCAAATTTGACAATATGTGCGCAAGATGTGTATATGAAATGAAAAAGGACTTCCCGAACATACACAACTACATTGTCATACCGTATCTGTCATTTAAAATATACAACAAAGAAATATACGACGATATACTCTTCCCCGAAAATTTTGAAAAATATCATTTCAAAGCGGCTATACCTGCCCGAAACAACTATATGGTTGACAACTCTGACTATGCAATTTGCTATATAACGCACGATTGGGGCGGTGCGTCAAAAACCTTTCGGCGTGCGCAAAACAAAAACCTAAAAATCATAAATTTAGCAAAAAAGACCTCCTGAATGTACTGCCCCAAATTGTGCAGACAGTACAAAAAAGGAGCCTAAGGTAGAATAATTTAATTTTAAGCAACAAACTGATTTCGTTTTTCAAGCGGAGTCAGTTTTGTTTTGGTTTGAATACGGTAATTGTTGTAGAAGTTGATGTATTCGGATATGATGAGGCGAGCCTCATCATATCCGGAAAACTTTACTCTGTGGATACATTCGGTTTTGAGAATTGAAAAGAAATTTTCGGCTAAAGCATTATCATATGGATTACCACGCCTTGACATTGACGGCGTAATGCCGTATGATTGTGTTAGGTTAAAGTATGCTTGCGATGTATACTGAAATCCTTGGTCACTGTGGAGTTGCACCTCTGCAGTGATTTTTTCTTTCCTCTTTGCAGCTTTAATCGTATCAAGTACCAATTTAATACTTTGTTCTTTGTCCATTTTGTACGCAACGATGCTGTTATCATACAAATCTCTGATGATTGATAAATACAGAAAACCTTGAGCAGTTTTGATGTATGATATATCCGTTACCCACTTTTGATTAGGTCTTTCGGCATTAAATTCTCTGTTAAGTAGATTTGGATATCTGTGCAAGTGTTGACTGCAATAATGAAATTTCTTTCTGCGTACAACTGACAACAAGTTGTATTTTTGCATAACTCTTAGTACAGTCTTCGGATTACGGTATATTCCTTGCCTTTCAAGCCATATATGCACTCTGCGATAGCCGTATGTTCTGTGGCTTTCTTCCTGGCATTCTCTTATCTTTTCGGCTAAAGGCAAATCTCTGTCAGGTATATCC
>DVEP01000044.1 GCA_015655975.1 Eubacterium sp. | reverse complement strand
TGTCTGTAGTTTCTTGGCATAAAAATATCCCCCTATGGTAGTTATTCTATTCTACCATAGGGGGTGCCTTTTTTTCTATTGTCCATTTTTTACGGACTTGTTCACAGTGAACTGCCTTTTTTGATGACTGATATTCAAATTTCTAAATTAATTAATGAATATTATTATAATAATTTATCTGTCCGTTATCGCCTATTTCGGCAACAACACCGTTTTCTCTTCCTGTTATCAAGAACTGAGGATGACAAATATAAGTTATATAATACAAAGTTAATTCATGTATGCCCTCAAAATTATTTGTAACAACACAAGTTTCAGGGTCAAGTGTTCTGATATATTTACCTGTGCTTGACATTTCATTGCTGTGATGTCCTACTTTTAAAAGGTCAACATCGCCTATCGACTCTGCAAGACGGCTTTCGTCACCGGAAAAATTATCAATATCGCCCGCAAGAAATGCACGAGTGCCGTTTTTCTCAACAAGTACACCTAAAGATTGGTCGTTTTCTCCGACTTTCTTTTTGCTTTCAGGGTCTTTTGTATTGAAAAATGTTATTGTAAAATTTCCAAATTGGAAAGATTTATCGTCAATATCCGAAATTATCGGAACATTTTTTTCATTGAGAGCATTTACCATTTGGTCATATACCTCTTGGTTATCGTACTGTTCCACTTCCATATCTTTAATTTTACTGCTGTCGTAAACTTTTAGATATGCTTTTTCAATTTCTATATCGGGGTCGGAAATGACAGTATCAAAACCGCCTAAATGGTCGGAATGGCTGTGAGTTCCGAGCACAAAATCCAAATGAACTTTTCCGTTTTCATCTGCAAAATTATCTTTCAAATAAGCAAGCACCTTTTCCTCATATCCGTCAAGTTCCAAATTTTCAAAACCTCTCGGATTGTCAGTATCTTCGCCTGCGTCTATCATAGCAAGATGTCCGTTACTTTCCAAAACGATAGCGTCTGACGGTCCCGTGTGCAAAAAATGTATTTTATCCGTTCCTTGAGCTGATTCCGATACAGGAGTTAATTTTAAATTCTCAATTCCTTTTTTAAAATCTACTGAAGGTTTGATGATGATTACAGAAAAAGGTATCATTACTGCAATAAGCACAATACACAATACTATTGCAATTATTTTTAAAATCTTTTTAGACTTTGACATATATATTCCTCTTTACTTAAATATTTTAATTTAACTTGATTTTAAAGTCAAAAGACGCATTATCTTCGTACCACAAAGGGAAGTTAGTACCCCAAACATTGTCGTGAAGTATGTATGTGAAACCATCCTTTTCAACATCTTCAAACTTATTGTCGTACTCAAGAATTTTACCCGAGCCCAAAGAAACAAGAGGTGAATGACAGTTTACAAAATCAAACTTTTTGTCGTCTGCGCCTAACACAACTTTTTCAACTGCAGAAATTTTTCTTCCGCCTTTTGAAACAACTTTACACGGTTCAATTTCTTTTGAAAGTTTGACAAATTTAATATTGTCGCTAATCGGGAACAAATGAAGATACAACGCTTCTGTTAAACGGTTTGCATCTTTTCCGTACCACGAAACATTGTAGCTGAGTCCGTTTTCATTCAAGCAGTAAACAACCTGTATTAATTTAGGCGCACCCAACTCAATGCAAAGTTTTTCATCGCATTTAAAATCAATGCATATTTCAATCTTGTTTTCACTTTGTTGTAAAACACCTGTTTTTACAGGTGTATATGCAAAGCGGCCTTGAGGATATTTTTTGTCCGCATATTTCAGCAAAGGTCTGCCGAAATCACCGTAAACCCAAGTTGAGTTTTTCTTTACATCTCTTGCATAGTGCGAAAGCCAAAAATCATAGTCTTTTTTTCCGAAAGAACGATACTCAACAAAAGGCTTGTCGTTCTTTTTAATTATATCAACCCCGTTATAAGACAAACTTCCTATACCGCCGTAGGAATTGATTTCAAAATGCCACATTCCGCAATCAAAAGAATTTTCAAAACAATCATTTTGAAACCCGACAGGTGTCGTCGGCATTAAGTTTGCTAAACATTGTTCGGCAATTTTTTTGTGCTCTGAAGAAAGCGAATTTACGGCCTTTTCTATATATTTTCTTTGTTCAGCCCAACTTTTTTCCGCAACAGAATATGAACCCTTGCTGTAGTCACCGAAACTTCTTGAAACGGCAGTAAATAAATTTTGAGGAAAATCACGAAATATATGGCGAATTTTTACGACATCTTTTTTTCTCGCTTTTATAAAATCAGATTTCAAATAGTTTTCATAGTCTGCAAAATACTTTTTCATATCCATACCGCAGGTGTGTTCGGCTATACACAATAAAGCGTCTGAAAACTCTCTGTATTCGCAACTGTCTCTATCCATTGAACCGTCTGCAAGCCATTGTCTTTTAAGTTGCATCAACTCACGCAATGAAGCCGATTTGTATGGGTCGGACGCACTGCCGTGAATCCATGTATCCCCTATTTCATCTGTTAAAACAGGCAATTCATTTCTTATTTCCCAGAGTTCATCTGCAATGTCATCCATAGTTCCTGCCGAGACTTCATATCCGTTGTACTTTTCTTTGATACTGTTTAATTTTTCTTCAATATCTTTTGCAGACGGAGTTCCTCTGTTGTCAAGCGTATGGTCAAAATACAAAATGTCAGAAATAAAATCGCACTTAAACTCACCGCCGTAATCTCCCGAATACACTACAACTATCTCACTGTCTTCATGCTTCCAGAGAAAGCAGTTCGGTACATCGGGTACGGCAGACGCTCCGTTGACGCCTATATGCAAAAGTTTAATTCCGTGTTTTCTCAAAATCGGTATCATTGCTTTTGTATGTCCCGGTACATCCGTCATTTTGGCAGACACTGTTTTTTTACCGCGAATTCTATCTATTTCATCCACCATAGAAAGTCCGTAGTCAAATGTATCTTCGTCGAGCAACTCTGTATGTGTTGTAAAGGGCAAAGCGTGAGCAACTATATCGCCTTTTTTCAAAGCGTTTACAAGTTTTTCCTTTTGCTCGTCGTTTGAATTTTCAAGCGCCTCTTTTATTATCCAAGAACCTGTTGTCCATACAAATTTTTTATCTTTTGAAGTATTTAACTTTCCCGCAAGTTCAACTGCATTCGGAATGTATGTATCTATATATTTTTTTCTTACAGTTTCTGCAAAATCGGTAAAACCCAAATCCAAATGTGTTTTTGAAACAACAATTACTCTGTTCATAACATTACACCTGTAAATTATAATTTATTAATTTTGATTGGTTATTTCAGCTTGATTTTTTACATATTCGTCAAACAATTTTTTATTATCTTCTTTTGAATTGTTTTCCAAATTGTTGTCTTTAACATATTTTTTAAACTCAAGACTTTTTCTTATGTCTTCCATATCTTTTCTTGTCAAGTTAAAGAAAAGGTACGGAATTGCCGACAGTAAACTTGCAATTATTACAACTATAATGACAGATGAGATGATAGGCTCTCTGACCGAAGCGTCTGTAAGTATGCTGTAATCTGTAAGACCTGTTACAGAATCGGCAACAAGTCCGTTTGATTCGTAAATGAATGTAAATACAACGGTCGAAACAATTGTACCTATTGTACAAATCATGAGCTGAAAGTTTTGCGCAAAGCCTTCTATTCTGACGCCGTCTCGGTCTTGCTGATAGTCAAAGCCGTCGGACAGCAAACTTGTTTGCATGATATATTGCGGACCGCACGCAAAGTTATATAAGAACAAGGATATTACAAAGAAAACAAAGCCCTGTTTAAATGAGAAGAGCATTACAAGAGCTGCGGCACAGTTTAAGAAATGGGCAATAAAAGTACCCCATTTCGGTCCCATCTTTTTCATTATAAACGGTGCAAGTATGATTCCGGGAGTAAAACCTACGGAAACTATTGTCTGTACAATACCCTGAACTGAAGAATTCTGAAGTTGATATGTACAAACCCAGCCCAAAAGCAATGCCAATCCGCCTTTAAAACCGTCAAAAAATTTCGACGCCGTAACTATCCAGAAATAGCGGTTTTTACAAATATATTTAAAACCTTCTTTAAATGAGATATGTTCTTTTTTATCATTGTCAGACTCAATGACTCTCTCTTTTGTTTGAGTCATTACAACAAGTCCGAGAAGAAAACCGATAATGCCGAACAAAGGCAAAAACACCCTGTATGTTCTTATGTCAAGCATACCGTCTTTGCCGAAGAAAATGCCTGCAAGAGTAGGAAGTAAAAACTGAACGATACTCGGTCCCAAGTTACCCAAAAATTCCGAAACGCCCAAAATATTTGTTCTTTCTTCTGAGTTCGGAGTAATAACCTGAGAAATACCTATATACGCATTGTTATAAATAGGCTGTGCTATTGAAAGCAAGTTGATAAAAATACCTATCAATACAATTTTCACTGTGGGTGAAGCGTCAAGCGGTATGCCCCAACACAGTACAATTACAGATATAACTGTCGGAATACCCGCCCACAAAAGATACGGTCTGAATTTACCCATTTTTGTGTGAGTATTGTCTATTAACATACTTACAAAAGGCGTTTTAATGATGCCTATAATATTCGTTATTATAAACAAAAACATTATATCTCGCGGACTGAGTCCGTAAACAGACGCAATTAAAAGACATGTCGGTGCCAACTGCAAATATCCAAGCAATGAACCGACAGATTTAACACCCATAGCGCCTACGCTGAAAGCCGTAACCTCGCCGTAACCGACATAGTTATCGGGTTTAGGCTGTTTCCAATACTGTTTAATATTGGAAAAAATTGCTGAAATTTTATTACTCATTAAATTATCCCCCTAAAATCACTTTTCTGCAATGCCGTAAAGCATATAGTCAAGTATCTTTTTCAAACTGTTTTCATGGTCAAAAATGATAGATTTTCTTTCAGTGCTTTTGTCTTTGTTTAACATTAAATAATACCTATTAAACATATTTTGCACCATATCGTAGTATTCGATTGCGTCTTCTTCCGTTATTCCGTCGCGAAGTTTCAAGGTTTTTATTGCTTTTTTGTACAAATTCAAATTGAAATCGTCGAACTTTTCTTTGACATCGTGTAAATCTAAGTTTTGATGAGATTGCAGCAAAGCATCAAAAATCAAATTTCCTAAATTTTGATTTTTATTAAAAAACTCGTATCTCATTTCCATATATTTTTTCAAATTGAGTTCCTCAAAATCGTCGCCGATATATTCAATGAAACTGTCAACTGCATATTCAACACACGAGCAGTACAACTCTTCTTTACTTTTATAGTTATGGTAAACTAAACCTTTTGCAATTTTGTATTTTTCGCAAATTCTGTTCATAGTTGCCGCATCGTACCCGAAAGTCCCGAACTCTATAATCGCAGCGTCAAGAATTCGCTTTTTCGTGAGCAATGTTTTTTCATTTTTCTTCATATAATACCTCCCTAACAAAATTGACCGTTTGTTCAATAATATAAAGATTATCAAAAATGCGATACTATATCAAGAATAAATTTCAATTGTAATAAATTTGTAAAAAAATCAGTTTTCTTTTAAAATTTCTATTGATTATGCAAAAGATTTGGTGTATTTTATAGTTAAGATGATATATCTTAATTTATGTTAGGGGGAATATATATGAAATATGAAAAAGTTTTGCTTGAAAGAGAAAACAAAGTGATTTACAAAGACGGCGAAAAAGTAATTAAAGTTTTTGACAACACTTTCAGTAAATCTGCAATTTTAAAAGAAGCGCTCAATTTATCGTTGGCAGAAGAAGCAGGACTGAATGTTCCCGAACTTTGCGAAATTACAGAAAAAGACGGGAAATTTTCAATGGTTTACCGATTTATTGAAGGTACACCGTTGTCAGAACTGCTTTCAACTCACCCGTCAAAAGAGGAAGACTATTTAAACCTTTTTGTTGACACTCAAATAGGGATTTTGTCAAGAAAAGCGCCAAACGGTTTTGTTAAAATTAAAGACAAGATGAATGAAAGAATTTCTCAGACAAGAAATTTGATAGAAGCGACTGTGAGATACGAACTGCACTCAAGCGTCTCAAAGATGAAAGACCACACAAAAATCTGTCACGGCGATTTCGTACCCGAAAACATTATAGTAACACCTGACAATCAGGTGTATGTTTTAGACTGGGCTCACGCAACACAAGGCAATGCTTCCGCAGACGCAGCCAAAACATATATCAATCTGAACCTGCAAAATAAAAAAGAATTTGCCGACAAATATATTAAATTGTTCTGCAAAAAATCTGATATTCCGCTTCAGTTAGTTCAACAATGGCTGCCGATAGTTGCCGCAGCAGAAATGGCTGCTTCGGATGATGAAAAAACGGAAAAACTAAAAAAATGGGTAAAAACTTTTGACTATTAAAAAAAGCCGACGCTAAAAATCGGCTTTTCAAAAAAATGTATTGATTTTTTATTTCAAGTGTGCTATTATGTTATAGCACATTTCGGGGTGTGGCGCAGTTGGTAGCGCACTAGACTGGGGGTCTAGGGGCCGCAAGTTCAAGTCTTGTCACTCCGACCAAAGAATAGCCGTTTGCAGTGGTTTTTGAAACTTTTTCAAAATTCATGAAACGGCTATTTTGCTTTATTTAAGCCAAATTTGAGAAGTCAACCTATTTTCAAACTTTTTAAAACTTGTACATTTTTGCTTGGAATTGGTAAAATTGTAAAAGTATAAAAAATAAGGAGCATTATGCTCCTTATTTTTTATACGCTGTCATCTGCTATTGCAGTTACATCTCCGAATTGGTTCGTAACATAGTACAACATTCCGACAGGTGTACCGCATGTGTCATATTGGAAATATATGAAATTCCCGTCCGTGTCTTTTTGCGACGCTCATTTCTCTCTGAGTGTCGCAACAGAATATTTGAGTTTAATTGCCGAATATGCTAAAAAATACTATCTTTTAAAACAGATATTAAAATGCTAATCCTACATTTATTGTTGTCAATCAGAAAACCACATCTTGATTTTCTATTATTGATGTAATATGTCTATAATAATTTTTATCGGCCAATATGTTATTACATATATGTATATTGAAATATATAATATTTTTTGAATTATTGAGTATGTTTGTAATTTATAAAACATACTTGAAGTAATCCAAATAACATTAGAAAAAAATGCTAATACAGTTAAAAAAACAATGTAATTATCAATGTATTTTAAATCTGTAATAATATTTAATATTATTACAAAAAAGCCCAATATACCCGAAGCAAAATACAATATATTTACATTAAACAAATGTTTATCTAATTCAGTTTTATATCTAATATAAAAAAATCTATCAAATATGTTTTTAGGTTTATTTTTCTTCAAATATGATTTGCTGTGTAAATTTCTCAAATAAAGATAGATTGTTGAATCCAAATAGACAAATTTAAAAAACAGCATATAGAAGGAAAGAAATATCAGAATTCCTATCATTTTCATCTCCTTACATAGCGACCCAATCCAAATGAAATCAGCCAATCTCCAGAATTTGATCGTATTAAATTTCTGACAAATCTTTTATACAAAGTTTATATATATTTATCAGCTCTTACAACACTATAAATATATTCTTTTTCAAAATAAGACCGTGTATCAATATACAAATCACGATTATTAGTATTTAGTTTTTCGACCTTTTTGTTGAATTTATTTATTAGTTTTTTTATTAATAATCCGACAATAATACTAATTACACTAAGCGGAACTATTATATATAACGCCGTTAAAATATTGGTATAATACCAAACACCAAAAAAAATTATAATTGCAGGCAATCCAATATAACAAACAGACTGCAAAACATCAAATACCTTTGCAATTTTTGTTGCTTTTTTATCTTGTTTCTCATAATTTAATATTTGTTGTTTAGCATACAATTCATCCTTAATTTCAAACTGATTATTAACTACACTAATATTATCAGAAATAACATCAATAAACTTATATGTTTCAGCATGCTCGCCTTTAATTTCTTTTTCGACCAAATTAATTAACACTGTTTCAGCAGTAATCAGTAAGTCATATGATGAATTTAGAATAAAATTATAACTAAGAACTAAAAATTTAAAAGTTTTAAAATTACTGGATTGATTAGAATAACAATTAAATACAATTCTATCAGTCTCACTGCTAACGCTTATTTCCATGCCGCTTTTTAATTCTATACAATCATCTTTCAATTCGATGATTACAGTATTTAAAGTTGTATTTTTAAATTTAACAATCACAGTAATATCACCTTTCTTCTTGAAACTCTAAATATTAAATAACTGATTGGTTCAATGGTTAAAAGTGAAAAAATTCAGTTAACAAAGACAAAAGATTATTTATACTGCACCGAAACATAACGGATGAATGAAATTGATTTCCCACGCAACTCTGATAATTCTTTTTTCTTACCGCCGCTATACAAAATATAAAAATGCTCTTTGGTATTAAACAATGGATAGTCCGCTTCATCATAATTTTTATTTTGTTTAGAAATTATAATAGTATCATCGTTTATCGCAGTAATTACATTATAATTTTGAATATCGCAAAAAGATATGGTTTCATTTTTAATTGGATCAAATTTATATATGCCGTCGTTCGTTTGAAAAATTAAATAATTATCAGCATTACAAATAAATTTACAATTATCGATTATTTTTTTCTCACAATTCAAATCCAAATTATTAGAAAATAAACAATTTTCGCTAATATAGTAAACACTTTCATTAAACAAGCAATAACTTGAAATGCGTTTATTTAGCGTATTATGTTTATCTGTGTCGATATCTATAAAACACAACTCATACTCATCAGATATTGTATAAAAATCAGACAAATAAAAAACTCTGTTGTTTTTTACGCTTATGTTTCCTGTCGTTAAATTTATTGGAATACAAAAGTCGTTGTCTTCTGTTTTTAAAATGATATTTCTTTGCTCATCACCATATATATCTTCCCTTTCAATAAAACAATAGCCATCAGTCAAAGGGTAATATTCTAATATTCCTTCATAATCTCCTTTTGTGATTTTCTCATATGTATTATTAGAAAAGTTATAAATATGTGAAGTTATAATATCTTCATCATCCTCAAAATCAAGGATTAAACACCCATTATCAATATTATTAACCTCATTTTTATAGTTTGTATATAGAAATAGAACACCGATTACTAAAAGTATTACTACTAATATAATTAAAAAAATTTTTTTCATCTTACTATCCCCATATTCCAATTCATAGTTTGTAACTATTTTTTATATAACTTACTAATCTGCTAACTTTGCCGTTAAAGTATTTTACTATGGTATTTGACACCATTATGGCACAATTACGATATATTAAATAAACTATTGCAATATATACATTATAATTATTTAAATCAACAAATTTAATTTCTTATATAGTATTCTTTTATATATTAATCAACAATTTTGCTTATTATATCTGCTTGTTTATTGTCATTACAAAATATTATACTAAGTCTTTCATGTGAACAGGTATATAGAAACAATTTACCTTTTTTGTGAAATGATAAATCTTCAGGCAATTCAGGTTCAATCCACTCAAACAAATTTGGATTTAATTTTATCATTTTTTTTAATTCATCAAAAATTCTACAATTATAAATTACAGATTTATTGTTGTATTTATCATTGAAATAAATATTACTGATACTCTTTTTTATTAAATTTTTTTCACACTGACCTATCAAATCATTATTTTTAGCTATATAATCTAAAAATTCATTATTGATTTGAGCTGTGTCATCATACTTAATACTAAGAGTATTTGATGTTGAATATTTAACATTTGGAAATCTAAATGTAAACGAATCAGCGTAATCAAAAATATAACTAAAAAGATTTTCACATTGTTTTAATGATAATTTGTCAAAATCAATATACCTTTTTATCATTTCAACTTCCCCCTTTCCTAAAAAACAAACCATATATGCTTTGCTTTTATATACCAGCAACTACTAAACTGTCGATTATATAATTATATTGAAACTCCTCAAATTCTTTTTTGTTTTTTACACCAATTGAAATTCCTTGTTTTGATATGTCTATTCCAAATTGTTCAACAAAATCTCTAATATCGTTTGATATGAATTTTACATAGAACAGCATATTTTAGATTGATATAATCTTTACTATATGCCTTGGCTTTTTTTTAATGATTTTAATAAATAAGAAGACGGTAATTCAACAAAAAAACAAAACTATGCTATAAAAACGACAAAAAAAGCAGGGTACCTGAGGTAAAAATTAAATTTTAAGAAACAGAATTGTTAAATGAAATTTATGTTCTGTATCATTATAAGACCATTCATATTTTCCATTGTTCTTTTTTGCATATTTTTTTATTATTTTTGTACCAAATCCATGGTTACTTTTATCAAATTTTGTTGTAAGTAATTGTTTGCCGGTATGTTTTGGCGGAAAATCACAGGAATTTACAACATTCAGCAAATCCATATTATTAATATGCCTTAATGAAAATTCAATACTTTTTTCTTTGCTTGATTTTGCAGCGTCAACAGCATTATCAAGAATGTTGTTAAGAAGTATAGATAATTCAGAATTATCTATATAATCTAAATTTGCAGTTTTTACTTCATAGTCAAATTTAATATTATTATTTTTACAAACAACTATATATTTACTGATAATTAAATCAAGCATTTTGTTGTTGGATATATTTATAATATTCCTGTTTTGAAATTCAGGATAAATCTTTTTTATATACGCTTTTACTTCATCTATATTATCTAAACTACCGATGGTAAGATAGTGATTTTTCGTATCGTGAAACATCATCTGCAATTCGTTGTTTTGATGTTGTAAAACATCGAGATATGTTTGATTTAAATTATACAGTCTTTTTTCGGATTCCAACTCATTTATTTTTTCTTCGCGATTGGCAAGTATTTGGTAATATATAAAAATAAATATACTTGCAATAATATATAGAATACAAACAGCTGTCGTTGCAATTTTATATGATGTTGATACTTCAAATTCTAATGCAATAAATAAAAATATTGTACAGGATAAAATAGTTAATACAGGAAATATAAACAGTGGCAGAAATTGCTTTATTTTATTATTTTTATGTCCGATTTTTATTATTATCAATGATAATAATTGAGATATGATAAAATATACTAATTTACATATTAATACAACAATTATAAGAATATGGACATCATCTTTATATTTATTTGTCGGAAGTTCAAAAATTGCAGAAAGTTGAAAAATAGTAATTATTTCAGTAGAAAACATAAGAGTATCAAGAATAATGCTTTGAATTGCGGCATTTTTAACTGAAATATCAAAACATAACAGGGCAAATATAAAATTTATTGCAAAAAATACAATTAAATTAATTATTTCATTTTTAAATATACTGAATATAAATGAACTTGGTAAAAACAATAATAATCCTATTAAAATAATAAGAAAATTTGACTTTTGCTTTTTTTCATATATTCTTGTAAAAAAGCAAAACGATATTATCATTTCAAAAAGATAAACAAACATCATTACTACAGGTCTTGACATTATTTACCCTCCATAAAATGCATGAACTTTTGATAAAAATCTGTTTGTCTGTTTCTGGCAATATTTACTTCATATTTATTGTCAAGAATAATACGCTTTCTTTCATACGATGTGACATAGTTAAAGTTTATAATATAACTTTTATGCGGAGATATAAATATCGTACTTGTAAGATTATCTTTCCAAAAGTTCATATTATGTTCGGAATGGTATTCTTTATTACAAGTAACAATTTTTGTTTTGCGCTTTTCAATTTCTACAAATATTATGTCTTGTGCAGAAATGCGTTCCACAGTTTTATTATCCTTTACATAAAAACTGATTGTTGAATTATCAATCCTGTTTATTGCATCGCTCAAGCCTCTATAAAATCTTTGTGAATCAAGTGGCTTTTCAAAAAAACGAACCGCATTAAGATTTAAAGCATCATCAAGGTATTTTTTGTAAGCAGTAACATAAATCAGAATAATATGCGGATTTCTTTTTCTTAACTCTTCGCCTAATTTTATACCGTTCATATTATCCATTTCGACATCAAGAATCGCAATATCATAATTTTCATTACTCGAAAGCATATCTGCCGAATCAGTAAATACACTTTTTTCAAAATCTATATTATTATCAATTGAAAAGAAATCTAAATGCTGAATTATGTTGTTAATATATATTTGTTCGTCATCACATATTGCGACCCTCAAAATAAGCACCACCAAAAAAATAAAGTCAATAGGCAAAGCCTATTGACAAAATAATAACATATAGTTTAAATAAACACAAATTCTATCTTTCTTTGAAGTCTATCAATGTGTGTGCGACAGATTCTAAAATAGCTATATCTTTATCAGTACATAAATTCAATAAATCTATCAAATTGTCTTTAGAATTATCTCTGATATTTCCATAAAGAATATAATCTAATCTCGTATCTAACCCATCACAAATTGTAATAAGAGTATTTAAACTATATGAGCCACCATTTTCAACAGTAGAAATATGAGTTGGTGATATATGTATTTTTTTACCTAAACTTTCCTGTGTCAAATGTTGTTCTTTTCTTAATTTAACAATATGGCTGCCAATTTTTGTTGTATTAATTTTTATATTACTCATGACATCACCCACAGAAATTATACCATCATATAGTAAAAATGTTCTCCTATAATATAGTATAACCACTAAAATAGATTGTAATTACAAACTATTTTCAAAGTTTTACTAATTATTAAAGTAAATATATTATAAACGCCTTAAAAATAGCATAGTTTTGTTTTAGATATTGATTTTTGAAAAATGATGGAATATAATTGCTACTATGGTTTATAGTAGTTTTCGGATTAAAAAGAAAGGAGTAATTGCTATGAAAAATATTCGTTTGAAAAACGTATTAAAGAGTGTTGTTATGATTGCGGTTAAGAATAGTGCAAACAGTACGACAAGCGGAACTGTATACCAACCAAAGGCACCTGTTGCTTTGAAAAAGTTCAGCAAGGTAGAGAATGATAAATAAATTATCAACTTTCTTTACTGAAAAATTGCTTTCAAACGGAACGATAAGTGACGAGGACAAGGAATTATATATTTACGGTTTATTTATGCTTTTGTCACAGCTAATGTTTTTTATTATAGCCTGTATATTCGGCTTTGTATTAAACTGTATTATTGAAAGTATTATTTTCTATATTGCATTTCAGTTCATAAGAAAATATGCCGGCGGCTATCACGCAGCAACCGAAACAAGATGCGAAATACTATCAACTCTGTCAATATTAGCTTGTATTGTTGTAATCAGGTTGTCAAAAACTTATGATTTTCAGACTGTTCTGCTCATTATCAGTGCAGTATCGTCAGTCTGTATATTTGTCTTTTGTCCGCTTGATACACCTGAAAAGCCCTTATCGAAAAAAGAGTTCAAATATTTCCGTAAAGTTTCTTGGGTTATATTACTTGTGATAAGCATAAATATTATCGTTTCGTATTTTTTCAAATTTCAAATGGTGCTTGTTCCTTGTTGCTTAAGTTTAATTCTTGAAAGCGTACTGCTTGTTGCAGGAAAAATAAAAAAAATTAAAATATCTGATTAAAGGAATAAAGGCTATGGATAACAGCGATTCTTATAGAATTGCAATGAAGGTGACGGAAACTGTTATTTTTAAAAAAGTGAATTTGGTTTTTTCAATTTGCCCAAGGTGTAATAAATCCCTCGACAGAGAATATATGGAATTTTGCAGTAACTGCGGTCAAAAATTATCATGGAAAGACTTTAACAAAACAAAAATTACATATAAATAGTTTTACCTGACGATTTTTTCGTCAGGTTTTTTTTGATTGCGAGATGTTGAAGCGGGTAACAACGACAGAAACTTGCAGAAGCCTATAATTGAAAATGCTGAAAAATAATCTGAATTTACAAAAAAGAAAAAATAACAAAACTGACTCCGTCAGAAAAACGAAATCAGTTTGTTGCTAAAAATTTAATTATTCTACACCAATCGTTCTATTTGTACTGTCTGCACAAATCATTGCTGCACAGTGATTTTTTAATATTTCAGTATTTTTTGCACTAAAATCATTCTTTTACTTCGCTCATAATTTTTTCAGCATAGCGCACAGTACCCATAGCGTCTTTTGCATATTTATCAGCGCCGATTTTATCGGCATATTCCTGCGTAAGTACGGCGCCGCCTACCACAATTTTGCACCAAGGCGCTTTTTCGCGAAGTTGTTTTATAGTTTCTTCCATTGCCGGTACAGTAGTTGTCATCAAAGCGCTCAAACCGACTAAATAAGAGTGAAGTTCCAAAACTTTTTCAACAATTGTTTCGGGCGGTACATCTCTTCCTAAATCAACAACATTGAACCCGTAGTTTTCAAGCAAAAGTTTCACTATATTTTTGCCGATGTCGTGAATATCGCCGTGAACAGTCGCTATCACAAATGTACCTTTATCGGCAGATTTTTCCTTGCCCGACATATGTGCTTTTATAACCTCAAAAGCGCTTTTTGCAGCCTCTGCGCTCATCAGAAGTTGAGGCAAGTACACCGTTTTATTTTCAAAACCCTCGCCTACGATATTCAATGCAGGAATGATTTCTTCATTGACGATTTGAAGTCCGGGAGCGGAAGAAAGAAGTGTTTTTGTAATTTCAGACGCTTTATCTTTCAAGCCTTTGACTACAGCGTATTGAAGTTCGGAAGAAAAATTCTCGTTACTTTTCTGTTCGGTAACAACAGAAGAAGCAACATTTGAAACAAAAGAACTTGCATTTTCAATATATTCGGAACAATTTTCGTCCAAACCTTTCAAAGCATTATATGTGTAGTAAGTTTTCATCATATCGGCAGAATACGGATTCATAATTGCGGCAGAAAGTCCGTTTTCCAAAGCCAATGCAAAAAATGTACCGTTTACGGCATCTCGATTAGGCAGACCGAAAGAAACATTTGAAACGCCCAAAGATGTATGACAACCGAGTTCATTTTTAATTGTTTTAAGAGAAGAAACAGTTGCAAGCGCCGCTTTATTGTCTGCGCTGATTGTCATAGCCAGAGTATCAAAAATTATATCTTTTTTCTCTATGCCGTATTCTTCAGCTGTTTTCAATATTTTTTTTGCAATCTCTACTCTTTCTTCAGCCGTTTCGGGAATGCCGTTTTCATCAAGTGTCAGCGCTACCACAAGTCCGCCGTATTTTTTCACAAGAGGAAAAACCGAATCCATACTTTCCTGCTTGCCGTTTACGGAGTTTATCATTGCTTTTCCGTTATATCGGCGCAAAGCCGTTTCCATAGCGACAGCGTCTGATGTATCTATTTGAAGCGGCAAATCTGTAACTGCCTGAAGTTCACATACAGTGTCTTTTAGCATCTGTACTTCGTCAATCTCGGGAAGTCCCACATTTACATCAAGTATATGAACGCCTTTTTCCTGTTGTTTTACGCCTTCTGACAAAATATAGTCAATATCGTTTTCAACAAGCGCCTGTTTAAATCTTTTTTTACCCGTAGGATTAATACGCTCGCCGATTAAAACAGGTTTTTCACCAAACTCAACGGCATTTGCGTAGGACGAAACAACTGTAATGTTTTTTTGTTCAACAGCAACAGGTTCAATTACAGATATATTTTCGCAAAGCGTTTTAATATACTCGGGCGTCGTACCGCAGCAACCGCCGACAACACGAACACCTTTTTTAACAAGGTCAGCAACTTCTTCGGAGAACTCCTTTGCCGTAACATCAAAAACAGTTTTTGCGTCCACCGATTTCGGAAGACCTGCATTTGGTTTGAGCACTACTGGAACGGACGATTTTTGAAGCAATTCTTCAACAACACCACGCAGTTGTTTCGGTCCGAGAGAACAGTTTGCACCTATCGCATCTGCGCCCATACCCTCAAGCAGTGCCGCCATAGCAGAAGGCGTTGCGCCTGTCATAAGTTTTCCGTCCTCTGTATATGCATTTGAAACAATTACGGGAAGATTGCTGTTTTCTTTAACTGCAAGAAGTGCGGCTTTTGTTTCATAACTGTCATTCATAGTTTCAATAATGACAAGGTCAACACCGTATTTAACGCCGAGTTTTACGGTTTTTGCAAAAAGTTTCACTGCGTCTTCAAAGTCAAAATTTCCGAGAGGTTTCAAAAGTTTTCCCGACGGACCGATGTCAAGCGCTATAAACTTTTCTGATTTTGAAACAGAGGAATTTCTTGCATTTTCAGCATTTTTGACAGCCGACTTTACTATTTCATCGAGTTCAACTTCAGTAAATTTAAGAGTATTTGCGCCAAATGTATTTGTACAAACAACATTGCTTCCTGCGTCAAAATACGCTTTGTGAATTTCTGTTATTATCTCGGGATGAGATAAGTTCCATCTTTCAGGGTACTCTCCCGGGTTTAAGCCCTTTTCTTGCAGCAATGTTCCCATACCGCCGTCAAGACAGACTATATTATTTTTTAAATATTCTTTAAAATTCATTTGGCACCTCTGAATTCACAATCAAATTTTTTACACACACTGCATTTATTCACAACTGTTTTTATATTTCCGCCAACCCCTGCAAAAGCCGTAACCGATTTAGACGGTGACATCAGCATACTGTCGTTTAGAGTCAGCCCTATTCTTCGTTCGGGGTCAAGCAGTGAAAAAATATTTTTTTGAATATCAATCGACAAATCTCCGTAACCGGGGCTGAAACGCGGTTTAAATCCTGTACCGTACTCTTTTTCAATATCTGAACAAAAGGTATCGCAAAGCGCCTCTATTCTTTCCGCACCGATTGCCTGAAACATCAACGCTTTTGACGGAGAAAGCCTGTTGTATTTTGCTATTAAGCGGTCTATTCCGACTCCGACGGTAGCAGCAAAAACTACAACTTTTTCACAATCGCCGAGATTTACAGCCAATTTTTCAGAATGTGTACAAAACGCTTCAAAGTTACACAAAGTTCCGTCAATTTTCACAGGAAATTCACGGTAACAGACTTTATAGGTCAGTTTGTCTTTAACTTCGCCGACACACTCTTTGAGAAAAGAAATCATCTTTTCGTCTGCTTCTTTGCAACCTGCATAGCGCAATATTTCCTTTTCACAAAAAGGCGGTTCATCATATATTTTTGTTAAAACAACAGAATTCATTTTTTCAATATGCTCCCAATATATCGCTCAAATTGTCTTGAATTTTTCGGGCAACATCAGGCTTATTCATAGAATACACATGTACATTTGTTATTCCGTTTGCGTACAAATCTATTATTTGGTCGGTTGCGTACGCAATGCCTGCCTGTTTCATAGCCGCAGGGTTTGAGCCAAATTTATCTACAAGGCTCTTAAATCTTTGAGGCATAAACGAGCCTGAAAGTTTTATTGCACGGGCAACTTGATTGGCATTTGTGATAGGCATTATACCCGGAATAACAGGCACTGTAATGCCTGCCTCACGGATTTTGTAAAGAAAATTGTAAAGCAAATTGTTGTCAAAAAACATCTGAGTTGTAAGAAAATCGCACCCTGCGTCAACTTTCTCTTTCAGATACTTAATATCTTCTTTTTGGTTTTCGCTTTCGGGATGAATTTCGGGATAGCACGCGCCTCCGATACACAATTCAGAATCCGCCGCCTTAAGTTCTCTGACGAGTTCTATCGCATTGTGATAGTCCCAATCGTCGCGATTTGAATTTTGAAGTTCTGCAGGAATGTCGCCTCGAAGAGCCATAACATTTTTTATGCCCGCCTCTTTAATATCATCTATACGCTTACGCACAGTTTCTCTTGTAGAAGAAACGCAGGTCAGGTGAGCCAATGACGGCACCGAGTATCTGTCGTTTATTTGCTTCGCAATGTCCAAAGTATATTGACTTGTTCCGCCTCCTGCACCGTATGTAACACTCATAAATGACGGGTGCAGTTTTGCAATTTCTTCAGTTGCCGCACGCACATTTTCAAAAGCCGTATCTGTTTTAGGAGGAAAAACCTCAAATGACAAAGATAGTTTATTTGTCAGTAAATCTGTGATTTTCATATACATTTTCCTTTGAAATTAATTTCTCTAATTATACATCTTGACAGTGAGTAAATCAAGAATTCTGATATAGTAAATTTGTTAAAAATTTATTTAACAGCGTCAAAACCTCTTTGCAAATCGGCAAAAATATCGTCAATATGTTCCGTACCTATTGAAAGACGAATTGTGTTGGGTTTAATGCCCTGTTCTTCAAGTTCCTGTGCCGTCAACTGACTGTGAGTTGTTGTTGCAGGATGAATGACAAGACTCTTCACATCTGCAACATTTGCAAGCAAAGAAAAAATTTTAAGATTGTCAATAAATTTGTGTGCTTCTTTCACTCCGCCTTTTATTTCAAAAGTAAAGATCGAACCGCCCCCATTTTTAAAATACTTTTTATACAGTTCATTGTCAGGATGTTGCGAAAGCGACGGATGGTTAACTTTCTCAACCTGTGGGTGATTTGACAAAAACTCAACTGTTTTTTTAGTATTTTCAATATGTCTTTCCAAACGAAGCGACAGCGTCTCAATGCCTTGCAAAAGCAAAAAAGCAGAAAACGGAGAAATTGTTGCACCTGTATCTCTAAGCAACACGGCACGAATGTATGTAACAAACGCTTTCTTACCGACTGCCTGTGTGAAAGACACACCGTGATAGCTCGGGTTCGGCTCCGAAATCGCAGGATATTTTCCGCTTGCCGACCAGTCAAAATTGCCTGAATCTACAATTATACCGCCGAGCGTCGTTCCGTGTCCTCCGAGAAATTTTGTTGCCGAGTGCAAAACTATATCTGCTCCGTGTTCTATGGGGCGAATAAGATACGGTGTGCCGAAAGTGTTGTCAACCACAAGAGGAATACCGTACTTGTGCGCAAGTTTTGAAAGAGCGTCAATATCGGGAATGTCGCTGTTTGGATTGCCGAGTGTTTCAATATAAATTGCGCGAGTGTTTTCACGAACAGCGGATTCAACTTCCGCAAGATTGTGAATGTTTACAAAACTTGCAGTAATTCCGAAGTTCGGTAATGTATGTGCCAAAAGGTTATAACTTCCGCCGTAAATTGTTTTTTGAACTACAAAATGTCCGCCGTTTTGACCGAGCGTCTCTAATGTATATGTAATAGCCGCCGCACCCGACGCAAGAGCCAAAGCTGAAACTCCGCTCTCAAGCGCCGCCACGCGTTGTTCAAGAACATCTTGTGTAGAGTTTGTGAGTCTGCCGTAAATATTGCCTGCGTCAGCAAGTCCAAAGCGAGCAGCGGCGTGTTCACAATTGTGAAATACATACGAAGTCGTTGCATAAATCGGCACTGCGCGCGCATCGGTTGCAGGGTCAGGATTTTCCTGTCCTACATGAAGTTGTAATGTTTCAAATTTATAATCAGCCATAATTTTTATTTCCTTTCGATTAAATGTTTTTATGTGTTTTATTTCAAATCCATAAATACATTCGTCCGAAACGAAAGTTTTTTCTGACAAGTTTTTCAAAATGATATTGCATAGTTACAATCCCTTTCTACCTATCTTGCAAGTAGGTAATAATTATAGCATCATTTACCTACTTTGTCAATTGGTTAATAAGAAATGTATAAAATTTCCGATAACTGCTGTTGATTTCTAAAAGAACAATTTTGTTTTAAGATAAAAAACAAAACTACTCTTGACCTTCTGTAAGTTTTATTGTATAATTTTCAGTGCAATTCAGAAAAATATGTTTGCTGATATGGCTCAGTAGGTAGAGCAGTTCACTCGTAATGAACAGGTCGTCGGTTCGAATCCGACTATCAGCTCCAAAAAGCAGAGAAGATAAATCTTCTCTGCTTTTTTATTTATCGGCTTGAAAACAAATATTTTCTATGGCATCATTTTATCAATAAAAACTGTGAGGATAAACTATTATGGAAGAAACAATTACTAATTTAGTTGAAAAAGAACTCAATTGCAAAGTACTTGATATATCCGTTATAGGTAAAGGGGCAAGTGCAACTGTATACAAAGTAAAAATCAGTACTTTTCCAAACTATATTGCAATTAAATCAAGTGACTATCCACAGGTCATTTTTGACGAATATAATACAATCAACTTTATTTCAAGCAAAGTTGACTGCAAACTGCCAAAATTATATTTCTTTAAAGAAATTCGTGGCAAAGGCTTTCTCGGAATGGAATTAATTGAAGGTGTTGAAGCAAGTCCGAAGAATTTGATATTAAAAAGAAACAAGAATAAACTCACCAATGAGATTGTAGACAATCTTATAAAAATCCACAGCATTCACAACGACAAATACGGTCCTATCGACAATGCTGTTTACAATTCTTGGTATGAATACTACAATGAATTCGCAAAAGAAATAGTAAGTTTCACTAACAATTCCGATGTTTCCGACACAGTAAAAAAAGCAGTAAATACAGCTTATAAAAAACTGCCTGAGATAATAGGAAACGACAAAAATAACGCAACTCTTTCACACGGAGATTATTGGCTGCCGAATTTTATAATTGATACAAAGAACATGTCTTTAAAAGGTGTTATTGACCCGTTTAATGTTATGTGGACAGAACCCGAGTATGAGTTGTTCGCTCTTACAGTCGGCTATGGTAAAAACCTGCACCTATACGACATATATAAAAGCAAGACAGATACATCTGAAAACTGTGATATTAAAGTTGAATTATACGCACTGTTCAATGAACTTTTATGGTATAAAACTCTCGGCAAAGTCGGATTTAGATATTTAGAATACAGAAGTAAAAGATTGTTAAAAGCAATAGACAAAATGTAATCAATCATACATATAAGCAAAGTTTAATACATATTTCCTTATTTTGTAAATTTTCCTTTTTTCTATTGATTAAAGTCGGGAAAACAACTATAATTTTATTAACGGTAAAATTGCGATTTTTATTGTTAAAAATTCTGTTTCGGCAGAGTATGGGGGTTATTCTATGAAAGAGGAAAAACAAAAATTGACGGCAAAACAGACAATTGTACAAATAGCAAAATTTGTTGCATTTTCTCTCGGTGCAGGAATCATTCAAGTGTTGACTTTTACACTTTTAAACGAAGTGATTAAAATACCGAGTTACTGGCTTTGCTATCTGCCTGCACTTATTTTATCTGTGCTTTACAATTTCACTGTAAACCGACGCTACACTTTCAAGTCGGCGAACAATGTTCCCATTGCAATGCTCAAAGTGGCGTTCTATTACTTAATTTTTACACCGCTTTCAACTTACTTGGGCAACTTGGCAGAAACAAACGGTATAAATGAATATATTGTTCTCGCCGTTACTATGCTTTGCAATATGAGTACAGAGTTTCTCGTATGTCGTTTTTGGGTTTACCGCGGAAGTATCAACACAAACGATTTGGCTAAAAAAGAAAATGAAAAAAGCAAGTCTTAGTACATAAAAACACATTCACAAACAACACACAAAAAACCACCTACTGCATTTTTGCGTTAGGTGGTCATTTTTTTATTCATATTTTCAGATTGATTCAATAAACATTTCAAAATCAAAAATTATCAAAACAAATTATTTCTTTTGTGTAACTACAATGTTTTCAATGCCGACACTTTGATTTTGACCTTTACCGTTTATAGTGATGAGTGTACCCCCTGTTTCCAATGCGTTGTTCCACGGAATAGGAGAAGGACCTGTTTTCAAACCGTAAGTCATAGTGATGCCCTGATATTTAACGCTCGCGTTATTTTCATGGTCGTGTCCGCAAAAAATATACTTTGTGGAGCCGAGTTCAAGGCATTTATCAAAGAAGCCCGAATTAACAGGTGCAGTACCCGGAAGATATGCGCACTCTCCGAAGCCGTATTCGCTCGGTATTGAATATCTGTTTGTACTTTCGTCCAACACACCGACTTTTTCTACCGCCTCTTTAAATTCAGGCAATGCAAAGTGTGAAAAGGTCATAGACGGCACAACTCTGCCTGCTGTTTGCGCAATACCTTTTACATTCCACTCATACCACGCAATTTGTTCATAGCCCATCCAAACTTCACGATTTTCGCTGTTTTCATACTTTGTGTATTGGCCGTTGTCAAACATAAAAATCGAGTAAATAGGAGTTCCGTTTTCCGTGATGTTTAAAACATAGTTTCCGCAGCCGTAAAGGTTTGACGGACCTTTTTCAAACAAACAATATTCCGACTCCATATATTTATCGCCCTGCCAATTTTTTGAAGTTGTCGGAATTTCAGCATCGTGATTTCCGAAAACAGGAGCCCACGGAATTTTGTATGAGTCCATATGTTTGATGAAATTATTTATAGAAAAACGAGAAGCAAGCGCCGATAAATTGTCGCCCGGAAGCACGATTAAATCGGGCTGAGTTTTTTCCACAAGCGTATCCATTTCATCATAACATTCGCCGTTTACAGACAAATCGGACCAAAGTTGTGTATCGGTAAACATAAGTATTTTATAATCGTCGCGCGTTTTTTCCAAAGTTTGAATTTTTTGAATGTCAAAAGTTTGTTTTGCGCTCCATATTTCTGTATGCTTTTTACCCATAAGCGGGAAAAACAGTACACTTACAACAACTACGGCTATTGCCAAAAAAACGGCAACAATGCTCAACACTGTTTTTAAAACACTTTTACTTTTAGTCTTTTTCATTTTTTCTCCTTAAATTATATTTATTTTGCAAAATTGCAATATACGCCCGTTTATTAACAAAAAACAACGAACCTATATAATTATACATTTTTTTCTTTAAAAAAACAATACTCGAAATTATATAACAAAAAGAAAAATAAAAAACTCTTAATAAGAAAAAACTTTCTCCCGCAAGATGCAAAAGAAAGCTTTTTAAAATTATTTTGTACCGAAAATTCTGTCGCCTGCATCGCCTAAACCCGGAACAATATATCCGTTTTCATTCAAATGGTCGTCAAGACCTGCGCAGTAAATATCAACATCAGGGTGCGCTTTTTTGAGTGCCTCAAGTCCCTCAGGTGCCGCTATGATACAAAGGAACTTAATGCTTCTCGGATTTCTGAGTTTTATTTGAGAAATGGCGTCAATAGCCGAACCGCCTGTTGCAAGCATTGGGTCTGTTACAAAAACATCTCTCTTTTCAATGTCTTTCGGAAGTTTGCAATAGTATTCAACAGGTTTCAATGTTTCTTCATCTCTGTAAAGACCGATATGACCTATTCTTGCTGCAGGAACAAGTGACAAAGCGCCCTCTACCATACCTAAACCGGCTCTCAAAATCGGAACAAAAGCAAGTTTTCTGCCCGAAATAACTTTGCAGTTTGCAATACCGCACGGAGTTTCAACTTTTGTGTCTTCAAGAGGAAGGTCTCTTGTTGCATCGTAAATCATAAGCATAGCAATTTCATTTACAAGGTCGCGAAATTCCTTTGTACTCGTTTTAACATCGCGAAGAATTGACAACTTGTGTTGAATAAGCGGATGGTCCATAATGATGACTTTTCTGTCCATATTAATATACCTCTCAATATTATATTGAATTAACCTTGTTAATTATATCACTATTTGCAGTTTCTTGCAATATCCTGTTGCAAATGTAATTGTTTTGTAGTATAAAGTCATACAAAAAAGAAAGCAGACGAAAATACGCCTGCTAACTGATTTGTTCTGTTTCCTTTAAATACTTATACCACGCCTTGTTCCACGAGTCATATCTTGAATCGCCTCTGTGGTCTGACAAGTTATAGTTTTCGTTTAAATACCCGCCTATATACGCAGTGGTCTTTTGAGCACCGTTAAAATTGAGATGGTCGCCTTTATCAGCCGAGTCTTTGCTCCAATCCATACCGATTTTATCTGCAAACAAATTCATATCCAAATACTCAATATTGTTATTGTCGGCATAGTACTGAATAGCGTTGTGCTTTTCGTATGTCCAATTCTTCGGAGCAGGGGCACTGTACAAAATAAGTTCACTGCCGTTTATTCTGCACAACTCAACTATTTTGTTTAAATAGGAAATATTTATACTCGGTATTGTCTCTTTTTTATTTGAGATATGCATCCATTGTTCGCCGCTGTACGCTTTTAAAACAGGTCTGTAATCAAACCCTTTAAGAAAGTCGGTTTCCTTTGCCGCTTCGTTTTTCATTTCAACATATTTTATATCAAAAGAATCTAAAATATTATTATTCCATTTATTAAACGGAACTGAAATTCTGCCGACCCAAGTTTCAACAGTCAACTGAATTTGTTTAAACTTATTGCCTGTTTTTCTGAAAATGGCATTTGCTTCAAACAAAACAACTTTCGGCTTTTGCGTTTTATATATATCGTCAAGATTTGAATAGATATCTTGAATTTTCATTGCGGGCACACCGCTGACATATCCCGTGTAGCCGTACTTATTGAAAATTTCCATAGGCGACACACTTGTGTATGTTTCGCTGTCGCCTATAACCAAAAAGTCAACAGTATTGACTCTTTCATTGAAAATTCCGTCCGCCGCTTCAGAAGTCATAAGACTTTTATGAGCGTCCGGAAAAAGTTTGGGCGCAATAAAAATACCCGTACCTGTTATAAACAAAATAAGTGCCAAGCTCATAGCCAATATTTTCATAACTCTTCCGGTCATTTTAAAGCGCCTCCAATCTAAAACTACATTTGCTTAGTTGCTTTTAAATAGTTGTACCAATTATCATTCCACGAATCGTACAGATTATCACCGCGACGGTCTTCAAGACTGCAATTACTGTTCAACCAATCTCCTATATATGCAGTTGTTTTTTTGCAACCTGAAAAATTCAAATGGTCGCCGTTGTCCCAAGAATCTTTGCTCCAATCAATGCCGATTTCATCAACTTTGAGATTCATATCAATATATGTCAAACCGTTTTTTTTAGCATATTTTTCCATAGCATTGTGCTTTTCGTATGTCCAGTTTTTAGGAGCCGGAGCATTGTACAAAACAAGTTGTGAACCCTTTTCTTTACAAAGATTTGTGATTTTTTCGAGATATGTTTTATTAATCTTATGCATAGTTTTTGATTCTTTTGTGTTATGCATCCACTGTTTGCCTTTGTACGGTTTCACACGCGTTCTGTAGTCAAAACCTTTAAGCGGGTCTTTTTTGTCAACATAGCACTTTTCATCGCTGACTGCGTTTTGAATCATATTTTTCCATCTGTTGTGATTTTCAAAAATAGGAAACGCTCTTTTAAGCCAGCCCTCAGCAGTAAGCTGCATTTGTTTCATATCTCCGCTGTGGTATCTGAAAACTGCGTTGCACTCCAACAATACAACTTTCGGTTGCTGAACTTTATATATATCTTCCAAATTGTAGTAGATGTCCTGAATTCTCATACCGGGAACACCGCTTACAAAACCCGCATAGCCGTACTTGTTGAAGATTTCCATAGGAGATACTGTTGTGTAACTCTCGCTGTCTCCTATAACCAAAAAGTCAACAGTGTTTTTTTCTTCATTAAAAATACCTTTTGAAACTTTCTCGGTTGCCAGATTTGAATCAATATCGTTCGCATATTTAGGCACAAAAAGGTAGCCTAAACCGGTTATTATCAAAACGAATGTCAAGGCAAAAGACAACGGTTTCATTATTTTTGCAAACATTTTTGTACCTCCTTTTTAAAATCCTGCGTAAATCGGGTCAACAGGTGCGTATGCACCGCTGTAAGCACCGAAAATAACTATTGAAAGTATCAACAGCATATATACTGTAAACTGAACTGCAAAATTCTTTTGGTCGAGTTTTTCTCTGATAGAAATACCTTTTTCGTGAATAATTCCGACAGCCAAAACAACAAAGAAGCCAACAATACAAACAGCGTAGTCGTAAACGCTGAAAGGAATGGCAGACAATGTTCCGTCCGTGAATACAGAAAAGCTGAAGTCTGTAAAGATAGATTTAAACATACTGATTGCAGTGAGCATTCTCGGCGCTCTGAAGAACAATTCGCCTGTAAATATGATGATGAGCGTCTTTGTAATCTGCAGTGCTTTAAAGCCCCACGACTCTCTGTTGATTTTGAATTTATCTGTAAATTTGTAACTGTACGGTTCAAAGATATTTTCAAGTAAAATAATTACGAAATAGTACAGTCCGTAGAAAATATATGTCCAGCCCGTTCCGTGCCAAAAGCCGTTGCATATCCACACACCGAACAATGCAAATGCTGACGGAATGACTTGACCGAAATGATTTTTGAAACGCTTTCTTGACTTCTTACCGACATTTTTAACAAACTTGGTAAGAGAAATAGGATAGAAAATATAGTCTCTGAAAAATGCGCCGAGAGTGATGTGCCATCTGCGCCAAAATTCAGACGCCGAACGAGAGAAGAACGGCTGACGGAAGTTTTCGGGTATTGTAACGCCAAACATCTGACCGATACCGATAGTCATATCTATACAACCCGAGAACTCCATATAGAGTTGGTATGTATAGCTGACAGCACCGAGAATGATGACAAGTCCGCCGTATTTTTCGCTGTGGCCGAATATTTCTCCTACTAAAACATTCAGTCTGTCTGCGATGATAATTTTTTTGAACAAGCCCCATAAAACTCTGATAAATCCGTCTTGAAGATTTTTGAATTTCAGAGGTCTGCCTGAATAGAGGTCGTCTGCTATTTGAGAATAGCGGCAAATCGGACCTTCCATAATTATCGGGAAAAACGACATATAAAGAGCAAGTCTGCCGAAGTTTTTATCTGCCGAAATTTTTCCGCCGTAAACATCTGTTAAGTATGAAACTGCCTGAAGGGAATAGAAAGATATTCCGATAGGAGTAAATAATTTTAAATGCGGTAGCGACGCATTCAAGTTGAGTGCGTCAAACAAAAGATTGAAGTTGTGTCCGAAGAAATTATAGTATTTCAAAAAGGCAAGAATACCTATATTGATTATAATACCTGTCCACAGCAAAAATCTTTTTTGTCTTGTAAATGATTTTTTTAAAGAATCTTTATCCGCTTTACTTTCTGCCGATTTTCTTTTTAGTTTGTAGTTCGCCTTGCACTTATCCAAGAGCAACGCAAGAACATAAATACTGACAGTTGAAATAAGAATAAAAACAATTAACTTTCCGCTGAAAAGAAAGAAGAAAAGATAACTGAAAGCAAGTAATTCAACCCACCTGTATCGCTTCGGCACTACTTGGTAGAGTAAAAGCGACACAGGTAAAAAAGCGCATAAAAACAATATTGAATTATACGCCATTTAGTTCTCCTCTTGAAGTTTTTGAATCATGCTCCAAAGAGCTTTTGCTGAGTTGAAGTTTTCGGGAACAAGATATACGGGTGTGATTTCAATGTCAAACGCATCTTCAAGTTCAGATACGAGTGAGAGTATTGAAAATGAGTCGAGAATTGCGTTGTCAATGAGTTTGTCCTCATTTTCATAGTCAACGCCCGGTTTGATGTCCTCTAAGATTTCTAAAAGTTCTTCCATTTTGATTTTCTCCTTTTTTCTTAATTTTGAAAGTAATTTATGATATCGGTTGCATAGTGTGTTCTTGCAACGCGGTAACCATCTTTTTGTGAATATACAATGATTTGAGGCAAATCTCTGCTGAGCAAAAGCGAGATACCCTCTGTTGAAGAGTATGCGCCTGTTTTCTTGAACACAAGCGTATCGCCGAGTTTAAGGTCTTTGAACGGATACGCTTTAACAAGCACATCGTTTACAGTACAAAGACTTCCGCAGATTGACCAATTTTTTTCCTCTGCGTCTTTGTTTTCTTCAAGATGAATAATAGGAGGCATTTTCATAGCCATCATCTGTCCGTAATAATTAACATGGTGCACGCCGCCGTCAATTATACAATACGGCTGTGATTTATTTACTTTTTCATCTACTACTTTTGTAAAGTAGTATCCGCAGTATGCAGCAATATATCTGCCCATTTCAAGCACAATTTCGCCTTTAAACTGCATTTCTTTGATAGCGTTGCAAAGTGCCTGCAACATTTCGTCTTCAACATTTTCTTCGCCGTCGAAATAGCAAATGGGCAAACCCGGACCGTACTCGATTTTTTCTGATTCAAAGCCGTACTTTTCTTTCAGTTCAACAACTAAAGCGTCTATTTTTCTGATTTCTCTTTCAATTTTTGACGCTGGCTTTTTTTGAGTACCTGTAAAATACTGTACGCCCTCAATATGAATATACGGATGATTTTCTCTGTCGGCAACAATGCTTTCAAGAACAGACTTGTCCATACCGAACTGATTGCCGTTTGAAAGACGGAGCAAAACTTTGATATTCATTTTGTTTTCGGCAGCGTATTCGGAAAGCAAAACCCACTGATTATATGACTCAACAGTATATACACCGTCGGTTTTATATGTATCGAGCGCATAGTGAATGTCGTCTTTATTTTTGTACACACCGGACATTACAATCTTTTCCATAGGAATATTTGCTCTTTCGCAAATTCTGAATTCGCCCGGAGAACAAACTTCAAAGCAATCAACAGTATCTAAAATTTCTGCAATGATGAAAGGATTTGCTTTCATAGCGTAGCAAACTTTAGCAGTTGACTGCAAAGCGTCTTTAATCTTTTTTACCTGAGCATTTAAAACATCGCTGTCAAAAACATAGAAAGGTGTTTTAAACTTTGACGCAGCTTCTTTCATTTGTAATTCATTCATTATCTTCTACCTCCGCAACTTGCAAGCAAAAACTTTCTGTCAATCTTGCCGTTTTGAGTAAGCGGCATTTCATCTATTTGATTGAACACATTCGGTATCATAAATACAGGAAGTTTTTCCGAAAGGTAAGTGTGAATTGACTCTTTGTCTGCCTCGCCTACATAGAAAGCAACAATTTTGTTTCTCTTTGTATCAAAAACACAACAAGCTCTTGTTACACCGTTGCAGCCGTTGATAGCCGCCTCGATTTCTTCAAGTTCAATTCTGTGTCCCATATGTTTGATTTGAAAGTCTTTTCTGCCTGCAAAACAAAGTTCGCCGTCGGCGTTGTAGTATGCAAGGTCGCCCGTTCTGTAAATGGTTTCAAGATACGACTTATTGAGCGGATTTTGAACAAATGCTTTTGCAGTTTGCTCTGCATTGTTATAGTAGCCGAGAGCAAGCGCAGTACCCGAAACGCAAAGTTCACCCGGTTCATCAGGAGTTGTAATTTCTTTGTCGTCATCGTCAAGAAGAAAAACTTTTTCGTTCGGGAAAGGCTGACCGATAGGAAGAACATCGCCTTTTTCAAAATCTCTGTCAACACGGTAGTATGTGCAGTTACATGTAATTTCTGTCGGTCCGTAGAGATTTACATAGTCAACATTCGGCAAATATTTTTCCCACTGATTCAAGTGTTTAATCGGCATTGCTTCACCGCTGAAAAGCACTTTATTAATATCTGTCGGAATTTTATATGTAAAGCCTTTAAGCGTTGTAATCATACAAAGTGCCGAAACTGCCCAAATGAGTGTTGTAACTTTTCTTTCGCAAAGATAGTCGAGCAGCTGCATAGGAATTGAAAACAGTTTTTTAGGAATGACAACCATTGTTGCGCCTGTTTTAAATGTTGAGTAAATATCTTTAACAGAAACATCAAAATCGAACGGAGCCTGGTTACCGATTATATCATCTTCCGTAATGTTAAACAAATCTGTGAAATATTCCATAAAATCAATTACGGAACGATGACCTACAAGTACGCCTTTCGGTACACCCGTTGAGCCCGAAGTAAAGTTGCAGTAAAGCGGGTCAACATCTTGTGATTGACTGCGAATTTGTGCAAGTTTATCGTTGTCAATTTCGCTTTTCATCAAATCATCGAGATATGCAACCTTTCCGTTGTACTCACACTCTGAAAGTTTTTCTGAATATTCGGGAGTTGTTATGAGATAATCTGCACCCGAAACGCTTAAAATCTGATTTATTCTGACTGTCGGATGTTCGGGGTTAATCATCACATAGAAACAACCCGCGTAAACAATACCCATAAAAGCGGCAAGAGCGTCTGCGCTTTTCTCCATAAACACAACTATCGGTTTTCTTGCGCTTTCGGTTTCGGCAATTTTACTGCCGATTGCTTTTGACAAGTCAACAAACTGCGAATATGTATAGCCTTTTTCAACATCTTCAACAACTATTTTATCGCTATGAGTTTTTGCTGAATTTTCAAGAAACTCTAAAACATTTGTCATACTTAATTCTCCACACTTTCTTCTTTTATTTTTTCTACGGGAAATGTTACAGTTACTGTAAAATCATCGCCGTTATTTTCAATTTTAAATGTACCGTTCATTTGTTTGACGATTTTCTCGCAAATCTTGAGCCCTATATTATTGCTTTCTATTCTGTCAAGATTTTTATTGATTTTATTATTAACGGTAACAGTTAAAATATCTTTATCAATACTGCAATCAATAACAACTTTTTTAGTTCTGTCGGCATATTTTGAAATATTAGAAAAGAGATTGTCAAATATTCTTTGGAAATACTGAATATCCACATTTATATAGTAAGGTTTCGGACTGATGTTCACATCTATTTTATAGCCCTTGTTTTCCAGGTCGAAAACCCTTTCTCCTACAAGTTGCTGGAGTAAAATTCGTGTATCAAACTTTTCGGCAAGCATATTTATTTCATCATCGCCGAAAACAAGAAAATACGAGAACAACTTGTCTGACAAACTCTTCAACTGCAAAGCCTTGCTTTTGATTGTTTTAATATACAAATCTCTTTGTTCTTCGTTTTCGTAGTTTTTCTGTTCAATAATATCCACATAGCCGATAAGTGAAGTGAGCGGAGTACGAATATCGTGCGACATATTTGTGATGAGTTCTTCATTTGCCCCCCACGCCCTTTCAGCCTCTTCAATACGGCAAATCAAAAACTCTCTCATATTGTCAACATCGACTGCCAAATCGGCAATTTCGTCGTTTCCTTTTTTTGTAATATCGGCAGTCAAATTACCTTGTTTTATTTTTGCAACTTCTTTTGACAGTTTGATAATTCTTCTGTTTACAAGGAAATTATAAATAATAACTACAGCAAAAAATGTTACGATGAAAACTATATATGAAGAATAGTACCCGATATTGGAAATGCTTGAAGACGACAGGTCTATAATGGAAACATAAAATGTACCGTCAAAAAATTCAACAGGTATCAAATAGTCTGTGTCGTAGTAAAGAGCGTTTTCATCATAGTACTCAGTTTCGCTTGTTTCTTCTTCGGAAGTTTCACTGTTTGTTCCGTAGTATGTATAGGTGTTTGTGCCTTTCGCCGCAGTTTCCAACTCATCATCTGCGTCAACTATAAGCGCATTTGAATTAATTCCGGACTCGTAAAAAGCTCTGCCCGTTTTATCGCATATACCGAGTGAAACATACTTTGTTTCCTTGACCCAGCGGTTAATCGCCCTTGTTTCTGTTGAAGCAATATTGTTTTCTTTAACATATTCCTTAAAAGAATCCTGATACTTCTTTTCCCTTTGAGCCATTTTTTCTGTTGTAGAATAGTGATTTATCAAATAATAGTCAAAAGTAAGCGTTGTGATACTCATTGTTCCGTAAGAAAGCAGGCACGCAAAGACCAAAACTATTGCAAACTTAAATCTCAATGAAAAAAGAACTTTTTTAATTTTTTCAACATCCATTTAACTGATATCCTTTTCCCCAAACGGTTTTAATAACCTCGGCTTCGTCGTTGTCAAAATTCAGTTTTCTTCTCAAATTCAATATATGAACCATTACGGTGTTCACAGATGACTGCATAAATTTTTGTCCCCATACTGTTTCATATATCTCCTGCGCGTCAACAGGCTTGTCTTTGTTCTTAATTAATAACATTAATATATCGAACTCGGTGTCGGTAAGCGATATTTTAATACCTTGCCTTTTGACTGTTTTATTTGATGGATTGACTGATAAATCTGCAATCAAAATTTCAGAATTGTCTGAACTCGGGTTTTCATTTTTTCCTTTATAAATGAAATATCTTCTCAGCAAAGAATCAACTTTCATAAACAGTTCTGCAGTTGAAAAAGGTTTCACCAAATAGTCGTCTCCGCCGTTTTCATACGCAACCGATTTATCTGTTTCCTGCGATTTTGCAGTCAAAAACAAAACGGGAATATTGGTGAATTTTCTGATTTCTTTACAAGCGTCAACACCCGACAATTCCGGCATCATAATATCCAAAATAATCAAATCAAAATCATTTTGTTCTTTGATTTTTTCAACAGCGTTTAAGCCGTTTACTGCTTGGTCAACCGAATGACCTTTGCTTTTCAGTTGAATGCTTAAAACTTCTCTGATACTGGGGTCATCATCTACTATGAGTATTTTTGCGTTTTTTATTTTATTTTCCATATAATAACCCCCGTTTCTTTGTTTTGCGTGCATAGTATATCACAAAGTTTTACAGATGTCTTTATTTTTTGACCTAATTAAGAAATATTAAGAATTGAAAAAAGCACAGTATATAAAACACTGTGCTTTCAAAATAATATCTGTTAAACTGCAACTATATTGACAAGTTTGCCCGGTACATAGATTTCCTTTTTGATTGACTTACCTTCAATTAATTTTGCAACTGACGGGTCTTTTTTCGCAAGTTCAATGGCATCCTCTTTTGAAATATCGGCAGGAACAACTGCTCTTGACCTTACTTTGCCCATTACCTGAAGCACGATTTCAACAGTATTGTCAACTGTTTTATCTTCATCGTAACTGCACCATTTTTGTTCATTGAGCATTCCGTCATAGCCCAAAGTCTGCCACATTTCTTCTGTAATGTGAGGTGCAAACGGGTTTAAAAGAATAAGCAATGTTTTCATTTCGGCATTTGTTACTCTTTTATTTTCATACATTTTATTAAGCAAAGTCATAAGCGCCGCAATAGCAGTGTTTGCCTTTAAATTGTCTATGTCAAAAGTAACTTTTTTGATAGTTTTATGCATTTCGGTTTCAAGCTCTTTTGAATAACTTTCGCCGTCAACAACCAACTCTTGTAAGTTCCAAACTCTTTCAATAAATCTCTTGCAGCCCTTAATTGAAGCGGAGTTCCAAGGAGCCGCCTTTTCAAAGTCGCCTATAAACATTTCATAAAGGCGCATTGTATCAGCACCGTATTGTTCTACAATGTCGTCGGGGTTAACAACATTTCCTCTTGATTTGCTCATTTTTTCGCCGTTCTCACCGAGTATCATACCGTGAGAAGTACGCTTTTGATACGGTTCTTTTGTCGGAACAATACCGATATCATAGAGGAACTTGTGCCAAAAACGACTGTAAAGCAGGTGGAGTGTTGTATGCTCCATACCGCCGTTGTACCAATCAACAGGTGACCAATATTCAAGAGCCTCTTTAGAAGCAAGTTCTTTATCATTGTGCGGGTCCATATATCTGAGGAAATACCACGATGAACCTGCCCACTGAGGCATTGTATCTGTTTCTCTCTTAGCAGGACCTCCGCATTTAGGACAGGTTGTATTTACCCAATCTGTCATTTTAGCAAGCGGACTTTCGCCGTTTTCGGTAGGCTCATAGCTGTCAACATCAGGAAGTTCAAGAGGAAGCTGACTCTCATCAAGCGCAACTGCTCCGCACTTTTCACAGTGAACAATCGGAATAGGCTCGCCCCAATATCTCTGTCTTGAGAAAACCCAGTCACGAAGTTTAAAGTTGACTTTTTTTCTGCCTTTTCCTGTTTCTTCAAGGTACTGAAGCATTGCCTCTTTTGCCTCATCAACAGTTTTGCCTGTCAAAAAGCCTGAATTCACAATTACACCCTTAGCGCAGTCTGTAAACGGTTCTTCATCTACATTTCCGCCCGAAACTACTTCTACAATAGGAAGTTCAAATTTCTTTGCAAATTCCCAGTCACGAGTGTCGTGTGCAGGAACAGCCATGATGGCGCCTGTACCGTATGAAGTCAAAACATAGTCAGAGATGAAAATAGGTATTTCTTTTTCGGTAACAGGGTTAATACCCATTACGCCGTCAAGTCTTACACCTGTTTTATCTTTATTAATTTCAGTTCTTTCAAAGTCGGATTTTTTAGACGCAAGTTCTTGATATTTTCTTACTTCGTCTATATTTTTAATTTTATCTGCCCACTTTTCAATAAACTGATGTTCGGGAGACATTACCATATATGTAGCGCCGAAAAGTGTGTCGCACCTTGTTGTATAGACAGTGAGAATATCGCCCTCTGTTGTAGTGAAATCTACTTCTGCGCCCGTTGACTTGCCTATCCAGTTCTTTTGCTGAACTTTTACACGGTCAATAAAATTGACATCGTCAAGGTCATTTACAAGACGGTCGGCATATTCGGTAATCTTAAGCATCCATTGACTTTGAGTTTTTCTGATGACTTCACTGCCGCATCTTTCACAAACGCCGTTTACAACTTCTTCATTTGCAAGCACGCACTTACATGAAGTACACCAGTTTACAGGCATCTCTTTTTTGTATGCAAGACCCTTTTTGAAAAGTTGAAGGAAAATCCACTGAGTCCATTTATAGTACGACGGGTCGGTTGTATTAATCTCTCTGCTCCAGTCAAAAGAAAATCCGAGTGACTGAAGTTGTTCCTTAAAGTGAGCAACATTTTTCTTTGTTACTTCAGCAGGATGAATATGATTTTTAATAGCAAAGTTTTCCGTAGGCAAACCAAAAGCGTCCCATCCCATTGGGTAAAGAACATTGTATCCCTCAAGTCTTTTCTTTCTTGCAACAATATCCAAAGCGGTATATGAACGCGGGTGTCCTACATGGAGTCCCTGACCGCTCGGGTAAGGGAACTCAACAAGGCAATAGTATTTCGGCAATGAGTAGTCTGTCTTTGCGTGGAAAACGCCTTTTTCTTCCCATATTTTTTGCCACTTTTTCTCAACACTTTTAAAATTATACTCCATTTTTATTCCTCCGCAATCATTTTTTCTGCATCTAACATTTCGCCGTCCTGCCACAGTCTTTCAAGATTGAAAAATTCACGGTCTTTTTCATAAAAAACATGGACAACAACGCTTGAATAGTCAAGACAAATCCAGCCCGAAGATTTGCCCTCTACATGATGCGGTTCAATTCCCTTTTGGGAGAGTTGATATTCAACTTCGTCGGCAAGCGCTTTTACCTGAGTTGAAGATGAACCGCTGCAAATCACAAAATAGTCGGCAACGATAGTTAAATCTGTTACTCCGATTACTTTAATATCAATAGCCTTTTTACTGTCAACTGCTTTAACGGCAGTTTTAACAATATCGAGAATTTCTGATTTTTCCATTTATTTCTCCTTAATTCTAAGAATTATTTCATTGTAGGCATCAACTGTGTCGGGGTGCAAAACAACGCCTTTACCGACAATGTCCTTAATTGTATATTTTATAGCGAAAAGCATTGCCTCGTCAAGACTTTTATTATATGCTTTTTCGCGCATTATTTCAACATCTTCGTAATCTCTGTCGTCGGAAATATAATCTGCAAGGTAAATAATTTTTTCAAGCAAACTCATATTTGCTCTGCCTGTCGTATGGTAACGAATTGCATTAATAACATCTTTATTGTCTATCTTCAGCACGCACCTTGCATAAGCCGCGCCCGAAATTTGATGATACAACTTAAAATTATTTATTTCCAGTTTTGTCATAGTTATAGGTGAATTTTTAATGACTGCAATATGTTCGCTTGCAGAGGCTTCTTTCATCACATCGTGCAATACGCCTGCAACAAAAGCGTCTTCTTTATCTGCGCCGTACTTTTCAGCCAAAATTACAGCAGCTTTCGCCACGCACATTGAATGATAGTACCTATAATCTGACAGTTTTGATTTGATTAAATCTATATACTCGTTAACATTATATTTCACTGTATAGTCCTTTGCTTTTTATAAATTCTGCAACAGAGTTGTCTAAAAGTCCTGCAACAGTTTTACCTTTTTTTAATTCATTTCTGATTTGAGTTGAACTGACTTCAAAAACATTGTACTCTTTTTCATCTATGACAAAAATATTTTTCACTCCGATTTTTTTTGCATAGTTTAAAAAATCTTTTTTCCCCGTAATACCGTCTCGCGAAGCAGTACATATAACGGCAAGTCTTGAAATTTCCCTGTAATCTTTCCATTTGTCGAACTGTAAAAATTGGTCTGAGCCTACAATCAAAAACAGTTCGTCTTTCGGAAATTTGTTTTTAAAATACCTGACTGTATCAATAGTATAACTCGTACCGCCACGCAAAATTTCAACATCGCTTGAAAAAAACAAATCGTTGTTTTTTAAAGCAAGTTCAACCATTTTCATTCTGCTGTCGGAAGACTCAAGATTTACATTATTCTTTAACGGAGGGTCGCAGGCGGGTACAAAAAACACTCTGTCCAAACCAAGCGCATTGCAATAAGCGTTTGCTATATTCAGGTGTCCGTTGTGTATCGGGTTAAAACTGCCGCCGAAAATAGCCGTTCTCATCTGCTTTTTCTGTCTCTTTCTCTGACATTTCCCACAGGTCTTCCGCTTCTGCCCGAGTAAACTTTGCCGTGATTCAAGTCGCCGTATCTGGCGTTTCTCTTCTCTTCGGCTACTCTGTTTCTTTCACGCAAACCTTTTACACGCACTTTCTTTGCTTTGGCAGGTTTTGATTTTTTTGCTTTTTTCACTTTGTCTTCTTTTCTTTCACGATAAAGGACAATAATTCCGCCTATTACCTGTATTATTTCCGCTGACAAAATACCTGCAAGTTCCTGTGCACACTCTCTCGGCGTTTTCGGTGAAGTTTCAAGATGTATTCTTATTTTAATGAGTTCTCTTGAATTTAAAGTATCGTCAACCTGTTTGATTAAATTTTCGGAAATACCGTCTTTTCCTATTTGAATAATCGGCTCAAGCGTGTTCGCCTGCGCTCTGAAAACTGCTCTTTCTTTTCCTGTCATATAATTTTCTCCAATTCTTTTGCAAGTTCACGAAGTGCCTTGCCTCTGTGAGATATTTTGTCTTTTTCTTCAGAAGTATAGTTTCCGAAAGTTCTGCCGTTAATGACAAACAACGGGTCATAGCCAAAGCCTTCGTTTCCGTCCCTTTCAAATCCTATTTTACCGTGGCATTCTCCTCTGACGGTTATTTCTTTGCCGTCGGGGAAAACACAACAAACTGTGCAAACATAGTGAGCGTCTCGTTTTTCTTCAGGAACACCTTCAAGTTTTTCAAGCAACAAATCGTTGTTTTTTTCATCGTTTCCGTGTTCACCAGAAAATCTTGCCGAGAAAATTCCAGGCGCTCCGTCTAAATAGTCAACACAAAGTCCGCTGTCGTCTGCGATAGTCGGCATATTAAACGCTTTCATACCTGCCACAGCCTTAATTCTTGCGTTTTCTTCAAATGTTGTGCCGTCTTCTACAACTTCTTCAAGTTCTTTTCCGAGCATTTTTGCCGTAACTATATTTATTCCCAAAGGCGACAAAATCCGCTGAAGTTCGCCCAACTTCTTCTTATTATTGCTCGCAAGTAAAAAATCCATTTTATTCACCCTCAATAAAACTGTTTATTTCTTTATCGTCAATAGGCTCCTGTTTGTCAAACAAACCGCTTGCAAATGCGTCTGCGTCAAACGGCTGAAAATCGTCTATCTGTTCGCCTACGCCGACAAATTTAACGGGAACATCGAGTTCATTGTTGATAGCAAGTACAACACCGCCTCTTGCAGTACCGTCAAGTTTTGTAAGCACAATACCCGTAATGCCCGCCGCTTCTTTAAAATCTTTTGCCTGATTTACGGCGTTTTGACCTGTTGTAGCGTCGAGTACCAAAAGCACCTCTTTGCTTGCTTCGGGCAACTCTCTTTCTATAACACGAGTGATTTTATTAAGCTCGTCCATAAGATTTTTCTTGTTGTGAAGTCTTCCTGCCGTATCAATGATGATGACATCTGCATTTCTTGCTTTGCCTGCCGCAATAGTGTCAAAAACAACTGACGCAGGGTCGGCTCCCTCAGCGTGTTTTATCAAATCTACATCTGCCCTGTCGGCCCAAACCTGAAGTTGTTCAATAGCCGCTGCTCTGAATGTATCGGCAGCGCCGAGAATTACTTTTCTTCCCTGATTTTTCAATCTCAAAGCAAGTTTGCCGATTGTAGTAGTTTTGCCGACGCCGTTTACACCTATGACTAAAATGACGGACGGCTTTGTTCTGAGTCTGAGCATACTGCCGCCCCATACAATACCCGAAACAATATCTTTTAAAGTTTCTCTCACTTTAGGAACGCTTGTAATACGGTCGTTTGCAATTTTTTCTTTTAGACTTTTAATGATTTTTTCGGCTGTCGGAATACCGACATCGCCCATTATAAGTATTTCCTCAAGTTCTTCAAAAAGTTCGTCGTCTATTTTTTCATAACTTTCTATAACTTCGTCTATTTGAGCTGTGATACCCTCTGTTCTTGTTTTTTTAAGACCTTTTCTGAATTTATCAAATAATCCCATAGCAACCTCCGTTAATTTTTTTATGCGTCAAGTCCCATTTTTGAAGCAAGTTCGGCACTTTGAAGTTCAAGCAGCTTTGAAACGCCTTTTTCCTGCATTGTAACACCATAAAGGACATCTGCTTCTTCCATAGTACCGCGCCTGTGGGTAATGGCTATAAACTGTGTATTGTCAGTCATTTTTCGCATATATTTAGCAAATCTTTCAACATTGACATCGTCAAGCGCAGCCTCTACCTCGTCGTAGATACAAAACGGCGCAGGGTTAACTTTAAGCAATGCAAAAAGAAGCGCAAGCGCAGCCAAACTTTTTTCGCCTCCGGAAAACAGGTCTATATTCTGAACGCTTTTACCGGGCGGCTGAATTTTAATTTCTATAGCGCTTTCAAGGCAATCGCTTTCATCTTCAAGCGACAGTTCGCCTTTGCCGCCGCCGAAGAAATCTACAAAACAAATCTTAAACTGTTCGTTTACCTTTTTGAAACTGCTCATAAACTGTTCACTCATAGAGGAAGTCAAATCGTCTATGATTTTCAAAAGTTCCGACTTAGATTTCTCAACATCGTCAACCTGCTCTTTTAAAAACTCGTACCTTTCCGATACCTCTTTGTACTCCTCAATAGCGCCGACATTTACATTGCCGAGCGACTTTATTGCCGACTTCAATTCGTGCAGTCTTCTGTTTGCAGCCTGCACATCTTCAATTTCAACGGCAATTTCCTGCGCCTGCCTTGTTGTGAGTTCGTACTCGTCGTAGAGTTTTGTTTTCAAATCTTCATACTCTTTGCGCATTGCGATTTTTCTTTCATCAAGACGCACAAGTTCGGAATTCAATCGGCTTCTTTCATCGTTTTTCGCCTTTTCAAAAGTTCTCAAATCGTTTGACTTCTTTTCTGCCGTGTTTCGTTTTTCAACAAGTTCTTTGACATCGTTTTCACTTTGAGCAGAACTGTTTTTCAACCTTTCAACTTTTAAAGACAATTCTGCAATTCTTTGCCGTACTGCTTCGGAACTGCTTTCGACCTGTTTAATTTCCGTCTCAACAGAAACAACTTTACTGTTTTGAGTTAAAATTCTCTGTTTCAGTTCTTCTGCCGACAATTTTGCGCTTTCAAAGTCTTTTGCAAAAGAAATTATTTCAAGGTTAATCTGTTCGCTCTTATTTCTTAAATCATCTCTTTTTTCGATGTAATCTCTGCTGTTTGAGTTAAGTATCTCAAGTTGCTTTTCGTTCTCGCTGATTTTTTCTGCGATTAAATCTGCATTTTGCCGAGCCTTTTGCGATTTGTCTTTAAACTCTTTTATTCTTTCCTCAGAAGTGTTTTTTTCAGTTAACAAAGAATTTACGCTGTCTTTTACGGAAGACAGTCTTTCTTCTATTATTTTCAGTTCGCCTTTAGCCCTGATTAAATCTTCGTTTGCCGTTCTGAGTTCTGCCTCTGCGCCCTGAACTTCTGCCGACGCAAAATTCATTTCTTTGACCGAACTGTTCAATTTTTCGTTGAGTTCAGAAAGAGATTTTCGTATTTTTTCGGCTTCCTCTTTTTCAGTTTCGATAAGGTTTGCTCTTGAAAGAATGCCTGCGTTTTTTGCTCTGGAACCGCCGCTCATTGAACCTCCCGGGTTAATAACCTGACCGTCAAGAGTTACGATTTTAAATCTGTTATTATATATCTTTGAAATGCCGATTGCACTGTCCATATCTTCGGCAATGACGCACCTGCCGAGCAAACTAGAAATGATTGTTTTATACTTGTTTTCACACTCGACAATATCTGACGCAACGGCAACAAAACCCAAGTTGTCATCAAGATTTCGTTCGTCTAAAACTCTGCTTTTAACAGCCGAAATAGGCAAAAATGTTGCTCTGCCGAGTTTATTCTGTTTTAGATAGTAGATAGCTCTTTTTGCGTCCGCCTCTGTATCCGTAACAATGTTTTGCATAGAGGCGCCCAATGCAACTTCGATTGCCGTTGAATACTCATCGTCAACCGTTATAAGTTGAGAAACTGCGCCGTGAATTCCCGACAAACCGCCATGAGATGCACGGTTTATGACAGATTTTACGGCACCCGAATAACCGTCCATATTTTTTTCAAGGTCAAGAAGCATTTTGACTTTTGACTCTTTGGCAGACAGCAAACGAGATTTGTTTTCGCACTCCGTTCTCAGTTCCTGAACTCTTTTTGTTTTCGAGTCAAGACGAAGTTTATAACCCTGCATTGAGTTTGTGAACTCGTTAATTTTTTCATTTAAAAAACTGATATTTTGATTTTGTTCTTCTTTTAATTTTTCTACAACATTAAGTTCGGAATTTAACTGCTCGATATTTTCGTCAATTCCGTTCATTCTGTTTTCTATCTCATTTGCAGACGAGTTTGCAGATGAAAGTTCAATATTCGCCTGTGAAAACTGCATTGTAAGTTCGGAAATGACCTTGCTTATTCCAGCCGATTTTTTTGAATTTTCTTCGCCTTTTGATGAAAGATTTTCAAGCATTTTTGTCGTGTTTAAAAGTTCTTCTTTTTTTTCTTCAGAAGCAATTTGACACTCTTTCATTGTCTTTTCTTTTTCTTCTATCTGCTTCTCGATTGCGGTTTTATCTCCGCCGACCGCCTCAATGTCTGCCTTGAGCCTTGAAATTGTATCGTCGTTGTGTTTGATTTGCTCATTTGCAACAGAAATCTCCGACTGCGTTTTTAAAATTTCCGACTCAAAATTTGAAACGCTTTCTCTTGTTTCCTCAATTTGAACATTTATCTCTGCAACCTGTGCAACAACATTTTCAATACTATCTTCAATTTCGCCTATTTCTTTTTCGCAAAGTTCATAAGAAACATTTGCAGCGTCTATTTTATGTTCAAGTTCACGCAAATCGCCTGTGAATTTTCCTATTTTTTCAAGCCAGAGACCTATTTCAAGTTCTTTTTTCTCTGCTGCGTATTTTAAAAACTCATTCGCCTTTTCGCTTTGTTTTTTTAGAGGGCCTACTCTGAGTTCAAGTTCATTAAGTATATCGAGAAGTCTGACAAGATTTTCCTGTGCCTGTTCAAGTCTTCTTTGCGCGTCCGTTCTTTTATGTCTGAAACGGGAAATACCCGCCGCTTCTTCAAAAAGTTCTCGTCTTCCGTCGCCTTTTGATTCGATAATAGAAGCAATTCTGCCCTGTCCGACAGAAGAATATCCGTTTGACCCGAGACCTGTATCCATAAACAGTTCTTTAATATCTTTTCGTCTAACCTGCTCGGAATCTATTTTGTATTCACTTTCACCGCTTCTGTAATATCTTCTCGATACGGTAACTGTTTCGCCCCTGTCCTTGAGTGTTCCGTCGGAATTGTCAAGCGTCAGTACAACCTGAGCAAAGCCCTGCGATTTTCTTTTTTCCGTACCGCCGAAAATGACATCTTCCATTTTAGAACCGCGCAAACTTTTTGTACTTGTTTCGCCGAGCACCCAACGAACAGCGTCGGAAATATTACTTTTTCCCGAACCGTTAGGACCGACAACGGCGGTAATTCCCTTGCCGAAAGATAATTCAGTTTTGTCGGGGAAAGACTTAAATCCCTGCATTTCAAGAGTTTTTAAAACCATTATTAAACCTCAAATCATTATCTTTAACCGTTTCATCACGGATAATTTTCAATTCATAGCCGTTTGAATTCAACAAACTGATATTTGAACGCTTTTGACCTATTAGTTTAGGAAAAGTTTTGTTATTTACATAGACAGTATATTTGCCTTTTTCTAATTCATTTATTTTATTGTACAGAATTTTACTTGCAACAAGTTCGCCCATTGCTTCGTGGTACGCACCGCCTGCCATACTGTTTTTTACATCTTCGCTTGCGTGAAGTCCCACACGAATGACTTTGATACCGTTTTTTTCAAACATCGGCACAAGTTTTGCGCAAATATTCACTGCTTCGTCAACACTTTGTCCTTTATATATTCCTTCACTCAAATATTTTTCAAGCAAAGTACCTTTCAATATGACAGTGGGATAAATTCTGACAGTATCGGGTTTAAGTTTAATAAACTCACCCGCCGTATAAAGCGCTCCGTCGTCATTGTCGCCGTAAAGACCCGTCATCATTTGCAAACCGAGTGAAAAACCCGCATCTTTTATCAGTCTAGACGCGTCAATAACCGATTGCACAGAATGTCCTCTTTTATTTAATTCAAGAACGCTTTCAACCATACTTTGAGCGCCGAGTTCTATACTTGTAACACCGTAGTCTGAAAGAATTTTCAAAATTTCTTCATCTATGGCGTCAGGTCGTGTAGAAACTCTTATACCGCTGACTTTACCACGCTTTACATACTCATAAGCAGAACTTAAAAGTTCAATCATATATGCTCTTTTTATCGCTGTAAAACTACCGCCGAAAAATGCAATTTCATACTCAAAGTCGTTGTATTTCAATGCAGTTTCGACTGCGTTTTTTACATCTTCACCCGTAGGCTGACAACACTGTCCCGTAATAGTTTTTTGATTGCAAAAAGAACAGTCTGACGGACAGCCGAGATGCGGAACAAAAACGCTTATATTTCCTTTTTTCATATTACACCCATTAAAGTGAGCGCGTCTTTAGCGGCGTTTTGCTCTGCTTCTTTTTTTGAATGACCTTTACCCGAACCGATAACATTTGACTCAAGCATTACAACACAACTGAAAACAGGATTGTGTGCAGGTCCCTCTGCGCTGATATGAGAATATCGAACATGGTCGCCCGGATTTTGCTGAACTATTTCCTGCAATCGAGTTTTATAATCGTCTTTTACAGTATTTTTTTCTGCTTCAAAATTCTGAGGTCTGTCAAGAAACTTCAAAACAAATTTCTTGGCAGGCTCTATACCGCCGTCAAGAAAAATTGCCGCTATAAGACACTCAAAAGTGTTTTCGAGTATGGAAGTTCTTTCTCTTCCGCCGTGCTCTTCTTCGCCTCTGCCCAAAAAAATATAGCTGCCGAGGTCAATTTCCTTTGCAAAAGTTGAGAGACTTTTTTCACACACAAGAGAAGCCCTTATTTTCGACAGACTTCCCTCTGTATCGTGCTCAAACTTTTTAAAAAGGTATTCGGAAGAAATAAATTCCAAAACAGCGTCGCCCAAAAACTCCGCTCTTTCATTGTTTCTGAAATATTCTTCACGAGCCTCGTTTGCATAACTCGAATGGTTCATTGCATTTTCAAGAATAGATATATCTTTAAACGAGTATCCTATTGTTTTTTCCAAAGTTGAAAAAGGTTTAAGATTTTTCAATGTTTTCTTCTTCCTTTAACTGAGTTTCTATTGTATTGATTAAATCGTGCGACAAGAACAAAACAGCCTGTCTTATTGCATTTTTAAAAGTTCTTGCATCTGCGCTTCCGTGAGCCTTTACAACAGGCTTTTTAACACCAAGCATCACTGCGCCGCCGTACTCTTTGTAGTCGAATTGCGTTTTCAAGTCATCTATGCCGTCTTTGATTGCGAGATATGCAAGTTTTGAACGCAAATTTCTTGTGAATATATTTTTTATCGAACCCATCAGCGCCTTTGCCGTACCCTCATAAGTTTTCAAAATCAAGTTTCCCGAAAATCCGTCTGCTACGACAACATCGGCTTCGCCGAAAGGAATGGCTCTGCCCTCGATATTTCCTACAAAATTCAAATTGCCGTTTGACAGTTTCTCGTATGTTTCTATTTGCAAAGGAGTACCTTTGGTTGACTCACTTCCGTTATTTGCAAGTGCAACTTTAGGATTTTTTACGCCCATTATTTTTTCCATATATATACTGCCCAAAAGCGCAAACTGACAAAGCATTTCACTTCTGCACTGAGCGTTTGCACCGCAGTCCATCAATACAAACGGAGTTGTTACGGATGGCATAACAGACGCTATTGCAGGTCTTATTATGCCTTTTATTCTCTTTGTAATCAAAGTTGCGCCGACTGCTATTGCGCCTGTATTTCCTGCGCTTACAAAAGCGTCGCCTCTGCCCTCGTTTAAAAGTCTGAAGCCTACTGCCATTGAAGAATTGCTCTTTGCTTTTAATACAGATTTTGCGTCGTCTTCCATTGTGATGACATCGGGGCAATCTTCAATTTCCATTCTTTCTAAAGAAATATTATTTTCCTTTGCACAATTTTCAATTTTTTCCCTGTCGCCTGTCAAAATAATATCTATATCGAGTTCTTTAACGGCAAGCGCACTGCCTTTAAGTATTTCCGACGGAGCATTGTCGCCGCCGAAACAATCTACTATAATTTTCATTTTTTTAATATCTCCAAATCGGACAAATGCTCAAGCGCTCTGTTTGAAAGCGCGGCATATCGTTCTTTTTTATCTCGAATTTTCGGCTCTATGGCAGGCAAAATACCAAAATTGGCACCCATAGGCTGAAAATTGGTTACTGTTTCATCACTTATATATCTCGATAAGGCACCGAGCATATTGTACTCTGAAAGTACAACGCTTTCTTTTCCTTTCGCTCTCATCACGGCATTTATACCTGCCATAATTCCGCTTGATGCCGACTCCATATATCCCTCAACGCCTGTAATTTGACCTGCAAAAAACAAGTACGGATTTCTTTTGAGACTGAAATCGCTGTTCAAAAGTCTGGGAGAGTCTATGAAAGAGTTTCTGTGCATTACGCCGTATCGCACAAATTCGGCATTTTCAAGACCCGGAATCATAGAAAAAACTCTTTTTTGCTCAGGAAATTTTAAATTCGTTTGAAAACCTACAAGATTAAACATTGTACCCTGTGAGTTTTCTCTGCGAAGCTGTACGGCCGCCCACGGTCTGTGCCCCGTTGCAGGATTTACAAGACCGACAGGTTTCATAGGGCCGAATCTGATAGCGTCCTTACCGCGTTTGGCAAGCGCCTCTATCGGCATACATCCCTCATAAACATCAAACTCACTCAATTTTGCGCTTTCGGCATTTATAAGTTCGGTGTGAAAATTCTCGTACTCTTCCTTATTAAACGGACAGTTGATATAGTCGTTTTCTCCGCCTTTTCCGTACCTTGACGCTCCGAACGCAATATCCATATTTACAGACTCAGCCGTTACAATAGGCGCTGCGGCATCATAAAAAGACAAATATCCGCCCGTCACATTTTTTATATTTTCACTCATTTTTCCGTCAGTCAACGGCCCTGTTGCGACAATGACTATATTGTTCTCATCTGCAAAAAAGTCTGTTGCTTCTTCAGTTACAACTTTTATATTTTCACAAGACTTAATTTTCTGCGTAACCATTTGCGAAAATATATTTCGGTCAACGGCAAGCGCGCCGCCTGCCGCAACACTGCACTTTTTTGCACACTCCACCGTGATACTTCCGAGACGGCTCATTTCTTCTTTCAGCAAACCTGCTGCGCTGTCAATTCTCATAGCCTTCAGTGAGTTTGAACAAACAAGTTCGGCAAAGTTTTCATTTTTATGTGCCGGAGAAAACTTTTTCGGTTTCATTTCAATCAAAGTAACATTATAGCCGAATTTTGCTATCTGCCACGCACTTTCAACACCTGCAAGCCCTGCGCCTATGACTGTGAAATTCATTTAATTACTCGCTTTTCTTAGATTTTTTTTGAATTTTTGCTTCGTATCCGCACTTTTCGTCTTCGCACACTAACAAACCGCCTCTGCGTTTGAATAGAGATTTACCGCATTTCGGACAGTTTTCGTCTGTCGGCACATCCCAAGTCATAAAGTTACAATTAGGGTAACTCGAGCAACCGTAAAAAGGAGTGCCTTTTTTCGTTTTCTTTTCTATGACTTCCGAACCGCATACGGGACACTTTGCTTTTGTTTTTAAAACAAGAGGTTTTGTGTTTTTGCACTCAGGATAACCCGGGCAGGCAAGAAATTTTCCGAATCTGCCGACTTTGATTACCATATTTCGACCGCATTTTTCACAAATCTCGTCTGTTTCTTCTTCTTTCAATTTTATCTTAACGCCCTGCATTTCCTGTTTTGCCTTTTCAAGAGGCGCCTCAAAATCGTCGTAGTAATGCCTAATCATATCTATATAGTTTGTTTTGCCCATATCTATGAGGTCAAGGTCAGACTCCATTTGCGATGTATATTTAACATTTACTATATTAGGCATTCTTTCTTTCAAAAGTTTTGTTACCGCTTCTCCGAGTTCGGTAGGAACAAACTGCTTGCCCTCTCTTACAACATACTCTCTTGCAACTATCGTTGAGGTAATTGTTAAATAAGTACTCGGTCTGCCCACGCCGTTTTCTTCAAGCGCCTTTGTAAGCGACGCTTCCGTGTATCTTGCAGGAGGTTGAGTAAAATGCTGATTGCCTGTCAATTCTTTGAGCTTTAAAACATCTCCGACTTTCATAGACGGCAATGCTCCGCCCTCAGACTTTGCCTCGTCCTTTCCTTCTTCGTAAAGAACGGTAAAGCCGTCGAACTTAACTACATAGCCCGTTGCAGAAAAAGTGTAATCGTTTGCAGATATTTCAACTTTCATTGTTTCCTGCAAACAGTTTTCCATAAGTGAAGCGATGAAGCGTTCCCAAATGAGTTTATAGATTTTATATTGGTCGGTTGTCAAACTTCCCTTTACTCTTTCGGGTGTAAGATTCGGCATAGTAGGTCTTATAGCTTCGTGTCCGTCCTGAATATTTTTCTTTGACTTGAACACTCTCGGTTTTTTGGGAAGATACTTTTCGCCGTACGCCTCTTTAATATACTCGTTTCCTGCTTCTCTTGCCTCGTCGGAAATTCTCAGCGAGTCCGTTCTCATATATGTGATGAGACCGCCTGTACCTATGCCCTCAACTTCAAGACCCTCGTAAAGTTCCTGAGCCGCTTTCATAGTACGCTTCGCCTGAAAATTCAGTTTTCTTGAAGCCTCTTGCTGTAAAGTAGATGTTGTAAACGGAGGAGCGGGATTTTTTCTTCTCGTTCCTTTCTTTACGGAAGAAACGCTGTACTCTGCGTTTTCCAAATCTGAAAGAATTGCGTCTGACTCTTCTTTGTTGCCGACCTTGATTTTATCACCGTTTTTTGCTGACAAAGACGCCGAGAAAGTTTTTCTTTCGGGCGGGTTGGTAAATTTTGCGTCGAGCGACCAATATTCTTCGGGTTTAAATGCTCTGATTTCTTCTTCTCTGTCAACTACAAGCCTGAGCGCTACGCTTTGCACTCTGCCCGCGCTCAAACCACGCCTGATTTTTTGCGAAATAAAAGGACTTAATTTGTAACCTATTAAACGGTCTAAAATTCTTCTTGCCTGTTGTGCATTTACAAGGTCTTTATCTATTTCTCTCGGGTGTTCCATGCCCGACTGAATACCGTTTTTTGTAATTTCGTTGAAAGTAACTCTGTTTTTTTCATTTTCATCCAATCCGAGAATTGTTGCCAAATGCCAGGAAATAGCCTCTCCCTCACGGTCGGGGTCGCCTGCGAGGTAAACATAGTCGGACTTTTCGACTTTTTCTTTTAATTCTTTAATTAACTTTTCTTTTGCCGGAATTATTTGATATTCGGGTTTAAAATTGTTTTTTATATCAACACTGAGTCTTGCAGACGGCAAATCTCTGACATGACCTTTAGACGCCACTACTTCATAGCCTTTGCCCAAATAATTTTTTATACTTTTTGCCTTTGCAGGAGACTCAACAATAACAAGTTTTGACATTTGGTAATGTATCCTTTCGCTAAATCTTTTTATATCTTTTTCCGCTTGCTGACGAAACAAGCCCTTGAATTTCCAATATACTCAACGCGCTAAGCACTTTGTTTGACAGCATAGCACATCTATCGCTTATTATATCAATATACTCATAATTTTCTGTTAAATTAAAATAAACATCTTTTAAATCTCCGCTGAGAGAAGATATTTTTTTCATTCTTTCATTGCCTTTGTCAATTTCGTTATCCGAATTTTCAAAAGACATTTCATTTTTTAAATTAGTATCATACGAAGAATTTGCATTTTTCCTTTTTTCTTTTTTCAGCATTTGCTGAATATCGGGTATATTTTCACTTTTCAGATACGGATATTTTTCAAAATACGGACTGACCAAATCAACAGGCTGAGTAACAATCATTGCTCCGTCTGTCAGCAGTTTATTTGTACCGCTGTATTCAGCAGATACTATACTTGACGGGACTGCAAAAACATCTCTGCCCTGTTCCGAAGCGTACTTTGCAGTTATCAAACTGCCCGACTTTACGCCTGCTTCGACAACAAGAACGCCGTCCGACAAACCGCTGATTATTCTGTTTCTCAAAGGGAAAGTGTATTTAGTAGGAGGTACAAACGGCGCATACTCTGTTACCAAAGCACCGTTGCTTTTAATTGACTGTCTCAATTTTTCATTTGAACTGAGATAGTTGGTACCGAAACCGCAGCCGAGGACACAAATAGTTTTTCCTCCGCCGAGTATCGTGCCTGTATGAGCGGCTGAATCTACACCGAGCGCACCGCCGCTGATTGTCAATGCGCCTGCTTTTGCAACGCCTTTACAAATCATATTTGTTGCCCGTATCGCATAGGAAGATGCTTTTCTTGTACCGACAACGGCAACGGAGCACAAGTTATCTACATTCGGAAGTTCACCGTCAACAAAAAGTACGCAAGGCGGATTGTATATGTTTTTCAATTTTTCGGGATATATAGGGTTGTCATACGAAATAATTTTCCAATTATTAACTTTACAATCGTATATGATTTTTGCACAATCGTCAATATTTACAGTCTCTGCCCTTTTCAGTTGTTTTGATGAAATATCAGGGCACATTTTCAACTCCGACATTCCTGCGTTATAAACTGCTTTTGCAGAACCGAAAGTATCTATTAAATCTTTAAAAAACGCGCCTTCTCCGAGCACCTTTTTAAGCCAAATCCAATAAATGTCATCATTCACTGTTTTCACCTCTCAGCATTTCCCACATTGTTATGGAGGCAGCGGTAGAAGCGTTTAAACTCTCTGCCAAGCCGAGCATCTTGATTGTGATTAAACTGTCAGCTGTTTCTTTAACTTCATCTGTAACGCCGTTTGCTTCATTTCCTATGATGCAAATCGCTCCTTTTGAAAAATCACATTTTCTAATATCTTTTGCGTAAGAATACGGCACGGCGGCATAAATTTTTATTTCACCGTTTAATTCTTTCAAAAACACAGAAAGATTATCACAAAAAATGACTTTTATTCTGAGCAAACTGCCCATAGACGCACGAAGCGCTTTAGGGTTATATATATCGCACCCTCCGCTTATAATCAGTCCGTCAATTCCGAGCGCTTCGGCAGTTCGTGCAACTGCGCCCAAATTACCCGGGTCCTGTACATTTTCAAGGGCAATATATTTTTTGTCAGGTTCAACTCTATATACTTCTTTTTTGATTTTGCAAACGGCAAAAATCCCCTGTGGATTTACCGTGCTGCAAATTTTGTCAGCAATTTCATCTGTTATCAAGTACGACGACGCTGAAATTGCCGAAAGAGAATTGACAAGAGTTGCATTTTTCACATTGAAATTTTCAGTTACCAAAAGTTTAACCAATTCACAACTGCTGTTTAAAATATCTGAGCAAAGTCTTGCTCCCTCAAGGACAAAAAGTCCCTGTTCATTTCTATATTTTGCAGAAGAAAAAAGTTTTGCTGTTTCCTTAACAATTTTGTTTGTTTTTGAAGTTATTTTTTCCATAAAACTCCTAAAAAATTTCGCATTATAATAAGTTATAATAATATAATATATAAACAGTGCATATAAGCAGTCAAAACTATAATAACACAAAAACTCAAAAGTTCAAGAAAAAAATTTAATATTAATAATTTTTTATATAATATATAAACAACTGTTTTAAAACACAACTGTTTTTATAACAAAAAGACGACAATGCGTAAACATTGCCGTCAAAAGAATTATTTAAGTGCAGATTTTGCAGTTTCAGTAAGTGCTGTGAAAGCAGCAGGGTCTGAAATAGCAATTTCAGAAAGCATTTTTCTGTTGAGTTCTACGCCTGCTTTTTTGAGACCGTTCATAAATGTTGAATAGTTCATGCCGTTTGCTTTGCAAGCTGCAGAAATACGAGTAATCCAGAGTCTTCTGAAATCTCTTTTCTTTTGCTTTCTGCCGATATATGCGTAGTTGCCCGACTTCATTACAGCCTGTTTTGCTGTTTTGAAAAGACGGCTTTTACCACCGAAATAACCCTTTGCGAGTTTTAAAACTTTCTTTCTTCTTTTGCGAGTAGCCATAGCGCCTTTAACTCTTGCCATTTTACAATACCTCCGAAATTAGTGTAATATCTTTGAATTATTTATATGGAACAAGGCGCTTGCATTGCTTCATATTTGTAGTATCAACAACTGCTGTTTTACGAAGATTTCTCTTACGCTTTGTTGATTTTTTTGTGAGAATGTGAGATGTGTAAGCGTGAGCTCTTTTTACCTTGCCGGTTTTTGTTGTCTTAAAACGCTTTTTAGCACCGCTGTGTGTTTTAATCTTAGGCATTAATTATTCCTCCAAAATATTATTTATCTTTGCGCGACATAAACATCAGTATCTGTCGTCCTTCAAGTTTTGGTTGCTTGTCAACAGTTCCCTCTTCGGCAAGCGCTTCGGCAAAACGCTTCATTGTAGCTTCACCGAGTTCCGGATGGCCCATTTCTCTGCCGCGTAAACGGATGGAAACTTTTACCTTGTTGCCGCCTGAAAGGAATTTTTTAGCATGATTAACTTTTGTATTAAAGTCATGAACATCTATATTCAATGACAATCGAATTTCTTTTGTTTCAATGACTTTTTGATTTTTTCTTGCTTCTTTTTCACGCTTTGCTTTTTCAAAACGGAATTTGCCGTAGTCCATAACTTTACATACGGGAGGCTTAGCCTGAGGAGCAATTTTTACTAAATCAAGATTTGAATCTTCGGCGATTTTTAATGCTTCCTTAGAGCTCATAATACCGAGTTGTTCGCCTGTTGCAGAAATCAAACGAACTTCTCTGTCTTTGATTTCACTATTAATCTGCTGAGTTTCTTTACTGATGAAAAACACCCTACCTTTACAAAAATAAAAAGTACGAACGCAAAACGCTCGTACTCAAAAATACAAAATTCAGTCAATAACTAAAAATTAAGTATTGCCCTTTTCACATAGCTCAAGGGGAGAACGATTGCGTCCTTCTTTATTGTGAGAATATACTAACACAAACAAAACCCAATGTCAAGAATTATTTTTTCCACGGATATTGTTGTTTCAACTTTTCAAATTCTTCGCCTGTTTCGGCAAAATGGAACTCTCCCTGCAAATCGGAGAAAAAGAACATATATTTTGTATCCGACGGGTTTAAAGCTGCTTCTATCATATCTGTACCCGGCGAAGAAATAGGACCTGCCGGAAGTCCTTTGCACCTATATGTATAGTAAGTATCGTACAAGTCTCTTGAAAAACCGTAGTCAAGCAATTTCTTACCGTAGTAATATGTAACATCGCACTGTAGTTTTGTGCCCTTATCAAGCCTGTTGTGAAGCACGGAAGAAATGTTTGCTTTTGAGTCTTCACTCAATGCCTCTTCCTGAATTACGGAAGCAAGCGTTACCGTTTCAAAAAGACTGTACTTACTGTTTTTTATTTGATTTTTTATATCGTCCGTCAAGCGTTCGTCAAAAGCGCCGAGCATTTCATCCACTATTTCCGTCGCGTCGGAGTTCTCGCCGAAACTGTATGTTGCAGGGAACAAAAATCCCTCTAAAACAAATCCGACTTTTGATTTGTCGGGAAAATCTTTCAGCCAATCATAGTCATAGTCGGCAGTTGACGCTGCTTTATAAAAATCTTGTTTGCTGCAAATGTTGTTTTTTTCTAATATTTCGGCAATCTGAAAAACATCGCTTCCTTCAGGAACAACAACCTTAACAGACTTGTGAGAAATGTCGGGATTTTGCAGTTTTTCGGCAATTTCTTCGTATGTCATTCCACCGTGAAATTCGTACTCACCGTTTATGTAAACAAAATCGGGGTACTCTTTTTTCATATACTGACGCCAATATCCCGGAAATTTTATGATTCCGTTTTCTTTTAAGTCTTTGCTTATTTCTTTTTCATAGTCATCTTTTTCTATTTCAAGACGATACTGAATTGTCTCGTCTGAAAATTTACCCGTTTCGTCCATTTTGAAAACCATACCGGCAGTAAAAACTGCTATTCCGACAGTTAAAATGAATACGGCAACAAAAAGAAAAACAATCGCTTTTTTATTCTTCTTCATCTTTTTCAATCACCTTTACCATAGGGATATGTTCTAACCCACGGTCTATAATATCTTTTGCGAAAACTTCGAAACCGAAACTTTCATAGAGTGCCACGGCGTGCGGTTGTGAGTCAACATAGACTTTTTCGGCGCCTAAAGAAACAGCCTTATTCAAAAGCGTCTCAACAATTTGACTGCCTATTTTATTGCCTCTGTACTCTTTTTTAACAGCAACTCTGCCGATTTTGTATTTGCTTGAAATAATCAATCTGCCTGTACCGACAACAACGCCGTCAACATAGGCGCCTACAAAATAAGCGCCCGATGTAATATCGTCGTACAAATCAAATTCCTGCGAAGCAACTGCGCCCTGTTCGTTTATAAAAACTTCTTTTCTGATTTCCATTAAAGCAGAAAAATCTGCGTCAAACGGTGATATAAATTTTATGTCAGCCATAAAACAACCTCATTTCGTCCTAACTATATCACACCGATTTTTATTTTTCAATAAAAATATTTCACTTTGTAAATTGTTCACAAAAAGGAATTGTTTTAAACAAAAAATCTATGTTCAAAAATGAATAATTTTTTTCAAATCTTACAGACAAAAAAGCGCAAAAATCGCCGAACTCGATGTTTCGGCGATTTTCTTTTTGCATATTTGTAATTAGACTTTTATCAAAGTTTAATTTCAATAATAAAAGTAACTATAAAATATATTTAATTTGCGCGTGTTTCAGGCCGCCTTATCAACAGTCTGATACAGACAGAATAACCGTCTGCATAAAATTATTTTGCAAGGTCGCCGATAAGCATCATATAGTCGCCGATTTGAGCGCCGAATTCAGGCGCACCTTCCATAATAAGTTTTTTAGACTTTGTGAAATCTAACATATCAGCTGTACCGAGAAGTATGCCGAGTGCAGATTTCGGTGTGTCAAACGCCATACAGAAGAACGGTTTTGAACGCTTGTAAACGCCTCTGCCGGCTCTTGATTTACCGGCTTTTATTCTGAGATAAGCAGACACTTCGTCATGACCTTCTACACGCCATGAATAAACACGGTCAGGGCTTTTTGAAGTCCATTCCTTGATTTCGGGATGACCGAGTTTATTAAGCTGAGATATGCCTGATGAAAGAAGATAGAAATAGAGTTTACACAAAAGAAGTTGTGTTGCTTCATCTTCAGGTGCTTCTTTAATTGAAAGAAGCGAACTCATTTTAAGAAGTGCCATCATAAACTTGATGAATTTTCCGAAAGATTTAACTTTAAATTTCGGAAGTGCCGTCATTTTACCCTTGAAAAAGTCGTTCATCTTCTCAAGAGATGAAAATTGAAGTTCAGCGTCTATTTTGTCCTGACCGAGATATTCGCCCAATTTTACAGTCCATACACCGTCTTCAATGATGAAGTGAGTTGCCTCTTTTTCTTCGGCATTTTTCATTGCCGAAACCTGAAAAATAGCGTTCACGCCTGTAAATTTAGCTTTAATATCCGGACAGTCCTCTGCTATTGTTTTCAGCAAAGGAAGCGCCGCATTCATAAATACCTTGTTAGTATAAATTGTTTCGTTTGTTGCCATATTGACTCCTTTCCGATTAGCAAAAACAAACAAACGCCTTTGTTTTTGCAACTGTTAAAACAAATTCAAATTTAGAATTCGTCATCCCAGTCTTCATCTGCTTCAAAGTCTTTATGCATAACTTCAGAAACTGCTTTAACGATACCGTTAGCATCAATTTCAGCAATGCTCATAAGGTCTTCGTGAAGACCGATTGTTGAGAATTCATCTTGATGTCCGAGAGTCTTGAAAGCACAAGCCTTACCGCTTTTAGCGATAAATTCGCCTACTGCCGCACCAAGACCGCCGATAACACTATGGTCTTCAACAGTGATGATTCTTCTTGTATCCATAATTGCAGACATAACAGCCTCTTCGTCAAGAGGTTTGATTGTGTGCATATTAAGAACTCTTACTTTAAGACCTGCGTCAGCCTCAAGCATTTGAGCAGCCTGAAGAGCCTGATATACACAGGAACCGCAAGCAATGATTGTGATGTCTGTACCGTCACGCATCAATTTTGCTTTGCCGTACTCAAAAGTACAATCTTCAAGATTTTTATAGATAATCTGGTCAAAACCTCTGTTAATTCTGATGTAAACAGGACCCGGAATATCGTATGCAGCTTTTACTGCGTGATATGTTTCAACACCGTCGCAAGGGCAGATAACAGTCATGTGAGGAAGAGCGCGCATGCAAGCCATATCAATAATTGAATGGTGAGTCGAGCCTGCCTGACCGAAAGATGTACCTGCGTGTGTAGCAATCATCTTAACGGGAACATTCATATAGCAAATATCTGTATGAATTTGGTCGAGTGAACGAGCCGCTGTAAAAATAGCAAATGTTGAAGCGAAAGGAATGAGTCCGCTTTTTGCCATACCTGCGGCAACACCGAACATATTTTGTTCAGCAATACCTACATTGAAAAATCTTTCGGGGAATTTTTCTCCGAACATACCGATTTTTGTAGATTTAGCAAGGTCGGCAGTAAGAGCTACAACATCTTTATGCTCTGCACCGAGTTCGCAAAGTGCCTTTCCGTAATATTCTGCTGTGGAAAGAGCTGTTGTTTCTGTCATTGTATATGTCAAAGAACCTGCCATCTCTTACGCCTCCTTTTCTACGCGTGCTACGCGTTCTTTGTAGTATCTGTCAAGACTGTCTAAGCAAGCCTTATAGCGTTCGTCGTTGAGAGCGCCGTAGTGCCAATGATAGTCGTCCTGCATAAAGTCAATGCCTGCACCTTTGTATGTATCGAGAACGATGCAGTAAGGAACTTCGCCGCCGTTGTAATAGTTGTCGATAGTAATCTGGATAGCGTCGTTGATTTCTTTGATATTATGTCCGTCAACACGAATAACTTTAAATCCGAACGATTCAAATTTCTTGTCGATAGGCTCAACTTTCATTTCGTCGTCAACTCTGCCGTCAATCATACATTTATTGGCGTCAACTGCAACAACTGTGTTTGTCAGTTTAAACTGTGCTATTGTCATAGCAGCTTCCCAGTTTGAACCTTCGTTAAGTTCACCGTCACCTGTGAGAACGAAGTTCATATATTGCTGACCTTTAACTCTGCCTGCGAGAGCCATACCTGCTGCAAGGCTCATACCGTGACCGAGAGAACCCGAAGAAGCATCTACACCTGTAATTTTGTTACAGTCAAGGTGCATACCGAACTTTGAACCTGTAAGGTTGAAGTTTTTAAGTCCCTCAATATCCATAAAACCATAGTCGCAGATAAGCGGAGCATATCCTACTGCAACATGACCTTTTGAGAGAATGAAACGGTCTCTGTCTTCTTTTTGAGGTTCGTTAACATCAATGTTAAGAAATCTGTAATAAAGTGTTGTGAGAAAGTCCATAGAACTCATAGCGCCACCGATATGGCCGCTGCCGCCCCAAACTGTTGTTTCAACAGTAAGTCTTCTCAATTCGTCAGCCTTTTTTTCAAGGCGAAGCCATTCTTCTTTGTCAAAAGGCTTCAATTCTTTTCTAGGCATTTGTTTTCCCCCTGATTTTTATTAATATAAACGGCGGCGGGAAGCCGCCGTAAATTTCATTTATAATTCTGTATTTAAAATTTTAACCGAACTGTCAGTCAAGTTTAATCGGTGTCCAGTCCATTTCAGGATGGTTTGCGGCAACAACGCCGAAAGCGTCTTCGGCAATGTCAATTGCAAGTTTAATATCGTCGTCTGTAACAGACGCATTCATAAAGTGGTTGTGGTGAGATGTGAGGAAAAGACCTCTTGAAACGCACTCTGCAACCCACTCTTGATGAAGCATTAAACTGTCGTCGTTTGCAACTCTGAGATAGAACAATGCGGGCTCGCCCGAAACAACAAGGTTGAAGCCGTGCTCTGCGCCTGCTTTTTTAAGACCTTGAGTAAGTTTTGTTCCCGATTCTCTGAACATTTTCGGAACATCGAGTTTTTTCATTTTATTGATACAAGCGATACAAGCCGCAAACGGCTCTGCACTCATCCAATACGAACCTGTGTAAACAACGCTTGAAGCAGTTGCTTTCATATGTTCCTGACCACATACGGCAGACATATTGTAGCCGTTTGCAAGTGCTTTACAGAAGCAAATCAAGTCTGCTTTGATACCGTAATAGTGGTCGGAGCCTGCAAGGTCAAGTCTGAAGCCCGCACGAACATCGTCAAAAGCAAGTACCATACCGTGCTCGTCGCAGAATTTACGAACTTGCTGCCAATATTCTTTTGTAGCGCACTCATTATCTTTGAAGTTACCGTGGTCGTACGGTTGAGCAATGATACCTGCAACATCTCCGCCGCAAGCGTCATAAGCCTCTCTGAGAGCGTCCATATCAAACCAAGGAATTACAACATTGTTTGCAACTTCTTCAGGAAGAATACCCGGATAGTCTGCTTTTTGAGCCCACTGGAAGTCGCCGTGATAGTATCCTTTAAGGAAAATCATTTTCTTTTTGCCTGTATGAGCACGAGCGCACATTACGGCAAAAGTAGTTGCGTCTGAACCGTTTTTCATAAAGAAAGCCCAATCAGCCATTGCAACTGTATCTACAAGAAGTTCTGCACACTCTACCATTTTGTATGACGGAGAAGTTGTGCAGTTGCCTTTTTTAAGCTGCTCCATAGCAGCGGCGTCAACATCGTCGTCGCAGTATCCGAGAATATTCGGACCGTACGCACACATAAAGTCAAGATACTTGTTTCCGTCAACATCCCAAAAATATGTACCTTTTGCATGGTCGCTCATCAAAGGCCACTTTGTGATAGGAAGGAACAAGCCCTCAGACGGTCCAAGGTGTCCGTAAACGCCTGACGGAATTACATCAAGCGCTCTGTTGAACCATTCACTGCTTTTTTCGTGTTTATATTCAGGAAATTTACTCATTTTCATAGTCCCCCTTAACCGAGATAAACCGCAACTCTGCTAAGAATACGGTTAATGTTATCTACCATTGAAATCATACCTGCCATATAGATATTGCCGTGGCAGAGTTCTGAAATTGTACTTGCCGTACCAGTAAACAAGCCGTAAGCAAGGTCAATAGTAGCAAATTCCATAACAGCTCTCGGATTGTCGCAGTTAGATTTAATTGTTGTGAACTTATGATTTTTAACATCTATAGTTGCATAGCAAACATCTTTGATACCCATTTGAACTTTACCGTCAACAGTATATGAAGCGCTTTGCATTGAGATGCTGTCCGTATTTGCCAAAGCCGAAATCGCACCGCCTATAGTATAGAAAGTGAGAATTGTGCTTTCCTCGAAAAACGCTCTGTTCTTGAGGTCTTGTTCACTTGGTCTAAGAAGTTTTGTAAGCCTGTCAGTAAGTTTTGTGAACGGACCTAAAAGGAAAGAAAGAACTGTCGGAATGCCTTTTACGGGAATACCCGGTTTCGCATTATCAATTAAATCGTTGAATTTTTCAGGAGATGCGAAATGCATTTTGCAGTTACAATTAGCGCTTCCCTCTTCCATCTTACAACCGCTTTGTGTAAAGTGATATGTTACACAAGGACCGTCCGTTACTTCAAAACAAAGTGAAACGGGTTTTTTAAGAGTCTTGAGAATTGCTTTTGCCTCATCATCGATTTGGCAAAGGTTTTCTAATGTGCCGAGAACGCCGTAAGCGTTTATATAGGCCATAGCTTTTGCTTCTTTCAAGGTAAAACCCCCCTGTAATTATAAACTTTATATAAATTATATCATATTAACTATATGCCGTCAACAGACACCATACAGTTTTTACTTGTGAAGAATGACAAAAATAGCCACAGTATTTTATGCATTTGCACAAAAATACAGTTTACACAAACTATTTCTTTGTTTATTTTTTATCATTCATAAACACTTAAAAGAGAAATTGACGGAGTTGAGCGACAAGAAGTGATTTTCACTTTCAAAGCATCCGCTTTGCAGGGAAACTTCAGTCTGCAAATCTTATTCATACCTATGATAGTAGATGAATAGATTTTTCTTTCTCTTTTGCCGTTTACGGCGTAGAGTTCAAAAGACTCAACTCTCTGGCTGTTCAAAATATTTTCTTTCAGAATAACTGTTCTGAACTTTCTTTTTTGTTTAAAGTTTGCAACAAATTCATTGTCTTTGAATTTGGGATTTTTCTTTTTAATGACTTGATTTTGTGTCTGTTTTTTGATTTTTTCACCGAACTTTTCGAGAAGTTTAACTTCTTTTTCGCTGAATTTTCCATCTTTGTTCGGAGGAACATTTAAAAGCAAATAGCAGTTCGAACCGACGCTTGTGTTGTATATTTTCATAAGTTTATTTACAGATTTAAGAGTTCTGTCTGTATTTTTGTTGTAAAACCATGTTTTACTTATGGAAACATCTACTTCGGCAGGATACCAGACAAGTTCTTCGCATTCATCAAGAACAGCCCTGCTCCCCAAGTCCTCTGATTCAGAAGTTAATTTTTTCATTTTATTTGTTTGATTTGCATCATTTTGAGACGATTCGGAAATCTTTTCCTTGTCGCACAAATAAGCCGGCACAACGCTGAACTCACTTTTTCTTGTTTTTCCGCCCTCGTTTCCGACCCATCTGATATCGGGACCGCAAACAGCAATATTTGCCATAGGCTGAAGTTTTCTTATAAGTTCATAGTATCTTTCCCAGTCATAATCAAAATCGACTGCGTCTTTACCTTTTGCACCGTCAAACCAAACTTCAAAAATATCGCCGTAATTTGTCAGCAACTCAGTCAGTTGATTGCAAAAATAGTCGTTATATGCGTCTGTACCGTATCTGTCGTCTGCTATATCCCACGGCGAAAGATACACGCCGAATTTCAAACCGTACTTTTTGCACGAATCGGAAACCTCTTTTACAATATCGCCCTTTCCGTCTCTGTACGGACTGTTTTTAATTGAATGTTCTGTATATTTTGACGGGAAAAGACAAAAACCGTCGTGGTGTTTACAAGTCAAAATAATTCCGCCTGCGCCCGATTTCTTTACAGCCTTTGCCCAGCCGTCAGAATCGACTTTTTCTCTTAAAGTAAAATCTTGTTCAGACTCGTAACCTGTTCCCCACTCCCTTTGTGTCATTGTATTCATTCCGAAATGAATAAATACATAGAAAGGGTTTTTAGAGTGTTCAATTTGCCTTTCACTCGGTTTTATACTGATATATCTTTCAACATCACCCATATAAAATCTCCTCTGCAAATAATGTATTTAGCCACTAATAATCAATATTAATGTAATTATATAATATGAATTTATACTGCACTGAATATATTGTTATTCCGTACAACTAACGATTATTCAATCGTCATATATTCAAAACATATTCTTCAACCGCTTTTGCCAAACCGTCGTTTGCATTTGTATCGGTCAAATACTTGGCTGTTTTTCTGCACTCCTCACAAGCATTGCCCATAGCAAAAGAATATCCTGCAAGTTCCAGCATACTGCAATCGTTTTGAGCGTCGCCGAAGGCCATAACATTTTCGGGAGAAATACCCAAAACACTGCACATACCTTTTACAGCCGTACCTTTATTCACGCCTTTTTTCATAATTTCCATTTGATTTTGAACTTTTGAACCCGGCAGACTTGATGTCCACTCCGTATCCTTAAACGACACAAGTTTTTCTGTTATGTACTCTGCCCTTTCAGGCGCCATAGAGGAAATATTGAACTTTTCAACATCTGATTTTTCAATAATTTCACACATATCATCCGTAAAAACAGTATTTTTTGTGATTTCGTCAATAAAATCTTTCGGCAAATTTCCCATATCAAAAAGTGATACTTTATCTTTTTTGATATACGACCAGCCGTTTGCATAAATTTCATAGAATACAGGCTCGCTGTCAAGAAAACGGGCAAGTTCAACGGCGTTGTCTGTATCAAAAAATGAAGTATAAATAAGTTTTTTGTTCACTCTGTCATAAACTGCCGCACCGTTTGAGTATATCACATAGTCTATGAAGTCAACCTGCTTTGTAACCATACCAATCAAAGATATTGTTCTGCCTGTTGCAATAGCTGTTTTCACACCTTTGTCGTGTGCTTTTTGCAATGCTGTTCTTGTTCTTTGAGTTACTGTTGTATGGTCGGGAGCCATCAATGTTCCGTCAAGGTCGGTTACAATTAATTCAATCGACATAAATTCCACCTCTGAATAAAAATAAAGTCCCTGTTTAGTATAATATCATAAAGAAAAGTCTATATCAACAATCTTCACAATATTTAACACAAAACGCAAATCTTTTAAACTTTTTTAACATTTGTGTCTTTAAAATACACACAACAAAAAACGCCCAACAACACTCTGTGAAGTATTCAACAAAAGTGCCGTTTAGGCGTTTTTAATATATATTTACTTTAAAAATCCTTTAACTATAACTTCTTCTGCTTCTTCTTCCGTCAAACCGAAAGTCATAAGTTTTAAAAGTTGGTCGTTGTTGATTTTTCCGATTGCAGCCTCGTGAATTAATTGAGCGTCTGAATTTTTAGCGTCTATTTCAGGAATTGACGATATTTTTGAATTGTCCATAATTATAGAATCGCACTGCACATGAGCTCTGCAAGGTGCATTTCCGATAACTTTCGGATGGAAAATCTGTATAGAGTCATCTTTGCCTACGCTTCTTGAAACAACTTGTGCAGACGCATTTTCTCCGTCTAAAGATATGTTCACATTGCTCTCGGCAAACTGTTCTCCGTGAGTCATTAAGCGCTCTGTGATGACAAGTTTTGCGCCTTTTGAAAGGTAAGCGTCGGTGTCTCTTTTAGCAGAATCTACACCTTTAATCTGTACCATTTCCATTTCTGCAAAAGCATTTTCATCAAGATACACCTCAGTAGTCGGGTTTAAAACATTTTCGCCCGTACCTTCACCCTCGCCGTAGTGCTTTTCAATATACTTTACGCGTGCGTTTTTCCCGATATGAAATGTATGAACACCGTCATGTTCGCTTTTTTGATTTCCGCAGTTGTGAATTCCGCAGCCTGCCACAATGACAACATCTGCACCCTCTCCTACATAAAAATCATTATATACGACTTCGTTGAGTCCCGATTCCGTCAAAATTACGGGAATGTGAACACTTTCATTCTTCGTGTTTGGTTTAATTATGATATCTATACCCGGCTTGTCCTCTTTTGAAACAATTTCTATATTAGCACTGCTTCTTCTGCCGTACGATTCGCCGTTTTTTCGTATATTATAAGCGCCTTCCGGAATTTTATGAATATCTGCAATCGTTTGCAATAAATCTGCGTCTATTTTTTCCATACTCAAATTACTCCTTTCTGAAAGCACAACCGTTTTCTTCGCCGAGTTGTTTCAGCAACTCGGGAAAAATCTCGTCTTTTGAGCCTTTTTTACTGATTTTACCGTTTGCAACAATGATGATTTCATCTGCAAGCTGCATTATTCTTTCCTGGTGAGAAATTATTAAAACGGTTTTGTGTCTTTTTTTAGAAATGGTTTTGAAACTTTCAACAAGTTTTGCAAAACTCCAAAGGTCAATACCTGCTTCAGGTTCGTCGTAAATAGCAAGTTCTAAATTTCTTGCCATAAGAGTAGCAATTTCTATTCTTTTGACCTCTCCGCCCGAAAGTGAAGCGTCAACCTCTCTGTTGAGATAGTCCGCCGAGCAAAGACCGACAGAAGTGAGATATGCCGAGCATTCGTCGGCAGGCAGTTCTTTTCCGCTTGCCAAACTCAAAAGTTTTCTGACTGTAAGTCCCTTAAATCTCGGAGGGGTTTGAAAAGCATAGCCCAAGCCCAACTTTGACCTTTCATTTATTGACAAGTCCGATATGTCGCGTCCGTCAAGCAAAATTTGACCTGCAGTCTGTTTTTCAATACCCATAATCAATTTTGCAAGCGTAGATTTACCGCCTCCGTTAGGACCTGTAATGACAACAAATTTACCGTCTTCTATTTTTAAATTTATTTTATCTATAATTTCAAGTTCGCTGCCGTCGGACGCTTCGACTTTAAACTCAACATCACGCAGTTCGAGCATAAAATATACTTCCTTTCATTAAAAGTAAAAATATTATAATCTTAATATCCGTATTAAGCAAGATATATTATTTAATATTTAACACTAAATTATCAATTTTTACAAATATTTGTTGTAAATAATAAGTAAGGAAAACAACAGAAAAACAGAGAAAAACAGAGTAAACAAGAGCAATCAAAGAATATATTAAATTTGTTGTTGACAATCAAAAACATTTATGCTATCATAACCAAGCACTCGAAAAGAGATTTAAATTATTGTATCGGAGGAATTTTTTATGTCTACAACAATGCCTAAAGCAGACGCAGAACGCAAATGGTATGTTATCGACGCTGCAGACAAACCGCTTGGTAGAGTTGCAGCTCAGGCAGCAGTTCTTTTAAGAGGTAAGCATAAAGCTACTTTTGCTCCTCACGCAGACTGCGGCGATTTCGTTATCATCATCAACACTGACAAAGCAGTTCTTACAGGTAACAAACTTGAAAACAAATACTATTACCGTCATTCAGGCTACATCGGTAACCTTAAAGAAGTTCAGTACAAAACTCTTATGAAAGAAAAATCTGACTTCGCTATGACAAAAGCAGTTAAAGGTATGCTCCCTGACACTGTACTCGGCAGAAAACAACTCACAAGATGCCGTGTATTCAAGGGCGCAGAACACAAGCACCAGGCTCAGAAACCTGAAGCTTGGGAAGTATAAGGGAGGTTAAATTATGTACGAAACAAATCCTTATTTCTACGGAACAGGCAGAAGAAAAGAATCTGTTGCAAGAGTTCGTGTATATGCAGGAACAGGTAAAATCACAATCAACGACAGAGATATAGATGAATATTTCGGTCTTGAAACACTCAAACTCATCGTTCGTCAACCTCTCAACTTAACAGAAACAACAGAGAAGTTCGACATTGTTTGTCGTGTAAACGGCGGCGGTGTTACAGGTCAGGCAGGCGCTATTCGTCACGGTATTGCAAGAGCACTTCTTCAATACGACGAAAATCTCCGTCCGGCTCTCAAAAAAGCAGGTTTCCTCACTCGTGACCCAAGAATGAAAGAGCGTAAAAAATACGGTCTCAAAGGTGCGCGTAGAGCTCCGCAGTTCTCAAAGAGATAATCTTACTTTTTCCAACACTCAGGCAACAACGCTTGGGTGTTGTTTTATTTATTATCTGTTATTAAAAATTATTTTATATTTTTAATATTTAATTTTCTCAACTTTTGTACTATAATTGTAAAAAGTTATTGCAAAACCGCATAACAAAACATTTTATTTAAACAAAGGAGAAGAACTATGCTTGAATATAAATTTGACACACAACTTTTAATTGCAGGAGAAAACCTTGACGAAGACGAAATCAACGACTATATCAAAGAAAACTTTGAAGGCGACTGCTTGATTGCCGTAGGCGACGAAGACTTGATTAAAATACATTTTCACACAAACAAGCCGTGGGAAGTTCTTGAATATTGTTCATCGCTTGGTGATATACACGACATTGTTGTAGAAAATATGCAACGCCAGGAAGACGGTTTGAAAGGCTAATTGTCATGAACAAAGCGATTGAACTTTTCGGAAAACATATATACAACTTAACGCAAAAAAATCCACAAAAAGCATTAAACGAACTATCGTTTGTATTTAATGTTGCAGGACTTCAATGCAAATATTTTCCGACTAAACTTTTATTACCTGCAAGACAGTATATGCAATGGGCAGCCGCCGACTCTGCAATTAAACCATTAAAAAAGGCCGACAATTCTGCTATTGTCAGCCTTTATTTACCATGCGAAATTTTACACGCAATGGGAATATATCAACTTTTTCCCGAAGCACTTTCCTGTTATTTAGCTGCGGCGGGAAGTGAAAAAATTTTCATTGAAACAGCAGAAAACAACGGTGTTCCGAAAACACTTTGCTCATACCACAAAGTGTTTATAGGCATGGCTGAGTCGGGTGTTTTGCCTAAGCCGAAATTTATCATCAATACAACACTTGCGTGCGATGTCAACCATTTGTCTTTCAGGAGAATTGCCGACTTTTACGGCGTACCGCACTTTATGATAGATGTACCGTCTGAATACAATCAAGTAAACATTGAATATGTAAAAAGCCAGTTGAATGAAATGGTTGATTTCATTGAAAAAAACAGCAGTTTTAAACTTGATGAAAACAAATTAAATGAAGTTGTGAGAAGAAGTCAAAACACAATAAACAACTTCAGAAAAATTTTAGAACTAAAAAAAGACAGATATTTATCAGACGAAATGACTTCACAAATGCTTTCTGTTTTTGCGACACATGTTATGCTCGGAACAAAAGAAGCTGAAAAATACAGTAAAGATATGATTGAGCAACTTTCAAAATGTCCTAAAGTTAAAAATGGTGTGCGCTTGCTTTGGGTTCACACTTTACCATATACTCAAAACGCATTACGAAACATTCTCAATTTCACTGACAGATGTGAAATTGTGGCTTGCGATATGGTTTTTGACGCACTTGATATTGACACAGATGAACAAGACCCGTTCACTTTCATGGCAAACAGGCTTCTTCTGAACACAGTAAACGGAAAAACAAATCGCAGAATAAGTGCCGTACTAAAATACGCAAAAATGCTAAACTGCGACGGAGTTGTTTGGTACTGTCACTGGGGCTGCAAGCAAACAGCAGGTGCAAGTTCTGTTGCAAAGGAAACACTTGAGAAAAACGGGTTTCCCACTCTTGTGCTCGACGGTGACGGATGCGACTCACAAAATATAAACAACGGTCAGACTATTACAAGAATGGAAGCATTTCTTGAACTATTGGAGAATAAAAATGATAGGATACAACTGTAAGTATGCGCCTGTTGAAATTCTTGCAGGCTTCGGTGAAAAATACTCGCTGTTGAATAATGAAGTTGAAAATTTTGACTACTCGTCAATAAAATTGCACCCAAATATATGTTCACACGCAAAAGCAATGTTTGAAGAAATCCATAACAACAACTATAATGAACTTATTTTTATGAATTGCTGCGACAGTGCTAAAAGAGTTTTCGATGTTATAAATGAAGAAAAAATCAATTTTTCATATTGCATTGATTTACCGACTTGCCAAACAGGGTGTGCGATAAAAAAGTTTAAAAACGACTTAATCGAATTTATAAAATCATATGAAAACTTCAGCAAGAAAAAATTTAATGTTGATTTATTTTTATCATCATTTAAAAAAGACACACATTTTCCAAAAGGTAAGTATGTTGCAATACTCGGGGCAAGAAGCAGTCAAACACTTCTTAATGCAGTGCAAAAATGTTTTGAAAAAGTTGAAATATTTGATTTGACATGCACAGCAAACAGAGAAGTTTTACCGTTTGAAGTTGAAAAAGACGACACTTTAGACAATATTATGCTCAAATACGCTAAATCCTTACTGTATCAAACACCTTGTATGCGTATGCAAAGCATAAAACAAAGAAACGCTATCATTGAAAATGAAAATTGTATAGGCATAATTTACAATACAATTAAATTTTGCGATTACTACGACTTCGAACTTTCACAATTAAAGAGGCTAAAAACTCCGATTATACGAATTGAAACAGATTTCACTAACCAGTCTTATGGTCAGTTATTGACTCGAATAGAGGGATTTTCCGAAACATTAGTCAAAACCGACAAAGAAAAGAAAGGTAAAAATATGAACGGAAAATATTTCATAGGAATAGACAGCGGCTCAACTTCAACAGAACTTACAGCGATTGATAAAAACGGCGAAATTGTAAAAAACATTATGGTAAGAACAGGTGCAAACGCACAAAACAGTGCAAAAAACGCACTTGAAAAGTCAGGAATTGATAAAAATGATATTTCATATATCGTTGCAACAGGTTACGGAAGAAAAAATATTGACTTTGCGGATGACGATGTAACAGAAATCACCTGCCACGCAAAAGGTGCCAAACATCTTTATAACAACGCAACAATGATTGTTGACATTGGAGGTCAGGACAGCAAAATCATCAGCCTTGACAAAGACGGCAAAGTTTCAGGTTTTGTAATGAATGACAAATGTGCTGCAGGCACAGGCAGATTTCTCGAAAATATGGCTAAAGTTCTCGAACTTGATATGGACAAAATGGCAAGTATAGGGCTTGACTACAAAAAAGATTTGACAATTTCAAGCATGTGTACAGTTTTTGCCGAAAGCGAAGTCGTGTCATTGATAGCCGAAAACAACTCAGTTGCCGATATTGTGCACGGTCTGAGCAAAAGCGTCGCAGTAAAAGTAAAGTCAATGGCAACAAGCGTAAAAGACAAAAGCCATATAATGATGACGGGCGGAGTTGCCAAAAACTTCTGCGTTGTTTCAGAACTCGAAAAACAATTCAATGAAAAAATTTTCATTCCAAAACACCCCGAATTCTGCGGCTCACTCGGCGCCGCCTTAATTGCAAAAGAAAACTCGTTTATCTAAATCAGTACCAAAAAAGCTATGCAATTGCAAATGAAAAAGTCCGTAAAAAAGAACATAGAAAAAAATCCCTTCTGATGTAGAATATACATCAGGAGGGATTTTTTATACCAAGAAGTTATCAACACATAAATAAATATGAAAAAGAAACATTAGAATTAAAGTTACAAGGAATGATATTGAAATAAATAGGATAGAAATTTAGATTCACATACAAGCAAATACATAAATTCATAACCCGATACAATGACAAACAGCGAAGAATAAAATAATAAGCTGAAATATATCATAGTTTAAGAAGAAAAGATAGCATCCACAGAGTTAAACTCGCAAACTGTGATGAGGCTCATTTTCTCATAGATGAACACATTGATTTTCACAAAATATTGTATCCAAACAAAACTAACTCCTCTTGAAAAATGAAATCAACTTGTTGCTTAATTTTCTACACCAAGTAGATTTCTGTGCTGTCTGCACAATTTGTGGCATTTCATTTTATTATTACTAATTTTTGTAGAATTCTTCGATATCTTCGATAATTGTTTTATTTTCATCTATTATTTTTTCTACATTTACTACTTTAGAATTATAAGGTACTAATGCTTTAACATTTTCATTATACTTGTCCAACAAATCAGCAACTTCAGGATATACTTTTCTGACTCTTTCAACATTATAATTAGGAAGATTTTTTGCAGGATTATGTGCACCTTCACCTGAAGAAGAACCATCCAGTGATGTTATAGAAATGCCGAAATCACTATCAATAAGAGCCTTGACTGATTCTAATCTTACTTGAATATATTCACTAACTTTTTCATTTTTAGCAGTAGCGGTATTATATTTTTCATTTATATAAGCAGTTAATATAGTTTCATTGCAAGTCTTATAAGCAAAATCAACTCTCTTTATAACAGAACGAGCAACCTGATAATCTTCCCCATTTGCATCAATTAATATATCATCAAATAATTTAAATGATTTTATATCTGATATATTAAACTTCATAGAAACACCATCGCAATTCAATTCTGCAACCATATCAGAAGTTATATCAGCAATATTAATCACAAATGTAACTGCAATTCTCTTCGTTGTATGTGCATTTATTTTTTCTATATATATTGTTTCATATCCTGAATTTTCAATAAATTCTGTTGCTATACGACCGCAGTTATTTACTTTACCTTCATAACTATTATCATTAATTTTTAATACAGTATCATAAAGAGGACGCTCCCAATTTTTATCAGTTTTATTACTAATATCAAAAATCGCAACAAGATAGCTTTCACTTTCATCAAGATTTTCTGAATCAAGATTTAACGGTGTACTTTGCTTATCTAACAAATAAATTCCTTGCATACTAAAATATTTTTCTTTATTTTTAGTTTCAATTATCGTAAAAACACTATTAATAGCAATAATTAAAACAATTAAAATAAACACTATAAAGGCAATAATAAACTTTTTATTCTTTTTTGTAATCATAAACTCCACCTCATAATAAAAAATAAAATACAATCTAATATTTTTGTAAATACTAAAATATATTCTGATTATATTTTAGTCATTTTTTGACTAAAAGTCAATAGTCAAATTTAGACTAAATAAAATATAGTTGAGGTGATTATATGATTTACAAAAGAATACGCGATTTGCGTGAAGACAATGATTTAACACAAATACAAATTGCCAAATACTTAAATATTACTCAACGAACTTATTCAAGATATGAAACAGGTGTTTCATCTATACCTATTGAAATATTTTCAAAACTTGCTGATTACTACAAAACCACAATAGATTATCTTGCTAATAGAACAGATACAAAATAATAAAGCAAACGGATGTCAAGACATCCGTTTGCTTTTTTGATTAAAATTTCGGTAATTCTGCAAGGCTTTTTTCAATTTCTTCGTCTGTCGGGATATAGTCTGACATTATACCGTCATTAAACTTTTGATATGCGTACATATCGAAATAGCCTGTACCTGTAAGTCCGAACAAAATTGTTTTTTCTTCGCCTGTTTCTTTGCACTTCATTGCTTCGTCAATAGCGATTTTGATAGCATGACTGCTTTCGGGAGCAGGCAAAATACCTTCTACTCTTGCAAACTTTTCTGCGGCCTCAAACACAGAAGTCTGTTCAACAGACACTGCTTCCATAAGTTTATCATCATAAAGCTGCGACAAAACAGAGTTCATACCGTGGTATCTGAGTCCGCCTGCATGGTTTGCCGACGGCATAAATCCACTGCCGAGAGTGTACATTTTAACAAGCGGGCAAACCATACCTGTATCACAATAGTCGTAGGCATATTTACCTCGTGTAAGGCTCGGACAACTTGCAGGTTCAACTGCAATAAAGCGATAGTCTTTTTCTCCGCGGAGTTTTTCGCCCATAAAAGGAGAAATAAGACCGCCCAAGTTTGAACCGCCGCCTGCACAACCGATGATTATGTCGGGTTTAATATCGTATTTATCCATAGCCGCTTTTGCTTCAAGACCGATAATTGATTGATGGAGCAACACTTGGTTTAATACAGAACCAAGAACATATCTGTAACCGTCTTTTTGAGTTGCAGCTTCAACAGCTTCTGAAATAGCACAGCCCAAACTGCCTGTTGTACCCGGGAATTCTTCAAGAATTTTTCTTCCGATACTTGTTGTATTTGACGGAGAAGGTGTTACATTTGCGCCGTATGTTCTCATCACTTCACGACGGAACGGCTTTTGCTCATACGAGCATTTTACCATATAAACATTACAGTCAAGTCCAAGATATGCGCAAGCCATAGAAAGCGCCGTACCCCACTGACCTGCTCCTGTTTCGGTAGTTACGCCTTTAAGACCCTGTTGCTTTGCATAGTAAGCCTGAGCAATGGCAGAGTTGAGTTTATGACTGCCCGAAGTATTGTTTCCCTCAAATTTATAGTAAATTTTAGCAGGTGTACCAAGTGCTTTTTCAAGGCAATATGCCCTTACAAGCGGTGCAGGACGGTACATTTTATAGAAATCTATTATCTCTTGAGGAATGTCAAAATACGGTGTAGTATCGTCAAGTTCCTGTTTAATTAATTCGTCGCAAAAAACAGGACGAAGGTCGTCAAAAGTAATAGGTCCAAATGTTTGCGAATTTAAAATAGGTGCAGGTTTATTTTTCATATCTGCACGAAGATTGTACCATTGTTTTGGAAGTTCGCTTTCTTCAAGATAAATTTTGTAAGGTATTTTTTTGTCGCTCATAGTAATTTTCCTTTCTTAAAAATGTTATACTTTTTAAAGCAAACCAGAGGAATTTTTGCACCCTAAAAACAAAAAAACTCCTGTCCCGTATAGGACAAGAGAACGCTCCTGCTAAGCCACCTAAATCATTCATAGAATGCAATTTGCCGTATACCAACATATACGCTCCAAGATAACGGTAGGATTCCGTCGCACCTACTTGCAAAAAGCTTTCAGATTGCCCTCACAAGACCATTCACTCAAATTAATATTACCACACTCGCACCAACTGTGGCTCGCTTAAATACGCCGTTTGAGTTACTATCCTTGCTCATCGGTTATACTTTGTAATAAGTATATTCCTATTTTTTTAATTTGTCAACACTTTTAGGTAAAAAATTAAAACCGACAAAATTTTGTCGGTTTTAAAAAAATTTATTTATTGATTTGTTTAGAATACTTTGCAACATATACGGTACGCATAATCAAACACTCCACAGTAGGAACGAAGTGTTCCCTGTTGAAAAGATTTGTGCCTATTTCAGTTGCACAACCCTTATCCATAACAAGAGTCAGTGCCTCCATATCGCCGTCACTGTTGCCCACAATCAACGCACCCATTTTGTCAATCAAAATAGCATTTCTTCCGACAAGTGCTTTTGCAATCGCTTTCGCGCACTCGTCTGTTTCACCGTCTATCCAAGCCTCATTTTCAACTGTTACGCCTGCGATTTGAGCGAAGTCGTCAATTTTCGGATACATTGTGTCGCCTTTACAGGAAACAGCAACGATGTCAGGCAAAGTAATGTGTTTAATGAGAGCACAGTTTTGAGTTTTATAAATTTCAGCGTGAATTTTCGCAGCTTTAGGAACAATTTTATTTTCAGTAGCAAGACAGGTTTCAATATCCACATCCATCGTTTCGCCGCCGATTGTAAGCGTAAAGCAGTCGCCGTTTCTTACAGACGAACCAAGGTCGCAAATGTTTTCGGGCATTTTTCCCGCGCCTATTTTATTGAGATAGAACTCTCTCATATCGTCGTATGAAAAATTGTCTTTCCAAGAATGACGAAGATAGTTATCTTTGATAATTCTCTCGCAACAAGCTTCAAGTGTTTCTGCAATTTGAAATGCCTGTTCGTAGTCGTCGCCCATACACAAAGTACCGTGATGCATAAGCAAAAACGCACGAGATGACGGATGCATCATAATTGAATTTTCAACATTTTTTCTGAGCATTGAAGTTGTTGACATTGCGTAGTCTGCAACAGGAATAACATTTCCTAAAACACTCTTATAATCATCATATACATTTCTGATTTCCATACCGGTTGCGCTGACTATTGTAGCCGCTTTTTGATGAGTATGTATAACGAAATTTACTGCCGGATGGTGTTTGTATGAGTCAGCGTGAATTCCTTTTTCAGAAGACGGTTTAATATCGCCTTCATAACTGCAGTCATCAATATTTACAACTACAATTTCATCGGGCGTCAAATTTTCATACGAACGACCGCTCGGTGTAATGACAAACTGTGTGTCGGAAATTCTTGCGCTGACATTGCCCCATGTACGAGCAATGAGCCCTGTTTCAAGCAGTCTTTTTCCTGCTTCAATAACAAGTTGTTTTGCTTTTTCAACTGTATAAGCCATAATATATTTATCCCCCAAAATATAAAGCCTAAAGGGGAACAGTTTTGTTCCCCTTATTTAACTTTGCAACTTATTTATTTTCAATTTTGCAACATTGACTGAGAACTCTGTCAAATCTTGCGATACAGTCGTCTATCATTTCCTCTGTGTAAGCAGCAGAGGTGTAAAGACGAGAACCTGCAAGTGTTACAAGACCTTCTGCCATATAAGCAGCGCCCATATATTGCATTTCTGTCTGACGCTTACTTGTTTCTTTGAGAACATGCGGAATAGTCCACGGTTTTGTGATGTCAACTCTGAAGTGCATTGTAGCAACTGTGTGAAGATGACAAACCGAGCCGATATTGTAGCACACGAACGGAAGGTCGTATTTTTTGATGCTTTCCTGAATACCTTTAACAAGACGGTCAGCCATTTGACCTGCTACCTGACAAGCATTTCTCTTTTCAATTTCACAAATAGCAGTGTAACCTGCACAACAAGAAATAGGTGTAGCAGCCATTGTACCGCCGCACATTGCTTTGTGAATTTTTTTACCTGATGTTTTATCAAGACCTGCGCCGAGATATTTCATAACTTCTTTATGTCCGCCGATACCGCCTGCGCCCGGATATCCGCCTGCGATTACTTTACCGAAAATAGTAATGTCAGGGTCAATACCATAGTAGCCTTGTGCACCTGAAAGACCTATTCTGAAACCTGAAACAACTTCGTCGCAAACGAGAAGCGCACCGTATTTACGGCAAAGAGCCTGAACGCCTTTCGGGAAGTCTTTGTCAACAGGGCGAGTTGCAGACTCAGGACCGATAGGTTCAATGAATACTGCTGCTGTGCCGCCGCGGAATTTGTTGATGATGAGTTTTCTCTCGAGTGATTTGAGGTCGTTCGGGAAGAACTCCTGTGTGTGTTTAAATACAAAAAGCGGAACACCGTGGCTCTGTGTGTTCATTGTACCCGGAACACGCATGCCCCATGCAAGCTGGTCTGACCAACCGTGATAAGCACCGCCCATTTTGATGATGTTTTTGTGTTTAGTAGCAAGACGGGCAACACGAACAGCGCACATACAAGCCTCTGTACCCGAGCCAAGCATACGGAACATTTCTACTGACGGTACGCATTCGCTGATTTTTTTAGCAAGTTTGTATTCGTATTCATGGAAAAGTCCTGTTGACGGACCGCAATCGTTAAGAAGTTCAATAACTTTTTCACGAACTACATCGTCATTTGAGCCAAGCATTGTAGGACCGCCTGCCTGAAGGAAATCGTAGTACTCGTTTCCGTCAAGGTCGTAGAGTTTTGCGCCCTTTGCTTTTGTGAAAACAAGCGGGAAAGGATAGTTGAAAGCAAGGTTGTGCTGTACACCGCCCGGAATAACTTCTTTTGCTTTTTCTATCATTTCTTTTGACTTTTTACATTTTTTAGCATAATACTCATCTTCATACTTTTTAAGTGCTTCACGACTTATTGAGTATATAGGCTTTTTGATGAGAGCGTCAAGTTGAGCATTAATCAGAGATGCGTCATGGTACTCTGAAATAGCAAATCTTGTATCCATACTAAAATCCTCCTTATCGCTTTGCGATACAAATTATATTTTGGTGAGCCGTTGCTCACTTTTATGGTTGCACTTAACCTGTTTAGGTTTTGTTTATATTTTTTAGTATAGCACATTTTAATGATTTGTCAAATGAAATAATCGCAATTTTTGTTAATTTTATTGTATTTTTTGTTGCAAATCGTTAAATAAAATGTTAATATTAATTCGTTATATTTATTTAGCAAAAGGAGATTTGTAGTTTTTGCACAATTAATTTCGATATTTTTGTGCATACATACAAAATATATGAAAACTCATCACAAACCTGCATTTGACAGAATTACTCAAAGCAGAAAAGAAAAAATTCTTGAAATAGGAATAAACGAATTTGCAAATAACGGGTATCAAAAAGCAAATATCAACATCATTGCAAGAAAAGCCGGAATAAGTATAGGTTTAATGTATAAGTATTTTAATACTAAAGAAGACCTGTTTATTACCTGCGTAAATCACGGTATGGAGATACTTGAAAAGACGCTTACAGACATTATGAAAAGCGACGAAAAACTGCTAAAAAAAGCAGAGAAACTTATTCGCCTAACCTGTTCACACTCAAAAATAAATGCAAACTATATCAAAATGTACAACGAAATTACCGCCGAAAAAGACAGCGAACGCGCAAAACTTTTCGCGACGGAAATAGAAACTCCGACAAGCAGCATTTACAAAGGCGCCATCACAAACGCCTTTAAAAACGGAGACATTCGTTCGGATATCGACCCGAATTTATTTGCTTTCTTTTTAGACAATCTTCTGACTATGCTCCAATTTTCATATATTTGCGAATATTACAGGGAAAGATTTCGCATATATACAGGAATTGATGTAAGCCAAGCAGATGATGAAATAATAGTTACTCAACTTTTAAAATTTATTGAAAGTGCATTTACATTTTCTAAGGGGGATAATTAATGAGTAAATATGTTATGACATACGATGTAGGAACTACAGGTATCAAAACCTGCCTAATCGAAATCGACAGGAAAATCACTATTTTAGGCAGTGATACCTGTGGCTACAACCTTTACATTTTTGACAACGGCGGTGCAGAGCAAGACGCTGACGAGTGGTGGGACGCTATGTGCAAAACCACAAAAACGGTTTTTCAAAAAGTACCGAATGTAAAGCCCGAACAAGTAGAAGGCATTTCTTTCTGTTCTCAAATGCAGGCGCTTGTACTTGTTGACAAAGACGGCAACTGTGTAAGGCGCCCTATGAGTTATATGGACCAAAGGGCAAAAGAAGAACTCAAAAAAGGAATTGCTCACGGTTTTCAGATAGCAGGCGCAGAGGTAACAAAACTTTTAAAATATCTTCACTACACAGGCGCAGTGTCATCGTCTGTTAAAGACCCTGTATGGAAGTACAAATGGGTAGAAGCAAACGAGCCTGACAATTTCAAAAGAGCGCACAAGTGGCTTGATGTTAAAGAATATTTAATTTGCAGATGCAGTAACGAATTTGTTATGACAGAGGATTCTGCCTTTGCAACTCTTCTCTACGACACAAGAAAAGGACACGAAGGCTGGTGTAAACCTGTCTGCGATATGCTCGGAGTAAATATGGAGCACTTGGCTCCCATTAAAAAATCTACGGAAAAAGTAGGTGAAGTAACAGAAAAAGCGGCAAAAGAACTCGGTCTTGCTGTCGGAACAGCAGTTTACGGCGGCGGCGGAGACGCTTCGCTTATCGGCGTAGGCGCAGGCGCAGTTTCTGTCGGCGACACACATATTTACAGCGGTACATCTGGTTGGGTCTCAACTGTTACAGACAAACAAACAGTTGACGCAAACGCCATGATTGCGGCAATAGTAGGCGCAGACACAGGCAAATACAACTACTTTGCAGAACTTGAAACTTCAAACAAATGCGTTGAGTGGGTAAAAGACCACCTTGCGCTTGATGAAATAGGTGTTTACTTAAAACACACAGATGTTTCCGAAAGTTTTGAAAAACTGCAATTAAATCTCTATGACTATATGGAAAATGTAATTGACGATATTCCCGCAGGAAGCGGAGGAACCGTATTCACTCCCTGGCTTCACGGGAACAGATGCCCGTTTGAAGACCCTAATGCAGCAGGAATGTTCTTCAACATTAAACTTGAAACAGGAAAAACAGAACTTATAAGGGCAGTTGTAGAAGGTATTTGTTTCCATATGAGATGGATGCTTGAATGTCAGTCAAAAAAAGTAAAAACTTCCGACCCTGTAAGATTTTGCGGCGGCGGTGCGCTCGGCAAAGTTACATGCCAAATTTTGTCAGATATTCTTCAAAGAGATATTGAAGTTGTTGACAGTCCCCAAAATGTCGGTGCAGTAGGCGCAGCTGCTTGTATTGCGGTCGGTATGGGAATCATTCCTTCAATAAGCGAAGTAAAAAAACTCATTCCTGCCAAACTTGTTTATCATCCGAATAAAGAAAACAAAGAAGTATATGACAGAAACTATAAAGTTTTCAAAAATTTACACAAAGCAAACAAAAAGAATTTTGAAATACTCAATTCGTAAAATAAAACGGTTCCGAAAATTCGGAACCGTTTTTATATGCATTACTATATATTGAATGTATCTTTCTTACAAGTCTATGTCTTTTGACTCGATATTTTTAACAATTTTTTCTGCTTTTGCCGATTTAGCATAGTTGTCAATTCTGATTTTGTGGGTTTCCATATGAGTAAGACAACCTGCACCGCCGATACAACCGCCGAGACAAGCCATACCTTCAATGAAGTTCTTATCAAGCACACCTTTTGACGCTTTAAGCAGATTTGTACGGCACTCGCCTATTCCGTTTGAACTGATTGCTTTGAGTTCAAAATCTTCATATCCGAGTTCATCAAGCGCCTCGTCAACAGCCTCTGCAAGTCCTCCGCAGCGAGCAAAAATTCTGCCGTAAAAAGTTGCAGTGTCAAGTTCTGTTTCTTCAAGCGTTGTAATATCAATATCTTTTGAATCGAACAGCGCCTGAAGTTCCTGAAATGTTATTACACAATCAACATACTTGTTCACTTCTTCTTTTTGGAACTCCATTTTTTTTGCAGTACAAGGACCTATGAAAATAACTTTTGCATTCGGATGAGAAATTTTTATTTCTTTTGATACAGTGGCCATAGGCGAAAGGTTTGTGGAAATACTGTCTTTTAATTTCGGAAACGCTTTTTCTGTATATGATACAAAAGCAGGACAACAAGACGAAGTTAAAAAGCCTTTTTCGGCAAGTTCTTTCGCCTCTTTGTAAGCAACCATATCTGCGCCGAGAGCAGCCTCAATAATATGGCTGAAACCAAGCTTTTTAATACCTGTAAGCACTTGTCCCAACTTTGCATAAGTAAACTGACTTGCAATGGCAGGAGCAATAACTGCATATACCTCATTCTCGCTTTTGAGCATCTTTATAGCCTCAAGCACATAGGACTTTTCTCCTATTGCTCCGAACGGACATTTGTAACTGCATGCACCGCAGGAAATACACTTATCGTTGTCTATATGAGCAGCGTTGTTTTCGCCCTTTGATATTGCTTTAATCTGACAAGCGCTTTCGCAGGGTCTGATGAAATTGCTGATAGCAGAATACGGACACACTTTTGCGCACTTACCGCAGTTTACACACTTGTCTTTGTCAATGTGAGCCTTCAGATTTTCGTCAAATGTAATGGCATTTCTCGGGCAGACAGACTCGCAGTGGTGAGCAATACAACCACGGCAGGTGTTCGTTACTTCATAGCCCGATGTAGGACACTCGTCGCACGCAATGTCTATTACTTCAACAACATTCGGATTGGTACTGTCTCCGCCCATAGCAAGTTTTATTCTTTCCTGCACAATAGCGCGTTCTTTATACACACAGCAGCGCATTGTCGGAACATCTTTCGGAACGATGATTTTCGGAATTTCCGTAACTTTTTCAAGCAATTTATCATCCCACGCCGCACGGGCAACTTCTTTTATAACTTTGTACTTTAAAAGTTGAACTTTTGAGTCAAATTTTCTGTCCATTTTTCCACCACATTTTAAAATAAAATTAATGCAAACAATATGCTCAACTCCATTTTATTTTAATAAATATGATTTGTCAAGTAGGATATTTAACCGTTTTTTAATTCTTCAAATTTCGCTTGCATAGTAGGATTTCCTTTTGTGAGCTTCTTTATTGTAACATCCTCAATTTTGTTATTTGTACGCCTCAAATGATTGTCCGACTTAGTCAGATTTTCTTTAATTTTTTGTAAATGGTCTATTGATTTGTCAATTTCCGCTATCGCGTCATTAAACCTGTCGTGAGCGAATTGGAAGTTTTTTGAAAAATCATCTTTAAAGTCCATAAGATTTTTTTCAAAATTTGTAATGTCTATGTTTTGATTTTGAATTTCCGTTAACTGCTGTTTATATTTTAAAGAATTAAGCGCCGCATTTCTCAGCAATGTAATCATAGGAATAAAAAACTGAGGTCTGATAACATACATTTTATCGTATCTGTAAGATACATCTACAATCCCCGAATTGTACAACTCGCTGTCTGTTTCAAGCAAAGACACAAGAACGGCATATTCACAGTTCTTTTCTTTTCTGTCTTTATCAAGTTCTTTGAAAAAGTCCTCGTTTTTATGTTTTGTAGCCGTTGTTTCCATTTCGTTTTTCATTTCAAACATAATAGAAATTATTTCGACGCCCGTTTCATCACATTCTCTGAAAATATAGTCTCCCTTGCTTCCGCTTCTTGCATCGTTGTCTTTTTCAAAATACGCGTTTTTAAAACCTGTTGCACGAAATTTGTTAAACTCATTTTCACAATGGCGTTCAAGACTTTCGCCGACCATTTTGGTAGATTGCTTCGCCTTAAAATCTTTGTAATACTCTATCAGTTCGTCTTTATCTTTAAGTTGTTTTTCATATTTTTCAGTAATAGCGTTTTCACTGATTTTACGCTCGTTTTCAGCGCTTTCAAATTTAGAGTTCAAAGAAATGATTTCCCGTTCTTTTTTATTCAGTTCTTTTTCCTTTTCTGCGACTGCGTTCGAAACAGCCAACTTTTGTTCTGTATCTTTTGTAGCAATTTGTGTTTTCAGATTTGCAATTTCCTGTTCTTTTTTTGCAATCTCGTCTTTCAATCGCAACTCCATTTTATTTTTATCCGTTTCCAAACGAGTTTCCAATTCTCTGATTTTAGAATTGCTTTCATACAGTTGTTTTTGCGACCTTTCGGACAATTCCCTGTCTTTTTCTGTTACGGCTTTTTCAATTTCCAAAGTCATTTTACTTTCGGTTGCTTTTAACCTTTCTTCAAGAGAGGCGATTATCTCATCTTTTTTTGCGCTCGCAAGTTTGAGTTCTGTTTCTTTTTCTTTTTTTATTGAATTTTCTCTTTTGAGAAGTTCCTGTTCAAATTTTTCGTCTCTTACCTGATTTAAAATAGCGGCGTATCCCGATTCATCTACCTGAAAAACTCTTCCGCAGTTCGGACACTTGATTTCGTTCATATTTCTTTCCTTTCAAACGCTTTTTTTCATTATAACACATTTATCCGCAAGTTCAAAAATTAATATAAAAATCAAATTTGAAAATCTTTTTGCTTGTGATATAATTAAACGGTAAATACAGATTTAAAATATTTAAAATAAAACGAGGAAAATTATGTTTAAAAGATTTATAAGTTACTATAAACCGCACAAAAAAATATTCGCACTCGATATGTCGGCTGCGTTTTTAGTTTCTTTTATCGGAATTGTTTATCCGATAGTTACAAGAACAATGCTGAACGACCTGATACCGAACAAAAAATTTAAAATGATTTTTATTTTCGGCACCGTACTTTTGACGCTGTATTTTATACGAATGTTATTAAACTTTTTCATACAGTATCAAGGTCATGTAATGGGTGTAAAAATGCAGGCTCAAATGAGACGCGATATGTTCACTCATCTTGAAAAACTTCCGTACAGTTTTTACGACAATCACGAAACGGGCAAACTTATGTCCAGAATGACAAACGATTTAATGGATATAAGCGAACTTGCACACCACGGACCCGAAAACCTGATTGTATCGACAATCACAATACTTACTTCATTCATCTATCTTTCCACAATCAACATTTGGCTTACACTCATCATTTTCATCTGCGTTCCGTTGCTTGTTTTAATAAGCGTTTTGCTGAAAAACAGAATGAAAGACGCCTTCATGCAAAGCAGAAAATCAATAGCAAAAATCAACGCAGATTTAGAAAGCAGTATTTCCGGAATACGAGTTACAAAAGCCTTTACAAACGCTGAAAAAGAAACGGAGAAATTTGAGAAAGGAAACAAAGAGTTTGTAAAGTCGAGAAAAGACGCATATAAAGCAATGGGACAATTTCACTCGACAACATCGTTTGTAACCGATATTTTCAATGTAATTGTTTTGATTGCAGGCGGAATTTTTCTATATAAAGGAGAAATAACTTTTGCCGATTACTCCGCATTTATAGTTTCTGTAAACCTGTTTTTAACACCTGTTACAACGCTCATAAATTTTATGGAACAATACCAAAACGGCGTTACGGGGTTTGAACGCTTCATTGAAATTATGGACGCAGAACCCGAAAAAGAAAAAGAAAATGCAAAGACGATAAAAAAACTAAAAGGAAATATTGAATTTGAAAATGTTTCCTACGGATACGACGGCGAAAAAAATGTTTTAAAAAACATTGACCTGAAAATCAATCAGGGACAAACATTTGCCCTTGTCGGTTCAAGCGGCGGCGGCAAAACAACAATCTGCCACTTAATCCCCCGTTTCTACAATGTTAAAAACGGCAAAATAAAAATTGACGATTGTGATATAAACAATATTACTGCCGACAGTTTAAGAAAAAACATAGGCATTGTACAGCAGGATGTTTATCTTTTCAACTCAAGTATCAAAGAAAACATTTTGTACGGAAGACTTGACGCAACAGAGGAAGAAGTTGTTGAGGCTGCTAAAAAAGCGAATATCCACGACTACATTATGTCGCTTGAAAACGGCTACGAAACACAGATAGGCGAACGAGGTGTAAAACTTTCGGGCGGTCAAAAACAGCGTTTAAGTATCGCGAGAGTGTTTTTGAAAAACCCGTCCATACTCATTTTGGACGAAGCCACAAGCGCGCTTGACAATGCAACCGAAACGCTTATTCAAAGTGCACTCAACGAACTTTGCAAAGGCAGAACTACTATCGTCGTTGCACACCGACTTTCAACAATAAAAAATGCCGACGAAATAGCAGTTGTTTCCGACGGCAAAATCGTCGAAAAAGGCACTCATAACGAACTGCTTAAATTAAATAAAGAGTATGCGAAACTGTATAAATCTCAGTTTGAGTAAAAGATTTCAAACATTTTTAAAGCACACTTTAAATCAAATCTTTTATTTACAAATATTACAATCAAAAGCAAACACAAACATCATATTAGTTCAATATGAAATAACTTAACGGTGAAGTTTTATGAACAAAAAAGCAAATGTTTTTGAAGAAAACTTTTTCTCGCACGCAACGGTTGTCAATACAAATTACCCCTTTATATTTGTACACGGACTTGCCGGTTGGGGCAGTTACGATTTAAGAAATAAAATTGCACCGTATTGGGGAATGTTGGGCAAAGACCTGATGAAACAATTATGCAAAGAGGGGTTTGTATGTAACTCGGCATCTGTCGCGCCTTTAGGCAGTGCGTGGGACAGAGCGTGCGAACTCTATGCTCAACTGACCGGTACAGTTGTTGACTACGGCGTGTATCACAGCAAAGTGCACAATCACAAAAGATACGGCAAAGACTTTCGCGGTAAAGCGCTTTTAGAGAAATGGGATGAAACTCACAAAGTCAACCTTTTAGGTCACTCTTTCGGCGGAACTACAATCAGGCTTTTAGCAACACTTTTAGAAAAAGGTTCTGTCGAAGAACAAAATGCCACAACCGACGGAAGCATTTCCGAACTTTTCACAGGCGGTAAATCCGAACTGATTTACAGTATAACCGCTCTCGCATCTCCGCACAACGGCACTGCCGCCTATTTGCCGGACAAAAAAGACAAACAGTTTTACAACACATCAACTCCGATAAAAGCGTTTCGAGATTGCTTTCAGTCAATATTAATCAACTGCCTGAAGTCTTGTTTAGCAAGCAAAAAAACAGACTCTGCGAACTATGATTTGCAGATAGACAATGCTTTGAAACTGAATGGTAAACTATACGCCTTAGAAAATGTTTACTATTTTTCAATTCCTGCTTCAATTACATACAAAAGCGAAAACGGACAATACAAACCTTTCAGAAAAGATATGGAATTGTTGTTCCGTTTCTCTGCAAAAGCAATGGGAATGTTTAAGGGGCAAACGCCGAACGGTTACAATATTGATGAAAAATGGTTTGAAAACGACGGTCTTGTAAATACCGTATCTGCGAAATATCCTTTCACAGAAAAACACACAAATTTTAACAGAGAAAAAGTAGATAAAGGAATTTGGAATGTTTTACCGACTTATTACGGCGACCATATGTCACTCCAAGGCGGTATGACAAAAATCAATGATACTTTTGATTATTATAAAAGTTTACTAAATATGATTAACAGTTTGTAACTTCATAAAAAACCCTCCTGATGTTCATTTACATCAAGAGGGTTTTTCACTGTCGTTTTCAAAATGATTTATCTCATTAAATACGAGAAAATTTCTGCTGCCAGTTTAAATGTGTTGTGTTTTATAGTTCCGTTGTCTGTTGTAAGCAAATTACTTTCAATCAGTTCATATTTCTTTTTGTTTATATTTTCGTAGTCTATTTTAACCTGGTCTTTTTGTTCTTCGGTTTCATATTTTTTCAGCATTTCATCACTAATAACAGAATTACTTGCAATCACGACATCTATTCTGTCTTTTCCTAAATACTGCTCAAGAACATTGATATGGTCATCTACACCGAAATCATCTGTTTCGCCCGGCTGAGTCATAGCATTGCAAATATACATCACCTTTGCCGATGCGTCGTTAATTGCTTTTACAACTTCGTCGCACAACAAATGAGGTAAAACGCTCGTGAACAAACTTCCCATACTGAGAATTATCAAATCTGCCTCTGCAACAGCATTGAGAACTTCCTTAAGGACATGCGGTTTTTCTTTGTAAAAGAGTTTTTTATACTTTGTGTGTTCATTTGTAAGTTCTGCTTCGCCTTCGATAATCTTTCCGTCAACTGTTTCACCCATAAGTGTCAAATAGTCTTCTGAAACAGGATAAACGGTGTGTTTTACCTGAAGCAAATTGCTGAGGTATGCGATACTGTCTTTTAAACTGCCTGTTTTTTGCATCAGCGCAGTCAAAATAAGACTTCCTATCGGATGTCCGTTTAAATCGCTGTATGTGTCAAAGCGATATTCCATTATATCGCTTAACTCTTTCGGCAATGTTGAAAGGTTAGACAAAACTTTTCTTATATCGCCGACAGCAGGAATTAAAAATTCTTCTCTCAATCTGCCGGTACTTCTTCCGTCGTCAGAAACAGTTATTACAGCAGTAATATCAACCGGAAATTCTTTCAAGCCTTTTAACGCATAGGAAAGTCCTGTGCCGCCGCCAAAAATTACTATTTTTTTCTTTTCCATAGTAGATTACCTTTCTTTTTTGGAATTTTGGAAATATTTAACCACTATTTAGTAATAATATCACATTAATATTTATTATTCAATAAAAAATATATTACTAAATATTTAAATCTCATACATTATTTTAACCAAAAATAAAAAGATTTTAACTAAAAATTCAAAAAAGAATAATATATAGAGAACGAAAGTTCAAATAAATATAAGGAGTCAATTATGGATAAATATGAAGACCTTTTTCAACCGACATTTTTAAATATCGAACGGGAAAAGCCTTGTGATAAATGCCAAATACCATCTATTCCGATAGATGCGGCAGTTACGATGGCGTATGTGCCTTTCCAGCAGTCAACAGTAACATATGATGAAGAAAAAGCACTCAGAGAAGGCACTCTCTACCCTGTTCTTAACAAAAGATTTTTAGGAGGTTGTAAAAAATGAAACGAGAAAAAATGTTGCGAAGACTTTCCGCAGCACAATTTGCAATGTGGGAAACAAGAGTTTATCTTGACACACACTCATGCGACAAAGTAGCAAAAGAAATGTACAAAGAATATGAGAAAAAATATTTTGAATTGAAAAAGCAATTTGAACAGGAATTCGGACCGCTGACCGTGAACGCCGAAAATTCTGACGAATGGTTAAAAAATCCGTGGCCATGGGACTTTGACGCAGAGGAGGACGACGACTGATGTTTAGCTATCAAAAAAAATTACAATTCCCGATTAATATTAAAAATCCCGACCCAAAAGCTGCTGCAATAATTATAAGTCAATACGGAGGACCTGACGGCGAATTAGGAGCAAGTTTACGCTATCTTTCTCAAAGATACTCTATGCCATACCCTGAACTTAAAGGTTTGCTGACCGATATAGGTACAGAAGAATTCGCACAGCGATGTTATAAATTGACGGTTTCACATTTTTTTACATCTCCCAAAACCCTATTAAAATCAACGAAAATTCAAGCACCCTGTTGAAAGACTATTTCCATATGTGCAGACTATGTGCGTCCCATATGGTATCAATAGAGCAAAATTTTGTCTCCTAAGAATACTTTTCTGGTATTTTGGGATATAGTTCTATCACAAAATCTGTAGGGTCACTATCCTTTTTGAGCGCTTTTTTTGTTTTTGTGTAGACTACCTTTTCTAAGATAACTTTCAACATGTTGTTTCGGTCTTCAATATCGTCAGTTAAATAATAGGTATCTAAAACATACTGTACACGTGGGATATATTGCTCTCGGGTATCTTGTTCAGCCTTGGCTCTTTTTAAAAGCGCCTGTTGCTGTTCTAAAATCTCTCTTTTGCTTTTAATCTCATCAGTTGCTATTTTGGAACGTTCAAAATAGATTTCTTTTGTGTAAATCCCCTGCTCAAAATAGTTACATACATTTTCCAGTTTGGTTTCTGCCTTTTTAAGTTCTGTTTCTGTCTTTCTTATATTCTTTTCCATCGTTTTAATATAGTCTATTGCCTCCTTATTTGTTGTTGAAAAATCTACTGTGTTTTTTCCTAACCATATTTCAAGTGCTTGAATTATTTTTTTCTCGACAACACTTAATTTTGAACTAATATTGTCACATTCGGTATTTATACAAATTAAGCCGGGTTCTTTACCGTCTCTATAAGGTCGTCTCTGCATAAAGGAACCACATTTTCCACACACAACAATTCCTGCAAGAGGATTTTGTAAAACGTTTCTATGCGGTGTTTTAGGTGCGTTCTGTTTTTTACGTTCTTGTGTTTTATTCCATGTAACTAAGTCAATTAGTGGAATATGTAACCCGTCTGCAATTATAACATCATTAACATCCATATTGCGTGGTCTTGACACGGTAATGACACCTTTTTTTGAAGTTTTAACTTGTTTTCGTGCTCTCCAACGGATTTTTCCTATATATACAGGATTACTTAATATGTCTTTAATCGCAGGCGTCCCCCATTTTTCTACTTTACGTGGTTTCAGATTCATAAAATTCAATTTCTTTGCAATTTGGTTATATGATGCCATTTTATTAGCATACATATCAAAAATAATTTTTACCGTTTCCGCCTCTAATGGATTAGGTACTAAAATAAATCCTTTGTCACCTTTTAACTTTTGCCTGTCATACCCAAAAGGCGGAACATTACCAACATATTTTCCCTCATTAACAGAGGCAACCCTTCCATTGTTCAGCCTTTGATTAATTTTTTTATACTCACGCCTTGCCATAAAAAGACCAAACTCAAAATACTCCTCATCGTCCTCATTAACTGGGTCATAAATTTTTAAAGGAGTAATAATAAGGGTATCGCTGAATTTGAAAATCTGCGCAACAAGTCCTTGGTCCATTGTATCGCCACGTGCTAAACGTTCCACTTCAACAGTCAAAACGCCGTCCCATAAACCATTTTCAACTTCAGATAAAACTTGTTGAATAACAGGACGTGAAGCAATGCTTTCCCCTGATACGATTTCCTTATAAATAGCGTTTTTTGGTATCACTATATTTAAACGATTTGCCAATGAAAACAGCATATTTTCATGTCGTTTTAGGGTTTCGCCTTGTCCGTGACGTTCTGCCTCCATATCTTTTCTTGACTTTCTTAAATACATACAATATCTTCCCAATGGGTTAATTCTGGTGCCATGATTCATAATTTATTAGCTCCTTTCATAATTATAATATTCTTTCATATATAGGTCATATTCCTTTAGCTTGTATCCATCATATTTGAGTCTCCCTTAAAATTAAATTTGGCAGTCTCGCCTGCTTGGCGGTGTCATCAACCGTTAATCATGCAAAAAGGAACAAAAGAGAATTTGTCAAGGACGCGGAGCGTTCATTTTATCCTTGACAAAGTTTCATTTGTTCCTTATACTTCACAAACGGTTATGGCTATCCATACCCAAACGCATATTTTATCCAACACGAAAAAACGGTTACAAACAAGTTGTAACCGTTTTTTCTCTATTGGACTTATTTTTTACTAAGGGATATGGACTATTGGTGTATGACTATTTTGTATCAACAGAAATAGTTTCAAGAATCATAATACGCTTTGAAATTCTCGGATGACTTGCTAACATTCTTGAAACAAGTTTTGAGTCATCGCCAAGTGATATCTTTTGAAGTAAGTATAAAGCACTTACCAAGTCTTCTCCATATCCGTTTTGGTAAGCAAAGTTATCTGCTATGTATTCTCCGCTTCGATTATTGATTGCAAAAGCAATATTAAAAAGAAAAGTAAATGCAAAAATAATAATTTCAAAAAACAATTTTCCGAGAGTTGAAACGAAAGCCAAAAATGCATTGACAGTATTTTTATTTTTGTATGGGTCGTTTATCATATCAAACAGCCAATAACAAATTCTTGCAGTTAATACAAATATAGAAAGAAAGCCATTACCTGCAATAGCAAATGTTTTGACAGTTGTATGCCCATAGTAAATATGAGCAAGCTCATGAAATAAAACGCCTTTTAATTCATCTTCCGAAAATGTAGAAATTGCTCCTTTTGTAACGGCTACTGTGTGAGTGTTTATCGCAAATGCATTAACAGCCATTGTATCGCGAATAAACAAGTCAATATTTGGCAGGTCAGGAAAATTTTCTTTTGCCGTAGTATATACATCTTCAAAAATTGGTAAAAGATAGTCTTTTTCTTCTTTTGTTTCTATCGGTCTGACATTGTTTATAACACGCATAAGCCATTCTCCGATTGGAGATAAAGCAATGAAAACAGAAATGACATAGAACAGAAAACTAAAGAGAAAAGACCACCATTTTCCGCCTAACAAAAATCCTGATAAAATGAAATATAAAAAAGAACCTATAAGATATAAATAATTTGATTTGAAAAAATTAAAAATACGATTGCTATCCATTGTACAGTTCCTTTCCTATTAAAAAGGTTTGTGTATATCTATTTTGCAATGTGTATTATAATCTCTTGAAAGAAAAACCCCCTTTCCTGTAGGTAAAGATTTTATATCGTCGGGATGATATAAGAACTCTCGTACACGCCTTGCCGAACCGAGACCTGTAGCCGTGGTTATTCTGTGTTGCTGTTCTAACTGATAAGTTACATCTAATGTTGCTTTGGTGCCTAATATCTTTGCCCATTGTTCAGCGTTTTTCGCACTGTTTTGTCGTAAGATAATATAATTATTACAGTTTTCTATTATTTGTTCTCTAAAGTTTTCATTTACGGCAAAATCAAGGTCAGATAAACTTTGTGTTGCAAGAATAGATGTGATATTGGCACTGCGACTTTTATTCACTAAATCGGTTAATGTAGATGAAGCGTATGTGTTTATTTCATCCATAATAAAAAAGGAACGCTCTGTTTTTGAGTTAAAACATTTGCTGACAGCCTGTTTTGCATCAATTAAAATAAGTCTGCCGAATGATGGGGTAAGTTCAGGATATAAAAGAGGATTAAGAACAAAAATAATGACAGAATTTTCTTTTATTGCAGTATAAATATCAATACCGTCATCATCAAATACAGAACCGACTTCGCTTTCTGCAATTGTCAAAAAGCGTGCGCCTGCATTCTCGGAAATTTTTCCGCAGTTTTTGATAATTTCAAGATTTAATAAATGTTCCGTCTTGCTTATAATCGTTTCTTTATACAGTTTGGCACTTAATAGTTGAAATTGTTCAGGGCTTATATATTGTAAAAATGTATTAAAAGAAAGAGAAATGTTCGCTTGTTGAATTGTGATTGCAAGTCTTTGTATGTAACGCTCTGTATTACTTTTATAGTGTTCTTCGCTCCATTCAGTCATATTTATAAGCATATCTTTACATGCAGTCGGACTTGCACTTTTAAACGGATTGTAAGCACAAGAAGAAAAAGGGTCTGCAAGATCTATAATATATAGTTTTCTGTTATATGTTTTGCACATTGTTTTACATAGGCTGAGCAGTGAACTGTTTCCTGTATCGCCTTTCCCGTCTATAACAAGTAACGGATAGTTTGATTTTAAGGCATGTAAAACAAAATTGGAAAGTGCAACTGTTTTTCCGCTACCTGTTGTTCCGCAAACAAAAATATGTCTGCAATCATCGGGAATATAGACAGGTCTTTTGTGATTATGTCCGATTAGAACAGATTTTAATTGTTCTTCTTTTGCTATTCTTAAAGGCTGTTTTTTCATTTTTTTCATACCTCGAAAGAATTTCCAAAAATTAAAGTGTTTATTGATACGATGACTTTTTATTGTTTCTAAAATAATGACAGTAACGGGAAAAGCACATAGTAAACAGCAAAATAAAAAACTATGTTCTTTTATTCCGATTTATTGCATGAAAAATTTCATTCATGATTTTGCACCTCGCTTAATTCCATTATTTCAATGTCGTTATAAGTTGCTTGTTCTTCTTTTAAAATCATAGAAATTTTGTGTTGCATAGATGGTACAACCCAAATTTGCAAATCGTAATTTAAAAAGTTGTCTTTTATGTTCTTTTTCAGTCTTTCTTTTGCTTTCAGCGAAAGTTCTATTTCAGCACAAATTGTTTTTTTCGTTTCATCTATAAGTACAAGGTCAGGCTTGTGCGTGCGATGTGAAAAGCCGTCTTTTCTGTGAAGTTGTTTTTCACTTAAAATATTGTAATATGGTATGTTTAATTTTTTATTCAGATAGATTGCCGTATCAACAACGGCTAAATCGTGATTGATTTGCTCAATTCGTATTTTTTCTTTGTACTTAGGTGCGTTGATTAGTACTTTTCCTTTTTTTGTTAAGAAGTACAGGTATGGTAGGCCGTACAGTATCTTTTTACGGTCAATATATCCGCCGACCAGTAACTTTTTCAATCTTCGGTCGCCGGTTCTTTGACTTGGAAATCCTGCCGTTTTTGCAATCTGCCTGCCGGTAATCACACGCCATCTGTCAATTTCATTTAGTACAATATAATCTCTTTCTACTAATCTTAATTTATATTTTTCATTCTCTTTATCATCACTCATATACGCCACCACCATTTTAATTTATGTATATATGTTATCTTGTTTTATTTTATTGTTATCTAACTTTATGTGTTCATGAAGTAACAGAGGGGTCTCGTGTCATTTTTGAGACGAGACCCCTCTGTTACAAATAAAAAAACAAGATAACATAAGGCTTTTAGGGCGCTTTGTCTCCTAATATAACCTTATGTGGCGGCGTACTTAATTAGTACACTTTTTAGACAGAAAAATATAAAAAAAGCATAAAAAAAGACCGTAAAAACGGCTGTCATTTTCTAAAAATTTATTACATAGTATAATAAAAAAGACTGTTTACATTTCGCAAAGTTTGTAATTTTGCGAAACAAAATTTTCCTCTTATTTCCTTTTTATTCTACAATAAATTCAAAAAAATGTAAAGACAGAAATAAAAAAAATGCTTAAAACACAAAGATAGTTATTATTTGTTGTTAAAAAACAAGGCATAAGGGGTCAATAAATGGGTCAGAAGAAAGGAGTATTTTATATGCCTAAAAAAGGAGAAAATATAAGAAAACGAAAGGACGGTCGTTGGGAAGGTCGATATACGGGAAAAGACGGAAAAACACATTCAGTTTACGGCAAAACATATAAAGAAACAAAAGAAAAGTTATGTACAGAGCGCATTGAAAAAAGATATAAAACAAAATTGCAGAAAACGGATATTGTATATTTTGAACTTGTATGCGATGAATGGTTGAAGAAAAAGAAACTAAGACTAAAAGAATCATCGTATGCTACTTACTATACTACTGTATATAAACATTTGATTCCTGTTTGGAGAAACAAAAATATTCATTGCATTGATTTTCAAACCGATATACAGAACTTAATTCAAAAGAAACAAGATGAGAAACTTTCGTCTAAACGCATAAAAGAAATATTATGCAGGCTTGAACAGATATTGATTTATGCCGAACAAAAATACAATTTATCTCATGTATGGATAGAAGCAGATTTTGCTGATTCTGTTACAAAAGAAGTAACGATACTAAGTGAAGAAGAACAGAAAAAACTATCTCAAAAACTGTTAATACAACATGACAGAAAAAAATTAGGGATACTTTTATCTTTATACTTAGGATTGCGAATAGGAGAAGTTTGTGCATTGCAGTGGTCAGACATTGATTTCCAAAACGGCACAATTCATATAAACAAAACATTGCAAAGAGTGAAGTGTTTTGAAGAAGACAACAAGAACAAAACAAAGATTATAATGGGCACACCGAAAAGTATTAAATCAAGAAGAACTTTACCGTTGCCGTTTTTTCTTTTTACAATTTTAAAAGAATACAGAAGCAGTCCGAATGCATTTATTTTAACAGGTACACCGTTTTGTTTTATTGAACCAAGACAATATGAAAATATTTTCAAAACATATTTAAAAGAATTATCTATAAGGCAAGTGAATTATCATTCTTTGAGACATACATTTGCTACAAGAGCGGTGGAAAAAGAAGTAGATATTAAAACATTAAGCGAATTGTTAGGGCATTCAAGTGTTTCTGTTACATTGCAGTTGTATGTACATCCGAGTATGAAAGATAAGGCTAAAAGCATTGAAAAAATTGCAGGTTAAATACTATAGGGGGTCAAAAACAGGGGTCATAAATTAGAAAAAGCACGGCTAAACCGTGCTTTTTTTATGCCTATTCGCAAAATTACAAACTTTGCGAAATGTAAATTTATATAGTTGTTCTTTTATTCAGTATTGCAGTTTCTTTATAAATTATACAACAGATTAGGAGTGATTTTTATGATTTTTTGTATCATTTAAAAATTTTATTTTGTTGTCTGATTTGAAAAATGTTAACAACTTTCCATTTTAGAAACAATTAATTTTCAATTTGTTAACATTACACAAAAAATTCAGCAATTTTTTGTAAGGGGGGGGATAAATGGGCAATAATGAAAAATTTTGCATTACTAATTAAAATATAGTATAAAAGGAGAGATAAAATGAAAAAGAAAAAAATTATAATCGGCTCAATAGTTGGAACCGTTGTGTTAGTTGCTTTAGTTTTAGGAGGATTACTTCTGACTAAATACATTTCTATAAAAACGAGTGCTGATGAATTTGTGCAGAAAGTTGAATCCGGAGATTTATCTGCATTTAATTTAACACCTGAAAATCAAAAAAATGAAGCCATGAGAAAGGAAATAGAAGTATTGGGATTAAATCCGAACGATTTTGGTTTAAAAGATAGTAAATCAGAATTAAGTGACGGTGATAAATTGATACAAACAATTTTACAATCATCTAATTTTGATTATTCTATTTCTATTTTTGAAAATAGAGTTACATATACAATCGAAGCACCTGATATGGAAAGCTTTATGAAAGATTTGGATCCTGATGAACTTGGCAATACAGATGAACTTTTTGATAAAAATGTAAAATATATCAAAACAACACAGAATCGTAAAGAAAGAGAAGCTGATGTATTTTACAAAAAGCAAGACGGTAAATGGATTCCTGATTATTCAGATTATGTTTCCAAAGAGTTTTTAGATGCTTTTACTGGTGGTATGGGATCTGGATATCAGTATTGGTATAATCAAATGTTACAGGAACTTAAGAAAAATCTAGGAGTATAGCAAATGAAAAAAATAGCATGTTTAATATTATCGTTACTTCTATTATTGCCGATTGGCAGTATTCCGGCATTTGCCGATGAAAAAGCAGTAGAATATGGTGGTGTCCATTATACTTTAACCACCCAGCCGGATAAATCAGGAACGATTCCAGTTCGGGTGGAAAATTCACATGTATATGCAGATGCAGAATATGTCGGGGCGTTGTTAGGATTTAATACAATAAAAAATACAGATACATTTGTATTTAAAAATGTTGAGAATACGAAATTAATTTGGTTTTATATCGGAACAAACAAAGTAAACTCTTTAAATTATCTTTTTTCTACTTTAGAATATGAAGCACCGTTTAATGCGATTTCAGAAGAATCTCGGATTTGGGTACCACTTGAATTTACTTTATCTATATTGGATAGTTACATAACATTTCAAAATGAAGAAATCTTGATTACGCCAATGCCCGAAACAGTTTTGAGTGCCGTTTTGAAAGTGCATAAGAACAACCCAAAATATAATTTTGATTTTAATGACGATTTTGGTTATTCTGAATCTGTTCAACAAATTTTAGGTGCGTTAAATAGAGTGGTGTCAGAATATAATGAACTTTTGCATTTCAATCCGGAATCTGCTTTAGATTTATTCTTAAATGTGTTTGGCGTTAGCAATGTGTATGATAATAAATATGGTGAAGACCTAGCCAAACTTTTTGTCATCAACAGTGATGAGGAGTTTGAAGCAATGAACGAGGATATTGACAAATTGAACGATGTGCTTTCTCCGAACGGAAAATTTAGAGGACTGTTTGATTCTATTGAAGATTGGGAAGTTTCCAATGCATCAGAACTGGCCAATAAATATATGGATTTAATTAAGGCAGGCAATGCCTCTAATTTGGAATTAAATGCAGCCTATAAACAATTTGAGCAGGCACTGGACAGTGAAAAAAGCTTTTTAGAGAGCGCAGCACCATTTGAAAAATTTCAAGATACATTGGCAAAAGATTCCCATCATGCATTAGACATAATTGACCAGATTTTTGATGTGATTCAGTATTCATCCGAATATCAAAACAAAGATCAGTTTGCCTTAGATGCATTAAAAAATTATTATAATCAGGGTATGGAAGAAGATTACATACCGGAACAAATTGTGAAAACATTTGATTCCGTTATCAAAGATTTGGAATCTTCTGTTGTTGAATATACATTAAAGAATTTCTTGACCAATGATTTGATGGAAGAATTGGTAGATAGCACGGTTAACGAAACAATAAAGAATAAAATTGGTGCAAAAGTATCTACAGCACTGGTAGTGTGGAATATTGTTTCAGAATATGTGCCGTGTTTAAAAGAATCTTTAGATGGTGCAGACAAATTTGTTTTAGCAACATATTCGCAAATTTTTCAGTCGGATTCATATTGCTTGTTAAATTTTGACTTAATATCAGATGAAAAAGATTTGTACCAAGTGGCACAGGCGTATTATACTTATCTTAAATTTTGCTATGTCACACGGCAAAGTGCACTGGCAACCATTGAGTCACAAAAATACATTGATTCGGACTCTTATGAAAAAGTAAAGCAGTATCAGTTAGATATCAACAAGGAAATAGCTGATTTACTTGCAGTGTTTAAATCAGCGCGAGTAAATGCGGATGGCACCGTCAATAACGATAACCGTATTTATGGTTATTTGCCGTCTGACAATGAGAAATATCTTAAAAACTATTCAGATGAAAAGTTGATTTCTTTGTGCAAATCAACTGAAGAGTTAGAACAACTTTTAGATGAAAATAAAATAACAAATCTCTTAAATGGAGGAGAAGCAGTATATGATTATCAAAATAAAAAGCACTATTATGTACTTAATAATGAGTTTCTATTTTGTTATGATGAATTAGCAAATAAGGATTATCAAATATTAAAAGCAGACAAAAATATATGGTCACTGAATATTTATGATGGGGCACTATATTACTGTGGTCAAGGCGGTGATGATTCTTATAATGAAAACACTACTATATATAAATGTAATTTAAATGATTATTCTATTCAGTCTTTTAAAGTGAATTTTAATGTTGAAACTTTAGTTGTTTATAATGAAAAGATTTATTTTAACGCTGTTGATAAGGATAATAATTATGGCTTGTATTCACTGGATATAGCATTAAAAAATACTCCTAAATTTTTATTAGAAACATCAGAAGGTATATTTAACTTTTATAATGATTCCATACTTTATTTATCGAATTTGGACAACTATAAGTCTACGTTTGATATTTCATTATATGATCTTAATTCTGCTCAGTCGAAAGTTTTGTTTAATGATATTGTTTGTGGAAATATAACTGAACCAATATATGAACACTCTTCTGTGATTTTTGAAATAATTGATGGAATATTATATGCATCTCCCAGTGGACAACAAGGTAAAACAATAATTAACAGATTTGATTTAAATAATAATAAAAAACTTTCTTATATAGAACTTAATGAAAATCAACATCAAGCTAATATTTATCAAAACAATTTGGTATGTTGGAATGATGATAATGGTATTGGATTATTAAATTTAAATTCTCTACAATATAATAATTTATATCAATATAGCAGTGCATATCTTTCTCAAGCTTTCATAATTGGAAACTTTGTTTATTATTATGGTCCGGATAGTATTTTAAGAATACAAACAGATGGTAATTCAGCAATTGAACTTTTAGATAAAGAATCAATCTTTAAAAATGCTTTAGAAAATCAATTAGAATACGAACAAAGTACGGATGAAATTATTCAATTTGTTTATGGCGATTTTAATTCTGATGGCTTACATGAAGCATTCGCAATTGTTGGTCAGGTAGATAGTTGGATGAACGATTTTACAGAAACTGAAAATGGTTGGTATAAGGATTGTTCAATATATGGTATAACTATAGAATCTCTTACATATGGAATAGTTCCTTTTAAAGATGAATTACATGGACAAATTAAAAATCCCATAGTTGTGAATGAACATACTTTTTTCGCTTTTGAACAAGACGGTGGTGGTTCAGGTAGTTTAACTCACATCTTTTTCTTTAATGACTATGGTGAATTGCAAGAATCTGCAATATCGGGAAAGTATATGAATTTTCATGAAGAAAACGGTAAATATATTGCATATAGTCATGTCCACCATCCGAATGGCGGACACACTTACAAAGAAAATGAATTTCAATTTGATGAAAATATAAGCGATTTTAAGTTAATAAGTTAATATTGTTGAAATAAAAAGGACGGCGTGGAGAAATTCACGCCGTTTTAAACTGCATAAATTAAATTTTTCAAGGAGCAAACAATGAAATATCCTATGCTGGCAAACTATTTGTTGTTTTACAAAAAGAATAATGATACATACTTGGTATTTGACACATTGTCGGAAGAATATTTTGAAATTCCGTATGAAGCCTATATATTTGCAAAACAATTAGACGGTAAAACAAACCCGATGGATGTTGCCGAAAAAATGAATTGCGGATATTCTCATTCAGATGTAAAAGAAATACTAAAATATCTTGATAATATGAGATGTATCAGACAAAGTCGGTTTTTATTCAAACAACCTGACGATTGGATGTATTCTGTTAAAATATTGAAACATCATTCTGATTTTATTGGAAAACTGTTTTATTTTTTGAATGCGTTTCTTGTTATTTCTTGGTTACCTGTTCTTATTGTTGGATTTTGTCTTTTGCCTTTTGCATACGAAAAGTTTTCGTTTGAAAACTCTCCAATTATTATTTTCGGCTTTTTATTCGGTTTTATTATAGGTTGTGTATTTCATGAGTTTTCTCATGCGTTTGCATGTATCGGTTTCGGCGGATATGTGTTTGAATTCGGAATAGGTGCAAACAATTATATTCCGTATCTGTATACTTTGATTTTTTACGATAATATTAAAAGTCGTACAAAGCAAAATCTTATAAGTTTTGCAGGAATTGAAATGAATTTATTTCTGTCAGGTGTTTTTATGATTTTATCGTCTGAGATACAGGAATTAAATGTTTTGTTCTTTGCTGTTTCTTATGCGAATTTTATAACAGGTATCCTGAACCTGATATTGATTGACGGTTCTGACGCAATGCATATTTTAGAAAATCTTTTCGATACATATAATTTAAGCGAAAAAGCCGACAAAACCGTACACTCAAAAAAGACAAAACGCTTATTAAAAAATAAAGGAGTTGCGGGAAAATTTACGATAGTTTTATATTACTTTATTTATTTTTCTAAAATCCTGTCTAAAATATTGGCGGTAATTACTTTTATATCTCCTGTTGTTGTTATTGTTTTGTTGATGATTGAAAAATAAAAACGCGAATGGTGGAGAAATTCGCGCCGTTTTTAACTACATAAATTAAATTTTCAACGAGCAAACAATGAAATATCCTATGATTTCAAACTATTTGTTGTTTTCTGAAAAGAACGATGATACTTGCTTAGTATATAATTCTTTGTCAGAAGAATATTTTGAAATTCCGTATGAAACCTATATATTTGCAAAGCAATTAGACGGTAAAACAGACCCGATGGATATTGCCGAAAAAATGAATTGCGGATATTCTCATTCAGATGTAAAAGAAATTATTAAAGAAATTATCCATACTCAAACTCTTGGAAGCATATAGGACAAACTCATAAGAATACACTTTAATGAGGTGTATTCTTATGGTAGTTAAATCCTTTTTTATTGATAATACGCAAATTATAATTCATGATGACTTTATTTTGAAAAACAAATCAGAAATAGAATACAAGCAAAAAGAACTTAATTCAATTGCCGTTAAAATTGCAAATAAAATCAATAATAAAAAAGCGTAGTTATGAGGAACAAATCCCATAACTACGCGCTTTTTTGACCTAAACTATAGATAACATCGCTGTGCCAACGAATTGGGACACTTGGAGATGATTGGCGCTATTGTTCATCAACTCACAAGAAATATGACCTACGACCAAATTGAAAAAAGCAACTTTGCGCCATACTTTGTTGACCACACTGCAGGTGTATATCCGACAGCGGCGAGCGGCTCACCGTTCAATGCTGCGAGCCTTGCGGTTAAAGGCGATTTAATAGCCGACTTGAATGAAGACCTCGCTGCCGAACAAAAAGCAAGGGTGACCTATGACAATATTTTACGACTGATAGACGACCCTGATGTTATTGCGCCAATCAAATTTTTGAGAGCAAGAGAAATAGTGCACTATCAAAGATTTGGTGAAGGTCTCAGACTGGCTACCGACAAACTCGACAGCAAAAACTTCTACGCTTTCAATCCGAGTTTCGACAAAAACAAAAATTAAAACTTAATTTAATTAATTTTCTTAATTCTGAGTTAATACACAATTTAAAAAACTCATTTCAAAAACACTAATTAAAATTCACAAAGCCGAGAACAATTTGGGTGCTCTCGGCTTTATTATATTGCTTGCAATAAATACATCCACTTGCTATACAAGCGGACAAGAAAAGCTTTAGTAAGAAGAGTGATAAAAATTAAACACCTTCACTCGTTTATAGGTAAAAAAATAAGTAAGCAAAAATAAACAGCCCCACGAGAGAGACTGCTTGAAAAAGTAATGCGATGCCAAACTTTCAATCAGCAAGACGGCAAGCGTTCCTTATAGTTCCTGTGCAAACCAGCAGTTTAACCGGTGGTTATGATATAGAAGATAAATAAAAAAGTCCTGCAAAGCAGTCGGTTTATAGTGTTGATAGGATGACTGCCCTACAAGACAATAAATATTATACCAATTTTCCATTATTTTACAATGGAATTAATTAAGAAAACCGTTGCGTTTATTTAACATTAATATCTCTTTTAACCATACAGTCCTCCGTATTGCTTTTAGAGATGATACTACAAGTAAAAAAATAAATCGAGTGAATTTTCGGCTTTATTAAAGACAATTTTGGAAATTACCGTTCTCAAAACATCATTTTTTACTTGCTCAGAAGTATCGGGGTTTTTAATGATTTCTAAAACACCCATCAATTTATGTTTAAATTCGGAGCGCCTTTTCGCCGTCTTTTTGGTCGAACAAATACTTTCTCGTGGTTTTCAACGCAAGTTCCGTGCAGATTTCAAAACGCTGAATTACGCCGTCCCTTGCAGTTGAAATTCCGAACTCTTTGTATTCGGCAACGGCAGAGGTAAATTTTTCGGCTTTTTCTTCAAATTTGCTCATAATTATTTTACCGTCCTTTTCAATGTTTTTTAAAAGTGCCTGACTTGTGTTCTTTGAAATAAAAGCAATGTCAAAGTCAAGCAGGGTTGGGAGTTCTTCAACTTAGGCAGAAAATACTCCTTGTTTGCTTTCGGACAGACCGAAAACCGCAATGTCAATGTCGCTGCGTTCTCTGTTGTCGCCCCTTGCCCTTGAACCGTATAAAACTATTTTGTCGACACCGCACTTTTGACGAGTTTTGATATTTGATTATATAAATTCATAAAATCACTTCAATTATACCCTCTATCCTGTTGGTGCAGGACAGAGGGTATTTTTTATAAACGCGCTTTTTGGCGTGTTGTTATAAATTGTTTGTTTTATAAAGTATAGGCTGAAATAATTCTGCATATCTCAGCAACATTAGCGTTGCTCTTAAATTCAAACTTAACTTTGCCGAGACCTGAAAACCACATTTCAAGTTCGCTGTCCAAATCAAGTGTACCGCTTGATTCAACTGAATATGCAGTGATTTTACTGTATGGAAGAGATGTAAAATCTTTTTTGGATCCTGTTATTCCCTGAACATTGATTGCGATAATTCTTTTGTTTGTGAAAACTACACCGTCTCGCATACTTTTGTATGTTGAAACAATGCTTTCGCCTTGAATCATCATCGGCTGAATAATTCCTGCAAATTCGTTGTCATTAACTTGTTTCAGTTTTTGATAAGATGAGTTTTTAAAATCAATCATTTTGTTTTCTCCTTTTTCCATTTTATATGGTCTTTTTTTATTTAAACGAATAATATTATTCGTTTTTACCGTTATTTAAAAATTTTGCTCTGAGTTCAGCTACTTTGCCGAGAATGATAACAGGCAGTTCCTCGATTTGTTTATAGGATATTTGCATTATTTTTAAAGAATAGTTACTTTCTAATGAGCACATTTCTTGCAGGGTCCGTATGTATCTATAACCTCATTAAGAGTTTGCTTTATAGCGTTGTCGCCTGCACAATCTTTACTAAAGTGATATTTTTTTCCATACGGAGTTGTATATACAATTCTGCTCTTATCTTTTGTTGTTTCTTTCTCTGTTTTCTTTTCAGTAGTCGATGATTTAGTCATTTCTTTGGCCGTTGTTTCTTTTGTTGTTTTTTCTACTGTGGTTTTTTCTTCGATGGTGGTAGATGTAGTAGTTATTTCACCTGAGCATATTACTTTAATAGTATTTGATTTTATCACATCATCACTTGTTTGAAGATATATTTCTGCTGTTCCTGCTGAAACTCTTTCTATTTTAACCGAGACGGTATTATATGCGAATGTGGTGAGTTCTGCTGTTGCAACTTCCGAATTAGTTGAAACCACTTTCAAATCGTTTTGAGTCCAATCACCTTGAGCCTTTATACTAAAATTAACTGTTTGATTAGATATAAGAGAATTACTTAAATCAAAATTTATAGTATCAGAGGAATATAGAGAAACTATCTCAGTTATTCCTGTTTTTGATGTTCGTGTGTCATCCGTTGATTTAGAATTTATAGCACATATAATCATTAATAATACTATAAGTGTTGAAACTGAAATTTTTGTAACTTTATTCCAATCGGTTTTTTTCCACATAAGATAAAGACCTATCGGAAAGAAAAATACAATCCATAATATAACCGCTGTATTACTTACTGTATCAAGTTTAGAACCGCAATTTGAACATGTTTTTGCATTTGTTTCGTTAATAGTTCCGCATTTTTTACATACATTTTCGTTTGGTGTGTTAGGTGAATTATAATTATTTTGCCAACTTGTATCAGTTTTTGATTTTCTTTTAAATGTCTTTTTATGCGAACCGCGACCGCTTGTCTTAGTATAGTACAATCCTGTGCCGGGAATACCTACACTTGCAGTTCTTCTGCCGTTTGAATTGATTGAATAACGAGCGCCTTTTGTACCAAATGATATACCAGCACTTTTTTTGTTGAAATTAATTCGCACACCTTTTCCAAGATTTATAGACTTTCTGAATCTAAATCCCATTTTGCCATCATTGCCTTTCTATTTTATTCATAAACATAGAAGTAAGTTACTTTGGGGTTATCAGTTGTTCCTGTTACTTTTGCCTCGCAAACGGTACTATATTTAGCATTGTATTGATTTGTAATAGTACATTTCGCTTTTAAAAACCAAGTGTTTTCATCATCGGGGCGTTCAGCAAGTTTACTTGAAATATTATGTAATTTGAAACCATAAGGAAATGAATTTTTACCATATTCTCTCATTGCTGACCATGCACTTGCATTGGTAAGTTTTGCGTTTAATGCTTCAGTTTTTCTTTTTTGTTCGTTCGTAGCTGCGATTGCTTCATTTGTATCAAGTTGTATTTCTACTGTTTTTTCAGTCGTGTTTATTTTATCAACTTTTATAACTGCCCAATCTTTCATATCTTTCTCAGTATATTTTTTTATTGTTTCCGTCATATCGTTACCGAAAGAATCGGTATATTTAGCAGTAAAACCTATTGAGTTTATTTCGCTTACAGTATCAACTAATGAACTTCCGTTTAGTGAGTTTAAATCAGCAACAACTATTTTTATAGTCTCTGATTTTATTTGTCCGTCCTTTGTCTGTATATAAACACTTGTTTCTCCCTTGTTTAGGAGTTTAACTGCAAATCCAGCATAATTGCCTTCATTAGGTTGTTTAAACATATCTGAAGGTTCAGGATTAACAACGGCAGTTTTCGAATCAGAAAAAACCAATTCTAATTCATTCATATTTTCCTCGCTACCGTTATAAAAATTTTCGCCTGTAATTTCAGCGGTAATGTATATTTCGGTAAATTCGGATAAATCAATTAAATAAGCCCCATTACTTTCATTAATTTGAAAATTTTCATCATCAATAAAAGTTGGACTATTTGAAACTTTGGTGATTTCAATACCTTCTATTTTTAACTCATCAGAAGTGAATATTGCAGAAATTATTGATATAACTACAATAACGAGTATTCCGTATCCTATAATTTTTTTCATTTTTTAATCTCCTCTAATTTTTAATTTATTTAAACGAATAATATTATTCATTTATTTCTCTTATCACTAATTTGGGTATTCCGAGAACTCGGCAGAGTTACAGTCCAGCACCCTCAATCGTTTTAGGTTGGTATTCGGGGTTGATTGGTATTAACTTAAACCAATCTTCGCCTTAAACATATTCAAACTTTTTCAGCGTTGCCATATCACAGTCATATAATTATTCTGCAAGTTTTTTATTGTATCCCTCTTTAGATTTTAAACTTTTCCTGTTTCCGATTTTTGAACTGCCGTTCGTTGCACACCAACAATTATTCCTAATTCTTCTTGCGAAATATCTTTTGAATTTCTAAGGTATTTTCCAATTTTCATAGAATCATCTTGCTATATCTCAATGTATCATATTTTCAGCAGTAAGTCAATTGAATTAAAAAAGGTGAAAAAACACACTTTTACATATAAGAAATCTCTGCTTACAAAAGAACAGACAATCAACAACATTGAAAAGATATTTTATGAAGTATTGCATATCTTAAAAACTACATCTTTTGATATGCCAAAACATTCAGCAGACAAACCGTAACTATCATACACTATACATAAGGAGATGATGATATGGCAAAAGAACTGACATACAGGTGTTTTTTGGAGCACGAAGACGGCTCGATGAACGAACAGGCGAAGAAAGTCAGCGAACGGTTGTCTCGGACGGTGTCGGCATACTATACGGTTTACCCGAATGAATACAAGAAATTTACAAACCCAGAAACAACAAAAATGAAAATGAGTTATAGTAAACAGAAAGAAGAATTGCAGTCGGATGTAAAAAGCAAAACACGAATGTAAACAAATCTCTTTATCAACGCGTGTTAAAATTGAAAAAAGGTGCAAGACAAATAACACGGCTCTGTGTAAAAAATAACTATGACAGCTGCAAAGTCATTTAAACAGAGGTAGCACGCGCTACTTGACAACGCCGACACAGACGCAATAAAATCGGAAACATAATCTTAATCGTATTTAATTTATATGATATTTTATTAGTGTGCTCTTGTTAGTGTGTCTTGCCAATAAAATGATTTATTTGCAAAAAATAATAGTTAACTGACTTTTTATAATCCTCATAATTGTACTGTAATTTTGTTTTGATTGAATAATAGAAATAGTTATGATATGTTAAATTTAAGTAAAGCCGTTGCACTTGGAGTTGTTGATATGAAAATTGATTTTAATATTGATAGAGGGAAAAAAGAAAACACAGAAGAAATTATAAACACGGTTGAACCCGAATTTGCAGTTAACAAGCCTGTCCGCTCTATTGCTACCGTTCGTTTTGAAAATATAAAGGAATATATACTTGATAAAAATTAGTACTTATCCGTTACAATCTTTTCAATCTATATTTTTTATTATTTGCTTAAAACAAACAACAATAGCAATTATTATAGTTCTATTGTAATACTGATTGTTCTTTTAATAAGGAGTATTTATAAAAACATTAAAATAATCGATATCATGTTATTTTTAATACACTTAAATTTCGCATTATATAGTTTAGAAATATTTGATATAACAAAAAAGATTTTCTTGCTGATAAAACTAATATTTCAACTACCTATCACTTAACTGAAGTTACTACTGAGTAAACAACTCATCATATCAATGCTGATACTCCGTACAAAAGTATAATTGAAAATGATATCAATAATACGAAACTCGGTAAAGCAACTGAAATTGCCAAATGCAAAGATTTTTACGAATATCATTACAATGATTTTTTCAATTATGATGAAGCTGAAGATTATTAACTAAATCATTTTTCAGATGAAAACTATACTTTTCGATTTTGAATTTTTAAAAAGAAACTTATGAGTTTATCAATAATTTAATATTTTTACAACATCTATACATATCAAGATAAGCGCGATAAACTTAATAGCAAAAACTTATAAATTGATTAAAATTTATAATAAAGCCGAGAACAGTTTATGTGCTCTCGGCTTTATTATATTTATTAAAAATCAATTTCATACTCTAAATATCGTCTAGCTTCGTTTTTTGCCTCGCTTTTAACAGTTGTATTTCCTACAAATTTCATACCTTTTAAAATAGCATCTATTTTAACAGCATCGTTTTCCTTTATTCCTGAAGAGTTACTAAGCTTTAACATAAACTTTTGATGCGTCAACGGAGCCATTTCATCCATTCTCATAGAAACCAAAGTTTGTATACTCGGGTCTCTCAACAAGTATTTTAATTTGGGTTTAATCGGTTCGTGTCCTGCGCAATCCATTTCCGCTGCTATTTCAATAGTAGAATATTTCTTTTCTAACATTTCATGTTTTCCCTCACCGGAAGCGAATCCGGAAGCATTTACATTACCCTGAGAATGTTTTTCAGCAAAAGATGACTGTTCTTCTATATATGTTACTCTAAAATGTTTTGCTCCCAAATCTTGAGCAATTCTTTGCAACTCACTTATTCTTTCCATTTTCAAATAACTAAAATAGTCATCAAGCGCAATATATCTATCTCTGTCGCTTGGGTCAACATAATAAAATTCACTTCTATTGTCAGGATAAAATGAAAGTCCAAACACATCTACACTGTCTCTGAAAATATTCAACACGCGAATTCCTTTGATGTTCGTAAAATAACCTATTGAGCCTTTACAAACATCACTTTCTGCACGCTTTTTATCTCTATCTGCCACCCTAATAAATTTATGAATTAAAAAATCTCCGCAGTCTATGTCAGTTGGAAAAATAGGTTGTAATTTTTTTAATTCTATTTGCTTTGCTTTTTCATCTGCACTTTCTTTGATTGCGTTAGCAACTTTTTGTACATCTTCCCTATCAAATTTTCCGTCATCATTTTGGTCAACAATTCGTGTTATTGCCTTTTTGGTTTTATTCAACAATCTTGAAGTCTTTTTCTCTGCTTTAGCAATCTTATCTGCAATATCAATTTTTTCCTTTTCCATAGCACAATCCTTTTCTTTTTTTATAATGTATTTTACAGCGTTCATATAAACACCTTGCTTATATTTTATCATAACATTGATTAACAAACAATAAGAATAACACAATCTAATTATTATACTTAAAATAATACCTTACATATTTATCATAGTACATTATCAATACATTGTATATAGCCACAGTTCAAAGTACAACACAACGAAATAATTCCTTATAAATTTCTTTTTTACGGTATTTTTATTTGTGTTATAAAAAAAGAAACCGACATATTTAAATCGGTTTCTTCTTAATTTTAAACTTTTACTCATCATCCGACGAGAGTTTAAGCACTGCCATAAACGCTTCCTGAGGGACTTCGACGGAGCCGAATTTACGCATTCGTTTTTTGCCCTCTTTTTGTTTTTCAAGCAATTTTTTCTTTCTCGAGACATCGCCGCCGTAACACTTTGCAAGGACATCTTTTCGCATTGCTTTGACGGTTTCTCGTGCTATAACCTTACTGCCGATTGCAACCTGAATAGGAATTTCAAAAAGCTGTCTCGGAATATGTTCTTTCAACTTTTCTGCTATTCTTCTTGCTCTCGGATATGCCTTGTCTGAGTGGACAATAAAACTCAAAGCGTCGATTGTATCGCCGTTTAAAAGAACATCTATTTTAACAAGATTGCTCTTTCTGTAATCGCTGATTTCATAATCAAAAGACGCATATCCGCGAGTTCTTGATTTAAGGCAGTCAAAAAAGTCATATATGATTTCATTGAGAGGCAATTCATAGTGAATATCTACACGGTCTGTCGTGATATAGTGCATATCTTTAAACACGCCGCGCCTTTCCTGACACATATCCATTACAGTGCCGACAAAATCTGACGGAGCATAGATATGAGCGTTTGTAAAAGGTTCTTCGCAGAAATCTATATTTGCAGGGTCGGGATAGTTTGTAGGATTGTCTATTTCTACAACGCTTCCGTCTGTCAAATGAATTTTGTAAACTACGCTCGGAACGGTTGTGATTAACTCAAGGCCATACTCTCTTTCAAGTCTTTCTTCTATTATTTCAAGATGCAAAAGACCTAAAAATCCGCATCTAAAACCAAATCCCAGCGCACCCGATGTTTCAGGCTCAAAAGATAAAGACGCATCGTTCAACTGCAATTTTTCAAGCGCTTCTCTTAAATTTTCATAGTCTGCACCGTCAGCGGGATACACACCGCAGAAAACCATGGGGTTTACTTTTCTGTAACCGGGCAGTGCCTCTTCGGCAGGATTTTCGGCAGTAGTTACAGTGTCGCCTACTCGAGCGTCGGAAACGGTTTTTATAGACGCTGTAATATACCCTACTTCGCCTGCGCAGAGTTCTTTGCACGGTTCAAGCGACCTTGCACGCATATAGCCGACTTCAACAACGGTAAATTCTGCGCCCGTAGCCATCATTCGCATTGTGTCGCCTGCTTTGATTTTGCCGTCTTTAATTCTTACATATACAATAACGCCTTTGTAACTGTCATACACCGAGTCAAAAACAAGTGCTTTTAAAGGTTTATCAACATCGCCCTCAGGAGCCCTGATTTCGTTTACTATTGCCTCAAGCACTTCGCCGACATTCTCGCCTGTTTTTGCGCTTACACGAGGTGCGTCCAAACAAGGTATGCCTATGACATCTTCCACTTCTTCTGCAACTCGTTCGGGGTCTGCCGCCGGCAAATCTATTTTATTTATAATAGGAATTATATCGAGGTCATGGTCAAGCGCAAGGTATGTGTTGGCAAGCGTTTGTGCTTCTACACCCTGCGACGCGTCAACAATAAGTATTGCACCCTCGCAGGCAGCCAAACTTCTTGACACCTCATAGTTAAAGTCAACATGACCCGGTGTGTCAATCAAATTGAACTCATATTCTTCGCCGTTTTTTGCTATATAGTTGAGTTTTACGGCGTGCGCTTTGATTGTGATGCCTCGTTCTCTTTCAAGGTCCATATCGTCAAGCAACTGAGCCTGCATATCTCTTTGAGAAACAGAACTTGTAAGTTCCAAAAGTCTGTCCGCAAGAGTTGACTTTCCGTGGTCTATGTGAGCAATTATAGAAAAATTTCGTATATTGTTTTTATTCACCGACAAGATTACACCTCATAGTAAAAAATTTATTATATTATATTTTAATTGAACTGAAAACTCAAGATTTAATTTTCAAAATTATTTTAAGATAGTCTTTGACCGATACTTTTCTGTTTTTATATTTATTTGCAATTCTTTTAAAATAGTAAAACAACAACAGATACGGTTTTTCGCTTAAAATCGGATAGACTGTTTTCATAAAACTTTTTTTAGGAAACAGTTTTCTCAGCAAATACATATATTTTGAGCCGTTATAAAAAGTCATGGCGTTCGCTTTCTTTCCGACTTCTCCGCCGCCGAAAGTACCGCTTTCCATAATAGACGAAAAAATGAACAACTGCCTGTCCGTCAATTCTTTTCCGCTGAACAAACTTTCTGCAAGTTCTTCTGTCGCAGACTGAAAATCTTTAAGTTCCAAACTGTCAAGTTCTTTGTCAATATAGTTCCAATCCATAGAGTTCTTAAACTTACGCAAAAAAACATAATCGTCAGTTAAAAACCGTACTCCGCATCCGCCTCTTGCATAGTGGCGATTGAAGTGGTCAACCATTGCTATATAAAAATCTTCATTATTAAGTCTGTAACCAAAATCACTGTTTTCACACTTTTCGGCACGGCTGAAAGTTTTCTCAAAATAGTCGAACCTGTCATTATCGCGGTCAACTAAATGATAGTGTATTTCAAAATGCGCTATCGGACTTTTTTGAAATGAAATGTCATGCAGTCTGCTGTCAAAAGGCTCACTTTCATAGCCCAGCGAATTCAACAATGCTGTAATTTCTTCTAATTTTCCGAGTTCAACCAAAATATCATTGTCTGCCATTTGACGCATAGCAGGATGAGGATAGTAATTTTTTAAAACAGAGCCTTTTAAAAGCATATATTTGAAGCCGTTTTTCTCAAAGGCATTTACTATTTCGTTTCTCTCAACATCGTATGTTTTTTCAGTTACAAGAGCGTTAAACTTGTATTTTTGCCACTTGTACAAAACATCTTCAGGAACGGAGTCGATTTTTTCAACGGTTTCGTAAAGCATGTCTTCAATCATATGACTTTTGCATACTTTTAAAACTTCGTTCCAATCTGTATCTTTCGGCACATTTTCAATTTTTTCATCGTTCAAAGCCGAACGCAGTAAGTCAATTATAAAACGATACAACTTTTCGTTGTTAACACTCATAAATCATTCCTCAATAAAACCGCTTTCGTTCAGTTTTTCAACAACTTCTTTAATGTCAGCCATAGCCACAGACTTTTCAACATCGTACTTATTAACAAACGCATCTGCAATCTGCTCAAGCGTTGTACCTTTTTCAAGCATTTCCAAAATGATTTTTGATGAGTCATTGCACCTAATCATATTGTTTGTTCCCTGACCGATGGTGTCAATGAGCATAGCAAAATTTTCATTTCCGATTTTTCTTATAAAAAAATTACCTTTTAATTTCATTTTAATACCTCAAAAAAATATATTTTTAACGCCGATAAAACCGCAAAACACCAAACTGTAAAATCGTTTATATTTTATTTTACCATATTTCTTTTTATTTTTCATCAATAAATTTAAAACCAACCGCAGATTTTTTCAAAAAACAAGAGCGCCGCAAGTACGCTCCGTAAAACAATATAGAAACTTTGTTTTAACATAGTTACAATTTTAATAAAAACCGATTTGCAAAACCACCCGTATTTTATAACCAACTTCACTACTGTTCCTATATAGGTCGAGTCAATACGGTTAATGTCCATAGTTTGTCGGTAACATATCAACTCTCACAATTGTCAGAAACATATCAAAAAGATAATGTTTCAAAATTTAATAATCAATTTTTCATTTAAGAATCACTGTGAAAACAGAATTTTACCTTTCCAATAATTTCAAAAAACGCTTATCATTCATCTGTTCATTTGTGATATAGTTTCCATCTAAAAATAATGCATATGTTGTAATTGGTGTCGGAGCGTTTTGTGCTTCCTCTTTACTCTGCAAGTGAATTGCTTTGAATTGTATTGCTTTTTCTTTTGCAATCCCCTCAATTACAGGAACACACTTCGCATTAAACGGACATTGACTTGTATAATACAAAACATACCCCATTTCGTCAGTATGGGGATGTTTCGCACATTCTTTGAATTGTGGCAAATTGCCATTTTCTACAAATGGTAAATACCATAATTGAATACCATTATCAGATTCATCACAAACTTGAAATCCTTTATACTTCAGAAATTTAGGGTCAGCTAAAAATGGTTTCTTCTTTGACCCCGATAAAATGCATAATCCCTTTTTTCCTTTGTTTTTACTATCCTCAATACATGCGTTTAATAAATCTGATGAATAACCATGCCCTTTAAACGAACCCGCAACCCATAAACAATCAATATACATATATTCATCTGCTGAAATCGGATTCCATGCATTTTCAGCGGGGATATATTCAATAAAACACTTTCCTCTTTCTGCACTTTTGAGAAAAATCAAGCCATCTCCAAATCGTTCTGACAACCATGCTTTTTTTGACAATACTTGAATATCATTGTTATTAGAAATTGCACAACATATATGCTCTTTTTCAATATTTTTGTTTGTAACCTTAATATATTCCATTATACAAAACCCCCATCAAATTCAAAGTTTTCTTCTGTGTTAAATTTCTTCTGCATTAATATTATACAATACGAACCCAGGAATTTCATCATCAATCTGTTAACGAAAAAACACCCTGCATTTCTGCAAGGTGTCAGTTATCTGTCTATTTATCTTTTCTTACAAGTTTCACGACAGTTTCTATATGTTTTGTTCTCGGGAAGAGGTCAACAGCACAAGCCTTTTCAGCGATATAATTGAACTCTTCAAAGATTTTCAAATCTCTTGCGAGTGTTGAGGGGTCGCACGAAACATAGACAACTTTTTCGGGAGACAGACTGCTAATCAGTTCTATGACTTCCTGCGTACAGCCTTTTCTGGGCGGGTCAACAACAACTACGCTTGGTTTTAAGCCTTGTTCCTGCATTTGTTTTGCACCGTCGAAAGCGTCTGCACAAATGAAAACGGCATTGTCAATATTGTTTATTTCAGCGTTTTGCTTTGCATTTTCCACAGCGCTCTCTACAACCTCAATACCGACTAAAGTTTTGACCTTTTGCGCCATAGAAAGACCTATTGTACCCGTACCGCAATACAAGTCAAGCAAAACATCGTCTTTTGAAACATCTGCAAACTCCTGCGCAATTCGATAAAGTTTTTCGCACTGTTCGTGGTTTACCTGATAGAAAGAATTTGCAGAAATTCTGAAATCAACGCCGCAAAGCGTATCTGTAATATAGTCGTTTCCATAAACAGTTTTAGTTTCATCCGACAAAATGACATTTGTTTTCTGAGTATTGATATTAAGACAAAGGCTTTTGAGTTCGGGAACTTCAGTCTTAAATATATTTACAAGTTTCTCCTGCATAGGAACAGTTTTTCCGTTTATGACCAAACACGCCATCATTTCTCCGAGAGATGAACGGCGCAAATACAAATGCCTTACCAAACCTTTGTGAGTTTTTTCATCGTATGCGCTGACTTTTGCTGTTTTTGTCCATTTTTCAAACGCTTTAATTCCCTTTTCAAACTCTCTATTTTGAAGAAGACAGTTTTCAACAGGAATAATTCTATGACTTTTATTTGCAAAAAGACCTGTTTTCAAACCGTTTTCACACTGAACTACAGGAAACTGAACCTTGTTTCTGTAATGATAAATATTATCAGCGCCGTGAATTTTCTCAACTTTTAAGTCAATATTTCCGATTCTTTCAAAAGCGTCGTTTACTCTCTGCTTTTTGTATTCAAGTTCTGCCTCGTATGTAATATGTCTGAAATCACATCCGCCGCAGCTTTTAAAATACGGGCAGTCAACATCTATCCTGTACGGAGACGATTCAATAATTTTCACAGGTTTTGCTATACAGTAACTTTTTTTAACTTTGATGATATGTGCAAGAACAACATCATCGGGCGCAACAGAAGAAACAAAAACTGCCATATTGTTATAGTGTGCAATTCCGCTTCCTTCCGAAGTAAGCGACTCTATTTTCAACTCTATTTCATCGTTTTTCTTTAAAATATCCATAAACACTCACAAATTTATTAAAGTTTTTGAAGTTTTGCATAGTTTGCCATCATTTTCTTTGTACCTGCTCTGTCAAAACTGATTTCAAGCAAAACATCGTTGCCCATAGGTTTAGACGACAAAACGACACCTGTACCGAAAGCATTGTGTCTGACTGCATCGCCGACATTGTACTGCACTTTTGCCGCACTTGCAGTATTTTTAACCTGACCGAACTGCCAAGAATTTGAACTTGATTTTTTTGCAGTTCCGATTGGAGTTGACTTTGCATAAGGATTAACTTTTTTAGGTGTACCGAAGTGCGATTCTCCGCTGAACATTTCCCTTTTATTTTGTAAAACTTCCGTAACGGACGCGGGAATTTCTGCAAGAAATCTTGACGGTTGATTGTACTGTGTAGAACCAAAAAGCATTCTGCGTTTTGAATTAATTAAGTACAACTTTTGTCTTGCTCTTGTGATACCTACATAGGCAAGTCGTCTTTCTTCCTCACAACTTTCATCATCTACCGTACTTTGCATACCCGGGAATATTCCTTCTTCCATACCGGGAATGAACACAACCGGAAATTCAAGACCTTTTGCAGCGTGCAAAGTCATTAAAACAACGCTGTCATCGTCTTCATTGTATGAATCAAGGTCCGTTACAAGCGCAACATCTTCCAAAAAGTCTTCCAGACCGAAATCTTCCTGTTCTTCTTCATACTTTACAAACATTGAAGAAAGTTCCTGAATATTCATCTTTCTGTCTTCATATCTTTCAGGGTCTTCTTCACTCAAATACTGCAAATATTCCGTTTTATCAAGCACTTCCTGAAGTAAATCGCTGAGCGACATATTGTTGTTGTAATAGTCGTCGGATATTTCATTTATCATTGAAGTGAAACTTTTAAGTTTATTTGCAGCGCGTGAAGTTTTTGCATACTCATCTGCATGTTCGCACACTTCAAACAAACTCAATTCCAAATGTGTCGCAATTTCCATAGCGTGAGAAACCGTTGTGTCGCCGATTGCACGCTTTGGAACATTTATAATTCTTTGAAGTCTTACATTGTCATTTTTATTATTTATTATAGAAAGGTACGAAATAATATCTTTGATTTCTTTTCGGTCAAAGAAACGCATTCCTCCTATAACCTTGTTTGGTATTCCGCTTTTTGTAAGTGAAAGTTCTATATTTCTTGACTGTGCGTTCATTCTGAACAATATTGCATGGTCGCTGAACTTCATACCGTTTCTTACATTTTTCTCTATCTCATCAACAATAAATCTTGACTCGTCATTTTCATCGGAAGAAGTGTACAAAACAATCTTATCGCCTTTTCCCGAATCTGTAAACAATCGTTTTCCTTTTCTGTTTTTATTGTTTGATATAACTCCGTTTGCCGCGTCCAAAACATTTTGCGTACTTCTGTAATTTTGCTCAAGTCGTATTACGCAGGCGTTTTCATACTCATCTTCAAAATTAAGGATATTTTGTATTGTAGCGCCTCTGAATCTGTAAATAGACTGGTCATCGTCGCCGACAACACAAATATTTTTATATCCCCCTGCAAGAAGCGAAGTCAAAACATATTGAGCGTGGTTTGTGTCCTGGTACTCGTCAACCATTACATACTTGAACTGCTTTTGATAAAGTTCCAAAACATCGTCATTTTCTCTTAAAAGTTTAACTGTATTGAAAATGATGTCGTCAAAGTCCATTGCGTCGCTTTTTTTGAGTTCTTTTTGGTAAAGTTCATAGCAATCGGCTATTTTTGCAAGCCTGAAATCGCTGAACGCATTTTGTTTATATTCCTCATAGTCAACCAAACTGTCCTTAGCCCTGCTGATTTCCGATAAAATTGATTTATGACTTAAATACTTATCTTCAATCTCCAACTGCTTTTGACATCTTTTAATTACTCTTTTCGAATCGTCTGTATCGTAAATTGTAAAGTGGTTTGAATACCCTATACGGTCGGCAAACCTTCTCAAAATTCTTGAACAGCAAGAGTGAAAAGTATATGCCCAAATCGACTCTGCCTCTGTTCCGATAGCCTTCGCGAGCCTTTCCCGTATTTCGCCTGCCGCTTTGTTGGTGAATGTAATGGCAAGCACCTGCCACGGAAGTGCATATCCGTCTTCGATTATATGCTGAACTCTGTTTACAAGAACAGTTGTTTTACCCGAGCCCGCACCCGCTAAAATGAGCAAGGGTCCCTCCGTAGTTTCAACTGCTTTTTTTTGCATTTCATTTAACGCCATATTTACTCCTCAAACAAAATATTATTTCTCAATATTTAATAAAAGGGCGTAGAAAATACGCCCTTTTGTTTTGTTATTTAATGATTGTAAGCAATACGCCTGCCGCAACAGCCGAACCGATAACACCTGCAACATTCGGTCCCATAGCGTGCATAAGAAGATAGTTTGAAGGGTTTTCTTTTTGACCTTCATTCTGACTTACACGAGCAGCCATAGGAACTGCAGATACGCCTGCCGAACCGATGAGCGGATTGATTTTGCCTTTTGTGAAAACATACATAAGTTTTCCGAAAAGTACACCCGAAGCCGTTGCAATCATAAATGCAACAAGACCGAGTCCGACAATCATCAATGTGTTCCAGGACAGGAATGTTTCGGCAGAAGTTGTTGCACCTACCGAAAGTCCGAGCATTATTGTAATGATATTCATAAGTTCGTTTTGCGCCGCTTTTGCAATTCTTTCCGTTCTTCCGCTTTCTTTAAGAAGGTTACCGAACATAAGCATACCTACAAGTACGGCAGCGTCGGGAAGAAGAAGTGAAACAATAACCGTAACTAAAATCGGGAAAAGAATTTTTTCAAGTTTAGAAACCGGTCTCAATGTTCCCATTACAACCGAGCGTTCTTTCTTTGTTGTGAGAGCGCGCATTATCGGAGGTTGAATGAGCGGTACAAGAGCCATATATGAGTACGCCGCAACAGCAATAGTACCGAGCAAATGAGGTGCCAACTGAGAGGTAACAAAAATAGCAGTAGGTCCGTCTGCACCGCCGATGATAGCAATTGAGCCTGCCTCAGCAGCGTTGAAGCCGAGAACTACGGCAACAACATAGGTAAAGAAAATACCGAACTGTGCCGCTGCACCGAGTATGAAACTCTTTGGATTTGCAATGAGCGGTGAGAAGTCGGTCATTGCACCTATACCCAAGAAAATGAGCGGTGGATAAATTCCGAGTTTAACGCCGAGATAGAGAAAATCTATCAGTCCCGGCTGAGGTCCGCCGTTATTTTCTATCATATTTCTGAACAGTTCGTAAAAACCCTGTATATCGTGGTATTGAACGGCAAGATTTGCACCCGGAAGATTTGCAAGAAGCATACCGAAAGCAATCGGAATCATAAGCAAAGGCTCGAAACCTTTTTTGATGCCGAGATAAAGCAAGCCGCAGGCAATAGCCAACATGATTGCAAATTTATATCCGTCACCCGTAAAAATCTGAGCATAGCCGGAATTTTGCAATATTTCAACTATGGTGTTCCAAACACCCTGTAAAACTTCCATTAAAATAGTCTCCGTTTCTTAAAAAGCTCTTGTGTTATCGTAAATACCTGCCATAGCCCACGCTTTTCTGCCCGACGAAACGGCAGTATTTTTTCTGCGAACAGAACGAATGACTGCGTTCGGTCCTTCATATGCAACAACTGCCGCAGTTATAGCCGCAATAACTTCAGGCGGTATTGCACCCTGAGAAGTTTGTGCAACAGGTTGTGCGCTGACAGGCGCCGAAGATTTTGAAGAAACCTTTACACTTTCTTTCTTTTCTGCAATTTTTTCAGATTTACTTTTGGAACTGCCTTTAGAAACAACGCTGCCAAACAGTTTAAACACAACAATAAGTGCAGCAAGCATTACCATAACGATAACAACACCTGCAACAACAACTGTCGTAACATCGGTAACACTTGTTCCTATTTTCATTAACATTAAATCCATCATCTTTCCTCCTATCCGAATAATTCAGCCTATATTATAGTACAAACAGTTTCAATTTTCAACATATTTATTTATTCTTTATATATAATTATTTACTATACTGTTATCATCACTTTACAAAAACAAAAAAGCAAAAAACACCTCAATGTTAAAATTCCGACACACTGTATTCAATTCCAATCATATAAAAACAAACGACAATAATTTGTATAAAAATTGTTAAAAGTATTGAATTATTTTTCAAATGGTTTATAATAGTGTTAGTAAAAGGGGGTCATTTTATGAGTAAACAAGCACTTATTATTGCGATTGTAGTCGCACTTATTTTGCTTTGGGCAGCCGAAACACTTAATATGACAAAAACAAGCAAACTTCTCGGTGGAGCGATTGACCTTGGCTTTGCTGTATTAAGATAGTTTTTTCTTAACAAACATAAAATCAACCGACAAACGCTTTGTTTGTCGGTTTTTTTACGCATTTTTATATTTTCTTCAATTCAAATTATCATATTTCATATTTCAATTTAATTCTTGATATTTTTTTTACAAAACTTTCTCCGAATATAAACAAAAACACTGCCGTAGATATTCCGAACGCAAGTGAAAACGGAACGCCTGCCATATAAACGCTCAGCACTCCCTGTAAAGTAATTTCACTTAACATCATAAACACCGAACTCAAATCTACAATCAAACCGTATATCACAAAAGCAGACAAAAAGCCGTATAAACTCAAATAAAATCTATTCGGTTTAATTTTTGTAAAAACAAGTCCTGCAATCAAACCGCAAAAACCGAGCGCAAGCATTTGATACGGAGTCCAGATACCCTGACCGAAAATGAAATTTGAAACAAAAGCACTGAGTGCGCCGACAACAAAACCGCTTTTTGCACCAAAGCAAACTCCGCACACTACAACAACTGCACAAATCGGTTTAACCTGCGGTATCAAATAAAACACTGCCCTTGAAGCAACTGCAAGAGCCGTCATAATAGCAAGCGCGCTGATTTTTGACGCCGTTTTTTCATCTTTTTCAAAAGAAACAAAAAACGGTATTACAGTCAAAATGATTATAACAGCACCGATTATATAATACGAAACATCGTCCGAAAAGAAAACCTGCCATAGAAGAACAAACAGCAAACCCAAAACCGCAAATAAAATTACAATGAAATTGTCTTTTTTCACAATGCACCATTCCTTTTCAAGAGGTACTCGATGTCTTTTTCGGTAACGGCATTTTCAAAAACGGCACGACTGATTTTAAACGCGTCCGTTGTGTAATACGAAACGGAAGAAAAAAACTCTCTGTTGGGTAAAGTTTCTGCTATTTCACCGTTAAAAAGCAAAGAAACTCTGTCGCTCACTTCACTGACAAACTCCATATCGTGAGAAACAAGCACAACACAAACTCCGTTTTCGGCAAGTTCACGCAAAATTTGTTGTTGTTTTTTCTTATTTTGAATATCACACCCTGCCGTCGGCTCGTCAAGAAGTAAAATGTCGGGTTTTTGAGAAAGAATTTTGACAAAGGCCGCCATTCTTGCTTCTCCTCCGCTTATGTCATACGGATGCGAATCGAAAATCTTTTCAATTTGAAAATTTTCCGTCAAATCTTTATCACAATCACACAATTCACTTGAAATCTTTTCTTCACAAAACAAATCAAGCGGATTTTGCGGCATCAAAGCAACCTTGCCGTATGTTTTGATTTTGCCGTGAACGGATTTCAAAACAGAAGCAATAATTTTTAACAAAGTTGACTTTCCGCTTCCGTTGCAGCCGAGTATTGCATTGACTTTTCCGAAACACGCCGAATAGTCGCAGCTTTTAAGTACAAACGGCTGATTTTTTGAATACGAAAAATAGGCGTCTTTTACAGACAGCGCAACTTTCTTTTTTTCTTTTTTTTCATTCTCGATAATTTTATTTATTTTTATACTTTGAGAAGAAAATTTGTTTTCAAAATTCATTTTGGCATCTTTGACTGACAAAGGTACATTTGCTCCGAGAAAAAACATTTCATTTACTCTGACATAAAAAGGCATAAATTCAGAATAACCCTGTTCACAGATTTCTCTCGACGCATTTTGAGTGTCCGCAGTGCAAATGATTTTTCCTTTTTCCAAAAAAGAAACAGTGTCGCAATACGGAACAATTCCGTTTGAAATGTGTTCGCTCAAAATTATTGTTACACCGAGTTCTTTATTTATTTTCACAAGTGCAGAAATAAAATTTTCCGCTGACAACGGGTCAAGACACGAAACCGGCTCGTCAATGACAAGTAAATCGGGCTCGCAAACCATAGCGGACGCAAGCGCAACAAGTCTTTTTTGTCCGCCTGAAAGTTCACTGACATTTCTTTCAAACAAGTCTTCAATATTAAAAAAGCACGCTGTTTCTGCAATTTTCAAGCCTATTTTTTCGTGACTCAAGCCCAAATTTTCAAGCGCAAACGCAAGTTCTGAAAAAACTTTGTCGCACACAAGCGAAGTTTCCGTATTTTGATGAACAAACGAAACTTTTGCGCCCGATATGTTTATGTTCCCTTCTAATTCGCCTTTCGGAGCAATCTCTTCGCACAAAAGGCTCAATAAAGTTGACTTTCCGCTTGCAGACTTGCCGAGAAGCAAATTTACACTGCCCTTTTCAAACGACAAATTTACATTTTGCAATGCAAAATCATTTGCCTGAGGATATTTAAAACTCACATTTTCAATTTCAATATACGCCATTTAAAATCCTCCGTTAAATCTATCGCAAGCGGTGAAATACAAACAACAAAAAAGCAAATGCAGCTCAAAACAAAAAGAAGTGAATTTTCAAAATACAATTCAGGTTCAAAAAGGAACATACTTTTTCCTGAAAATATGCACGCTGAAACAACAAGTACATTTGCAGAAGTGATTAAAATATACTTCAAATCTTTTGACTTGAACTTATATCTGCAATACGGTTTTCTTTTCTCACTCGGGTAGCCTTTGGACTTCATCGAAAGAGACAGCGAGATACTGCTTTCAAGACAATACGAGACAAGCGTAGAAAAAACCGCTACGGACTCAGCCCATTTTTTTTCTTTTCGTATTCCTGCGCCCTGTCTTGACTGTCGTATTTCCTCCGACTTTTGTTTAAAATGAGGAATAAACCGTAAAATCATAGAAATCATAAGCGTTATATTCGGAAAAATTTTCCCAAACAAATACAAGAACTTTTCGCTCGTCAAAATTTCATTGTAGCACATAAACCACATTATGACGCTTGTAAAAACAAGTCCTTGACAAAAGCCGTAAAACAAAGCCTCTGCCGTAACGCTGTTTCCCCATGGCAATTCAAACAAAACGGTAAAACCGTATGAATTCATAAAACCGTTCAAAACGGTTACGATAACCAGCAACGGCAAAATGAATTTGAACATTTGTAAAAGTGCCGATTTTCCCTTAAGCCTTAAAAGATATGCAAATGAAGTAAAAAATGATATAGCAAGGAAAAACGGATTGTGTACAGCCATCGAAACCGATATTACAAAAAAGAAAAAGAGAAATTCACAAGACGGATGATAGTAAAAAAATCTATTCACTTGCAAAACTCCTTTCAAAAAACGCCACTCAAAGAGTGGCATTTAAAATATTTGTCGGCATTCATAAAGTAATGATGGTTCAAACTCTATACGGTTTAGTTTTCATTATCTTAACCGAGCATATTTTTATTTGCGTTATCTTATTCTTACATCTTCTTTTGTTTTGAAACGATAGCCGTATCCGTCAAGAATATGCATTTTCGTAAGCGCAACGCTTGTTCCTTTTGCAACGCATTCCTGAGGGTCTTTAACAACTTTTGCTTCAATTCCCAAAACTTCGGAAAACATTTTGTCCATACCGTACATCAACGCTCCTCCGCCCGTAAGCAAAATACCCGTACGGCTTATATCCGAAACGAGTTGAGGCGAGGTTCTTTCAAACATAGTAACAGCGCCCTCTTTTATTGTTTCAATGAGAGGAAACAGGCAATCGTATATATCCATATCCGTGATTTCCGTTTCTTTCGGCAAACCTGTTTTAATATCGCTGCCCTTTGCGTTCATATAAATTCTTTCAGTTCTAGGATATGCACAACCTATGTTTTTCTTTATTTCTTCGGCAGTTCTTATTCCGATATTCATACCGTATTTCAAACGCATATATTTTACTATTTCTTCGTCAAAATCCGTACCTGCGATTTTTATTGTTTCTGTCTGCGCCATACTGCCGCCTGAAACTACCGCAAGGTCTGTTGTGCCGCCGCCGACATCTATCACAAAGATACCGCCAGGCTGAAGCGGGTCAACATCTGAACCAAAAGCGGCCGCTAACGGTTCTTCTATCAGACAAACACTCCTTGCACCCGCATTTATCAAAACAGAAATGATAGTGCGCTTTTCAACATCTGTTGTAACAGACGGAACACAGGCAACAACTCTCGGTCGGAAAATTGTCTTGCCTATTACTTTGTCCATAAAAAACGAAAGCATTTTTTCCGTCAGTTTATACGAGCCTATTACACCGTCTTTTAGAGGCTGAGCAACTCTGACTCCCTGCGGTTCCCTGCCCTGCAAATAGTAGGCTCTTTTACCTGCATATATCATTTTTTCATCTTCAACACTGTAAGCAATGTAGGAAGGCTCGTTAAGTACAATGCCTTTACCCGGCATTGCTATAACAAGAGAAGATGTACCAAGGTCTATACCCAAATCAAATCCAAACATAAAATTACCTGTTTCACTTATTTAATATATTACTATGCTACTTAAAAACACTCTCGTTGTCAACAGATAAAAAGTAATTAAGTGCACTGTAACGCATACTTTTTTTATTATTATCCACTAATTTTTTAATTTGTTCCTGTGTTCCGACAAGAACAAGAAGTTTTTTTGCCCTTGTAACGCCCGTATAAAACAAGTTTCTGTAACAAAGTTTATTCGGCACGCTTATGACAGGCATAACAACTGCGTCAAATTCCGAACCCTGACTTTTATGCACCGTCATTGCATAGGCAAGTTCCAAATCCTGAATATCTTTTGAAGAATACATAGCTTCGTAATCATCAAAGACAACATTTATAATATCGTTTTCCAAATCTATGCTTTGTAAAATTCCTATTTCGCCGTTAAAAATACCCATACCTGTTTTTTCGCCGTTGAACCAAACCAAATCGTAGTTATTTTTTGTTTGAATAACTCGGTCGCCCTCTCGCAGAACATAGCCTTTAAAAACTTTTTGCTTTTTATTTTTTGAGGGAGGATTTAACTGTTCCTGCAAAATATGGTTTATCATTTCCGTTCCGACATCGCCTTTTTTGGACGGGCATAACACCTGAATATCTTTAATAGGGTCAAAGCCAAAACCCGCAGGTATTCTTCTCGTAACAAAATCAGCAACTTTATACGGCGCTTTGTACGGAGAATTTTCTTGTGAGAAAAAGAAGTCTGAGTCGCTGTTTTTTATATTTAATTCGGGCATTTCTCCGTTTACAATTGTGTGCGCATTCATTACAATCAAACTCTTTTGTGCCTGACGGAAAACTTTGTCGAGCCGTATGACATCTACAAAATCGCTTTTAATCAAATCTGCAAGTACATTTCCCTCTCCTACGGGAGGCAACTGGTCATTGTCGCCCACCATAATAAGACGACAGCCCATAGGCAAAGCATCTAAAAGTGCGGAAAACAAAGTAACATCTATCATTGAAACTTCGTCAAGAATGACTGCGTCGGTTTCGAGAGGATTTCTCAAATTATGCACAAATTTACTTTGCTCGTTTTCTCTGTACTCAACTTCAAGCAAACGATGAATTGTTTTCGCTTCAAAACCTGTAAGTTCCGTCATTCTTTTAGCCGCTCTGCCTGTAGGAGCGGCAAGAGAAACATCTAAACCTCTGTTTTTCAGCAGTGTTATGATACCTTTAACAGTGGTGGTTTTACCCGTACCGGGACCGCCCGTCAATATCATAAGCCCTTTATTTACTGCTGTTTCAATGGCTTTTCTCTGCTTTTCGTCGAACTCTATTTTATTTGACAACTCAAAAGTATTTATCTCCGTTTTGTCAATTTCAATAGGTGTCGGAGGTATTCGCTTAATTGTTTTCAGTCTGTCGGCAATATTGAGTTCGCAATCGTAGATTTTCGGCAAAAATAAGAACTCTTCGCCGTCAACAATTTGACTTACAATTTGATTTTGCTCTATACACTCGTCTATTGCAATTTCAACAGCGTCCTCGTTACAATCAAGCAAAGAAATGCAGGGCTTAATAATCTTCTTTCTCGGAATGCAGGTATGACCGTTCATCTCAAGATTGTGTCGTATGACATAAATGACGCTTGCGACATATTGAGAGTCAGACACATAGTTTTCTCCGAAAATATCGCCTGCTATCATTTCGGCACGCTCATATTTTATAAAACCGTCTATATAAAAAATATACGGATCCGTTCTCAATATTTCCTTTGCTTCTATACCGTAAGTTTTGAAAAGTTTTATCGACTCGTCATATTTAAGTCCATAGTGTTTCAAAGCCTCTAACTCTGTATTGTTTATGAACTTTTGCTTGTAAAGTTCGCTGAATTTATTTGCCTTTTTACGCGTAATTCCCTTAATTTCCGTAAGTCGTTCAGGGTCGTTTTCTATTATATCAAATGTTTTATCGCCGAACAATTCGACAATTTTTTCTGCCGTCTGTCTGCCGATACCTCTAATCATTCCGCTCGAGAGACACTTTAAAATTCCGACTTCATCAGCAGGCATAGATGTTGTGATATTTTCCGCCTTGAACTGTCTGCCGTAAGAATGATGATATACCCACTCGCCTTTGCATCTTACATTTTCTCCGACTTCTGCCGACATAGTATAGCCGACAACGGTAACAGCCTCATCTTCTGTACTTATTTCAAAGACAATATATCCGTTATCGTCGTTTTTGTAAGCAATATTTTCTATTGTACCCTCAACTATATCAAGCGTATCGCTCATAATAAACTCCGTTTTTTGTTCTGAATAAATCTTTTTTTATATTATATATTATACAGCAAACTATGTAAAGAAAAAGCCACTTTAAAAAGTGGCTTTTCTTGGTTTTCTCATCATTTTTTAACTGTATTGAGATAGTCGATTATAACATCGCAGGTCTTATCGAAACCTAATTTTTCACTATTCAGACAAATATCATAGTTTGAATAGTCCTGCCAACTGCGGCCTGTATAGTGTTTGTAGTAGTTACTGCGATGACGGTCGATAGTTTTAATCTTCTTTTCAGCGTCTTTTTTTGAAATGGACTGAAGTTCACAAACCGTATCCACACACTTACCAAACGGCGCCCAGACAAAAACTTTGACAACATTTTCCATATCTTTAAGTATGAAATCTGCACATCGTCCTATAATGATACACGGACCTTTTGCCGCCAAATCTTTGATGATTTTGGCCTGATAGTTAAAAATGTTTTGGTCAGATACAAAATCACTGCTTTCAGGCGGAATAAGTTTTCCGTCGTACGGCTTAGGAATGGATGAAAAAATTCCTTTTTCTATTCTTTCGTCAGCTTTGCCGAAAAGTTTGATGTTGATACCGCTTTCTTCGGAAGCAAGATAGATTAAATCTCTGTCGTAAAAAGGTATGCCGAGTCTTTCGGAAAGCTGTTTGCCGATTGTTCGTCCGCCGCTGCCGTAACCTCTGGCAATAGTAATTACATAGTTATCCATAAAAATACATCTCCTTAATGTATTTATTCGCCGAGATATGCTTTTTTTATTGATTCGTCATTGATAAGTTTTGAAGCGTCGCCTGAAAGAGTTATGTTTCCTGTTTCAAGAACATAAGCACGGTCGGCAATAGAAAGCGCCTTTTTAGCATTTTGTTCTACCAAGAGAACTGTTGTTCCGCTGTTTCGTATTTCTTTAATGATTTCAAAAATTTCAGAAACAAGAAGCGGAGAAAGTCCCATAGACGGTTCGTCCATAAGTATAATTCTGGGTTTGCTCATCAGCGCGCGACCCATAGCAAGCATTTGCTGTTCGCCACCCGAAAGTGTGCCTGCTACTTGATTTTTTCTTTCTTTAAGACGGGGAAATTTATCGTAAACCATCTCAATAGATTCAGCAATTTCAGCCTTACTTTTTCTTGTATATGCGCCGAGTTTAAGATTTTCAAGAACAGAAAGTTCCTGGAAAATTCGTCTGCCTTCAGGCACATGAGCCATGCCCATAGACACTATTTTATGAGGCGGAACTTTTGAAATATCTTTGCCGTCAAAAATTATTTTTCCTTCTTTAGCAGGCAAAAGTCCCGATACAGTGTGTAAAGTAGTTGTTTTACCTGCGCCGTTTGCACCGATAAGCGCAACTACTTCGCCTTGATTAACCTCGAACGATATACCTTTTATAGCCTGTATAACACCATAATATACCTTTAAATCTGAAACTTCAAGAAGTGCCATATTTTTTCCTCCTTATTCACCGAGATACGCAGTAACAACTTCAGGATTATTTAATACTTCCGAAGTTTCCCCGCTTGCAAGAACCTGACCGAAATTAAGAACAGTAAGTTCTTCACATATTCCCGAAACAAGTCGCATATCGTGTTCAATCAACAATATAGTCATATCGAATTTATCTCTGACAAATTTGATTGTATCCATCAGTTCCTGTGTTTCGTTTGGGTTCATACCTGCCGCAGGTTCGTCAAGCAAAAGAAGTTTCGGTCTTGTTGCAAGCGCCCTTGCAATTTCAAGTTTTCTCTGTTTACCGTACGGAAGATTTCGTGCAAGAAAATCGGCTTCTTTGTCAAGGTCAAAAACTTTAAGAAGTTCAAGTGCTTCTTTGTCCATAGCAGCCTCTTTTTTGAAATATGAAGGCAACTTAAGAACACCCGACAACACGCTGTACTTGTACTCGTTGTGTAAGCCTGCTTTAACATTGTCCAAAACGCTCAAATTGTTGAAAAGTCTGATATTTTGGAAAGTTCTTGCAATACCCGCTTTATTAATATCTATTGTTTTTTTGCCAGTAATATCTTCTCCGTCAAGAAGAATGGTACCCTGCGTAGGTTTGTAAACGCCTGTAAGCAAGTTGAAAACAGTAGTTTTTCCTGCGCCGTTAGGACCTATAAGACCGTAAAGCTGACCTTTTTCAATTTTAAGATTAAAATTATCTACTGCTTTAAGGCCACCGAATGAAATAGAAAGATTTTTTGTTTCAAGAACAGCCATTATTCAGCAGCCTCCTTTTTGCTTTTATTTTTATTGAACAATTTTTTCAAAGAATACTTTTCACGAAGAGCAATCATTTGCGGACTTGACGAGAAGAGCATCATAAGAATAAGAACTATAGAATAGATGAGCATTCTGTAATCGTTGAGAGAACGCAGCACTTCGGGAAGAAGTGTAAGAACAACTGCGGCAATTACAGAACCTCTGATATTTCCGATACCGCCGAGAACAACAAAAACAAGTATTGAAATAGACATATTGTAGCCGAAATTGTTTGTTGTAGCAGTCAAACTTGAGAGGTTGTGCGAATACAAAACACCTGCAATACCTGCGAAAAATGCAGAGATGATGAATGCATAGAGTTTGTATTTTGTAATGTTTATACCGAGTGATTCTGCCGCAATTCTGTTGTCTCTGATAGCCATAATTGCTCTGCCGGCTCTTGAATTAATGAGGTTAAGCGTAACGAAAACAGTGATTAAAACAAGAATAAAACCTATAACAAAGTTTGAATCTTTAGGCGTACCCGTAATGCCGAGCGCACCGTTAATGATGACTCTGCCGTCTGGCTCAAGACCAAGCGCCATCGAACTTGTAGTTGAAAAATGGATACCGTGAGAGTCAACGCCCACATATAAAACATTCATTACATTTTTAATAATTTCGCCGAATGCAAGCGTAACGATTGCGAGATAATCGCCTCTCAAACGGAGAACCGGAATACCTATAAGCAATCCGAAAATTGCCGCAACCAATCCGCCGATAAAAATAGCGATAATAAATCTGAGCCAATCGACAGTTATTATCTGCCTTGTGCAAACCGAGAAAAACGAACTCGAAAATGCACCTACGCACATAAAACCTGCGTGTCCGAGACTGAGTTCTCCGAGAACGCCTACCGTAAGGTTTAAAGAAACCGCTGCGATGACATATACACAAAGAGGCACCAAAAGACCTTCAACAAGACTTGAAACATTGCCTGTTGCGTTCAGCGACTGGACAATGATAAATGTTAAAATCAAAAGTGCGTATGTTATAAGATTGTTTTTTTCACTCTTTTTAAGAGGTGTTTTAAAATTAGCCATTATATACGCACCTCCTTAAACCTTTTCTGTAATTTTCTTGCCGAAAATACCTGTCGGTTTTACAACAAGAACTATGATGAGTGAAGCAAACACAATAGCGTCTGCAAGCTGAGAAGAAATATATCCTTTTCCGAAGCACTCGATGATACCGAGAAGAATACCGCCTACCATAGCGCCCGGGATTGAACCTATACCGCCGAAAACTGCCGCAACAAAAGCTTTTATGCCCGGCATTGCGCCTGTGTACGGAGTAAGCGTCGGGTATGCAGAACAAAGAAGAACACCTGCAACAGCCGCAAGTGCAGAACCTATTGCAAAAGTCATTGCGATAGTTCCGTTTACATTTACACCCATAAGCTGAGCCGCGCCTTTATCTTCGGAAACAGCGAGCATTGCTCTGCCCGGTTTTGTTTTGTTAACAAAAAGAGTAAGCGAAATCATAATTAAAATACAAATCAAAATTGTAGCGATTGTTTCGCCTGTGATAACAAGTTCGCCGCCTGCCAATTTTAAAGCAGGAATTTTAATTACAGAAGTAAATGACTTTGTATTTGCTCCAAACATAAGAAGAGCTGTGTTTTGCAACAAATAGCTTACACCGATAGCAGTAATTAAAACTGCAAGCGGGGTTGCATTTCTGAGCGGTCTGTAAGCAAGTCGTTCGATAATGACGCCGAGCAGAGTACAAACTGCCATTGAAATGAGCACTGCAATCACAGGGTTAATATTTGCGCCGCTGCAAGCGTAGTAAACTACAAATGCGCCGACCATAATTACATCGCCGTGTGCAAAGTTAAGCATTTTTGCAATACCGTAAACCATTGTATAGCCAAGAGCAATAATCGCATATATACTGCCGAGACTTATTCCGGTAATTAAATAGGATAAAAATTCCAAATTCACACTCTCCTTTTCTGTTTCAAATGTTGCAAAAATTTACACGATTTAGCATATTAAAACTTTAAACAAGTAATGTTAAATAGTATATCATAATAAAATATTTTTAACAATATACAAAAACAACAAAATATCTAATAATATTGCAATAAAAAAACAGTAAAAAAATTTAAAAATATCATTAATTTGATATAAATAAAAAGTCGGGACAACTTTGCCCCGACTTTCAAGTCAACTATTACATAGCAACATATTGACCGTTTTTAATAATCATACCTTTAGGTTCTTTGTTCGGTTCGCCGTCTGCATTCCAAGTCATTTTACCTGTAAGACCGTCCAACTCAATTTCAAGCATTGATTTTTTCATTGCCTCACAAATTTCATCAACTTGCATATTTGGTTTGATTGCCGCTTTTTCTGCTGCTGCTTTTATAGCATAAATAGCGTCGTAAGCGTCTGCTGCAAACTGAATAGGTACTTCGTTGTTGAACGCTTTTTTATAGTCTTCAACAAATTTTTGTGTTCTTTCATCTTCAGAAATTGCAGCGAAAGGAGTAAGAAGCATTACACCCTCTGCAAGAGAAGTGTCAAAGTTTTGAACGCTTAAAATACCGTCGAGTCCGTCGCAGCCGAAGAACTTAACATCCATACCGAGTTTTGAAGCCTGAGTAAGAATTAATGAAGCCTCTGAGAAATAAATAGGAAGGAAAATGAGCTCTGCGCCGAAAGTCTTTGCCTGTTGAAGCTGAACGCTGAAGTCTTTGTTACTGTCAGCAGTAAATGAAGCGGATTCAACTGTCAAACCGTTTGCCTGAGCCTGTGTATAGAACTTTTCATATATACCTGCCGAATAAGCGCTTGAACTGTCATAGATAGCAAAAATTTTCTTTGCAAGTCCCTGTTTAGCAATATAGTCTGCCGAAGCGCTTCCTTGGTTAGGGTCAGAATAGCAAACACGAAAAGCATTGTCGTATTTTACACAGTCAACTGCCGTACCGCTCGGTGTAAGCATAAACATCTTGTCATTGTATGTTTCTTCTGCAACACCTATACAAGCAGTGCTTGTAACAGTACCCATAAGCATTTGCATACCCCAGTCTTTGAGAGAATTGTATGCGTTTACAGATTTTTCTGTATCTGCCTGGTCATCTTCCATTTTAAACTCAATTTGTACACCGTTGATACCGCCTGCGGCATTGATTTCATCTACTGCAAGCTGAGCGCCGTGTTGAACAGCCATACCATAGAGTGCATTGTCGCCTGTAAGCGGTCCGATAGAACCGATTTTAAAAGTGGTGTTTGCGCTTGTGTCCTTGTCTGAGTTCTTATTTGAGCAAGCTGCAAAACAAGCTGTAATCATTGCAACTGCAAGAACAACAGAGAGGATTTTTGTGATTTTCTTTTTCATTGTGTCATTTCCTCCGTTTTCTAAGGTTTTTTGGCGTAATATTTGGCATAATAAAATAATCAGTCAAATTCTAATTATAAATATACATTATTTTCGACAAACGGTCAATAATGAATAAACAATTAAATTTCTGTTACATAGATATTTTCAATAAATCCAATTTGCTATTTTTGTACACTTTTCACAAAAACAAAAAATCCCACTGCAAAATGGCTTGCAATGAGATTTTCACAATATTTCTTAATTATATTTGTTATTATATCTATTATATTTATATTTGTTGAACTTTCAACATATTTGTTGTTCCTGCCTGTCCGAGCGGTACGCCTGCAGTAATTACAACCGCATCGCCTTTTTCTATCAGATTATTAGCAAGGCTGACCTCAACTGCATGGTTAAAAAGTTCATCGGTATTATTTTTTTCTTCACACATTACAGGAACAATACCCCATGACAAGTTCATCTGTCTGAAAACAACATCGCTTGTAGTACAACCGATAATTACGCTTTCAGGTCTGTACTTCGATATGCTTCTTGCCGTAATACCTGACTTTGTAACAGTGATGATACTTGCATTTAAATCATGCGCAGTAGTAACTGTTGCGTGAGAAATAGCGCTTGTAATATCTCTTTCAAAGTCAAGACTTCCAACCTCAAAGTTTTGCTTATAGTCAATCTCACTTTCCGTTGCTCTTGCAATTGCGTCCATAACACGAACAGCCTCAACAGGATTTTTGCCTGCTGCGGTTTCTCCGCTTAGCATAATTGCCGAAGTGCCGTCATAGACAGCATTTGCAACATCGGTTATCTCCGCTCTTGTAGGTCTTGGATTGTTTATCATTGAATCGAGCATTTGAGTAGCAGTAATTACATGTTTACCTGAATCTGCGCACTTTTTAATTATTTTCTTTTGTAAACTCGGAATTTTTTCAAACGGAACTTCAACACCGAGGTCGCCTCTTGCAACCATTACGCCGTCTGCCGCCTTGATGATTTCATCTATATTTTTTATAGCGTCGCCGTTTTCAACTTTTGCTACAATTCTTACATTTTGCCAACCGAGTGATTTTGTAAAATTTCTCAAATAATCAATATCGGCTGCTGTTCTTACAAAAGAAGCTGCAATATAGTCAAACTTCATCTCTGCTCCGAACTGAAGGTCTGCTATATCTTTTTGGCTCAAATACGGCATTGCGAGAGTAACATTTGGAACATTGATACCCTTTCTGTTTTTTATCATTCCGCCGTCAAGCACTTTACAATATACATTTTTATCATCTGTACCCGTAACCTCTAAAGAAATGAGACCGTCATCAACCAAAATGAACGAACCTGTTTTCACTTCTTTCGGAAGGTTTGCGTATGTTACGGAACAAATTTCAGAGTTGCCCTCAACTTCTTCTGTAGTTAAAGTGAATTTTGAGCCTTTTTTCAGTATTGCATAGCCATCCTTGAAAAGTCCCGTTCTCACTTCCGGGCCTTTTGTATCGAGCATTGTTGCAATAGGCAAGCCCAATTCACTTCTCAACTTTTCAATCTGTTCAAATCTTTTTCTGTGTTCATTATAGTCACCGTGAGAAAAATTAAACCTTGCGCAGTTCATACCGCTTTGCATAAGTTTTCTCATAATATCGTCATTATCAGTTGCCGGTCCGACAGTACAAATAATTTTTGTTTTTCTGAATTTAGAATACATTATTTATGCTTCCCTTGTTAAATGATTGTAAGAAATCCAAATTTCTTCAACTTAATTATAAAGCATAATTTTCAAACATTCAATAGAAAAACGGCAATCTGAAAAATATTATTTATAAATATAATATAAATTTAAAGTTGATTTTTGTACAATTAAGCAAAAAGAGGTTTAGTAAAATTTTATAAATTACATTCGTAAATAAAAAACTGCATATTTTCTTTTTTATTGCCGAGTTCAATCTGCATTTCTTTTTGTCCGTGTCTGACAAGATTTTGATGCTCGTAAAACTTATAGTTGCACGAAGTGTCGGTAAACAAAAAGAAATTGTCGGCTTTTTTATCTTTCATATATTCAACAAAAGAGTTGAAAAGAATTTTGCCCACTCCGCAGCCTCTGCACTCTGCACCGACCGCAAAAAATACCGCTTCGCCGTCGAATTTTTTGTTGCACTCTTTGAGCAATTCTTTGTCAATCCCGTTAACTCCCAAAAATATTTTTGCAGCTTTTCTGCCCGATTTTTTACTCACCAACGACGCTGTTTTGACTGCCGATTTCCATATATACCTGAAACTTTTTTTATAAGACGCGTCGTGTCTTCCTATTATAATTCCTACGGCTTTACCGTTCAATTCGGCAACTTTTGCAAAACTCTGTTTGACAAGACAACTGTAAAGAAAAATTTGCGACAGTTTTTTAGCATTGCCCTGCGAACAAAAATCATTGTAGTGCCAAGTATCTGAAATGATTTTTTCAATGTCTTCAAAATCATTTTCATTCAAATCACGCAGTATAATTTTACTTTTTAAATTTTCCATAAACATTTTCTTCCTTTCAACAATTTCAGTTGATATTCCTGTTGACAAATAATATAATAAACCGTACAGTAACTGTAATGTCAATAGGGGGTTTTTAAAATGACATTCAATGAAAAAACATTTTTCACAATAGGTCAATTTGCATCGCTTCACGGAATTAATAAAAAAACTCTTATGTGGTATGACGAGATAGATTTATTTAAACCTGCCGTCATAAAAGAAAACGGTTACAGGTACTATACATATTACCAAAGTTCCACTCTCGAACTGATTTTAATGCTGAAAGACCTGAATATTCCGCTTAAAACCATCAAAGAATATATAGAAAACCGTTCGGCAGAAAACTTAAATGATATTTTAACCCGTGAAATTGACGCCGTAACCACTGAAATTTTACGACTTCAAAAAATAAAAAAATCGCTGATAAAACAAAAAAGCGATGTTGAATATATTTTAAACAGTGATTTAGACGAAATAAAAATCGTAGAGAAAGAAGCGCAAAATTTAATAATAATCAACTCTTCGGACAATGAAACCTATGAAAAAGAAATAGGAACAATCATCAAAGAATTGAAAAAGCACAATGTTGAGCGACTCGGCAAAGCAACTTACGGTTCCGTAATTTCTGTCGATAACCTGAAAAAAGGTGATTTTGAAACTTACTGCGGAATATTTGTAAACATTCCGAATATAAAATCAAAAAGCGGAATAACGGTTGTGCCGAAAAGCAAATATTTAAGGGCTTATAATGTCGGAGAATGGGACAAAATTCCGAATGTTTACAAAAAAATGCTCAACTTTGCAAAAGAAAACAAAATAGAACTCGGCGACTGTTCGTACGAAATCGGAATAAATGAAACATCTATAAACTCAATAAATGAGTATATCACTCAAATAGATATAAGAATAAAATGAAAAATGCCCGCAAAGTAAAAACTCTGCGGGTTAAATTTTTATTTATACTTATGATTTGTAATAAAATAAAACGGAATTTTTTCGGAAAGGTTCAATCTGTGATTGTAGTATTTTTCAAAATCATCGACTGAAAACCCGACTTCCGTAACGGACTTAAATCCTATTTTCCTTGCAATTTCAAAGAACTCTTTTGAAGCCTGTTTTTTACCTGAAATGTCGCGTGAAAACTCCATCATTTTAGCGTAGAGCACAGGCAATTTTGCTTTTTTTACTCTGTACAAAAACTCATCGTTTTCTGCCGTTTGCTCCGCCTTTTCAAAGCATTCTAAATAGAATTTGATATTTTTCTTTGAAAGATAGCCGTTGCTGTGCTTTATAGGGAAATCATATATTCCGAGTTCTTTTTGCGACTTATAGAACTCTTCGGAACATTTTTCCATATATTCGGCAATATATTTTGCAGACTTGCCGAAATAAACGGCAAAATAATTGTTTAAAAACGACTGAACATCAAAATCGGAACCGTCCCACATCAAGTGTGAAAGCAGATACGGTTTGATATCGGAACAATCACTGCAAGGGTCTGACGCTGACTGATGAAAAATTCCTTTAACATTGTTTTGCTCATAGAACTTTTGATTTTCCTGCTGAATTGCCAGATTTGGAAACGGCAAAGCGTAGTGCTTAAAGTTGATGACATAGTCCCAAATGAATATATTGTTGCTGATTTTGTTCCAACCCTGCAAAGTTTTTTTTAAATCATTTGAGCATTTTGTTCCGCCCTCTGCATAGGACGAAGCCTGACTGCCGGGCATTGCGCACAATTTAATAGCAACATTGTTTTTAGGTTTAATGCTTTTCGGCGGTTTTATACAACCGTGATATGCAAGAGTGGAGATTTGTTTGTCGGGGAACTTTTCTGCAAGTTTATTGATAAAAGGAAGCATTGTGCCCATTCCCGAGCCCTCTTTTTTATTCTGCTTTTTGCACTGTTTACAGGTACAGCCCTTTTGCAGTTCCCAACTGTCCATAACGCTGAAATCCCAATATTCGCAATCGGTTTTCTCTGCAATCTCCGTCTGCATCTTTTCACTTACAATATCATATACATCGGGGTTTGACAGGCACAAAAGTGCTTCTCTGCCCGGATGTATTTTTCCGACTTTGTCGCCTTTTCTTGAAAAATACTTAGGGTGATTTTTATAGTATTTTTCAGGCGAAACATAGTGCCATTCTGTATGACACCAAGTACCCCAACCTTTTATTTTCACGCCGTTTTTACCCGAATTGTTAATACTGCCGTTGAAACGAAGTTTTTTAAACCAATCGGTGTACAAAACTTCGTGTGAATGTACAAGTCTCCACTTTATAGCAGGGTTGTATTTTTTATTCGGCGGAACAAGTTTAATAACAGGCAATTTCGGTATGAAATCAAAATCGCTTGAAATCCACATACAACCAAGATATTCTTCAAGAAAAGTGTAAAGTGCAAAAACCGTTGTTTCATCGTCGCAGCCGTAAATATAGATGCTGTCGCTGTCGCTTGTAATGATGAAACCGTCTTTGTCAGCTTCTTCAAATGTGCCTCTGCTTGTTTTTGAAACAACAATTTCGGCACCTGTTTTCAGTTCGTCGTCATTTTTAACAGCAAATGCGACACCTGTAATTTTTTGCAAAATTTCACAAAAGTGTTCAACTTCAATCATTAAATCTTTTGCAATATTTTTAGGCACAACTACCGTATAGTCGGTTTTTCCGTTGTCTGCAATGAGGAAAAATTCTTCTTTGTCTTTTTCCGTCTCTTGCTTCAAAATTTTTTCATAGTTGTAATTCGGCGCTATTTTCAACTTTTTACCAAACACACTGTCATCTCCTTTTTATTCGGCAAGGATAGTGTTCTGAAAAATCCCCTGCCTTACCTTAAAATACCATAAACAAAACTTCAATTCAACAACAAAAAAATAAAAGTCGCAAGGACAAACAGCACATTGTCAAACCCTTGCGACTTTCGTGTTTGTATGTAAAAAAGGCAACCACCTGCTATGCAGGTGGAAAAGAAAAAGCTTAAGCGAGGAAAGAAGTGACAAAATAAAAACACCTTGATATATTTAGAAATGGG
>DVEP01000043.1 GCA_015655975.1 Eubacterium sp. | reverse complement strand
TGTCTGTAGTTTCTTGGCATAAAAATATCCCCCTATGGTAGTTATTCTATTCTACCATAGGGGGTGCCTTTTTTTCTATTGTCCATTTTTTACGGACTTGTTCATGAAACAGAGGTCTTTAATTTTTTATAAAATTTTTCGTTTAAAACATATCGAATTAAACTTCCCGAACTTATGTATGTAACAACATATAGTCAAACCCAAACAAACTTTTATTTTTGCATAGCCGTACCGTATCGCCCTCGTCTATTGATTTGTAAAAATTTTTTGAAACACCGAAAGTTTTTTTCTTCTCCGTCTGTAATGACGGTAATATCGTAGTCTGTTCCGCTTTTTCCGCTTCTGCTTTCATTCATCTCAACAACTTCAACTGTTTTGTGCACACTGTCCTGAAAAGTCATAATATAGTTGAGAGGCAAAAGCGTTGTAAACGAAATGACAAAACTCATAAAAACAACGCACAAAACTCTTGACGGTTTGCTTTTTTCTTTCAACGAAAAAACTTTTATCAAAAACGGCAAAACTAACAACGCAGTCAGAACAAAAAAGTACGCAATATACTCTTTCGTCGCATATTCAAACATATCCACAGTTCCTACGCAAAAAAGCAACGAAACACCACCCGCTAAAAACGGCATTTCTATAACATAGTCCCGAGATTTTTTTGAAACTGCGGAAATTTCCAAAAACATTTTCGGATATAAGATTATGTACATAAACCAAATTGTAAAAATTGTGAGAATATATACGCTCAACTCTGTTTTTCCTTTGAGAAATAAAAACGCAACAACATTGAGCGCAAGCAAAACCCACCCGATTACTTTTACAATCTTTTTTTGTTTCAAAACACTTTCTTTACTGAATTTTTTTGCAGAATACTTTGCACTTTCTTCTACGGTTTTTTGTGTGGTATTGTTTGTTTTTTCAAACCATTTTAAATTTTTATCAATATCTTTTCCCTTTTCACGAAGTTCGTCGGCAGAATAAATATTGATATTCTTTTCTTTTAAATATGCCACAAATTCATCCGAACCGTACATATTGTTTTCAAAAACTGCAAGTCTTTTATCGTCTTTACCGAAAATAACAATTCTTATATCTGTTGTTTTCGCCGTTACACAAACAAAGTCTATTTCACTGTATCTGTACTCTTTTTTCTTTTTGAAAACATTTAAAACTGCAAAACCGTTGCTGTCATATACTATTCGTCTTTTAAAATATGCCAAAATTAAATACGAGCAAACAAACGCAAACAGCAAAAACACAACAGAAACCTGAGGCGCCTGAATGAGCGTTACAACAAAAAGCACCAAACAAACAACAGTTAAAACAACACCAAGCCAAAACAAAATTTTACTTTCTTTTACTTCTTTTTTATCCATAAAACGCCTCTTTTCATTTTCTGTTTAGCAAACAAATATTTTATAAGCAGATTATATTACAAAATTTCACAAATGTCATTATTTTCAAAAAAATTTATAAAAATAAAAAAACACCCTTTGTTCAACTTAACGAAGGGTGTTTGGCGTCCCGTAGAGGATTCGAACCTCCGGCCTACTGCTTAGGAGGCAGTCGCTCTATCCTACTGAGCTAACGAGACAGATTTTCAATTTTCATTGTGTGATTAAAAGAAAAAAACAGCCTTGTCAAAACTGACAGGCTGTTTTGGTGACCCGGACGGGAATCGAACCCGTGTTACCGCCGTGAAAGGGCGGTGTCTTGACCGCTTGACCACCGGGCCATATATGGTGGCTGTAACTGGACTTGAACCAGTGACACTGCGGGTATGAACCGCATGCTCTAGCCAACTGAGCTATACAGCCATATTGCCGATTACTCAAATGCAAGCAAAATTATATACTATAAATTCGCATTTGTCAACACTTTTTTATCATTATTTTTGATAAAATTTAATTATTAATAATTATTATTCCAAGAAAGGCGGTTTTTAATGCTTTTTTCATCAAAAAACAGGAAAAGTCTCAAATCTTTGTACAAAAATATTCCCTTTACTTCAATTTATATTGCACCGCCGAAGCGAATGCGTACAAATGTTTGACACAAAACGACAGAGTATGATAAAATATTACAAAAGAAAAGGAGAATGTTCAATGAAAAACATTTCCGACAAGCAAAAAGAAATATTTGAATACATTAAAAATTTCATAGAAGATAAAGGTGTTGCGCCCTCCGTCAGAGAAATAGCAAACTCCGTGGGTTTAAAATCGGCGTCAACCGTGCAGTACCATTTGAACGCTCTCGAGGACGCAGGTTTGATAGAACGCGACCCTCTTTTAAAGCGTACAATTCGTCTCTGTTCTCAAAGCACAAAAATCAACAGAGTACCGCTCATAGGCACGGTTACGGCAGGCAATCCGATTTTAGCCTTTGAAGAAATCGAAGACTACATAGCCTACACGGCAAATGTTTCAAGCGACAAAAAACTGTTTGCGCTTCGTATAAAAGGCGAATCAATGATTAACGCAGCCATTCTCGACGGCGATATTGTCATAGTCGAGCAGACACCCGTTGCAAAAAACGGCGACATTGTTGTGGCGCTCATCGAAAACGAAGCGACCGTGAAGCGCTTTTACAAAGAAAACGGTCATTTCAGACTTCAGCCCGAAAACGATTTGTTTGAACCGATTATTGTAAACGAACTGATGATTTTGGGCAAAGTCATTGCGTGTATGCGCTACTATTAATATTGTTATAGTATTATAATTACTAATTATTAATTTTTAAAAAACAAAACGGTGTTTTATTGATAAAGCACCGTTTTTGTGATATTATTTTATAATATTGATATTATTATGTACAACTGTTATTACGGAGATGTTTCAAATGAGCGAAAACTGCAATCACGATTGTTCAAACTGCTCGTCTAACTGCGGAGAAAGAAAGGCCGACAAAAAATCTTTTCTGAAACCGCTCAACAAATACTCAAAAATCAAAAATGTTATAGGTGTTGTAAGCGGTAAAGGCGGAGTGGGAAAAAGTTTCGTCACCTGCGCGCTTGCCTCTGCCTGCGCAAAAGCAGGACTGAAAGTCGGCATACTTGACGCCGATGTTACAGGTCCGAGCGTGCCCAAATCTTTTGGTATCAAAACAAGGGCAATGCAGGACAACACAGGACTTTTGCCGACAGTTACCGAAAACGGTATCAAAATTATGAGCATTAATTTATTGCTTGAAAGCGAAAGTACCCCTGTTGTTTGGCGAGGCCCCGTCATCAGCGGTCTTATAGAACAGTTTTGGACAGATGTAAACTGGGGCGAACTCGACTACCTTTTTGTAGATATGCCGCCCGGAACAAGCGATGTTGCGCTGACTGTTTTTCAAAGTCTGAAAACAGACGGCATTATCATTGTTTCAACACCGCAGGAACTTGTTAAAATGATAGTTGAAAAAGCGCTCAATATGGCGAAAATGATGGATATTGCCGTGCTCGGAATTATTGAAAATATGAGCTACTTTATCTGCGACGAATGCGGCAAAAAGCACTACATTTTCGGCAAGAGCAATACAGACAACATTGCAAAAGAGTACAATATTCCGCTCATTGCAAAAATTCCGTCAAGACCGCAAATCAGAAAACTTGTTGACGAAGGCAAAATTGAACAGGCCGAGATTGAAGAACTGAACGATTTTGTTGACGCACTTTCAAAATAAAAGAGGAAAAACAATGGCTAAAAGAGACAACTACATTTCTTGGGACGAATACTTTATGGGTATAGCAGTTCTTTCTGCGCAAAGAAGCAAAGACCCGAGCACACAGGTGGGCGCCTGTATCGTAAACCAAGAAAACAAGATAATGAGCGTCGGCTACAACGGTTTTCCGTGGGGCTGCGACGACGACGATTTTCCGTGGGAACGCGACGGCGAAAACACAAAGTACCCTTATGTTTGCCACGCAGAACTCAACGCTATTTTAAACGCAGGCGGAAGAAATCTGAAAGACTGCAAAATCTATGTTGCGCTTTTTCCCTGCAACGAGTGTGCAAAGGCAATCATTCAATCGGGAATTAAAGAGGTCATCTACATTTCGGACAAATACGCAGACTCACCATCTACAATAGCAAGCAAAAAAATGTTTTGCGCGGCGGGTATCAAACTCACTCAATTTGAGAGTGAAAAAAGCCATATCACACTGTCTTTAAATGTTGAAGATATATGATGCAGGTAGATATTTACGATTTTGACAAAACCGTAGTCCCTTTTGACAGCGGTTCAAAATTTACTCTCTACTGCCTTTTGCACTACCCGTGGTGCATTGTGTATTTGCCGATAGTTTTTGTTGCGTCAGTTTTTCTTTTTCTTAAAGTTATAGACCTCAATAAATTTAAAAAAGTGTGTTTCATTTTTTACTCTCTTGTGCCGAAAAAACAAGCGGTCAAGAACTTTTGGGACAAATACGAAAGCAGTATTTACCCTTGGTTTAAAAAAGAAAACAGAAAACGATTTACGGTTGTAATCTCTGCCTCGCCCGACTTTTTGCTCGAAGAGATAGCGAAAAGAAAAGGCGTTGAAATTGACTGTTTACTATGCTCAAAATTCAGCAAAAACGGAGTTTTGGTCGGAAACAACTGCAAAGGCAAAGAAAAAGTCAGCCGTTTTTATAATGCATTTGACAAGGAAAAAACTCAAGTTGTGGATGTTTACTCGGACTCGATGCTTCACGACAAACCAATTTTTTCTTTAGGGCAAAATTGCTATCAAATAGTTAACGGCTCGAGAATAAAATTTGATTTTAAAAAGGCTTATGCAAATGAAAAATAAAAATATAGTTATGATTGTATCTTTGGTTTTGGTTTGCGTTGTGCTGTTCGGTATTTTAATTTTTCACACCTATGAAAAAAGAAAGTATGAAAAAGAAAATCCGATAACATACGAAACTACTACGGAAAAAGAAGAGCCGACAGTGCTTTTTGCCGAAATAAAAGACGAAGATATAAAACTCTTTCGCAAAGGCGCATTTGTTACAATCGACTACAAAGGCACCGAAAAAAATTTAAGCGAATGGAACAATTTAATAACTGCCGAAAACTCTGATACATACTATTTAGACATAGACAACGACAAGAAAAAAGAGATCGTCTGCCGTGCATACGCGGGAAAAGAAGAGTTTTCAAACAAAGATGTTTACGATATGTATATTGTAAACATAGACTTTTTGGCTGACGGCGCTCCGAACATTACAACCCGTGTGTTAAATCGCTACAAAGCGAAAAATGTTATCAAGGCAAGAGTTTTGCAGGAATTGAGCCAAATTCAATCCGACCCTGACACCTTGCAGTTTTGTATGAACAACGATATTAATAGTTTCATCAAGTACGATGAAAAAACAGGCGTTGCACAGACAAAGAATACAACATTCATCAAAACTCCGAAAACAAAATACGGAAAAACTGCAACGCTTTTGAATTGGTCAAGAGGCGGAGTTTACTATTCCGTTGACCCGAAAACAGCCACTATTACAGTGGAGATAGATGTTCTTGCCAAGTTCGAGGAGTTGGAAGAACAGCAGTACATAGGTCAGTTAAAGTATGATATGAGCATTTCTCCGACCGATGTGGGAATTAAGTCGAACTCAATTTCATTTACCACAACAGATGAATTGAAAGCAAAAGCTCCGAAAGGCGCAATTGCAGATGTTGAAGACTGGGATGTTCTTGTAAGAAACAAGGCATATTCCGAAAGTGCACAAAACAATGCTTTTGAATTTTCTGCGAAACTAAATGAAAAAACAGATATCACCGTAAATGAAAAAGACGCTTTGTCAATCTGGCGAATTATGGTGCGAGAGGACAAAGTTCAGGTTGTTTCAAAAAAACCATTCAGCGAAAGTACAATAGCAAACAAACAGTACAGTTTTACGGTTGACGGCGAAAATATTGCGTCAAAGGCAGAGGTAACACAGAGAAACGGCTTTTATATACTTGAGATTTATTTTGACAACGAATATGAAAAAGAGGAGATTTCCGACTTTACAATCAAATTCGGAAAACAGTAGGTGTTTATTTTGAAAAAAGCAAATGTAATTATCACGGCAGATTCCCCTTGCGATTTGCCACAGGAAATAACAGAAAAAAGAGGAATTACGATAGTGCCGCTCAGCGTATTGCTCGGAGAAGTGTCGTACCGTGACGGAATAGACATTAAACCGCAGGCAATATACGACTATGTTTCAAAAACAAAGGTTTTGCCGAAAACCTCAGCCGTTCCTATCGGTCAATATTATGACCTTTTCAAAAAACTGACGGAAGACGGCTCTGAAGTAGTGCATATTTCTCTTTCGTCAGGCATTTCGTCAAGCCACCAAAACGCAGTCAATGCCGCAAGCGAATTTAACGGCGTCTATGTTGTTGACTCCCGTTCTCTCTGCCACGGCTTCGGCTTGCTTGTGCTTAAAGCGGCAGATTTCAGGGACAAAGGTCTGGAAGCAAAAAAAATTGCTGAAAAAGTCAGAAAACTTGTACCAAAAACGAGCGCAACATTTGTTGTCAACAGTCTTGACTATCTGCACAAAGGCGGCAGATGTTCAGGTGTAGCAAAACTCGGTGCAAATCTGCTTGGAATTAAACCCGAAATAGCAGTTGACGCCGAAACAGGCACGCTCGATGTTTCAAAAAAATATCGAGGAAAAATTGACGCAGTTTACAAAAACTATGCAAAAGATATTTTGAAAAATTGCGACAAGATGGACAAGACAAGAATTTTCATTTCCAACTCGGGCGATGTTTCAAAAGAAACAATTATGTTTGTAAAAGGCTTGTTTGAGGGTGCAGGCAAATTTGAAGAAATCATTATCGCAGACGCAGGCTGTGTAATTTCAAGCCACTGCGGACCGAAAACATTTGCAATTTTTTACATTAAAAAATAATTTCAAATGTAAATCCGATTTTTAAAATCAACAAAAATCACATAATCATATAAAAAAACCATAGGGCAGTTCAAAATCGTCCTATGGTTTTTATTTTTATATTATTAAATTGAAAAGTTAAATATTGTTTTTTCTTTCACTCACGCAAAAACTCGGCAAAGCAATTTCACTGTAAATTGTAGAAATTACCTCGTTTTGAGCAACTCTCGAATAGACTCCCGAAAATTTTCCGCCGTAAGAAAAAAGTCCCGTCAAATTGAAGTACTCTTTTACATCTTCAAAACCGTTGCCGTCTATAAAGTCGAGATTTTTACTTTTATACGGAGTGATAAATTCCTGAACTATATATTTATCGTCAAGTTCAAGACAGTTATCAATAAACTCTGCCCATTCCTCGTCATTTTCACACTCCACGCCCGACAAAACATTTTTCGAGCCGTACGAGTCAGTCGGTTTGACTATCCATTTTTTGCGTTCTTTTTTGATTTCGTCTATGCAAATGAGGTTATTTTCACGGCTGAGTTCAAATGTTTTCGGAATATGCTTTTCGATAAAATCAAGTTCGTCTTTTTCCAAAAACAAAGAAGTCAACTCAGTATTGCACAAAACTTCAAAAAGCGTTTTGGTATGGACAATCTGCGTTCTGAAACTGCCCATAAGACAAACTGCGCCGTCTTTGACCGCATTGATGAACGGCTGTACAGATTCGTAATTTTTCATTATATCTCCCGTTACGGCGCGGCGATAGACTAAATCTACTCTCATTCCATCAGGTGTTTTCAAAACTCCGTTTTCATACTTTAACTCTCGAATATCGACAATTTCGCAATTCAAATTTCTTCTTTCAAACGCTTTTTTGAACTGCTTAAACTCTTCGCTCGTTGCATTTTCCGTAAAATCGGTAATGACGATATTAGGATTGTCAACTTTCTTATCATAGTTTTGATAGAGTTTAACAAACTCTTCTGCGAGCGAGTCGAACAATTCAAAGGACTTTAAATCGTACTGTTTTTCAAACTCACTGAAAACGCCTGTTTTTTTAACTGCCGTTACAAGTTCTCTGTCCTCGTTCATTGCGCTTGAGCCGTCTGTATTTATTTCGCAAAATTTAAAATTCATATAGTCCTGCGATTTTTCGTCTTCGTTGAAAAATATATCTATTCTGCTTACGGGAATGACATTTCCGTAGCCGTTGTCGAGCAAAATCAACTCTTCAAGTTCTTTTGAAAACCCAAAAGCACTGCGAAAATCTGCATTTTTGCAATATCTTTCCACAACCTTATTGAAAATTCTGTTTGACATTTCGACAATATTTTCAAATTTTTCCGTTTCCTGCCGTGAAAAAAGTTTCGGCATAAAAAGTGTATAAACCGCCCTGCCGTGATACTTTGCAGTGGACTCGTTTACCAAATAGTTTCTTTGAACAAGCGCCTGTTTTCTGCAATCTTTTTTGTTTTTCGACGCGAGTTTAAAATACTCTTCATCAAGAAATTTCATTCATTTCCTCCGATAATTCGTGTACGCTTTTGCCCGATTTCACACATTTTTCAAGCAAAAGTAAAAAATGCTTTTCACTGTCATTTATATTGTTTTTTGCTTTTTCTATAACAAACTCGGCGAACTCTTTTGCATTTCTGCCGTAAATTTCAGCATTGTACCCGAAAAATTCAATCTGCGATTTTGTGTCTTCTATTTCTTCTGTACTCTTACAATTTGCGTATTCAAGCAAACTTTTCACCGTCTTTTCGCTTGAAAAAACACCCTTAATGAGCGAACAATAGGCAAGCGTGAAATCAAGAGGCATGCTGTCGGCACTTCGTATTTCTATAAAATTTTTAACACGCGAGTCAAAAAAAGCCATAGACAACAGGTGGTTTACATTTTCTGCCGAGACCGTTGTGTTTTCAAAAATTTGTTTTGCAGTTTTAGAGCCTGTATAGACTTCTTTTCCGTTTTCAAAGATAAAAATCGGCGCAATATTTGAGTAGAATTCTGCAAGTTTTTCAAAAGAAAAATCTTCTTCAAAAATATTTTTAATAACGCCCGTGCGTGTATCGTCAACTTTTCTCCACGCGTCAATTCTCGGACAATGTTTTTTTGTTCGCTCACACTCTGCAATCGGCGAATTTTCACTGAGCAAATATAAAACAGGCGACAAAACAGAGGAAAGTCTGAGTTTTTCAACAAAATCTTTTTCGCTGAAATAGTCAATACTTATTTGCGTTGCACAGGTTTGACGCATCATATACTGAGGCGAATTGCCGAGATTTTTGAAATAGTCATTCATCAAATGATAGCGTTTTTTCGGAATGATTTTGCAGTGGTCAGCAAGTGAATTTCTGCTGTATCCGTATGTTTCAAGCGAAAAGCCACGCTTTTTGAGAGCAGGCGTAAACACGCTCAAAAATTCCTGATAAATTTTTTCAATTTCCGAAATTTCTTCGGCAGGTCTGATACTGACCTCAAACTGAGCCGACGGCTCAAGCGTAACAACATAGTCGCTGTTGCCGACAGACGCAACTTTATCGCCGAAGAAAGAGACTTTTTCAAAAAATTCTGCCGTTTCCTCAAGCACATCTTCAACGCCGTCATCGTAATACACACGCCTGTCGTTTTTTTCATCTACAACAAAATGTTCTATTTCAACACCGAGAGAAAAGCCATGTTTCTCTTTCACTCCGCTTTCAAAAACCGATACTAATTGTTTTTCTATATCTGTCATATTTTCAGTTCCTATCAATTCTTATAAAAATAATATACACCCCGTCGAAATAATTATCAACCGTTTAACACTATTTTCACCTTTTTGAACAAAAAACCGATATTAAATTTACTTTATATGGTAAATTAGCGAAGACTAACAAGATGACGGTGAAAAAAATATCTGTCAACAACTCTGTTTTGACTTATTTTTGTTGACTTTGTTCACAATTTATAATATAAATATTTACGACAATAGAATGAATTTGAAATTTTAAAACACTATAATGAGCATATATATTTAAAGGAAAGATGAAATGATTAAAAATCCATACAAAGTTTTAGGCGTGCCTGACGGAGCGGATATGGACACCGTTACGGCGGCGTATAAAAAACTTGCGAAAAAATACCACCCCGACTTAAACCCAAACGATTCGGCTGCCGCTGAAAAAATGGCAGAAATCAACTCAGCGTACGACCAGATTAAAAACGGAAAAACGCAAAACGACTACGGTTTTTACGGTCAAAAAACAAGTTCGTCTGCTTCTGCAAATGACTATATGCGCTCTGTTCAGTCATTTTTGATGAGCGGTCAATATGCTCAGGCGCTGAATTTGCTCAACAATATTGAAGACAGAAATGCAAAGTGGCACTATTTCGCCGCCGTTGCGTACTCGGGACTTCAAAACAGAGAAGAGGCAATCAAAAACGCAAAGCGCGCGTGCGAACTTGAGCCGTCAAACTCCGTTTACCAAAGGGCGTACCAAAGTCTTGTGAACGGAGAAAACCCTGCCGACGAGTACGACTCGCCGTTCGGCGGTTTCACTTTCGGCGGTTTCGGTTTTCCGTTCGGCGGTTTTACCTACTCAACAAGCGAACAAAACGGTCGCCGTACCCGTAAAAAAGGCGGTTGTCTGTCTTTGTTTTTAAAAGTTTTTTTAGTCATTTTGATTATCCGTCTTATCATCAGCATTTTTTTCGGCGGACTTTTCGGAATAGGCAGAAGCAGACGCCCTTCATACTATTCGCAGGGAAACTCACAATACAGTCAATACAATGACTACGATGATGACGATGATACAGCCGAATTTTTCGGCAGTAAAAATACAGATGAAAATTACAGGGGGTAAGTTTTTTGAAAAAATTTTTCAGAAATCTCGGATACAAACTTCAAAATTCACTCGTCGGCAGAAACGGTCCCGACGATTTATACAGACTGATGAACATTGTTGCGCTTGTCATCATTATGCTTGACTTGTTCATACGAAACAGAACGGTTTCAACAATTTTGTACATAGCTGCGCTCGGGCTGATTATCGCATCCGTTTGCAGAGTTTACTCAAAAAATGTTTCAAAACGCAGACAGGAAAACTACAAATATGTTGTGTTCAAAAACAAAGTGAAAAGCCGATTCAAACTTCTCGGCGACAGGTGGAAGTACAGAAAAACACACATTTTCAGAACTTGTCCAAACTGCAAAAAAACACTTCGTCTGCCGAAGAAAAAAGGCGAGCACACCGTAACCTGCCCCATTTGCAAAACAAAATTCAGCGTCAAAGTGAAGTAAGAAAATCAGATTTACTAACCACGGCAAACAAAAATTTTATTTTGTCTGTTAAATTCAAATCATTAAAACATTATAGGAAAATAAAAAAATCGCAGAAAACTCTGCGATTTTTTATTTAGTCTATTTGTGTATAAAAAACTCTGAGTACGAGTTCGTAAAGCGCTTGTTCGTCGGGATAAAAAGCGGCGTTTACAATGTCGGGTGTGTCGGTTTTGACAGACTTCATTTCGCCCTGAACAGACTCGGAGTCGTAAGAAGTGATGCCTTTTGAAATTAAAATCGTGGCAAGATATGTAACATCGCTGATACTGAGGTTTGTTGTACTGTACTCGGAAGCGGTAGAGTACAGACTGCTGAGAGTTGAAAAATCTTTTGTAACGGACGATGCAACTTTTGTCGCTGCCGCCTTGACATACTGCTTTTGCCTTTCAAGTCTGTTGAGAGAAGCCTCAACGCTGTCCATATCTCTGTGGCGAACATACACTTCGGCAAAGTCGCCTTCTATTTTCACTTCGTCGCCTTTTTTAATTCCGTACTCTTTAAAATCGTACAGACTTGTAACCGTTACTCCGCCGATTGCGTCGTTTATGGCAGGAATGCCCTTTAGCTCGAGCGCAAAATACTTTTCAATCGGAATTTCATAGAAAATTCTGCTGATTGCGTCAAGCGTGTTTTGGCAAGATTTATGTTTGCCGTCGCCGTAAGCGTACGCAAGACAAAGTTGCTTTTTCTCTGTTTTAATGAAAGCGCCCGCCGTCGAATATATGTCAATATCGACCATAGTTTCTCTCGGAATTGAAATCAATGTTGCTTTGCCCGTTTGAGTATCTATAACACCGAGCATATCGGTATCGGACTGACCTGCCGTTCCGACTTTTTCATTTTCAAGCCCGAAATTTTCTTTGTCTATTCCCAAAAAAGCGACAGTTACAATATTTTCATTGTAAACATACCTGTGTCCGTTGTACTCAACAGTATCGCCGATTGTAATTTCCGACACATCGGCAGGCTGCAAATCTTTTTTACCGCTTTGTCTCAAACTGAAAAATGTAGCTGTAACAACAACTGCAAGGGCAAGAAAAACACAGAAAATGCTGAGCAATACTTTTGCAGCAGTCGGCATTTTTTTCTTTTGTCTGCCGGAATGATGAGAATGAGTGTCCGAGTGATGGCGATTGTTTGAACTTGTCGATTCGGAAGTGAAAAATGCGTCATCAAAAATTGAGTCGGACTCTGTTTTCGCATTTTCGCTTTGAATTGCGCCGTTCAAATCCTTTGCATTTTCATTGTCGTTTGTCTGTTTGTTATTTTCAAATTCATCACTTTGTCTTTTCATCTTTAATCAAAACTCCGTTTACCAAAAGTCGCACAGACTTGTCCTTATCATAGCAAGTGCTGAGTATTAAAATTTTTGCGTCGTCTGCGATTGTCGCATTTTCTCTTACATTCACGCTCATCGACTTCGGAGCAAGTAACATTTGTTGAAACTCTTTCAGGACATTTTTATCTTGGAAATTGAAAGAATTTAAAATGTGGCGATTATCGTACTTGAATGCAGACACTACACTGTATGTCAATTTTCTGTTTTCGGTGTAAACATAAAAATACTGATTTTCTTTGAAAAATTCCTCATTTTCAAACTTGTGCAAATTAGTAAACATTGTTTCTGCGTAGCCGTTATGACCGTACATAACAGTTACGGGGTCGTTGAACTCGAGGTCATTCATACTTTGAGTATATATTGCACCCGCATCACTCCATTTTTTTGTGAGCGCTGAATGGCGCAAATAGAAATTGTCGTCTTTTTTGCTTCTGCAAACAGGATAGTCAATATCTGTGCCGGGAACTTTTATCCAAGCGTAGATTTCGTCGTTTTGCTGTTTCAGACTTGCAAAATCAATCGGGTTTTCTGCCAAAGTTTGCTCTGTTGTTTGCTCGCCTGCAATAGACTGCAACTGATTTTTTTCATTTTTTGCATTGTAAATGCTGTAAATATACTTGCCGACAAAAACACCGCTGACAAGTAAAATGGCAACAAGAATTGCAATGACAATATTTCGTACTGTTTTTTTCTGACTGCCGTTTCTTTTTGAACTTTTGTTTTCTTTTTCGTTCACTAAACCACCAACTTATCTTTTTAGACAAAAACGGTCTGTGTGAACAGACCGTTTTTTGCAATTTAATTCAGTAAGATTTAATTGATTTACAGAGAATTGTCTGTAAAGTTTAAATTAGTCTTCTTTCTTTTTAAGAACAGATGTCAAAGCAACGCCTGCACCGAGAAATGCAACTGCTGCACCTGCCACAGCAACGCCTGTTGCAGGAGATTTGCCTGAATCGTCAGGATTTACAGGAGTGTCTGTATTGTCTGACGGAACATTCATTACGGCAACTACTGATTCTGTTGAGAAAAGTTTTTCGTTCAAAATCTTAATTTTAAGAACATTTCCCTCTTTTGAAAGAACTGTGTAGTCTTTACCTTCTACACCCGGGATATCCCAAGATTTGAAAGATTCGCCTTCGCCTGCTTTTACAGTAAATGTAACAATATATTCGTCTTTTTCGTCTTGAACATAGGAAACACTGCCCTTACCTGCGCTCGCTCTCGGTTCGGCAGGTTTGAAGTGTGTTTCACCTGTCGGGCTTTCAACTGTTGTTTCAGCTGCATAAGCCATTGCTGTTGCGCCGAGAAGTGAACAAGCCATTACTGCTGCAAGCAATACTGAAATAATTCTTTTCATATTTAGCACCTCGTTAATTTTTAATAGGTAAACCTACTATATTATTTTATTAGTTTCCGCTTAAATTTTAACAAAATAAACGCATATTGTCAACAATTTTTATAAAATTAGTAACAAATTCATTAAAGTTGTGCTATTAAAAATATATGCATACTATATGATGTGGTTTTGACTAATCGAGTTGTACTTTTCCTGTGCAAAGTTGATAGTATCTGCCTCCGAGCGCTATCAAATCGTCGTGATTTCCGCGCTCGATTATTCTGCCGTTTTCAAGCACCATAATGGCGTTTGAGTTTCTGACAGTTGAAAGTCGGTGCGCAATTACAAATGTTGTTCTGTTTTGCATCAACCTGTCCATACCGTGTTCTATATGCATTTCCGTACGGGTGTCGATAGAAGAAGTTGCCTCGTCCAAAATCATTACGGGAGGGTCAGCAACCGCCGCTCTTGCGATTGCAAGCAACTGTCTTTGACCTTGAGAAAGGTTGTCGCCGTCGCCTGTAATTTTTGTATTGTAGCCGTCGGGAAGTCGTCTGATGAACGAGTGCGCAGAAGCAAGTTTTGCCGCCTCTATACACTCCTCGTCCGTTGCGTCAAGTCTGCCGTAGCGGATATTGTCCATTATCGTACCTGTGAACAAGTGAGTATCCTGAAGAACTATCGCAAGACTCTTTCTCAAATCGTCTTTTTTAATTCTTTTAATATCTATACCGTCGTATGTGATACTGCCGTCGTCAATGTCGTAAAATCTGTTGATTAAATTTGTGATGGTTGTTTTACCTGCGCCGGTAGAACCTACAAATGCGATTTTCTGACCCGGCTTTGCGTAAAGCGAAATATCGTGAAGGACTGTCTTTTTGCCGTCGTAACTGAATGTTACATTTTCAAAATCTACTTTGCCCTCAACTTTCACGAGTTTGCCTGCGTCGTGCCAATACCACTCTTTGCCGTTTTCGGTGTGCTTTTCTTCAAGAGTTACGGTGCCGTCGTCAACTTCAGGCTCCATATCCATAATTTCAAAGACACGCTCTGCACCTGCAAGCGCAGAAAAAATGTTGTTCATTTGGCTTGTAATCTGGTTAATCGGCTGTGAAAACGACTTTGCAAGCGAGATGAAAGATGAAAGTGCGCCCACCGTAACGGTTTGACCGAGAAAAGCGTTGCCTGACACAACAAGAAGTGCGCCTATAACCGTAACTGCTGCATAAGCGGCGTTGTTAAGACCCGTTGAGTTCGGTCCGATAGCGCCTGCGTAGAAGTTTGCGTTTGTTGCACTTTGTCTGAAATCTTCATTTTTTTGATTGAATTCGTCCATTGATTTTTGCTCGTGGTTGAAAACTTTGACAACTTTCATACCCTCAATAGACTCCTCGATATTGCCGTTCATAGCGCCGAGTGTTTTTTGCTGCAGTCTGAAATACTTTTTTGTTTTCGCTCCGATAAATGCGCTTGTAGCAATCATCAGCGCAAGGAAAATGAGCATAATTCCGAACAAAACAACAGACTTTGAAATCATTGCAACTATAAGACCCACAAACATTATCACACTTGAAAACAACTGTACAAAGGACTGTTCAAGCATCATTTGAACATTGTCAATATCGTTTGTGAAACGGCTCATTATCTCGCCGTGCGTTTTGCTGTCAAAATATCTTAGAGGCAAGCCCTGGAGTTTATCAAACAAATCTCGTCTTATGGTATTTGTTGTTTTCCACGCAATCTGCACCATAATTTTACTTTGAATGAAACTGAAAATTGACGCGCTGAAATAGAAAACTGCAAGAATAACGATATTCTTCACAAGCATCTTTACGCTGAATTCGGGGTAAAAACTTTCGTCAACAAGCTGTTGAATCCACGAAGTACCCATTACCGAGCAAAATGAACTCAAAAAGATTGATACGATAACGGCAAAAATCAAAACTTTGTTCTTGCTGAAATATTTTAAAATTCTTTTGAGAGTCTGTTTGGCATCTTTCGGTTTTTGGTATCCGCCGTTGTTTGCCATAGGACCGTGTCCGCCCTGTTTTTTTGCCATTATTCACCAACCCCCTTTGCCTGAGTATTTACAATTTCCTGATATATCTCATTGTTTTTAATCAACTCGTCGTGAGTTCCGACGCCTTTAAGTTCGCCGTCGTCGAGCACAAGTATTTCATCTGCGTCGCGAACGCTCGAAATTCTTTGAGCAATGATGAATACGGTTGTATCTTTCAACTCATTTTTAAAACTCTGCTGAATTCTTGCTTCCGTTGCAGTGTCAACGGCAGAAGTCGAGTCGTCGAGTATGAGGATTTTCGGTTTTTTAATCATAGCCCTTGCGATACAAAGTCTTTGCTTTTGACCGCCCGAAAGGTTTAGACCGCCTTGAGCAAGATATGTGTCATATCCGTCGGGGAATGAAGAAATGAAGTCGTCTGCGCAGGACGCTTTGCAGACATTCACAATTTCTTCGTCTGTTGCGTCAGCCTTGCCCCATCTGATATTCTCCTTTATTGTTCCCGAGAACAAAACATTTTTTTGAAGAACAACTCCGACCATATCTCTGAGACTTTCAATGTCGTAGTCTCTTACATCTACGCCGTCAATCAGCACCTGACCCGAATAAACATCATAAAGTCGAGGTATGAGCGATACAAGACTTGACTTTCCGCAGCCTGTCGAACCGACTATGCCGACAACTTTGCCCGGTTCAACTTTGAAGTTTATGTCGGACAAAATCAAATCTCCGCTTCCTTCTTTGCTGTATTTGAAATCTACATTTTTGAATTCTACCATACCTTTGCCGTCGGCTTTTTTTGCGTTTTCTTTGTTTGTAATGGTACTCTTTGTGTCCAAAACCTCGCCTATACGCTGAGCGCACGCTTTACCTCTGACAACTTGGAGCAAAATCATGGCAAACATCATTGTACTCATAAGTACCTGAGAAACATAGGTTATGAAACTCAAGAGGTCGCCTATCTGCATTGTGCCGTCGCCGACCTGATTTCCGCCGAACCAAACGATGATTAAAATTGCGGCGTCAAAAACAGCCATTACAATAGGCATTGCAGTAACAATCATTGTGCCTGCCTTGATACCTGTCTGCGTTAAATCGTCGTTTCTTTTTTTGAACTTTTCTTTTTCGCGGTCTTCACGAACAAACGCCTTTACTACTCGTATTCCTATAAGATTTTCCTGTATAACTGCGTTTATTGCGTCGATTTTCTTTTGCATTTTTTGGAACATCGGAAAACCGAACTTCATTACAAAACCGACAGCGATAAGAATGATTGGCAAAACCGCAAGAATTACGCAGGCAAGTTTTGCGTTGATTGAAAAAGCGTAAAACGCAGAAATGACAAGCATTGCAGGTGCACGAACAAGCATCACCAAAATCATTCTGACCATATTTTGAATTGTGGTAACATCGTTTGTTAGTCTTGTTGTGAGGCTCGCAGTTGAAAAGTCGTCTATATTTTTAAATGAAAAAGACGAGATATTTTCATACATTGCTTTGCGGATTTTGTACGCAAAGCCCTGACTTGCAACAGCAGATACTTTTGCGGCAGTCATTCCGCCGATAAGTCCGACTATTGCGAGCACAAGCATATAAACACCCATCTTGATGATATACTCGTTGTCGCTGTTTACTATACCTATATCTACTATTTTTGCCATTGTTTTCGGCAGTGCCAACTCGCAGGCAGCCTCAACAGCCATTCCCACAATGCTGACAAATGACAAAAACCAATAGCCTTTCATATACGGCAGCAATTTTTTAAACATCGTCGTTCCCCCTTATTTTCATAGATTTTTCAAGGTTTTTAATTGCTCTTATGACAAAATCATTGAACGCTTCAACTTCTTCGTCGCTCATATCTGCGACAAGTTCGCACTCTTTTTTGTTCAAAGTTTTCTGTATTCTCTCTTTCACTCTGTCTGCCTTTTCGGTCAGATGAAGGTGTGTGATACGCGAATCGTTTTCGTCTGTTCTTCTCTCAATGAAACCCGCTTTTTCCATTCTTTTTACGGAAACAGAAGCAGACGCGGCAGAAGTTTTCATCTTCTTTGCAAGTTCACTCAAAGTGATGCCGTCGTTTCTGTCAATCATAAAGATGATTTCGTGCTGACCTGCGAACAAACCCTCTTCTGCAAGTACGCTGTCAAAACGCATTTTAATCAACTTTGACAAATAGCACAAATGAGGTTCTATATGAATATTTTGTCGTTGCATATTTAACGCCTCCGATTATTTAGCCGACTAATTGTTAATCGACTAAAGATATTATACTCACATAATTTTTAATGTCAACAAAAATTTTGTAAACAAATTTATGAACATATTTTAATAATTGAAAACAGTTTAAAATTGTGCTAAAATTTACTCGAGGTGCAACTATGGATTTATGTAATATTAACACAATCAACAAAATTTTGGCTCGGCACGGCTTTTCTTTTTCAAAGTCGCTTGGGCAAAATTTTATTATAGACAGCAGTGTTTGTCCGAAAATGGCAGAACTTGCCGAACTTGACAAAAACACGGGAGTCATTGAAATAGGAGCAGGCGTAGGCGTGCTGACAAAGGAACTCTGCGAAATAGCGGGCAAAGTTGTCTGCGTGGAACTTGACGAAAGACTTTTGCCAATACTCGACGAAACTCTTTGCGACTGTAAAAATCTTGAAATCATAAACGCAGATATAATGAAAACCGACCTGTCGCAGCTCATTGCAGAACATCTCGGCGAATACAAAACAATTAAAGTGTGCGCAAATCTGCCGTACTACATCACTTCGCCGATAATAATGTACTTGCTGGAAAACGACGCCGATATAGACGAAATTGTTGTAATGGTACAAAAAGAGGCGGCTGAAAGAATTTGCGCAGGCGCAGGCACAAAACAGACGGGTGCGTTGAGCATTGCCGTTGACTACAGAGCAGAGGCGAAAATTCTTTTCAATGTCTCAAAAGAGTGTTTTACGCCGAGTCCGAAAGTCAACAGCGCAGTAATCAAACTGACTTTGCGAAAAGAAAAAATGAACATTCAAAACGAAAAAACTTTTTTCCGTGTAGTTAAATCGGCTTTTTCTCAGCGAAGAAAAACCGCAGTCAACTCTATCTCGTCGCAAATGGCAATCAGCAAAGGCGACCTTGCAAAGATTTTTGAAGAAGAAAACATTTCTGCGACAATCCGTCCCGAAGCAATGACGATGGAAGAGTTTGAAAAAGTCGCAAACAGAATAGAAAAACTGAACGGCTAAACCGGTCAACACAAAATTAATAAAAGTAAAAGCGCAAGTTACATTCAGACGGCAAAAACCGACTGCATTTTTGTAAACTTACGCTTTTTTCATTTTCGCATAGTATATTAATTGTCAGTAACTATATTTTATACATCAATATATAAAATAATATATCAACTTTTAACATCTTTTTTTATTCTCTTTCCTACAACATTTGCAAGCCAAGCCGCAAGCGCAATCTTCAAAGCGTCAAACGGAAGAAACGGAACAACGCAAACTCCGAGCACTGCCCCTATACTCATAGCCTGTTGATTTATATTGTTGGTGAGAATATAGAACCACGCGGTTCCGAAAATGTAGCAGACAACAACACCGAGCACCATTGAAAGAACCGACACCCAAAATTTTCTGCCGAACTTGTCTGCAACCAGACCGACAATAACTGCCGTAAAGATGAAACCGACAATATATCCGCCTGTGGGTCCTGCTATTGCCGAAACTCCGCCTTTGAAGTTTGAAAAAACAGGCACTCCGACAATACCGAGCAAAATATATGTCAAAACCGAAAGCGTACCGCTCTTGAAACCTCCGATTGCCGACACGAAACAAACTGCGAAGGTCTGAAGTGTGAAAGAAACCGTTGCGGGAATTGAAATCCAACTGCACACAACTATGAGCGCAGTGAACAATGCTGTTTGAGTGATGAATACTGTTTTTGAATTTTTCATTTTTCCTCCGTAATACATATCGGGTAACCGAGCCGAATTGCAGGTATATTGCGTTCTGCTCATTCCCCTTAGTTTTCTACATTGTAATACTTGCGAAAAGAATTGTCAACCTATATTTCATTTTAAGTTTACAATACGAAAAATACCCTATTCAAAAGTTAAAATTCATAATTTTTTACATAACATTGTTATTTAATTGTCAATTTATATGCATTTTTTTAAAAAATTAAAATAGATATTGACAAAATTATAAACAATGTTATAATTATCATTAGTTTATTTTTAAATTTTACATTTTTCGGCGAATGCCGTTCAGGAGGAAATACTATGGCAAGAGTTTACAATTTCAGCGCAGGTCCGTCCACGCTCCCCGTTTCTGTTCTCAAACAGGCTGCTGACGAAATGCTCGACTATCAGGGTTCGGGTCAATCAGTTATGGAAATGAGCCACCGTTCAAAAGTTTTTGACAAAATCATTAAGGACGCAGAGGCTCTTATGCGCGAACTTTACAAAATTCCCGACAACTACAAAGTTTTGTTTTTGCAGGGCGGTGCGTCTGCTCAATTCTCTGCAATACCGCTTAACTTTATGAACAAAAACAAAAAAGCCGACTACATTATCACAGGTCAGTGGGCAAAAAAAGCATTTGAAGAGGCTCAGAAGTACGGCGATGTTGTTGCCGCAGCGTCTTCAGCAGACAAAACTTTTTCTTATATTCCGAAAACAACTGCAAAAGACTTCCGTCCCGACGCAGACTATGTTTATATTTGTATGAACAACACAATTTACGGCACGGTTTACCACGAACTTCCCGATGTCGGCGACAAAACGCTCATTGCCGATGTTTCAAGCTGCGCACTTTCAGAACCGCTTGATATTTCAAAATTCGGCGTAGTTTACTTCGGTGCACAAAAAAATGTTGCTCCTGCAGGTCTTGTTGTAGCAATCATTCGCGAAGATTTGCTCGGCGACGCAAGAGATATTACACCTGTTATGATGAACTACAAAGTGCAGGCAGACGCAGATTCACTCTACAACACTCCGCCGTGTTGGACAATTTACATCTGCAAACTTGTGCTTGAATGGATAAAGAACGAAATCGGCGGACTTGAAAAGATGAAAGAAAGAAATGAGAAAAAGGCAAATATTCTCTACGATTTTCTTGACAGTTCAAGTATGTTTAAAGGAACAGTTGTTGCCGAGGACCGTTCGCTTATGAATGTTCCTTTTGTAACAGGCGACAAAGAACTTGACGCAAAATTCATCAAAGAAGCAGAAGAAGCAGGTTTCATCAACCTCAAAGGGCACCGTTCCGTAGGCGGTATGAGAGCCTCAATTTACAACGCTATGGAAATTGAAGGCGTTGAGAAACTTGTTGAATTTATGAAAAAATTTGAGGAGGCAAACAAATAATGTTTAAAATCAAAACACTCAATAAAATTGCCGACGCAGGTCTTTCAAAATTTGACGAAAACAAATATATTGTAGGCGAAACAGACGCTCCCGACGCAATTATGGTACGCTCCGCGTCTATGCACGATATGGAAATGCCCGAGTCATTGCTCGCTATTGCAAGAGCAGGGGCAGGCGTAAACAACATTCCCGTAAAAGACTGCGCAAGACAGGGTATCTGTGTGTTCAACACACCGGGTGCAAACGCAAACGCAGTTAAAGAACTTGTTATTTGCGGTTTACTTTTGAGTTCGAGAAAAGTCATCAACTCAATCGAATGGTGCAAAACAATCAAGGGCGAGGGCGACAATGTCGGCAAAACAGTCGAAAAAGGAAAAAGCGCATTTGCAGGTCCTGAAATTTCAGGCAAAACACTCGGCGTTATCGGTCTCGGCGCAATCGGTATCAATGTAGCAAACGCAGCCGAAGCACTCGGTATGAAAGTAATCGGATACGACCCGTACCTTTCAACTGCCGCAGCAATCAAACTTTCAAGAGATACAATCGTTACAAACAATCTCGACGAGATTTTCTCTGTCTGCGACTATATCACGCTCCATGTTCCGCTCACACCCGACACAAAAGAGATGATTAACGCTGAAAATATCGCAAAAATGAAAAATTCAGTGAGAATACTCAACTTCGCAAGAGGCGACCTGGCAAACACAAGCGATGTTATTTCTGCACTTGAAAACGGCGAAATGGCAGCCTATGTTACAGACTTCCCGAGCGCTGATATTATCGGTACAGAAGGTGTTATCACAATTCCGCACCTCGGCGCATCTACACCCGAAAGCGAAGAAAACTGCGCGTCAATGGGCGCAGATGAACTCATAGATTTTCTTGAAAACGGCAATATCACAAACTCTGTAAACCTGCCGTCAGTTTCGGCACCGCGCGCAGGCGCAGTTCGTGTAACCGTAATTCACGAAAACAAATTGAATATGATTGCAAAAATCACAGATGTAATCTCAAAATCAGGCAACAACATCGACTCGTTCCAAGACAAAAACCGCGGAGAAATCGCATACTCAATCATTGACTGCGACGAGTTTGTTGACGACGAGGTTGTTGACGGAATAAATGCGCTCGACGGCGTAATCAAAGTGCGTGTAATTAAATAAACATAAAACAAATTTGTTTTAACTTTCATATTAATAAAAACACCGAGAAATGCGAAATGCTTTCTCGGTGTTTTATTATTTATTAAATATTTTCTGTTGCAGAGCCGTATTCGGTATTATCTTTGCCAATCAAATTTGTAAAAACGCACCTTAACGGTATCGCTGTAAACATTGCCGAATTCATCCGTTACAGAAACATTTACCCAAACGGAGCGTGCTCCGACGCCCTTTGAGTTTGGTCTGATGACAGCAGTTCCGTCGGCAGACGGTTCTATATACGCCTCTGGATTTGTCTGCGACCAGTTTGCATAGCTCCACTCTACATTTTCAATCTTTACATTCGATGTAAGAGAATAGCCGAGAGTAACAGACGCATTTTTATAAAGAGTAAATACAGACGGAAGTTTGACGAAAACAACACCTGAGTCAATCTCTCCTGCGCCGTCGTTTACTGTAATGTTCAACTTCGGCTCATTCACTGTTACCGTACAAACGGCGTAACAGTCAAGGTTTGATGAAAGGTACGCCTTTATTTTAGCCATTCCGCTTCCGACTGCTTTCACATTGCCGTTTTCATCAACTTTCACAACATTTTCATCGTCAGACATCCAATTTATCTTTTCCTTAAATTCAGGAATATTGATTTCTGCGCCGAGTGATTTTTCTTCGCCCACTGTCAACGCAAGATTTTCCGGATTTACGGTAATGCTTATATTTTCATAACTGCGGGATAATTTTAATGCGTACTGTTCACCGTCAGAACAACTCATACTTAAAGTTGTAGTGTTGTCTTGAAGATTTCGTTGCACCAAAACACTGTCGTTGTTTTCAACATTCCAAAGACCGTCCAATGTTACACAAAGTGTTTTTTCCTGACTCGGAATAACTTCTGTTTCGTATGTCAGTTTTTGTGTCGCGGTATCTACAACTCTTAAATCAGGGTCTGAAACCGTAAGATACATTTCAGACGGCGAATTTTTTTCTTCCATAACAACACACGGAGCAGAAACAGATTTCAACGCTCCGACTTTGAAATCGTCAGTTTCAGAATTGAAAACGGAATATCCTATCTTTTGACCGTCCTTATAGTTTACAATATGAGCAAAATCATCTTGTTTTACAACTTCATATGACAAGTCAGCCGTTTTTTGTTCGAGTTCCTGAACAGTAGTTTGCGGAACAATCACATACTGATAGTTTGCGTTTTCGGGAGCCTTGCCGTGATTAAAATAAGCAGTCGCATAGTTACCGCTTGTTTTTCTTTTGCCCGACAAGTCAACAGATTCCTGCACATTGTACTCAACTTTCAGTTCAGATGAATTCGGAATTATATATCCGTTAGAAGCAGTGTCAAGAATCCATTCCGATTTACCGTCTGCACCGTTGAATGTGCTCGGAAACGCTGCTGCCTTTCCGTTTTTAAAAGATGTGTAAAGCGGTTGATTTTGTGAATTTGCAGGAGTTTGAAACAATGTTGTTTGCGTATCGTTAACTTTGTCTGCATTTTCAATTTCCGAACCCAAGCAAACAATTTCATCTCCGAAACAAAACCACGATTTTTTTGCTTTAAACGATGTGTCAAATGTTCTGTCCTGCATTGACATTGAATAAACGCCGTTATTACCGTTGGAAACTCCGCCTAAAAAGGCGTCGTTTGAAAAATTCCTCGACTGTTTATATTTTTTTATCAATTCGTCGTTGCTCACGGCAATGGTTGTAGTTCCCGGCCACCTTGTCCAGTTCCAACCGCTGTTGAAATCTAAATCGTCCGAATTATTGTCGTCGGTAAAAATGAATGTAGAGCCGTAACCGTTATAACGCCCCATTTTATAACCGTTGTCGCTTTCATAATCCCAAACATACTTGCTGAAGCCTTTTACCGAAAGCATCCAGTTATCTTTTCTGTGAATCATATATCCGCCGTACGGTTTAACAAAAGTCTTTTCCTGCGGAGCTTTTTCAGTGTAACCGTTTTCGGTTGCCGTTTTGAACGCGTCTTCAAAAATTACCAACTCGCCGAGCGTGTTTGTGTAGTTAATTGAATTTGCCCATCTTTTGAATGTGTACGAAATTTCCGTATCGTCGGGTTTCCAAAGATACAGAAACTTTTCGCTCATATCTTTATCACCGCAAAGTGTAAAGAATGCGTACGCTCCGAGAATTTCCACAAGAGTATTGTTTTTTGTAGGAAATCTTCCTCTTACACCGTAAGGTAAATCATAGTCGCACGCCGTATCAAAATATGTCGTAAGAACATTTTTAAGAGTATCGGTCGCCTCTTTTGAAAGTTCAAACTGAGTACCGTTCAGCAAATAGGCAATTTGCGAAAGAATATAGGTACAAGACGAGCCGTAGCCCGCCATATAAACGCCGTTGTGATGGCTTGTTGTTCCGTCAGGCTTTAAACCGCCTCTCAGTCCCAATTTCGGAATGATAACTTTACTCATAAAGTCAACATAATATTTCATATATGTAACTTTTTCAGGCGAATCGGGCATTGATAAAATACACATAAGTTGGTACAAAGAACTTGTACGCATTGAGTCTGTATTAAAAACATAGTCGGGCGCCTGCGGGTCATAATCAAAAATCATACCTATAAGCGAATACCAGCCCAGAGCGTCAACTGCCTGCTGAAGTCTGCCCGTTTCTGCAAGTTCCTCACGCATAATATACATAGCGTAAGCGTAGCCGTCATTTCTGTTGTCCTGATGATTTAATGTGCCCAGAGCACTGCCGAACGCCCAGCCCTGATCCGCAAAATAATCGAAGAGCAAAAACAGTTTTTCCTTACTTGTTTCGTCGTGATTAAGTTTATAGTCGGCAAGAAGAGCAATCCAAGTTGTTTCAAAGTCAGAAAATTTAGGACTTCGGGCGTCATCCTGTGCAAAAAGTCCGGGACCCGTTATCCTGCCGTCTGACTCGCGCTTTATATTTTTCTTGTCAAATCCCGAAGAAATATATCCGTCAACCGATTCTGTAAGTTTTTGATACCTTGTTTTGAGCGGAGAATCTTCCAAAGACGCATAGTCCACTCCCGTCGGGAACACATAGTTGTCCAGCTTTTCCTCAATCAAATCAAAGTCGGCAATTTGCGAATCGGTAATTTCTGTTTCCGTATTTTTCGGCTTTTGCAAAGAAAAACGGTATTCGTTTGTTACATTTGTTATATACGGAGCCTGATAATCGGCAGTGTACGCAAACGAAATGTTAGAATTTATTTCCAACAAGTCTATAAAAATTCTGCCGCTTGATATATCGTCGGGCATAGAAATACGCATTGTATCGGGCTTTGTCGATTTTGTTTTATCAAGTGAACCGTCCTGATACACTCTGAGATGAAGTGTTCGCCAGCCTGTAAAATTCAAATTAAAAGTAAAGCGATATCTCGGAGTGTCGGCGTCAACTTCCGACTCTGTTCCGATGGTAAATGTAAGATTTTCGTCTTTTGCCTGCTCGTTATATATCCAGACAATAATACCTGCGCTTTTATTATTAACCATATCCGCAAAATGCGAATTTTTAAATGTCAGACTGCCTGAAGGAGTATATTCCCAAAGTCCCGACTTACTGCCTTCTTTTGCACGAAGGTCCGAAACAAGCAATTTGTTGTCGGCAGACGCGGACCAATTTTCAAGAGTTTTCTCGTTTTCAAAAGATTCACTCACTATTGTTGATGACGCAGCCTCAGCCTTTATATTTGACGCAGGCAACGCAACTGTTGTAAGCGACAAAGCCAGCACCGCCGCCAAAATGCTTTTAAATATTTTATTCATTTTTTCACCGTTTAAAGATTTTCACGCCGTTCAAATCTCAATTATTATTGAAAATAAAAACATATTTTAACTATGAATTTATTTTTGTATTTTAAATTTAATTTTTATATATTTAATAGTCAATCTGAAAATAAGAGGAGCCGACGACAGACAGGAACAAAAAGTAAAAACACAATACACAAGAACAAATTCCCGCGTATTGTGTTCAACTCTCCTGCCTTAAAGTAACAAAAGTCGAACCCAATATGTTTTAGAACAGAAGATTTTAATTAAAACTGCGTTAAAACGCATTGTCATACAAGAACTTAAAAATCAAAATTGTCGGGGTCGCCGTGCATTGAATTTTTGTCCATTGCAAAAATCTGCTCCATCTCTTCGTCCGTAAGGGAGAAGTCCAAAATGTCCATATTTTCTTTAATTCTCTTTTCGGTAACAGACTTCGGAATAGTTACAATACCGCCTTGATAATCCCATCTCAAAATGATTTGAGCAGGAGATTTGCCGTACTTTTCGGAAAGAGAAACAAGAAGTTCATTGTCAAAATACGCTCCTCTTGCAAGCGGGCTCCAAGCCTCTGCAACGATACCGTTATTTTTGCAGAATTCTCTGAGTTCACGCCTTGCGCACTCGGGGTGGCACTCGAACTGGTCAACCATAGGTTTAACTCCGCCCAAAGCCAAAACATCTTCAAGATGATGCTGCATAAAGTTGCTGACGCCGATTGCACGAACTTTTCCCGTTTCGTAGAACTGCTGCATCATTTTCCAAGTGTCAACATACTTTTCAGGAACGGGCCAGTGCACCAAATACAAGTCGATATAGCCTATATCGAGTTTTTTAAGGCTCGACTCAAATGCTTTTTCCTGCGTGCCCTGTCTTTGGTCTTCGTTCCAAAGTTTTGTTGTTACGAAAATGTCTTCTCTTGCGATTTTACTGTCGCGTACAGCCTGACCCACAGCCTCTTCGTTGCCGTAAAAAGCTGCGGTGTCAATATGGCGATAGCCGAGTTCAAGCGCAGTTTTTACTGCGTTGTAGGTATTTTCGCCCGATTTATAAACGCCGAGTCCCAAAGACGGAATTTCAACGCCGTTTGACAAAACAAAATTTTTAAATTCACTCATCTTTTTTCACCATATCCCTGTAATATTGTGTTTTCGGTTTAAATCTCGCCTGTTCTTCCCAAATTCTCTTGGCAACAGGCGCCCAATTTTCTGCGTACTCGTCACACTTTGAACAGAGTTCCTCTGCCGACTCTGCTTTCATAAGATTTGTCGAATGCGCTCCTGTTTCTTCTACAATTTTCCTCAGTTCTGTCGGATTTTCAAGCATAGGACAGGGCTGAAGCATATTGTCATTAAACGGCTGGCCTTTAAAGTATCTTTTAAACAACGGAGACTGAAGCACCTCAATCACGCTTGAAGTTTTAATGTTTCTGTCGGAATAATGAATGAATACGCAAGGTTCAACATCGCCCTCTGAATTAACATGGAAATAGTTTCTTCCGCCTGCGATACAACCGCCGACAAACTCTGCGTCGTTTTGAAAATCTACCGTAAACAACGGTTTTCCGTTTTTTGTTTTTCTCTTTTGACGAATTTCTCTGTAAACATGTTCTCTTTGTTCGGGTGTCAGAAGAAGACCTTTGTCAGCGTCCGAACCGACAGGCATATAGTGGAAATACCACGCAAACTTAACGCCCTCTGCAATCATTTTGTCGTAAAACTCGTCGCTTGTAACAGCGTCGTAGTTTTGAGATGTATAGCAAACAGAAATACCGAAAAGGCACTTGTGCTTTTTCAAAGTTTTCATTGCTTTCAATGTTTTTTGATATACACCGTCGCCTCTGCGCGCGTCGTTTGTTTCTTCACTGCCCTCTATACTGAGCGCAAGAGAAAGGTTTTTGCACTTCAAAATTTCTTCGCAAAAAGCGTCGTCAACAAGTGTTCCGTTTGTGAAAGCAAGAAAGATACAGTCGGGGTTTTCGTTGCACAAAGCAAGTATTTCCTTTTTCTTCACAAGAGGCTCTCCACCCGTAAACATAAAGAAATGAGTGCCGAGTTCTTTTGCCTCTTTAATGAGGCGGCGCATATCGTCAAGCGCAAGGTTGGACTTGTGTCCGTACTCCGCAGCCCAACAGCCTTTGCACTTCAAGTTGCAGGCAGATGTAGGGTCCATAAGAATTACCCACGGGATATTGCACTTGTAAATTTCTCTGTTTTTTCTCAAAGTTTTTGTTCCGATATATCCGCAGTCAAAAGCAAAAGTCAAAAGTAAACTTTCGAGATACTCACTATCTATATCGTCCATCATACCGTAAAAATAGTCGTGCCAGGTATTTTCTTTGTTGTTCACTATGTCGATAGGCGCCGTAAAAGTCGCCTCTGTAAACATCGGCCCTGCAAGTTTTTTTGCAAACTTCAAAAGTTTTGGTACATTTTTCTTCGGGTCTTTGTACGCGTAGTGAATGAGTTTTGCACCGACTGCGCGTACTGCTTTTGTTTCAAAATTATTCATGAAATCGCCCTCTCTTAAAGGAAATAAATCACATTGACTCCGGCACTGATATTTTCAAAGTTTCAAGTACATTTTTAATTACCTGCTTTACGGCTTTGCACAAGGTAAGTCTTGCGCACATCAGCGCCTCGTTTTCGTCTATTACACGGTTTGCATTGTAAAATTTATGGAAAAGAGTTGCAAGGTCAATTACATAGCGGGTGATTTTCGCAGGGTCGTATGCAACGGCTGCAGAAATGTACTCGTCCGTAAGCATTGACAAATGACGAATTAACTCTTTTTCTTCAGGCGCAGTAAGAAGCGCAAGTTGTTCTTTGTCTGCGTCTTTTAATTCTATGCCCTGTTCTTTTGCTTTTTTGAGAATTGAGCAAATTCTTGCGTGAGCGTACTGAACATAGTAAACAGGGTTTTCGCTTGATTTTTCTGCAGCAAGGTCAAGGTCAAAGTCAAAATGGGAGTTCGGCTCGCGAAGATTGAAGAAAAATCTTGCGGCGTCAATCGGCACTTCTTCAAGCAATGTTGAAAGTGTGATGGCTTTGCCCGAACGCTTCGAAAGTTTGATTGTCTCTTCGCCTCTTACAAGACGCACCATTTGCATGATGACAATATCAAGTCTCGAAGCGTCAACACCGAGTGCGGTAAGCGCCGCTTTCATTCTCGGAACATAGCCGTGATGGTCTGCGCCCAAAACATCTATCGCCTTGTCAAACTTTCTTGTAACAAGTTTGTTGTAGTGGTACGCAATGTCGGGAACGATATAGGTCGGTATTCCGTTTGCCCTTACCAAAACAATGTCTTTGTCATTTCCGAATTCGCTCGCCTTGAACCAAAGCGCGCCCTCTTTTTCGTAAGTTACGCCTTTTTCTTTGAGTTTTCCTATGACTTGAGAAACGGCGCCGTTGTTGTGCAAAGTGCTCTCTTTAAACCAATGGTTATATTTTATGCGGTATTTGAGCAAATCTTCCTCAAGTCCTGCGATATTTTTCGGCAAAGCAAACTCAACAAGCGCTTTTCTTCTTTCTTCTGTCGAAGAATTTACAAACTTGTCGCCGTATTCTTTTGCAAAAGCCTCTGCGTGCGCCGTAATGTCTGCGCCGTGATATGCGTCCTCGGGCATTTCAACGCCATCTTTATACATTTGAAGATATCTCACTTCAAGTGAAAGACCGAACTTTTCTATTTGATTGCCTGCGTCGTTTACATAGAACTCACGCTCAACATAGTAGCCTGCTCGGTCAAGTACGGCGGCAAGACAGTCGCCGATGGCGCCTCCCCTTGCATTACCTATATGCATAGGACCCGTCGGGTTTGCAGAAACAAATTCAACAAGAACTCTTTTGCCGTCGCCGTAGTCGGACTTGCCGTAGTCTGCGCCTTTTTCAAGCACATCTTCAACAATAGCCCCATAGTACGACTGACCGAGATAAAAATTCATAAAGCCCGGACCTGCAATTTCGCACTTTTCAAAATAGGTGTTTTCAAGGTCGAGATTGTTCTGAATTGCCTCTGCGATTTTTCTCGGAGCGTTTTTGAACGCTCTTGCGCCTGCCATTGCGATATTGCTTGAAAAGTCGCCGTTTTCTCTGTTTGACGGCACTTCAATGATGAATTCGGGAATTTCGGCGTTCGGAAGTTCGCCGTTTTCCATAGCTTTTTTTACTGCGTTTACAATTCTCGTCTTTAACTCGAGTTGTGTTTCTTTTACTATCTTTGACATATTTTAATTCTCCAAAACAGTGTATTTTAATTCTATTTCATTTTCAGAAGTAAGCGTTCCGTTTGAATCGAGGTCATATCGCAAATAGAGTCTGCCCTCTTTGTCGCTGTGCTCGTGAGCGATTTTTCTGCCTGTGAAACCAATCATCATTTCTCCGTACGGCGTAGCGTATGTACAAAGGTTTCTCTTGTTCTCGCTGAGTTTATAGCAATTTGCCAAAATACCGTAGCGGTTTACTTCAACCGAGCCGTCTTTCTTGATTTGAATGACGGTCCTTGTTTCATCGTGCTCTTTTGTTCGTCCTCTGTACCCTCCGCTCAGCGCACTTTGTTCAGAGTCGGTCATTTCAAAATATTCTATAAAAACCGAGCCGTCCTTTTCACAAACCGTACCGTCTGCAAAAATCATCATCGAATCGCTTTCTTTACCGAGTTTCTGAGCGCTTTTCATTGTGATTGATACATTATTTTTTTTACACATTCAAAAATTATCTCCTCTTGAAATTGCAAGTTCAATAAGGCTGTCAACAAGTTCGCCGTAACTGATGCCTTTCGCCTCAAAAAGTTTTGAGTACATACTGATTGGTGTAAAACCGGGAAGAGTGTTGATTTCGTTGAACAAAACTCTGCCGTCTTTTTTCGTTACGAAAAAGTCAACTCTCGAAAGTCCTTCACAGCCGAAAGCCTTGTAAGCCTTGATTGCATTTTGAGCAACTTCGTTTCTCTTTTCTTCTCCGATATTTGCAGGAATGATGAGTTCTGACGCAGGGTTAATATACTTTGCTTCGTAATCGTAGAACTCTTTGCAGGAGTTGATTTGACCGACTTCTGCCGTAATGGGCACTTCGTTTCCGAGAACTGCAACCTCAACTTCGTAGCCGTCAACAAACTCTTCCAAAACAATTTTCTTGTCTTCTTTAAATGCTTTTTCTATGCCGTCTTTGAGTTCTTCAACCGTTTTTGCCTTTGTGATGCCTACGCTTGAGCCTGCGTTTGCAGGTTTTACGAAAATAGGCAAAGAAAGTTTTTCAACAGCGCTTTCTATAAACTCGTTCGGGCTTGCTTTGTAGTCAAACTCGTTTATTGCGCACCACTTTGCCTGCGGGATATTGTAAGCGTCTGCAATTGCGTTTGTAATTCTTTTGTCCATACAAACACCCGACGATGTACTGTCGCATCCGACAAACGCAATTTTTGCAATCTGGAACAGTCCCTGTATAGTACCGTCCTCGCCGTTTTTTCCGTGAAGTACGGGGAAAATGACATCTATTTTGATAACCTCGCCGTCCTCCGTTACAATTCCGTGAACCGACGGGTCGGGAGAAATGACAGCCTTTTTCAAGCTGTCGCTTTGAAGCCACTTGTCTTCGGGCAGCAATTCTTCACTGCCGTCGTAAAGATACCATTCGCCCTCTTTTGTGATACCCAAAAGGTAAACATCGTATTTTTCTCTGTCAATATTTGATATGACTCCTTTTGCCGATACCGTTGAAATCTCGTGCTCGCTTGACGCTCCGCCGAAAATTACGGCAAGTTTGATTTTATTCAAAAAAACACCTCGTTTATATTTGTTTTAATATTCTGATTTTCTTGCTGATACTTTTCTTTATACTGCAAGTAATAATATATAAATAATATCATAGATTAATATTTAATTCAATAATATGTTATACTAATTTTATATATTTTATATAGAATTTTTGAATAAATAACAAATTCGGTATCAAGTTGAATTAAAAGCATTGATTAAAGTCAAATCTAATGTTATAATAAGCACATATTGTCCTCGGACAAACACTTTTAAAACTATTCCGCAACTAAGGAGTTTTACAATGCAACTTAACGAAGCGCTTTCTCTTATTGAAAAAAATCTTAAAGAAATAAATGAAAAAAACGGTTTCAGAAAAGCCAAAAACCAAAAAGACAACGCAATTGTTTTTGAGAGTAAAACAGGCGTTTACCGTATTTTTATAGACGAAAAAAACAGTCTTGCTCTTTTCGAGTGCTCTTTTGAAAATCACGGCGAAAGAACAGAGTTTGCCACCATTTCAAAGTCTCTTTTCGACCTTTCCGTCGCAGACGACAGAGATGTTCGCTCGTGCTGTAACGAGTTTTCTGAAGAAATCGAGTCAACTTTCGGAAAAGAGAAAAAAAGGAATATAGACAACATCAAAATTCCGAAGTCCGTTTCAAGAAAAAAGGCTAAAAACGGCACGGTAAGTTACGACGCAGACTCACTTGCTAACAGATTTGCAAACCTTTACCCCGAACTTAAAACCGAAATCAAGGAAAATATCGCAAAATACGGCGAATTTTTACCGGAAGACTTTTTCATGAATCACGGCACTCCCCGTGTGCTTGAAACAATCAAAAACGGTACAGACGAAGAACGCAAAAAGTTGTTCAAAGCGCTCAACGATATTTACGAAGACGGTACAAACGAAGTTCAGGACATCATCGGCGTTACAATTCTCGGAGAGATGAAAAACGACAAAGAAATGATGGCTGTCGCAGACGAATATATGTCGGAATATATGTCGGGTCCCGTTCACGAAATCAACAAAATCACTGCTAAAAACGGCAGACTTGTTAAAAAACTCAAAAACCCGCCCGCTTACAAACCGAAAAAGAAAAGCCCTTACCAACTCGCTTTGGAAGGTCAGTCGGCACAACAGAAATAAAATCAATCTGAAGAAAACAGAATTTTGCAACCATCCTCAAACGAGGCAAACAAACTCAATATTATATTAAAAAACGCCGTGCAGAAAATCTGCACGGCGTTTTTATAGCATTATTAAATTTTAAATATCATAAATCTTACAGGAAAAGCATCGGCAAGGACGCCATTGACATCAATGAAATGCCCATTGCTGCCATAATCATTACAAGAACAAAGTAAAGAACAATTCCTATGCACTCTAAAATAATCATTGCAAGGGCAAAGTTTCTCTTGGTGAGGTTTGTGTCCTTGTTTGTGAGCCAAACGACAAGCATTACGATATTTACAATCGGAATACTCATCAAGATGATGGTTACAATGATTTCGCCCACTGAAAGAGGAGCCGTCTTTTTGTCCTGAACGGGTTGATACGGCGGCTGTTGATAGTTTTGTTGATACTGCTGTTGCTGATAGTTTTGCTGAGCGCCTGCCTGCTGAGGCTGGGGGTCGTTTTCATTGTTGAAACCGCACAAAGAACAAACAACCGTTCCCTCTTCGAGCTTTGCGCCGCACTGTTTACAATAGTTCATTTTATACCTCCGTAAATTTAATATTTTAAAAGCAAAATTAAATGCTTTTATTTAAGAAAATATGCCCGTGAAAAATGTCAGAAAACTCATTTTACAAAACTTCTTGCCAAAATGCCGACAACTTTCTATATGCCAAAAAGACAATCAGACAACTTAAAAAGCCCTTGATTAAATTAAAAGGCAAAACGCAGAAAACTGCGAGTTTTTCCACCGAATTTACAGCGGGGAAGATTGCGCCGCCCATCTCTACAATTTTTTCAATCGGCAGACCGTAGGCGCTTGAATAAAACGGAATGAGCACATAGATATTGAGTACAACGCCCAAAAAAGCGAACAGCAAAATTCCGCAAAGCATACCCAAAACTGCGCCTTTTTTCGTGTTTTTAAACTTTGAATATCTGTAAATGTAACTCGGCAGAAATGTCAGCGACACGCCGAGCAAAAAGTTTGCAAGTTCGCCGACTCCGACCGTAGTTGTGCCGTTTATGAGCAGATTTAAACCGATTTTTACTGCCTCTATACCGAAAACGGCAGACGGTCCTATCGCAAAACCGCCGAGCATTACGACAACTTCGCTGAAATCCATTTCATAAAACGGCGGAGCAATCGGCAACGGAAACTCGACAAGCATCAATATTGACGAAAATGCGCCTAAAATTGCGATTTTTACAAGTTTTTCAATGTTTAATTTTGACTGTTTTTTCATTTTATTTCCTCCTTTGCAGAATAAGGAGAGGATAGCCGAACATTATAAAAAATGCTCTTTCGGCTTTTTAATAAAAGAAAAAATTTTGGCTTTTAGCAAAAGATAAAAGTTCTATTTTCTTTCATCCGGACTGTAACCGTCGGTACAGGAATTTCACCTGTTCAGTCGCAAAAAGCGAGTCGCGGACTTCGGCAAAAGCCGTTACCGCCGGTAGAGAATTTCACTCGACCCCGAAAATATTCTGCAATTTAATTATATATGTAAATTCACAATTTTGTCAACATATTTCTGTCAAAAGCACGGTTTTCTGTCAAATTTTGATTTCGCCGATGATTTAATGACGAAAACAACAAAATATAACAACTATAAAAGACCAAAACACTCAAAAATCGTCGAAACATCGAGTTCGACGATTTTTTATTTTTGCGTGTATGTAATTTGGGTTTTTAGAAAACTATATTTAAATCATTAAATATAACAAATATAAAAGACAACCAATATAAAACTATGAGTTCTTCGCACCGTTTATTGACAGTCAAAAACTGTAAAAATTTCTTTTTTACTGTCTTTCGGCGAATAGTTCCAGACATCTATATGGTCTTTTTCTTCGTAGAAAACAAGAGGTTCGGGCGTTTTACACCTGTCAAAAGAGTCAACTATGACAAGTTTTATCTTCATTTTATTTTCAATGACGGACTTAATGAAAACAGACACTTTCTGCGACTCAAAAAGGTTGTCGCAGGGCTCGGCAAGACCCGCCAAATTCGGTGCAAGTTCCACGAAAACTCCGTAGTTTTCTATGCTTCTGACTATACCCGTAACCGTTTCTCCCGCCGTAAATTTTTCGGCATTTTGCGTCCAGGTGCCAAGCAGTTCCCTGAGGGAAAATGTGAGTTTTTCGTCCTCTTTTTTTCGCAGAACGGCGCGAATTTTCTGCCCCTGAGAAAGTCTTTGCGACGGGTGAGAAATTCTTGAAACAGAAAGCATATCTATCGGAATTAGCGCATTTATTCCGCACCCTATATCTATAAACGCACCGAACTGTTCAAGGTGAGTAACAACTGCGTCTGCAATATCGCCGACTGTGAGTTTTGACACATAGTTTTCATACGCTTCTTTTTGAGCGGCTTTTCTTGAGAGATACGCCACGACTTCTCCGTTGTCGTTTCTCTGCAAATACTCGATTTTAAAAGACACAAATCTGTTGACTTTTGAGATGAGAGCAATATCTCTGACCTGACCCGTATCTATTCCCAAAGCGCCCTCGCATCGCGGAATTATGCCGCGCACTATTCCCAAATCGACATGCAAATTGTGTTCGCTGTCGCACATCAGAACTTTTGCCTCACAAACAGCGCCGTTCGATATTGCGTCTTTGATTTCGGCAGTCGTTTCAAACCTTTTTGCAAGTTCAACATTACAACCCTCAGGATAATATTTCATTTCAACACAACCTTAATTTTGATTTTACTGAAATGTATGCGAAAAAAATATTTTTTATGCCACCGCCCCGACTTGAAAAAAACACGCATAATATATATAATATAGTAGCAAAATAAAAATAATTATTTAAAATATAGGGTGAGAACTATGCAAATAAATGTAGGCGACACGGTTGTAATGAAAAAACCGCACCCCTGCGGATGCAACGAGTTTGAAATTTTGCGCACGGGCGTAGATTTTAAAATGCGTTGTCTCGGCTGCTCGCACGAAGTTTTTGTGCCGAGAGCGAAAATTTTAAAAAATATCAAAGAGGTTAAAAATGTTTGATAAACTTCAGGAAGTAGAAAACAAATACGAAAACTTAAACGAAACTTTGGCTTTGCCCGAAACTTTGACCGACATTGAAAAGACAAACGCCATAATGAAAGAGCTGAAACACCTTGAACCCGTAGTCGAAAAGTTCAGAGAGTACAAAAAAGTGCTTGAAACCATAGACGAGTCGAGAGCGATGCTTGACGAGGGCGGTCTTGACAGCGAGTTTGAAGAACTTGTCAGCGAAGAGTACGAAGAGGCGAAAAAGCAAAGCGAAATTGTAAGCGAAGAACTCAAAGTTTTGCTTTTGCCGACCGACCCGAACGACGAAAAGAATGTCATCATAGAAATTCGCGCAGGTGCAGGCGGAGACGAAGCGGCGCTTTTTGCAGGCGCACTTTACAGAATGTACTCTATGTACGCAGAAGCAAAGAGATGGAAAACAGAGATACTTTCGGCAAGCGAAACAGGGCTCGGCGGATACAAAGAAATCAGTTTTTCAATAGACGGAGAGGGAGCGTACTCGAGGTTTAAATTTGAGTCGGGTGTTCACCGTGTTCAGCGTGTTCCCGAAACGGAAAGTTCGGGCAGAATACACACATCTACCGTTACCGTTGCCGTTTTGCCCGAGGCAGACGAAGTAGATTTTCAGATTGACCCGAAAGATTTACAAATAGATACATTCAGGAGTTCGGGCGCAGGCGGACAGCACATCAACAAAACATCTTCCGCCATTCGTGTTACTCACATTCCGACAGGCACTGTCGTTGAGTGTCAGGACGAAAGAAGTCAGCACAAAAACAAGGAAAAAGCGCTCAAGGTTTTGCGCTCGAGACTGCTTGACGCAGAGATTGAAAAGAAAAATGCCGAAATTGCAGGCGAAAGAAAATTGCAGGTCGGCACAGGCGACAGAAGTGAAAGAATACGCACATACAACTACCCTCAAGGCAGAGTTACAGACCACCGAATAGGCTTAACTTTATACAAACTTGAGCAAATTTTAAACGGCTCGCTCGACGAATTGCTTGACGCACTCATCACTGCCGACACAGCCGAAAAACTGAAAGCAAGCGAAAACTATGAAAACTGAAATACTTTCAACAAGTGAAAAAGACATACTAAAAGCAGGCGAAATCCTGCGAAACGGCGGACTTGTGGCATTTCCGACAGAAACTGTTTACGGTCTCGGCGCAAACGCGCTTGACGACGAGGCGGCGGCTAAAATCTACCAAGCAAAAGGCAGACCGTCCGACAACCCCCTCATTGTTCACATTGCAGACAAAAAAGACATCGCTGTGCTTGTTGCGGAAATTAACGAATACGCTCAAAAACTTATAGACGCATTTTTTCCCGCCCCTTTGAGCATCATAATGAAAAAAAGCGACAAAATCGGCAAAACCGTAAGCGGAGGACTTGACACCGTCGCAATCAGAATGCCCGAAAACGAAACGGCAAGAAAAGTAATTGCCGCTGCGAAAGTTCCGATTTGCGCTCCGAGCGCCAACACATCGGGTTTGCCGTCTCCGACAAAAGCGCAATATGTCATTGACGATATGAACGGCAAAATTGACGCAATCATTGACGGCGGAGATTGTGAGGTAGGAGTTGAAAGCACGGTAATTACCGTTGCAGACGGCGTGCCCACAATTTTACGGCCTGGCGCAGTTACAAAAGAGATGATGGAAAAAGTTTTGGGCTGTGAAGTGCTTGTCGCAAAAGCCGTAACAGAGGGTATGAAAAAAGACGAAAAAGCCGAATCTCCCGGTATGAAGTACAAACACTACTCGCCGAAAGCAAAAGTAGTGATTGTAAACGCAGACAAAGAAAAGTACGAAAAGTTTGTAAACTCAATTAAAGAAGACGGAGTATATGCGCTTTGTTTTGACGACGACAATGTAAAAATTCCTGCTGTACGCTGGGGAAACGAAAACGACGCAAACAGCCAGGCGCACAAACTTTTTGACGCTCTGCGTGTTTTAGATACGCTCGGAGCAAAAAAAGTATATGCAAGAAACCCCAAAAAAGACGGCGTTGCGCTTGCCGTATATAACAGGCTCATACGGGCGGCGGCATTTGATATAATAGACCTTGAAAAGCCGTTTACAATCGGAATTACGGGGACGACGGGCAGCGGTAAAAGTTATGTTTCAAAAGTCTTTGAAAACTGCGGATTTCAGATTATCAAAGCAGACGAAATCGCAAGAACGGTAACGGAAAAAGGCAGTGAAACTCTGCAAAAACTTGCCGACGCTTTCGGAAAAGAAATAGTTTTAAAAGACGGCGGATTGGACAGAAAACTGCTTGCAAAAAAAGCATTTAAAGACGAAAAAAGCACAAAGATTTTAAACGAGATTACCCACCCCGAAATCATCAAACGCGCAATATCCGAAAGAAAAAGCGTTTTGACGGTGTTTGACGCGCCGCAGCTTTTTGAAAGCAACGCAGAAAAATATTGCTACAAAACAATTTGCGTTTCGGCAGACGAAAAAACACGCCTTGAAAGAATTATGAAAAGAGACGGCATTTCACAAGAAGACGCAAAACTCAGAATGAACGCTCAGTTGAGCGATGAATTTTTCAAAAACCACACCGACTTTACCATTTACAGTAATGACGGCGATGATATTAACAGTCAAATCATTAAAATTTTGGAGGAAATACTATGAGTGAAGAAAAATCACAGGCAAAACTTTTGCAGGAAAAACTTTTCAACGACAAAAAGCACGGCGTTGACTTTTTGAGCGACGCAGAACTTGAAAAGTGCGACGATTTCTGCGAGGGCTACAAGGAATTTTTGCAAAGCAACAAAACAGAAAGAGAAGTTGCGTCTTGGGCAGACAAACTTGCTCAGGAAAACGGTTTTGTACCTTTTGACGAGTTCGGCGCAGAACTTGAACCCGGCGCAAGAGTTTACAGAAACAACAGAGAAAAATCAATCATTCTCTGCGTTAAAGGTAAAAGACCTATAAACGAGGGCGTAAGAATTGCCGCCGCTCACATTGACTCTCCGAGAGTTGACCTGAAACAGTGCCCTGTTTACGAGGACAGCGATATTGCGCTTTTTAAAACTCACTACTACGGCGGAATTAAAAAGTACCAATGGACAGCCGTTCCGCTTTCACTCCACGGCAGAATTTGTAAAGCAGACGGAACATTTGTAGATGTTCGTATAGGCGAAGAAGCAGGCGAACCGAAATTCTGTATCACCGACTTGCTCCCTCACCTTGCTTCCGAACAGTACCAAAGAAAAGCGTCCGACCTTATCGGCGGTGAAGAACTGAATGTTTTAATCGGCTCAAGACCGTTCAAAGCAGACGATGTTTCCGAAAAAGTGAAACTCAATGTTTTAAACATTCTTTTTGAAAAATACGGCGTTACTGAAAGAGATTTTCTTTCTGCCGAACTTGAACTTGTGCCTGCATATACGGTAGATGATATTGGATTTGACCGCTCTATGATTGGCGGATACGGACACGACGACCGTGTTTGCGCTTATCCTGCTTTTCAGGCAATCATTGACACAGATGTTCCCGAATACACCTGTATCACAATTCTTACAGACAAGGAAGAAATCGGTTCGGACGGCAACACGGGACTTAACAGCGCATATTTCCGCTATTTTGTAGAAGACCTTGCAAGACTTGAAGGTTTTGAGGGCAGAGATGTTTTCAGAAACTCAAAGTGCCTTTCAGCCGATGTAAACGCTGCTTTTGACCCGACCTGGTCAAGCGCATTTGAGAAAAATAACGCGTCTTTGCTCAACCGCGGTGTAGTTGTTACAAAATACACAGGCGCAAGAGGCAAAAGTTCCACAAGCGACGCTTCGGCAGAGTATGTTTCTTTCGTTAAGAACCTGCTTGAAGAAAACGATGTTTTGTGGCAAAGCGGAGAACTCGGCAAAGTTGATGTCGGCGGCGGCGGAACTGTCGCAATGTATATCGCTGCGCTTGATGTCGATGTAATAGATGTCGGCGTTCCCGTTCTTTCAATGCACGCACCGTATGAAGTTGTTTCAAAAATAGATGTATATATGGCGTACAAAGCATTTTTAACATTTTTCAACAAATAATTCGTCGATAAAAAATCTGTTCAGCAAACAACTAACAACTATATTATTAATGTAAGTAATAATTAAAATAATAATTATTGCAGAAATTATTTTAAAATCACTACGCTCTGTTGACTCAACACGGTCCGACAGAGCGTTTTTTTTACACATAAATAACTTTGTTAAAATTTTATCTTTACAATCAAAATAGCGTTGAAACGCTGTTTTTTTTGTGATAAAATGATTGTATAAAAATAAATGAACAGATACAGATTAGAGGTTTTTAGGTTTGTTAAGGCGAAAAGATGTTCCGATTCGTGAATCTACCTATGTTTGCACTTCTTTAGGACTTGTAAGCGGTTTTTTGGAGGCATACACATTTTTGCTGAAAGGCGGTGTTTTTTGCAACGCTCAAACGGGCAATATAGCAATGCTCGGCATCTACATTGCAAAAGCCGACCTTTCAAAAATCATAAAATACACAATACCCATAATTGCCTATGTAGTAGGTATCGCCATCACGGTCATCACACCGAAACTGCTCGGTAAAAAAAGCACGCCTTTGCGCTGGGAAACAGTTTTTATAGCAGTAGAAATAGTGCTTTTGTTTGCAATAGGTTTTATGCCCGATTCAGTTCCTTACACTATACCGAATGTCCTGATTTCCTTTATCTGCGCTATGAAATACAACACTTTCAGAAAACATAACTCGGTTGTGCTGGCAACCACTTTTTGTACGAATAATTTGCGCCAGGCTTCACTAAACATTATAGAGTGGGTAAAAACAAAAGACAAACAATACATACTCAAAAGCCTTGACTTTATAGTTGTAAACCTTGCGTTTATGCTCGGCGCAGTCGTAGGCACACTCTCGGCAATGCAGTTTGAAGAAAAGTCTGTCTGGATTGCAGGCGCCGTTTTAATTCCTGTATTTATTTCGCTTTTAATTTTCAACAAAAATCCCAAGGAGGCAGAAATATGAAAAAATTTGTTCTTACAATCAGCCGTCAATTCGGCTGCGGAGCACACGAAACAGGCACAAAACTTGCCGAAAAACTCGGCGTGAAATACTACGACAAAGAACTGATTGCCAGCTCGGCAAAAGAGTACGGACTCGACGAAAATGTGATAGCGCACTACGACGAAAAACCGACGAAAAGTTTTCTCTACTCCATTGTTACCGAGGGTTTTCCGCTCGCAATGGCTAACCAACTGCCGATTGATGAAAAAATCTTTCAGTTCACTGCCGAAACAATTCAAAAAGTCGCAGACGAGTCAAGTTGTATCATAGTCGGAAGATGTTCCGACTATATTCTCAAAGGCAGAGACGACCTTGTTACCGTCTTTTTACACGCCGACCTTGATTACAGAATTAAAAGAGTAACGGAAATTTACGGTGTTTCCGAAAAAGAAAGCAAAGACAAGATTGTAAAAACAGACAAAAAAAGAGCGCAGTTTCACAACTTCCGTTCGCCTGACAAGTGGGGCTCGGGCGATATTTACGATCTCAATATAGATATGACAAAACTCGGAGTTGACAAAACCGTTGACCTTATTTGCGAATATCTCAAAATAAGAGGATTCATTGACTGAAAATTTTAAAAATGTTAAAAACCACCTGAACTTTAAAATTCAGGTGGTTTTTTGTTATTTTTTTAAAATTATATTTGTTAAAATGCAAGTTTGTCAAACTTCGGTCTGTCCTCTGCAAGAGTGATGTTTGACTTGCCGTAAAGTTTCATTTGAAGTTCATACGCACATTTAGGATAGTCCACTTTCCACATCCAAGTATTATTGAAAGTTCCGCCTTTTCTGCACTCTTCACAAGGAACGGTGTTTGCCTCAATTTCATAGTTAAGCCAGCCGTTTGAAAGCGCGTACTTGCCGAGAGAAACGATTTCTTTCGGGCTGTAACCCGTTCTTACATAGTCTGAAAATGTATTTACGGCAGAAAGGAAAGTTGTGATTGTTGACTGCTCCAAACTTTTGAAAACTGTCATCAATACGGTTTTTTGACGGTTTGCGCGAACATCGTCGCCGTCAATTTTTCTGATTCTGCAATATGCAAGCGCCTGAGCGCCGTTCAACTTAATAGGAGTTGTATATCTTCCGTCTTCCTCGTTGTATGTGTATTTGCCCGACGGAACAATCTTATCGGGATTATTATACCTTTTAGGATGACTGTTGATTTCATTTACTTCCGCTTTTGACATATTGATTGTAACTCCGCCGAGTTTGTCAATGATTTTTTCAAAAGAAGTGAAGTTCACACGAACATAGTTGTCAATATTGATTTTGTAAAGTCTTTCAACAGTTTCAATATAGCTGTCCATACCACTTGTTGAAGTTGCGCCGTTGATTTTTCCGAATGAACCTTCACCGTCTTCTGTTTTCCAATACGCATAGGAATCACGCAAAACGGAAGTGAGTGTGATTTTTTTCGTATCAATATTTACACTTGCAATGATTGCCGAGTCTGCTCTCGTTTCAGAATCAAGGTCGCCCTCCGAGTCTTCGCCGACAAGAAGAACATTTAACACTCTGCTTGAACTTACAGGTTCGCCGTTTTCGTACCAGCTTTTAACCATATTTTTAAGGCTCGAAACATTGCCGTTTTCGTAAATCATTTTGTCAAAGTTCTTTTCAACGAGCTTGTCCATACCCGTGTACTCTTCGACAGAGTTTGCTTTTGTACCGCCGTCGTTTGTAATTTTGTTGAGTTTACTGTTTACTGTTGCCCAAGCGCCGACGCCGACTGCTATGAGAACTGCAAGAATTACACAAATGACGGAAATGACGATTTTGCCCTTTTTAGTCTGTCTGAAACGAGGCTTTTCGTCGCTGAAAGAATTGATATCTACCATATCGTCGGAATTCTTTCTTTTTTTATTTTTTCCTTTTTTTCTTTTACGGTTTTCATTTTCAGAAACATTTTTTTGAAACATCTGCTCATCTACATACAGACTTTGTTCATCCTGTGCTTTTTGTGCTCTTTCGAGCGCCTCTTTCTGCGCTTTTTCCGCTGCAAGACGGCGTTCCTGAAGCATTTGACGGCGTTCTGCCTCTTTTTTCTTTTGCTCTTCTTCCTGAATTTTTGCCATTTCACGAGCCTGACGAACTTTTTCCTCTGCAATTCTTTGCTTTTCCTCTTCGCCTTTTTTACGCTCTTCTTCAGCGTGAGCCTCACGCAATTTTCTTTTTGCCTCTTTTTCGGCATTTGCTCTTGCAAGAAGTTCGTTTTTCACATCTTCTGCAACATCTTTATTTTCACTTTTTTTATCTATATTAAAACTGCCGTTATCGTCAGATTTATTATTTTCGCGAGCTTTTCTTTGGTGTATTTCCGAAAGTATTTCATCAATATCAAATGGGTCTTTTGCCAAAAATAACACTCCTTTTTAACAATATACCGTTTATTATATATTATTCCGACAAATTTTGCAAACAAAAAATTATTAATAAAAATTAAAAATGATTACAAAAACTTCAATTTTACGGCAAAATAATTACAAAATCAAATTCATTTAAATATTATCCGTCAGGCTCATTATGACGCTTACGGCGCAGACGGGAGCCGTTTCGGTCCTTAAAATTCGCTTGCCGAGAGTGGCGTTCACAAAACCGTGTTCGACTGCAAAATTGACCTCGTCTTTTTCAAAACCGCCCTCCGAACCTATGAAAACCGCAACGCTTTTTGTATCTTTTTCCACAAGTTTGCAAAGTCGTTCGCCGCCTCCCTCATAGAAAATGATTTTTACATCTTCACTGCAATTTAAAACGGCGTCTTTAAAATCTCTGCATTCGTTTACAACGGGAACAATACCCCGACCGCTTTGCTGAGACGCCTCAAGAGAAATTTTGTTGTATCTTTGAATTTTTTTCAAAAGGCTTTTTTTGTCGGGACGGCTCACGCACCTTTTACTCAAAACAGGCGTAAAACAATATGCGCCGAGTTCCGTACACTTTTTGACAACACCGTCAAACTTGTCGCCTTTCGGCAGACACTGATACAAATGCACTTTAACAGTTGGCTCACTGTCGCTTGCCTGCTCGTAGCAGACTTTCAGCACAACAGACGGCGTTATCTCTTCAATGATACAGCCGAAATCACTGCCTTTGCTGTTGCAGACAGTCAGCATATCGCCCTTTTTCATTCTGAGACTTTTCGCAATGTGCCTTGACTGTTCCTCACTCAAAACTATTTCGTCCCCGCAAACTTCTTCTACAAACAATTTTTGCATAAAAACACCTATAAATATTTTTTAATTTCAAATAATTTTTTACTTATCAGATAATCCAAATCGGTTAACAACTGTATTTTTTTGTAAAACCGATTTTTAAATCTGTTTTTAACATTTTAAAGATTGTTTCTTGCCCAATGGAAAAGATACTGCTGGGCAATGCCCTCGTAGCCCTCAAAACACTTCGGCAGACCGTCGGGATAGTATTCCATAGCCCTTTTCATCCAGACATCTATCGGAAAAGCGTTCAAAAAGCCAAAGCCGAAAAGCAAAGTACAGTCTGCGACTTTTACACCGACGCCGAAAATTTTTAAAAGTTCTTTTTTTGCGTCTTCGTACGGAAGCGAGGCTATATAATCTAAATCAATTTCACCGCTGTAAACACCCTGGCACAAACGGTAAAGATACTTTGAACGATACCCGCAGCCGAGTTCGGCAAAGTCCTGTTCCGTACATTTTGCCAAAATTTCAACACTTGGGAAGGAAAAAATGCCGTGTCCCAAATCTTTCCCATATTTTTGACAAATTTTTTCAATGATTAGTTTTATCCTTTTTATATTATTCTGCTGACTGATGACAAAACTGAACAACGCCTCAAAAGAATTTTGTTTTAAAATGCGTATGCCGTAATATTCGTCGATTGTTTTGGAAAGCAAATTGTCCTGTTTTAAACTTTCGCAAATTTTTGCATAGTCGGTATTCAAATCAAAATAGTTTACCCAAAAATTTAAAAAGTCATCTTCACTGCACCATTCAAAAATATATGTACCGTTTTTTTCACTCACTTTGAGAGGCTTATCGGTTGCGCAGCCGACAAAAGAGTTGTCCGAACACTTTTTCCACCTGAAAGCCTGTCCGCAGTCAAGCGTAAGTTCCAGGTCAAGACACTTTACTCTGCGTACTTCTATTCTGTTGTTTATCACTTCGTAAGTCATAACTAACATTCCTTATATTTTATTCGACTTATTTTAACATATTTTTGTCAAGCGTAAAAGACCAAAAACAGCAATTTAAACAAAATTAATTTTTCACTGTGTATTTTTCAAATTGTTGAAAACTATGTGTAAAGTTAGGAAAATTGACCTCATTTTTACCTGTTTAAAACTTTTCAACAGTAAAAAACGACCGTTTTATGCTACTTTGCAAAAAGTTTTCAACATTTTCCACATAGTTTTCCACAGAAATTAAACAAGTTTTCCTATGGAAAGGCTATTATACAGTCTGTAATATTATTTTATTGTCAAGTCTTTTTTTTGAAAATAATGACCAAATTTTACATTTATATTTTATGTATAAATTTTACTATTGAAATCAATAATAAAAATGAAAAATTAAATTAAAGTGAGCAGAGCAGAACACAATATGCCGTTTCAAACCGTACGAAATTCAGCTCTCCTTACCTTATGAAAGGACTCGAAAAATGATTAAAGGCTCCAATAAACATGTGCTTGAAGTTACCGATACAGGCAACCCATACTTTGAAAAAGTAATTTTTTTTGTTTCTCCCGAGCACGAAAATGAGAAATATGAAAACCTGAAAAACGAGGCTGAAAAATACTCCGAAAGCGCATCTTCTTTGCCGCCTTTCAAAAAAACAAAAAAACAAATCTTAAAAGAAGCGATGCAAATTGTTCTCGGTTTGGGCGCAGGAGCAAGCATTTCGGCAATGCTTTTCTTTTTGATTTAGGAGGGTAAAAACAAATGAAAACTTTAGATATTTTAAAACTTTTTGTCAAAAAACTTGTCATTTTTGTGCTTGCACTAAGCCTTGTTTTAGGCGGAGCAGTTCTCTACACACAAAATATTTCGGCAAAAGAACAGTCAACATACGCATTGTCAAAAATGGGTTCAACAGGCAGCGAAGTAAAAGAAATTCAAAAAAAACTTGCTTCTTTGGGCTTTTATAAAGGAAAAACAGACGGAATTTACGGAGTGCAGACAAAAACGGCGGTAATAAATTTTCAAAAAAGCGTAGGAATTACCGCAGACGGAATAGCCGGAAAGAAAACACTTCTATATCTCGGACTCGGCGGCGGAAGTTCGTCTTCGTCGAGCAACTCACAATATTCAAACGAAGACATTGAACTGCTTGCAAAAGTTATTTCGGCAGAAGCAAGAGGCGAAAGTTACGAGGGACAGGTGGCAGTCGGAGCAGTCATTTTAAACAGGGTAAAGCACCCGTCATTTCCTGACTCAATCAGCGGAGTAGTTTACCAAAAAGGCGCTTTTTCCTGCGTTACCGACAGCAACTGGTACAAGCCCGTTGCGGAAAGTTCAAAAAAAGCGGCTCGCGACGCAATCAACGGCTGGGACCCGAGCGGCGGCGCAGTTTACTATTTCAACGCGTCTAAGACAAGCGACGCTTTTATGCACTCAAGAAAAGTTATTAAAGTAATCGGAAACCACAAATTCTGTATTTAATAAAATAATTCTATTTTAATTAGTATAATAAATTTACAAAAAGTAATTTATTTCGGTTTTGAAACTAATTAATTACAATTTTAATTCAGATTTTAAAAAAATTACAAAAACGAATACAGTATTTTATGAAAAAAACGACGGCAAATGTTAAAAATTCGGAAAAATCCCCGATAATTTTTGACATTGTCGTCGTTTTATTTTAAACATTTTTAAATCAAATTGTATCTGCCGAAAAAATCATTTCAAACACAATTTAAAAAAACTCGGCAAATATTCATTTTCATTATCTTTATTTTGCTGAAACATTTACAAAATCATCTTACAGGAGCAAGCAAAACTTTGCCCGTACCTCTGTAAACATTTACAAGACCTTCACCCGACGCAGCAGAACCTATGAGTGATTTGCCAGACCTTTCAACAGTGAAGTCAAGACTTCCGCTCCAAGCCACAGCCATATTTCCGTCAACTTTTAAAACATCGTTTTGAAGTTCAATTTCAATAAGTTCTTCTTTCGGGCACTCGCTTTCAAGACAAACTATGCCTTTGCCGACAAGACCGAGATTGAAAAGACCCTCGTTGCCTGCTACAGCAGATGAAAAGTTTGAGCGCATTACCGTTTTGTGTTTGATATTTGCCTCGCATGCAAGGAAAAGACCGTCGTCAAGAACAAGAGAATTGTTCCATTCGTCAAGGTCCAAAAGAATGATATGCTTAAATGTAGGCTCCAAAACAAGCATTCCGTTACCCGTATATTCAGGTTTAATCGCAGACTCGTTTGTAACCTGACTTCTCAAAGCCTTGCCGAAAAAGTCGCCGACGCCTTTTATACCCGTTGTTGCCTTGACATCGCCTGCCATCCACTGCATTGCGCCCGCCTGCAAAGTGATGTTCGACTGACTGACATTGCACACAACCTGTCGCCTTCTGACATTCATTTCACTGCAAAAGTAAGCAGTAACGGCACTGTCGGGAGTTACGCTCAGGTCTCTTTTGTACTCAATTACACTGAAAGCGCCTTTTTGGTCTATAATGTTCACATCGTCGTTGTTTGTAAAATTGTTGATTTTAAACATAATAATTCCCCTTATAATTTTAATTTTAACGCCTGCTAAATTTGAAATATTTTAAACAGTATTGTCTTCAGTCTAAAACAAGTCAATTTCATTATAAAATAAAAATGACAAATATTCAACATTTTTTATTTTAATTGTCTCTTAAAGAACAAAAAATATCCCTAACTTTATTTATTGACGGTTTAAAGTGAGAAACAAGTGTAAAACAACCAAAATTTTCTTTTGAAATGTATTTTTATTTTTTAATCATCTACGGGTATCGGAAATGTTTATTTTGCAAAAAAGACAAAAAGGAGTTGTGTTTTGAACAAGTCCGTAAAAAATGGACAATAGAAAAAATGGACCTCCTATGGTAGAATAAAAACTATCATAGGAGGTTTTGTTATGCCAAGAGAATATAGACATAT
>DVEP01000042.1 GCA_015655975.1 Eubacterium sp. | reverse complement strand
ACTGACTCCGCTTGAAAAACGAAATCAGTTTGTTGCTTAAAATTTAATTATTCTGCCATCGGTGGCCTTTTTTGTATTGTCTGCACAATTTGGGGCAGTACAAAACATACGCCTTAAAATTATTTTACAGAAAATCTGAATTCTGTAACAGTTTTAAATTCTTCGTTTGCTTCAACCAAAGCGTTCGGGAAGTTTGAATTGTGCGGTGTGTCGGGATAGAACTGTGTTTCAAGCGCAAGTCCGCGTCTGTAAGTAACATTGCCGTTTGACTCTTTGCCCGGGTTTCCGTCTTTTGCAAGCCAGCCTCCGCAATAAAGCTGAACTGCGGGCAAGTCGGTGTAAACTTCCATAACTCTTCCACTTTCGTCTTCTTCAAGACGGGCACAAAGTTCGAGTGAACGCTCTTTGTTTCTCAGACAATAGTTGTTGTCGTAGCCTCTTCCTTCAATCAGCGCAGAAAACGGTTCGTCTATCATATCGCCGACTTTGTGAAGAGTTGTGAAGTCCATAGGTGTGTCTTTGACTGCGAAAAGTTCTCCTGTCGGAAGTTGGTCGTCATCTGTCGCAGTACAATAGTCTGCGCAAATCATCAATTTATGTTCTTCTATATTGGTATCTTTTTTGCCCGAGAGGTTAAAATAGGAATGGTTGGTAACATTTACATAGGTCTTTTTGCTTGAAACTACAGAGTATTCAAGGCGCAAAACATTTTCATCTGTAAATGTGTATTTAACAGTCATTTTAATATCCCCGGGGAAACCGTCAAGCATATCGGGTTTAAAAAACGAAACAGTTACAAAATCGTCTCCTGTTTCTTCAACATTCCAAACATTGAAAGAAAATCTGCCGCCGCTGTGAAGAGTCCAACTGCCCTGATTGTTCGGTAAGTCATACTGAACGCCGTCGATTGTAAAACTGTGATTTTTAATTCTGTTTGCAACAGGTCCCACAAGCAAGCCCTGATAACCTAAATCGGCGTCTAAATAGTGTTTCGGCTCGTCAAATCCAAGCACAACATCGCCGTTTTTTCCGTTTTTATCAGGCACGAAAATGCTTTGTATTCCGCCGCCGAGAGTTTGAATATTCACACTTGCACCGTTTTTGTTTGTGATGGTGTAAAGTTCAACATTTGTTCCGTCAGGCAATGTGCCGAATTGTTTTTTTAAAACGCTCATAATAAAATCCTTTCACATATAATCATAATTATAGTTTTAAATATTTAAAATATGAAGTATATTAAATAAAATATATTAAACATATTAATATATTTACTTAAATTTCAAAATATTATATTTAAACATTTAAACAAATTATATATTATTTTGTAAACAAATTCAATACTTCCTTGACTTTTGAAAAAATAATAAGTATCATCAATTTGTAGTAGTATGCCTATCGGCAAGTAAGGAGAGTTGTAATGGACGCATTTCTTTCATTATTAATCAGTTTTTCAAGATATGCTTTGCCTATTTTGGCATTTATAATTTTACTTCGTTGTATTTCATCACTCATACGCAACCGACCGAGAGTTCACAAAATGGCGGAACTTGTAAATTCGGAAACGGGAGAGGTCATTGAAATAGACCACTGGGAAACATCGGTCGGCAGAAGTAAAAGCAACGACATAGTCATCAATCTGCCGTCTGTTTCAAGATTTCACGCAGTCATTGCAAGAAAGAAACAGGACTGGGTGATTACCGACACATTTTCCAAGTCGGGAATATATATCGAGGGCAAAAAAGTTAACAAGTCTCAAGTGCTTCAGGACGGAGACTTCATCAACATCGGCGGTGCAAACTACAAGTTCAACTGCGCAGAAGCCATAGGCGTGTCTGCAAGAAATGAAATACGAAAAACAGCGCGCAATAAAAACAACGGCGTCGCATACGCCGTACTTGTAGATGTCAACACAAAAATGCCTGTCTATATCCGCAAAAAAGATGTTTTAATCGGCAGAGGAAATCAGTGCGATATAAAACTTCTGTCAGACACCGTTTCTTCGGAACACGCAAGAATTCACTTAACTTCAAAAGGCTGGGCTTTATCAGACCTTGACTCGCACAACGGTACAAGGCTGAACGGCAGATACATCAATGAACCTCAGCTTATTTTCGACGACGATATGATTGCTTTCAGCGACAGCGTGTTCATTTTCTATCAACAGTAAAGGAGGGTAACAATGACAAAAAACAAAAAACGAACAAAAATTAAACCAATCAACAACTTTGTCCTGCTTTTTTTAATCTCGATTTTTCAGACTATCACAAGTGTTACCGCTGCTTTAAGTGTTGAGAAAAACGGTGTGCAAATCATAGTGGCAATGGCAATATTTATTGAAATCGAATGGCTCTATGTAATAGTTTTTTACAATGTTTTTTACAGACGAAATTTTGAACTCGAATTCATTGCTTTTTTCCTGTGTTCAGTCGGAATGACCGTAATAGGAAGCATTAATCCCTCCTCTGCAATGAAACAGTTGATTATGATTGTTGCAGGTATTGCGGTTCACATTTTTCTTGTTTTCCTGATGGGCAATGTTGACTTGTGTATGAAACTGCGCCTGCCCGTTGCAATATGTGCAGTCGCTTTGCTCGCGCTCAATATTTTGCTTGCAAAAACAACAAACGGCGCAAACAACTGGATAGAAATAGGAAAAGATACAGGCATAACCTTTCAGCCGTCGGAGTTTGTAAAAGTTGCGTTCATCTTTGTAGGCGCCGCTACTCTTGAAAAAATCCAGACCTCAAAAAACATTTGGGCATTTTTAATTTTTGCATGCATCTGCGTCGGCTCGCTGTTCATCATTAAAGACTTCGGCGCGGCGCTCATATTCTTTGTAACATTTCTCATTTTGGCATTTATGAATTCGGGCGACATACGAACAGTCATCTACTCTGTTGCCGCAGGTGTTCTCGGCGCAGGAATGATTGTAAAATACAAACCTCATGTAACGAAACGCTTTTCCGTTTACCGTCATGTTTGGGAAAACTACAACGGCTCTGGACTTCAACAGACAAGAGTGCTTGTAGGTATAGCCTCGGGAGGTCTTCTCGGTCTCGGTATCGGTCAAGGATATGTCAGAAATGTTTACGCTTCTTCAACCGACCTTATTTTCGGTGTAATATGTGAAGAATGGGGCTTTTTATTCGGACTTTTAGTAGTGCTTTCCTTTGTAGGAATTGCCGTTTCGGCGCTCAAAAACTCCATAGCAAGCAAAAGCGCATTTTACAGTATCACTGCCGTTGCAGGCGCAGGAATGTTGCTTTTCCAAACGGCGCTCAACATTTTCGGAATTACCGATGTGCTGCCTCTGACGGGTGTTACTCTGCCTTTTGTAAGTCAGGGCGGTTCATCTATGATTTGCTGTTGGGCAATTCTCGCTTTCATAAAGGCTTCTGATGTAAGAACTTACAACAACGGAGGTGCTAAAAAGATATGAAAATGATAACAAAAAGAGGAATATTCCTCTGGCTGATAATTATATGTTTTTTAGGCGGTTTGGGTTTTCTTACCTATTCATTTGTAACCGAAGCAAACGAATGGGTTATGCACCGTTACAACTACAATCTCTATTCTCACGGCTCGTTTATAGGTTTGGGAACTATTTACGACAGAAACGGTGTGGAACTTGTAAAAACAGAAGATTCGGACAAAATATATAACGAAGACGAAGGAATACGAAAATCTACGCTTCATATTGTAGGCGACAAAAAAGGTTTCATTTCAACAGGCATTCAGGAAACTATAGACGCAGACCTTACAGGGTACTCTCTTTTAAACGGTGTTTACAATATTAAAAAAGCGGGCAGAGGCAACGATATTAAACTCAGTGTTGACGCAGATGTTTGCGAAACTGCTTTAAAAGCGCTTGACGGCAGAAAAGGTACCGTCGGTGTTTTCAACTACAAAACAGGCGAAATAATTTGCAATGTTTCCTCACCGACATACGATGTCAACGATATTCCGAAAGATATCGACTCAAACGACAAATACAGCGGTGCATATATGAATAAACTCATCAGCGGTCTTTATGCGCCAGGTTCGACTTTTAAAATAGTTGTTACAATTTGTGCAATCGAAAACATACCCGATATTATGGACAGAACTTGGAAATGTACGGGTTCATACAAACCCGAGGGCGGCGGAGAAATTATCTGCAACGCAACTCACGGAAGAATAAACTTAAAGCAGGCATTGTCAAAGTCGTGCAACTCTACATTTGCTCAAATAGCAATAGAACTCGGCACTGAAAAATTGACGCAAACCGTAAAAAAACTCGGTCTCACCTCGCCTGTTTACATTGATTCAATTAAATCGTCAACAGGCAGATTTGACCTTTCCGACGCACAAACCGACGATTTAGGATGGGCAGGTATCGGTCAATATACAACTATGGTTTCCCCTGTTGCAATGATGCGTTTGGCAGGAGCAATAGGAAACGAAGGAAAAGCCGTTCCGATGACCTATATGTACCCTGAAAATTCAAACAATCCGCTCAAAGAGTCTTCTTCAGCCAAAGAAGAACAGTTGATGTCGCCTGAAGTAGCAGAAAAACTAAAAGAACTGATGCGCAACAATGTCAAAACAAACTACGGCGACTATCGCTATAAAGGTCTGCACCTTTGTGCAAAAAGTGGTACTGCCCAGATTGACGATGTTACGGAACACAATACAGCATGGTTTGTAGGGTTTATGGACGACAGCGAAAACCCGTACGCTTTTGTTGTTGTAATTGAAAAAGGCGGTTCAGGTTCTCAAAATGCAGGCCCTGTTGCTAACAAAGTTTTACAAAAGGTTGTTGACAAAGATTAATGGAAAACACTCAAACACAAAACAAAAAAGAAAAAGCGCTGCTAATAGGTGTTGACTGCGGACTGTATGACGCAGAGACTTCAATAGAAGAACTTGCCGAATTAGCCGACACTGCAGGCGCAGAAGTTAAAGCGACTGTTTTACAAAAACGCTCCGCGCCGAACAGCGCAACATATATCGGCACGGGAAGACTTCAGGAAGTCAAACAATTTTGCAGCGCAAATGAAATAGATTTAATTATAGCAGATGACGAACTCACTCCCACTCAGGCAAGAAATATAGAAGACGAAACAGATGTCAGAGTAATTGACAGAACAAATCTCATACTCGATATTTTTGCAAAAAGAGCGAAAAGCAGTGAGGGTAAAATTCAGGTTGAACTTGCTCAACTCAAGTATTCTCTGCCCCGTCTTGCAGGCAAAGGCACTGCGCTTTCCCGACTGGGCGGCGGTATAGGCACAAGAGGACCCGGTGAAACAAAACTTGAGAGCGACAAAAGGCACATAAGAAAAAGGATACAAAATCTCACCGTTGAACTCGCAGAAATGGAAAAGCGCAGAAAATTGATGCACGAACGACGCAGAAAAAACGGTGCGCTAAGTATTGCGATTGTAGGCTACACAAACGCAGGCAAATCCACACTGATGAACTTGCTTACAAACGCAGGTGTGCTTGAAGAAGACAAACTTTTTGCAACTCTTGACCCGACGGCAAGAAAACTCAACTTGCCAAACGGTCAAAGTGTGATGCTTGTGGATACCGTAGGTCTCATTCGCAGACTTCCTCACCATCTTGTAGAAGCGTTCAAATCTACTCTTGAAGAAGCCATTTACGCCGACCTTATACTCAATGTATGCGACGCTTCAAGTGAAGATTGCTATGAGCACATAGAAGTAACAAACAATCTTATAACATCGCTCGGATGCGGCGCAACTCCTATGATAACCGTACTCAACAAATGCGATTTGGTAAACGAAAACGAACTTGTTTTTATGGGAAAGACAGTCAAAATCAGCGCAAAGTACGCAATGGGAATAGATGAATTGTTAAACGAAATAGTAAACAAACTGCCGAAAACAAAAAGGCGTGAAAAACTGCTTGTGCCTTTTTCAGACGGTTCACTGCTGGCAAAAATCAGAAATGGCGGTGTGGTTTTCAGCGAAGAATACACCGAAAACGGAATTTTGGCAGATGTTCTTGCAGATATTTCACTGCTTGACAAGTTCAAAAACTATATTCAGTAAATTACACCTTAAACTGTACTTTTTACAAAACTGCACGCATAAAATCTTTTAGGAGTGATTTTATGCGTGTTATGACTTTTAAAGCAAAGCCCAAAACAATTTTCGGAATTTCAATGTGCCTGCTTGGAATTATTGTAATGATTCTTACATTTTTAGGCAATCATTCTGCAAAACCGGCGACACAGACAAAGGCAGAAATAAGCGGAGAAACAGAAAAGGAAAGAGCCGAATTTCTGCAAAGTTTCGGTTGGGAATTTGAGCCGAGATATTCGCAAAAAGAAGTTAAAATACCAATGTATTTCAACGATGTTTATAAGCAGTACAACGAAATTCAAACTGCGCAGGGTTTTGACCTTGAAGACTACAAGGGAAAAAAAGCGACCTTGTATTCTTACAAAATAAACAACTACGAAGGGCATGAAAAAGACGAATTTATATACGCCGACATACTTGTTTACAACGGTAAAATAATCGGCGGAGATATATGTTCGACAAACGCCGAAAGCGGATTCATGCACGGTTTTAAATATGCAAAGACTTGACAAACTTGTTGCTAAAGCAAACAATATTTCACGCAAAGACGCAAAAAACTTAATAAAAAACGGCGAAGTATCTGTTGACGGCAAAACTGTTTTAAGCTGCGATGAAAAAGTCAGCGAAAATGCAAAACTGACGATAAACGGGGAAAATAAAGAATACAGAGAATTTATTTATATTATGCTTAACAAACCGAAAGGTGTTGTAAGCGCGTCGCAGGGCAAAGAAAAAACCGTAATAGATATTTTGCCGAATGATTTAAAAAGAAACGGACTTTTCCCTGCCGGCAGACTTGACAAAAACACTACGGGCTTTTGTCTGATTACAGACGACGGGAATTTTGCCCACGATATTTTAAGCCCGAAAAAACATGTTGAAAAAGTTTATGAAGCTGTTTTGGACAAGCCGTTTGATGAAAATGTAACAGAAGATTTTGAAGGCGGAATGACTTTGTCGGGCGAAAAACTGCTTGAGGCTAAACTCGTACCGAACCCCGACTTTTACCACGCCGAAATTACAATCAAACAAGGACTTTACCACCAGATTAAACGAATGTTTAAAAAGCACAAAATAGAAGTATTGGAGTTGAAACGCACAAAAATAGGCGGACTTCGACTTGACGCGTCTTTAAAAGAAGGCGAGTGTAAAATACTTTCAAAAGAAGAAGTAGAAAAAATAAAAAACTGACCGACAGCATTCGACAGTTTCAAGACCTTTAACGGTTAAAAAGGAAGTGCATTGAAAGAGCAAACATTGGTCAAATTGTACTATTATGGTTAAATAATCAACTTTTAATTGATTATACTACAATATATTGTGTAAAATAATTTCATTTTTTAAGTGTTATACATATCGCACAAATAATTACTAAAGAATTATTAAAAAAGGTTGCAATATCATCAACTATGTTGTATAATATCAACAAATAGTGTACAAAATTTTTGTGCAACTTTATTTGCAAGGAGGAGTTATTTTGCCAAACAGATTGTTCCAAAGCGTAATTCATCAAATGCGAGAGGCAATTGACAGAACTATAGGCGTTGTTGACGAAAGCGGAAATATCATTGCAAGCAGCGACCTCGGTCTTGTCGGCGATGTGAGAAAAGGTGTTATATCGGCAGGTGTTTTCAACGGTCTTCAAATCTGCGTTGAGTCTTGCACATACAAAGCGTTCGGCAACTCAGTTCACCCCGAATACGCAGTTTTCGTTGACGGCACAGACGAACTTTCAAAGAGATACGCTGACCTTATCGCAATCTCTCTCAATCAAATCAAAATTAACAACGACGAAAAATTCAACCGTTCAAACTTTATAAAGAATGTCATCCTTGACAATATTCTGCCCGGCGATATTCTCATCAAATCAAGAGAACTTCGCTTTAACAACGACGCAACACGAGTTGTATTTTTAATCAGAATAGGTCAGCAGACAGATGTTTCTGTTTTCGATGTCATTCAAAACTTCTTCCCTGACAAAAGCAAAGATTTCGTTGTAAACATCAACGAAAAAGATATTGCCCTCATTAAAGAAGTGCGACCGAATGTTGACACAAAAGACCTTGAAAAACTTGCTCGTTCTGTTTGCGACACTCTTTCAACAGAGTTTTTCATTCAGGCAGTAGTAGGTATCGGTACCTGCGTAACAGGTATCAAAGAACTTGCACACTCATTCAAAGAGGCTCAAATTGCGCTTGAAGTAGGCAAAGTTTTCGACACTGAAAAAACAATCATCAGCTACGAAAATCTCGGAATTGCCCGTCTTATCTACCAACTTCCGACAACTCTTTGCGAAATTTTCCTAAAAGAAGTTTTCAAAAGAGGCTCTATCGACAGTCTTGACCAAGAAACTTTGTTCACAATACAAAAGTTCTTTGAAAACAACCTTAATGTTTCCGAAACATCGAGAAAACTGTTCGTACACAGAAACACACTTGTTTACAGACTTGAAAAAATCAAAAAACTCACAGGTCTTGACTTAAGAGAATTTGACGACGCAATCGTTTTCAAAGTTGCTCTCATGGTTAACAAATATCTCAACTCAAGTCCTATTAAATACTGATAATTGTTATATAAATGCCGATTTAGTGATTTTACTAAATCGGCATTTTTTTATCTGTAAAAACATAAACGAATTATCTATTTTGCAACGCTTTTCTTTTGTTGTTAATTTTTCATATAAATATCTGAATTTGATATTGATTTTTTGTATAAAATGATTTATCATTAAATTTACAGATTAATAAATAGAGGTACAGAATTTGTATTTAACAAACATTTCAGGCAATATTCCTATTTCCTGCTTAAACCTTATCGGCACGCATGACAGCGCAACGGCATTTGTTTCTTTTTCAAAATTTGCCAAGTGTCAAGAACTGTCTGTCAGAGAGCAACTCGAAGCGGGAGTACGGATTTTTGACATCAGGCTTTTTGCAATAAACAACACAGTGTATCTTATTCACGGCTATGCAGATTGCTTTTGTGATGAAAAGAAAACCGGTCTTCTTACTTTTGACATGGTTTTAGATACATTTACACAATTTTTAAAGGAAAACCCACGCGAAACAATAGTTGTATCCATCAAAAAAGACAGGGGCGCAATGGGAATTTTTGCAGAAAAATTCTTTTCCCTTTTTCATAAAAAATACATCTCAAACAACAATATTTGGTTCACGGAAAACAGAGTGCCGAAACTTTCGGAGGTACGGGGGAAAATTGTTTTGATGCGCAGGTGCAGAGCAAAGCAAAAGGACAGGTGCGGTCTTGATTTTTCAGTTTGGAAAAACCAAAAAAGTAAAAACGAAACCGAACCTTTTAAAATTACAACAAACGAAAAATTTTCGGCAATTATACAGGACTGCTACAATGTTGAACCGTACAAAAAATGGGAAATATGCAAAAATTTTTGTCAATACGCAAAACCCGACGAAAACACGGTTGCATTAAACTTCTTCAGCACTGCTTCAAACTCTTCTCCGCAAAAAAATGCAGCTGTCATCAATAAATACTTTAACCAATATGAAATTAAAACCGATGAATGTTCGGGTTGGTATGTTCTTGATTTTGTCGATAAAGCAATGTGCGATAAAATTATGCAGACAAACTTTTCTCTTTATTCAAAGAAATTGCTCAAACAATCAGATTAAAGAAAGGTGAGATATATGAAACTTGCAGTATTGGGAGGCGGAGGTGTTCGTTCGCCGTTTCTTGCCAAATCAATAGCTCTGAGTGCAAAAGAACTCGACATAACCGAAGTTGTCTTTATGGATACGGACAGTGAAAAACTGTTCATATACGGCAAGATTGCTGTGAAAATAGCGAAAATTATAGCGCCTGACCTTAACTTCAATCTCACTTTAAATGCAGATGACGCGCTCAAAAACGCTGACTTTATCATTACAACCATCCGCGCAAAAAGTGATGAGGGCAGAGTTTTTGACGAACGCACTGCGCTCAATCTCGGACTTCTCGGTCAGGAAACAACAGGCGCCGGCGGTTTTGCCATGGCGCTTCGCAGCATACATATAATGAAAGAATACTGTGAAAAAGCAAAAAAAATCTCAAAGCCAAACGCTCCGATTTTCAATTTCACAAACCCGAGCGGACTTGTAACTCAAGCAATGCGCAGTTACGGGTACAACAATGTTTACGGTGTTTGTGATGCTCCGAGCAGTTTTTTTCGTCAGCTGAAAAATATTTCAGGAGAAGAAAATCTTACGGGCGAATGTTTCGGACTCAACCATCTTTCGTGGTTTTATGATTTTAAAATTAATGGCGAAAATGTTACCGAAAAAATTCTTTCAAACCCCAAACTATATACTGACACAGAAATGAGATTGTTTGACAAAGAACTTATTTCCGTCTGCGAAAACTTTTTGCCAAACGAATATCTTTATTTTTACTACTATCGTGAAAAAGCAATTGACTCCGTTTTGAAAAGTGAAAAAACAAGAGGCGAAACCATTTGTGAAATAAACAAAAATATGATGAAAGAGTTAAAGGAACTCGATATTGACAAAAATTTTGACAAAGCTTTTAACATATTTATGAGCCACTACGCAATGCGCGAAAACAGTTATTTTTCCATTGAGTCAGGTACTGTGAGAAACGAAAAATTTGCAGTACCGACTGTTGACGAATATATTTCTCAAAAAGACGAAGGCGGATACGCAGCTGTTGCGCTCAATTTCATTAGGGCAAAAAACAGTAAAAAACCGACTGAAATGGTGCTGTCAGTACCAAACGGAAACGCGCTTGACTTTTTGAGAGCGGAAGATGTTTGTGAACTTTCCTGCACCGTTGATTCAGACGGCGTTCATCCTCACTCGGTAAAATATGTTCCGGAGATGTTCAAAAATCTCATAAAAACAGTTAAGCAGTACGAAAATCTGACAGTAGAAGCAATTGTAGAAAAAAGCAGACAAAAAGCCGTACAGGCGCTGATGATTCACCCTCTTGTTGCTTCGTACTCACTTGCGGAAAAACTTGTGGATGCCTATGCAAAAGAATACAAAGAATTTATCGGAGAATGGAAATGAAAAACGAAGTTGCCGTAATAGACAGAATTACAATAGACTGTATTTATTCCGACTTTGAAGATTTTTCAAGCAGCGGCGAAGAAAAATATACAAAAAACTTTTCTCTTACATTAGGCGGAGGCGCCTGCGTAAGCGTTTCAAGACTTGCCGATATGGGCGTGCCGACGCGGTTCGGAACTTTTTTGGGAAAAGACAGGTTGAGTAAATTTGCATCTCAACTGCTCGAAGAGTTCAATTTAAAAAATGCGTACAATTTCTATAAAGGCGATAAAAGTCCCATAGTTTACAGTACGGTATTTTCAAAAAAAAGCGACAGAAATATATTAAGTTTTGACGAAGGTATAGATGAAAGCATTTTAACAGATGAAGAAATATACAATTTTTTCAAAGATTGTAAAATTTGCTTTGCTCCGAAAAGAGAAAGCGTTTTAAAAAAACTTAAAGCTGACGGAACACTTATTGTATATGACTCGCATTGGGTTGAAAACCAAACTTTGAGCGATATTCAAAATATAATTAAATATGCTGACTTTTTCACTCCGAACGACAAAGAAGCAATGGCTTTAACAAACACTGCTACACCGACAGAAGCGTTGAAAGCAATGTCGTATCACACAAAAAACCCTATTGTTAAAACAGGAAAAAACGGATGTCTGGCAATCATCAATTCAGAAATTGTCAACTTCCCCGCCCCGAATGTTGACTGCGTTGACACAACAGGTGCAGGAGACAATTTTCTTGCAGGGCTGACTTTCGGGCTTTACCGCGAACTGCCGAAAGAAAAATGTATTGAACTCGCAAACATTGCAGGCGCACTGTCCGTAACAAAAAAAGGTTGCTACTCTGCCAAATACGATTTAAACAAGTATTTATAAGGTTAATATTATGAAAACTTTTTATATCATTTTAATCATAACGATTATTATAATCGTTTTAATTTTTGCGATATGCGCAATTATTTACAACCAACTTGTATGGAGAAAAACAATCAAAATTCCGAAATTCATTGAAAAAATGATTGCCGGAAATGAAATGCCCGACAAATATGAAGAACTTGCAAAAAAAGCAGAAAAGAACTTTAAATCTTTGCAATTAGAGTCAGTCGAACTCACCTCAAAAGACGGCGCAAAACTTAAGGCGCGCATACTTATACCCAAAATAAGCAACGGTCGGCTTATTCTTGCCTGCCACGGTGCAAGAAGCCACGGTACAGGCGAATTTGCATTTATGTCAGACTGGTTTTACAAGAACGGTTACACCGTTATAATGCCCGACCATCGCGGCTGCGGTGAAAGTGACGGCAAATATATGGGGTACGGCATACATGAGAGCAACGATACTTTTTTATGGCTTGACTATGCAAAAAAACGCTTCGGAAATATGCCCGTTTTTCTGCTCGGAGTTTCAATGGGTGCGGCTACCGTACTGATGATGAATGACCGACTTGAAAATTATGACAATGTAAAAGGAACTGTCGCTGACTGTTCATACACTTCTGCGTGGGATGAATTTTCATACCAAATGAAAACTTCTTTTCATCTGCCGAATTTTCCGATACTCCACATTTGCAATTTATACAACAAAATTTTAACAGGATTTTCATTTAAAGACGCGTCTCCCCTCAACTTTGTAAAAAACGCGACAAAGCCGATACTTTTCATTCACGGCGAAAAAGACGATTTTGTTCCGTTTTATATGAGAGATATTCTTTACGACAACTGTCCGTCAAAAAAATTCAAATTAAGCGTAAAAGACGCCGTTCATGCAAGAAGTTACTTTACAAACCCGAAAATCTATGAAGACGCATTGGAAAACTTTTTCAATTTTTGTCTTAATGAAAATAAAAAATAAAAAATGAAAACCATACTGAAAAAAGAGTTAGTCTTAACTCATAAAGATGAAAAAACAAATATAGAAATACCTTTTAATATTGACGAACACTCAAAGGCGTTGAAAATTCATTTCAGCTACTCTCCGAAAATATTGAAAGATGAAAACAAAGCAATTCAACTTGTTGAAGAGTGTGTTTTTCGAGACGCAGGCAAATTTTCAAAAGAAAAAGAATACAAAAACACAGCTGAATTTTTGCCTCTGAAAAACCTTGTAACAGTCTGTATCTATTCGCCTGACGGCTATTGCGGAGCCGCTCACAGACACGACAGCGAACAAAATATTTTACTGTCAGAAAACCTTAGCACAGACGGATTTCAGCCTACAAAAATAGTTGTCGGACAGTGGAAACTTGTTCTCAACACACATTGCGTCATCACAGACTGTTGCAACTGTGTTGTTGAAATCGAAACGGAGAACTGACTATGAGTAATTGGTACGCTTGTGAACTGCACTGCCACACAAGGCACAGCGACGGTGAATTCAGCACAGAACAACTTGTCAAAACGGCAAAAGAACGGTTGCTTGACGGCATTTGCATTACCGACCACAACACAATTTCAGCCTTTAAAGATTGCGAAAACATTGCTTTTCCGACAATTTTAAACGGAGTCGAACTCACAACATATTACGGTCATATTCTTGTTTTAGGAACAAAAGACTACATAGACTGGGCAGGTGCAACGCCCGACAATGTTGACTCTATTTTAAAAAAATCCCAAAACAAAAACGGTATTGTAGGAATTGCTCACCCGTTTCAACTCGGCACACCTATTTGCACAGGCGGTCATTGGGATTACAAAGTAAAGGATTTCAGCCTCATAAACTATATCGAAATTTGGTCGGAAGGCAATCCTTTTATGAACACTGCCAACAAGCGCGCCTATGATATGTGGTTGTCGCTTCTTGACAAAGGATACAAAATAAGCGCAGCTTTCGGGAGAGATTGGCACAATGCAGAAAATGATATTTTCCCCACTGCCTGCACATATTTAAAAAGCAGTTCAAACAGTTTTACAAAACAAGATATGTTGCTTTCAATAAAAAACGGTCAAACTGTTTTAAGTATAGGACCTTTGTTTGTTTTTCAAATAAAAAACGGCAAAGCAGAATTTATGACCGATTTTACAAGATTTAACAAGATAAATAAAGAAATGAACATTGAGCCGAAAAAAATACGGCTTTTAACAAACGGCAAAAAGGAAATACTTTCTGTTGCATATAAAGAAAAAGTAACGACAGAAACAGACTTTCAAAAAGGAAACTACTATATAGCAGAACTTTACGGTACGGTAAACGGCAAAGAAAACTGCCTAATCTCTTTAACATCGCCCGTTTATTTCGGGTATTAAAAAATGAATTGAGAGGGAAATGCTATGGATAACGCAACAAATTCCACGCAAAAGCGCTATGTCGGAGTCAAAGAAACTTTGATTTACGGTATAGCAAACGGCGGTCAGGTTATAGGCTACAACCTTGTACGGCAACAACTGACGCTTTTTCTCGTAACGGTTTTCGGAATACCTTGGCAGGCGGTAACAATAATGATTTCTGTTATGGGTGTTTGGGATACCTTAAATGACCCTATGATGGGTACAATCGTTGATAAAACCAGAACACGCTACGGAAAACTTCGTCCGTATCTGCTTTTTGTTCCCATCCCGCTCGGTATTTGCACCATCCTGTTTTTCGGCGGTGCAGAATTTTTGAAAGATGTTGACTCAACATCGGCAAAAATCGTCTATATGTGCATTACATATTTCTTGTGGGAATTCTTTTATACAATAGGCGACATTCCGTTTTGGGGACTTTCTGCGGCAATTTCGCCAAACCCCGACGACCGTTCAAGAGTCATCACTTCTGCACGACTGATTTCGGGTGCAATCGGCGGTCTTGTTGCCCCTGTCATTTCAATTTTCATAGACCTTCAAAAAAACGGCACTATCGGAATTGATATGCGGCAACTGTTCTTGATTTTCGGAATTGTCGGTGGTACACTTGGAATGGGACTGTTTTCTCTTGCAGGTATTTTCACAAGAGAAAGAGTTGTTCAGACATCTAAAGAGCCCAAAATATCCGACTGTTTCAAAGCATTGTTAAAAAACAAGCCTTTGATTTTGATAGTAATATCAAATATTCTCGGAACTGTAGAAAGTATTGCCGACGCTTTTACACAATACTTTTATCTTTTCACTTTGGGAAGCGCAAGTTACTCAATCATTGCAGGTATTCCCGGTGTAATTACAGGATTTGTAGCATACACATTTATTCCTGCGCTTGAAAAAAGATGGTCGTCAAAGCAAATTGTCATTCGCGCCGTAATTGTAAAGGCAATCGTTTCAACGGCTGTATTCATAATCGGTGCAAAGTGGTACAGAAACCCGACTGTCATAATTCCTCTTATGATGATTTGGGGAGTTGTCAATGCTGCAGTATCGAGCATCAAAATGGTAATTCCTACAAAAATGATTGGCGACTCTGTTGACTATGTTGAGTGGAAAACAGGCGAAAGAAACGAAGGCACTTCTTTCTCTCTTCTCACTTTCATCAGTAAACTTACAGGCTCTCTTACGACAGCCGTTTCAGTTGCCATAATGCCTCTCATAGGTCTTGAAGAAGTCGGTCAAGATATGATTTTGGCAGAAGGCGGCGAAATAAACACACGCTTTATGCTATGGGCAATCGTTACCATTATTCCTGCCGTTCTCAATCTTTTCTCGCTCATTCCTTACAAGTTCTACGACCTTGAGGGAGAAAAACTTGAAAAAATTCACAGCGACCTTGTTGTTCGTCGTGAAAAAGAAACACAATCTGTTTCTCAGGAGGGATAAGTATGATTGACAACAAATGTCCTAAATGCAATAAAAAACTCAGTCCGTTTTACTTGAAACCTACCTGTCCTTATTGCAACTGCAACATTATGAACTACAATATGGAAAAAAGGCTTGAAGAAGACAATAAAAAAGCTGAGTCAGAGTGGCAAAAAGCAGAAAAATTGCTTTCAAAATTTACAAAAATATTTAAAAAGAAAAACAAAAAGGAGCAAAATAATGAAACCGATTAAGAAATTTTTAGCAGTTATCTTTGCTTTGATGATGATTTTTTCAACATTTACTATCACGGCAATCGCAGACGAAAACACAAAAGAACTGAAGTTCAAAGACGGTAAATTCAAAATTCTTGTTTTGGCAGATGTACAGGACACCGACAAACCGCAACAGGAAACTGTCGATTTGATGAACAATGCGATTGACAAAACACAGCCCGACTTCATTGTGCTGACAGGCGACAATATTGCAGGCTGGTGGAGAAATGTTACACCTGAAAAGACAAAAAAAGCAGTTGACAATGTTGCCAAAGCAATCAACGACAGAAAAATTCCGTTCGCGCTTGTTTTCGGAAACCACGACCATGAGGGTCTGTGTGATGAAGTCAACAAAATGGAAGAAGCAGAAGCAAAGCAACTCATTTTGTCTTGGTTTAAAGAGTATGAATACTGTCTTGCTACCGAGGGTGAAGAGTTGACAGGTCTTGCCAACTACAACCTTACCGTCAAAGACTCTTTGGGAGAAAAAGACATTTTCAATATGTGGTTTATGGACTCAAACCCCTACACCGATGAAAGTGAGGGCGGCGGATACGGTTATGTTCACAAAGACCAGATAGAATGGTACGAAAACAAGTCAAACGAACTTAAAGAGGCAAACGGCGGAAATCCGCTTCCGTCATTGGTTTTCCAACATATCGCAGTACCTGAAACATACGAAATGCTCAAAGAAGTACCGAAGGGTACGAAAGGCGCAATCAGAGGAAATGCAGGACACACAAAACAGTACTATACAGAAAACCCCGATTATATATTTGAAGGCGACTTAAATGAAGGACCTTGTTCGGCAAATGAAGCAAACGACGGTCAGTTTGACAGTTGGGTAAAACAAGGGGATGTTATAGGTGCAGTTTTCGGTCATGACCACGAAAACACTTATACGGGCGAACTCGAAGGTATTAAACTTATGGCAACACCGGGCGTAACTTTTCACGCTTACGGAAACAACAGAGGCGTTCGTACAATCACTTTGAACGAGTCTGATTTAAACAATTTTGAAACAGAAGTTTTATTGTTCAGCGACCTTGTTGACTATGAAGTGAAAAATATTTTCATTCGAGAATTCGGTTACGAAACATACAGACGCAAAATCATTCCCGCAATTATCGGTATATCCGTCGGATTGGTTGTCATTGCGGCAGCTGCCACGGTAACGGTAAAAATTGTCAAAAAGAAAAAGCGTGAAAACAATCAATAATTCCATAATAAAAGCATCGGTTTAACCGATGCTTTTACTGTTTGCAGCCGTCAGCTGACAAACTTCAAACTCAACTTAATAGATATTCATTTCATTTTTCGCTAAACTGTATCAAAAGGAGTTGAAGCAATTGAATATAGGCGAAAGAATTTATGAACTGAGAAGAAAAAACGGTATGTCTCAGGAAGATTTAGCAGAAAAGAAATGACAATATTGAAGTATCGTGCTATTATTTACATAAAGACAAATTTAAAGTTAGAAGGTGGTAATTATGAAGTTTAATCATTTTGAAGTTGTAATGGGAGCATATATCGAAGAAATCTCAGGTCAATCATGTATTGGATATTCAATGAGTGATACAACAGACTTTTATGACATGATTGAATGGTCGGAAAATGGAGGATATCGAGGCTCAACCATTTCTTTTTATGATTATTCTAATGGTAAAGTTTATAAGCCATTTCAAAATCAACGAAATGTATTATATGGGAAACCTGTTTATTTAAAGAATCATTTTTGGTTTTTACAAGGAGATTATAATACCGGGAAAATTACTCTGTTTAAATATCTTCCTGATGAAACCCCGGAAATGATTACACAACTTAATATAGCAGATGTAAACCCTTATAATCTGCGTATTATCGGAGAGGATGTTTACATCGCAAGCGAAGGCGATGAGTTTGTCTGCTACTATCCGAAAAAGTTCAGATTTTCCGAGAATTCCAATGAAAGTGTAAGTACGATAGCAGATGGGAAGGTATATCTCTCTGCATGGATAGAAGAAGGGTGGGACAATGAAAACGATTGTGCAACAGAAGAATATAAATATTATGAAAAAGTAATTGTGAGAGATTTTAACGGAACTGTTTTATCAGAGACTCTTGGTTGCTTGCAGCAACATCCGAATGGAACATGGTGGATAGCATAGAATTTCTAAATATCCATAAGAAAAATTATCTTTCTTATTTTTGATTTGATAAATTCTTTTTTATATGGCAAACAACAGATTGGGAATTATCAAATTTTATCAAATAATCTCATTGCATAATAAATAGATTATCATTAATATGAAGTGCAGAAAAAGTAAACAAAAATAAGAAGTTTTTAATGTATGTTTAATGATAATAATATATACTTAAAGAATATCAATCAAGGAGAAATTATTATGAATTATAATGTGTTTTTTAGTCCTACCGGTGTGACAGAGCAAGTTGTTAAACACATCGGAAAACATTTTTCCGATGATGAAAATATTGATATTTCAAAAGACATTTCACAAAATTATACCATGAATACAAATGATTTTTGTATAGTTGGAGTACCGTCTTTCGGAGGACGCGTTCCGAAAATTGCCTCCATGAGATTAAATAAAATCAGTGGTCATGATACCCCTGCATTAATATTAGTTACATATGGGGGACGAGCATATGAAGATACTCTAATAGAACTTAAAAATATACTTGAAACACAGGGATTTATTTGTATCGGTGCCATAGCAATGGTAGCAGAACATTCTATTGTTCATCAAATTGAAACAGGACGACCTAATGCAGAAGATTATGAAGAATTGGATAATTTCCTGACAGAAATAAAAAATCGTCTTAATTCAAAACGGAATTCTGTAGAAGTGACAGGCAATACACCTTATAAAGAGTACAAAGTTTTACCCATAGAAATTGAAGTGTCAGAAAAGTGTGTAAAGTGCGGTCTTTGTGCAAAAAATTGTCCCGTCGGAGCAATACCGTTAAAACATCCTAATTTAACCGACAGTAAAAAATGTATTTCTTGTATGAGATGCGTAAGTATTTGTCCACTGAACGCAAGAAACGGAAATCCTACAAAAATTAATATGATTTACTCAAAACTAAAAATGATTTGTGAACCAAATAAAAAAAATGAATTTTTCTAAATAAATCAAAGCAGTTCACCTCGGCAGCTGCCACGGTAACGGTAAAAATTGTCAAAAAGAAAAAGCGTGAAAACAATCAATAATTCCATAATAAAAGCATCGGTTTGACCGATGCTTTTACTGTTTGCAACCGTCAGTTGACAAACTTCAAACTCAACTTTATAGACATTTATTTCATTTTTTGCTAAACTGTATCAAAAGGAGTTGAAGCAATTGAATATAGGCGAAAGAATTTATGAACTGAGAAGAAAAAACGGTATGTCTCAGGAAGATTTAGCAGAAAAGATGAATGTTTCCCGTCAATCAATTTCCAAATGGGAAAGCAGTCAAAGTGTTCCTGAAGTTGAAAAAATAATACAATTGAGCAATATTTTCAGCGTCTCAACAGATTGGATATTAAAAGGTGAAATTTCAGACAAACAAACAAGTCAACCAAAAAAGAACAATTTACAGGCGGTTCAAACAATGTCAACTGCACTGAATTATATAGGCTTTGCAGTCGGAGCTTTTATACTCTTTGAAAAGCAGGCAGTTTGGGCAGTTGCCGTACCCATTGTTTTTTCTATACTGTCGCTTGCAATTTACTTTGCAGTTTACAGCGACAGCGAAAACGCAGATGAAAGAAAGCAATCATTAAATACCTTTATAAAATCAAACATATTTATATTTGCTTTTTGGATATTGTTGTTTATTCCTTGCAGTATTGTAATTCATGCGTTTTCAATTTTAAGTTTTATACCTGACTTTTTGATTGTACCTGCAATTATTTTGATTGTTGCAGTGTATTTAACAATTTGTATTTACATTTTAATAAAAAAGTGCAAAAAATAAGCCTGCTGAATTCAGCAGGCTTAAATTATTTCTTATAAACTTATGCAAGTTCTGAGAAGTATTTGATAGTTCTAACCATCTGTGATGTGTATGAGTTTTCGTTGTCATACCAAGCAACTACCTGTACTTCGTAGAGACCGTCTGCAACTTTGCTAACCATTGTCTGAGTAGCGTCAAAGAGTGAACCGTATCTCATACCAACGATGTCTGATGAAACGATTTCGTCTTCGTTGTAGCCGTAAGACTCTGTTGCAGCAGCTTTCATAGCAGCGTTGATGCCTTCAACTGTAACATCGTCGCCTTTAACAACAGCTGTAAGAATTGTTGTTGAACCTGTAGGTGTAGGAACTCTCTGTGCAGAACCGATGAGTTTGCCGTTGAGTTCAGGAATTACAAGACCGATTGCTTTTGCAGCACCTGTTGAGTTAGGAACAATGTTAACTGCAGCAGCTCTTGAACGACGAAGGTCGCCTTTTCTTTGAGGACCGTCAAGAGTCATTTGGTCGCCTGTGTAAGCGTGGATTGTAACCATGATACCGCTTTGAATTTCAGCATATTCGTGAAGAGCTTTTGCCATAGGAGCAAGGCAGTTAGTTGTGCAAGAAGCAGCAGAAATAACTGTGTCTTCAGGTTTAAGAGTGTCGTGGTTTACATTGTAAACGATTGTAGGAAGGTCGTTGCCTGCAGGAGCAGAAATAACAACTTTACGAGCGCCGGCTTTGATGTGAGCCTCTGCTTTTGCTTTTGATGTGTAGAAACCTGTGCATTCAAGAACAACATCTACACCGAGTTCGCCCCAAGGAAGTTCTGAAGCGTCTGCTTTAGCGTAAATTTTGATTTCTTTACCATCAACAATGATTGAATCTTCTGTTGCAGAAACTGTATCTGCAAGAGCATATTTACCTTGTGATGAATCATACTTAAGAAGATGTGCAAGCATTTTAGGACTTGTCAAATCGTTGATTGCAACTACTTCATAACCTTCTGCGCCAAACATTTGACGGAAAGCAAGACGGCCGATACGACCAAAACCATTAATAGCAACTTTTACCATTTGAGAAACCTCCAAAAAAATTTAGAATATTAAATCGGCAGGCTGTAAATACAAAATATTTATTGTCCGCCTGATTTTTTTCTTTATTATTCTATACTTTTTGTTTGCAATAATCAAGTGATTTTTCAACTTATAAAAAGTTTGTTGATTATCGACAAAATGGCAGGCAATAAATGTTAAAAAAATAACAAAATAAGCAAAATATTAAAAAATGTTACGAAAAATACAGTACACTTTACTTGTCATCGTCTTGTATATATACCACATTGTCATCTTTATCCGATTGGCTTTGCGCATTTTTCATTCTGAAATAAATTGAAATGTCAATGATTGAGAAAACAATGAATGAAATTCCTATCAGTCTTGTGATAATGACTGCCGAATGGAACGGATTGAAAATAATCAAAAATCCTGCTATCGTTACAAGCACTGCGGTAACTGCCGAAAGCCACCAGCCCGGCATCAAAAGTTTAATTGAAACCGATTTAAAAATATCGCCTATTCCCTTAACGACAAGGAACAAACCTATTAAAAACTGAATGATTGAAATGAAAAATTCACTTTTCGCGCAAAGTACAATTCCGAAAACAATTGCCAATGCTCCGGGAACAATCGCAAGAGCCGACAAAACGGATGAGTGGTTTGATATAAATGAAATGACAAGCACAACACCGACAGCAATGAGCGCAATGCCGATTATATAGCAAATGACATTTACAGTAACAGACGGAAAAACAAGCAAAATGACGCCCATAATCATTGCGATGATACCTGAGTACAGGCTGAATTTTTTAGCGCCTTTTAAAAAATCGAGCATAAAAACACCTCCGATTAATTTTGTAGATATCAGTCGTCTGAGCCTTCAATGTCAAGAACACCGTCAGTAAATCCCGAAGCCGTAACAGTCGGCATTTCTTTTTTCTTTGAACAAGAGGCAAAACAACTGCATACTAAAACAACTGCCAAAATCAGTGCAAATATTTTTTTGAAAACTTTCATCTGTCCATCTCCTTTATTTTATACATAATTATATAAGATTATTTTTATTAATTCAACAAATAAAACGATTTTTTCTGCATTTTAATGAATTATCCCAAAATATATATTATAATTTGACAAAACAGACTGTATTTGATATATTTAAAATATCTGCCGACTTAAGATTTAAGGTAAAAAAATCAAAGGTACAGTATTGAAAATCGTACTGCAATATGATTTTGTTTTGCCTTCGTCCAGTTTATGCTGCGGCAGTTGTTTTAGGAGGACTAAGAATGAAAGTTAAAAATTTATTGTCAAAAACGGTTGAAACCGTTGCTCAAAGCGACTGCGAAAGCCAAAAAATAATGATTAAAGGCTCATATATGAAACAGATGAGCAGCGGTATATATTCACTTTTTGCCCCGACAAAAAGAATTACAAAAAAAGTTGAAAACATCATTCGTGAAGAAATGGACAGAATTGACGGTCAGGAAGTTATGTTCCCTGTTGTCATGCCCGCTTCTCTTTGGAAAAGTTCGGGAAGATTTTATTCAATCGGCAACGAAATGGTGCGTTTTTCCGACAGGTCAAACAAGGAAAACGAGTCAAATATGGTACTCGGTATGACTCACGAAGAGGCTGCCGTACACCTTGCAAGCAATGTTGCTCAATCGCACAGCGATTTTCCTTTCATGATTTACCAAATTCAAACAAAGTTCCGTGACGAGCCTCGCTCAAGAGCAGGTCTTATCCGTGTGCGTGAGTTTACAATGAAAGACGCGTACTCTTTCCATACTTCTCAAGAAGACCTTGAACAATACTACGACCGTTGCTACAAAGCATACGAAAGAATTTTTGCAAAAGCAGGCGTACCTGAAGTTATCGCAGTTAAAAGCGATTCGGGTATGATGGGCGGCTCAGTTTCGCACGAATTTATGCTTTTGACAGACATAGGCGAAGACTCTATTGCAATCTGTCCCGAATGCAGCTACAAAGCAAATATGGAAGCGGCAGACTGCGTGTTTGACAACAGCGACAACAACACGATTGAAAAACTCGAACTCAAAGAAACACCAAACGCAAAAACAGTTGCCGAAGTTGCGGAGTTTCTCGGAAAAACAGCAAAAGATGTTTGCAAAGCTGTTGTTTACAGAAGAAAGGACAACGACGAGTTTGTTCTCGCTTTCATACGAGGCGACCTTGAAATTAATGAAACAAAACTCAAAAACCTTATCGGTGCAGATATTTACCCTGCAGAAGATATTTCAGACGCAGATTTTGTTGCAGGCTTTATCGGTCCTATCAACCTCAAAGCAAAGTGTCAAATCATCTACGACAAAAGTGTTGACGGCTGTGCTTCTATGATATGCGGTGCAAACAAAGACGGCTACCACTATACAGGCGTAAACATCAAAAGAGATGTAGGCGAAGTTGAGTACAACGATGTTGCAAAAATTTCAAACGGCTCAATCTGTCCCGTTTGCGGCAAGAAAACCATAACAATCAAGCGCGGTATCGAAGTCGGAAACATTTTCCAGCTCGGCACAAAATATACAGAAGCTATGAATATGCTCTATACAGACAAAGACAACACACAAAAGCACCCGATTATGGGTTGCTACGGTATCGGTGTAGGCAGACTTGTTGCCTCTGTATGCGAAGCAAAGAGATATTCACGCACAAGATTCGACAAAAAAGCGGGCAAAGAAATCACTACCTGGTATCCGCTTTGGCCAATGTCCATTGCTCCGTGGCAGGTTCAAATCTGCGCTTTGAACGCATCTAAAAATGAAGAAGTACAAAAAACTGCCGACAAATTGTATGAAGAACTGACTGCTCTCGGTGCAGAAGTTCTCTATGACGACAGAAGTGTAAGTATCGGTTCAATGCTTACCGACGCCGACCTTTTCGGTATTCCGCTTCGTATCATTGTAAGCCCGAAAACACTTTCAAGAAACGCTGTTGAGTTCACAAAACTCAACCTCGACCCTGAAAAAGCAGAAACTGTTGATCTTGATTTTGACAACGCCACAAAAACGGTATATCAGGAAATCAAAACAGAACTTGAAAAGTACAAGATATAAAATACTGCAATTTCTAATAAACTTATCAAACACCAAACGCCCGAAAATTCGGGCGTTTGATTTATACGAGGACACTATGGCAGAATACTTTGACATCATCACAAAAGACGGAAAAGAAACAGGAGTAAAAAAAGAAAGAAACGCAGTTCACACCGACGGCGACTGGCACAAAAGCGTACATATTTGGGCAAAAGAAAACAACAAAATACTTTTTCAAAAACGCAAAGAAGACAAAGAGAGTTTTCCCTCCTGCTACGACGCTGCCTGCACAGGTCATGTTGACGCAGGAGAAACATATCTGCAGGCGGCAATTCGTGAAGTCAAAGAAGAAATCGGACTTTACATTGACGAGAAAAATCTTTTGCCTGTTTGCAAAAAACATTTCTGCGTGAACGAAAACTTCAACGGCAAGCACTTTGTATCAAACGAACTTACCCAAATATACCTTTTAAAAAACTGCGATTTTTCAAGTCTTTCTTTTCAGGAAGAAGAAATCAGCGAATTAAAATGGTTTGATATTGCAGAACTTGAAAAAATAATTCAAAGCGATAAATTTTGTGCGTCTTACGACGAATTAAAAATAATCATCGGATTCGCAAATGAAAATAATATATAAAATAAGTAATGCGGATTGCACGATTTGTTTGGTGCAATCCGCATTGTTTACTTCTTAATGCTTTTGGCAAGTTTTTTTCCGTATTCTCTTATTTCAATGACCATATCGCCGTCATCACTGTAATAGCAACCTTTTTTACTGAGTATTTTGTACTCGGCTTCTTTAAGTCCCATAATGACAAGTCCGCCTACAACGCCTGCCAAAAGAACAATGATGAAAAGCGGTATTCTGCAAGTCAGCCAGTCTCCGCTCCTGAGCGGTAAAGTGAAACTCATATAGATTTCGCCGTTTCTGAAAAGGTCCGCGTATGTATAGTCAACAGTGCCGTATGTATAGTTTCCGACGGTGTACTTCGGCAAACTGCCGTCTGTATAGGCCGTGTTCACTATACCGAAAAGCGCCGTTAAAAATCCTCCGAAAGCCGAGCCGACCATTAAACCGGGAATTACGGTAAACGGACTTCTGTAAGCAAAAGGCATTGAAAATGCAGTAGTCAGTTTGATGTTTTCAAAAAATGCATTTATCGGACCGCTTACGGTAATGTTAAAATCATCGGTATTACTCTTGCCGCCTTTTTTAAATATCTTGTTGAAAAGTACGGCAAAAAACGGCGCCCAGCCTACCGTTATGAAACAAACACTGTAAATTGTGATGAGTCTTGCATCTCCTGTTTGCAGATACGACGAAGTTGCAACACCGAACGCTGCAATTGAGACAGGACCTATAAGGTCAAACCCAACCATAAGCCCCATCACAACTGCTGACAAAATAATGTTGCTTGCAGTCAGTTCTGTGAGCGCATCTTTTAATTTTTCTGCAAGTATTGCAAACGGAACTTCTATTCCGTATTTAATGACGCAAAATGTAATTGCGCACGCAGCAACGGGTAAAATCAAAATCATCACTATCAAATCAACTGCCTCTACAATAGTGATTCCCTCAACTTTTGACTTGTTTTTTGACATTTTTGCAATCAAGTTGTCAAAACCTTTTGCTATTTTCGGTTTCAAATTTGTCCAGCCGATGTAAAGATACTTAATCAAAACGGCAAGTACAACAGCCATAATCAAGTAGCCCATATACCCTATCGCAGTAGCCTGAGAATAGTTGTCAGGCGTAGCAAAAAAGCAGTTGTACATATTTTCGGCACTTGCCGAACCCTCTCTGAAATGACAAAAGTATATTGAAAGCGCTAAACTCGGCGCTATGGCAGGAATTCCCGCTATCAAATACGACAGCACCAAAACCATAGCGACAAAGAAGAAGTCTGTCGCCCAAAATAAAATAAACCACAAAGTAGGCTCATTTTCAGGCGAGATGGCTCCGAGCCAATGATACTTTTGCAAAATGTTTTGCGCAAAAAAGAAAAATCCCGCTCCGAGTGCTCCGAAAAGCTGAACTACAAACATAATTTGTGTGGAACGGTAGATTTGCTTTTTTACATCAAGATACAACTTTTTCATTTTATTTCCCCCAAAATAAAATTTTCAGTGATAAATTGTGCAATTTAGCCACGATAATAATTATACTTTGATTATACCTTGATTTTTTTGCATTTGCAATATATAATTGTTTCTGTCAGTTCGCAATATCCTGACACTCGAAAATATATTTTCGTAAAACAAAAACTACGGAGGAAAATTTAATATGAAAAACCAAAAAACCCAATTCATTGTGTACTCGGCAGTGTTGGCGGCTCTCTATGTAGTGCTGACCTACGCTCAAAACTTTCTGCTGCCCGGCAGTACGACAATGGCAATCCAATTCAGAGCAAGCGAGGCGCTCAGCGTATTTGCATTTTTTACACCGGCGGCTATTCCCGGTTTGACAATCGGCTGTCTGATTTTCAATGTTTCTAACGCTGCGGCTCTTCCTATCGACTGGCTTGTCGGCACACTTGCAACACTTTTGGCAACATTTACAATGTGGAAAGTCAGAAATGTCAAAATCAAAAAGTACCCTTTGCTCGGACTTTTGATGCCGGCAATTTTCAACGCTCCCATAGTCGGTGCAGAACTTGCTTTTTATCTCGGTGAAAACGGTTTCACTTGGCAGGTTTTCGGATTGAACGCTTTGTATGTCTTTATCGGCGAAGCAGGAGTTTTGCTTACTCTCGGAAGTATTCTCTACTTTTCACTGAATTCAAAAAATCTGAAAAAACGACTTTTTCAAGATTTTTAATAATGTTCTGAATAATATAAAGAACAAAAACGAATTTACATACTGAAAATCATTTTTCAAAACTCAAAAATATTGCAAAAATAAAAGAGCGATTTATATCGCTCTTTTATTTTGTTATTGACATGCAAAAAATAAACCACCAAAATCATAGTTTCAGTGATTTGTGATTCAATTCATTTTTCAGGTTCGGAAACTGTCGAGAAATGAAAGTGAATTTTGTTTTTTGCGAACGGGTGCCGTGCGAATGCACTGCCTTTGAGCAAAAGGCAAAAAATAAACCACCAAAATCATCGTTTCAGTGATTTATGATTCAATTCATCTTTCAGGTTCGGAAACTGTCGAGAAATGAGAGTGAATTTTGTTTTTTGCGAACGGGTGCCGTGCGGATGCACTGCCTTTGAGCAAAAGGCAAAAAATAAACCACCAAAATCATTGCTTCAGTGATTTATGATTCAATTCATCTTTCAGGTTCGGAAACTGTCGAGAAATGAAAGTGAATTTTGTTTTTTGCGAACGGGTGCCGTGCGGATGCACTGCCTCTGAGCAAAAGGCAAAAAATAAACCACCAAAATCATTGCTTCGGTGGTTTATGATTCAATTCATTTATCGACAGTTTAGTCTTTGAAAACTCCGTCAAAAAGGTCTATATTTGCCATTCTCATTACACTTGAGAAAAGTCTTGAGCCGTTAACAGGAAGAAGTTTTCCGAAAATATCCATTGCCCAAGCGTCTTTGCCGTGAACTTGAAGAGCTCTTTGATGAGCGATACCGTTCACAATCATTTTAACCATTTTATCACAGTCGGTAGAAATCATATTCATTACTTTCTGACCTTTACCGCTTGTTTCGCCTTGGTTACGGAAAATATCTGTTTTAGTAAAGCCGGGACAAACTATACCGACATACATTTTTCCTCTGTACTCTTCACGCATTGCTTCGCTCAAACTCTTGAGTGCAGATTTTGATGCGCTGTATGCAGAAGTACCTGCAAGACTCATGAGCGCTGCTGACGAGTCAACATTGATGATAGCAGGTGTATCGCTTTCCATAAGTTGGTCAAAAAGATATTTTGAACCGTAAACGGCTGAATAGAAATTGATGTTCATTACTTTTTCAATATCTTCAATAGAACATCTGTCAAATCTCATAAATTTAGGAAGAATGCCTGCGTTATTGATGAGAACATCTATTTTTGTACCGTTGTCTTTGAGTTGCTGAGAAAATTTTTCCCAATTTTCTTTAACGGAAACATCGAAAAGTTGGTATGAAAACTTACCTGCATAGAAACCGAGTTCTTCAACAAACTTTTTCATCTTTGCTTCGCTTCTTGCAACGCCGATAACATTGCAACCGTATTCTTTTATTAATTTTTCAGCAATGCCTTTACCCATACCGCTTGATGCACCGGTAATGACAACTGTTTTTCCTTGCATCCACATAATGCGAGCCCCCTTATTTCAATTATCTACATTATACAATAAGTAAATGGGTTTATCAACACTTTTTTAAATAATTCATTTTTGATTAACACATTTTTCATGAGGCTTATAACCCGCTTTTTTTGCGCTTTCTTCGCTTTCAAAATATTTTCTGTTTTTTTCGTTCGGCAAAGACGAACATTTATCTTTGTGGTAAACTTTTGTGTTTTTATTGCCTATGATTTGACTTCCTTTTTGCACTTCATACGGGTCTGAGTCTTCCGTAATGCTTGACTTTTTATCGCTGTTCGTCTGTGTTTTTTCATAGGTAAAGTTTATTTCGCCGTTTTTGTCAACAGTGCAAATTACCGTGCCCGACATATCTGTTCTGTAAACGGTAGCGTCCGCGTCTTTAAAACGAGAAACGGCATTGTCGCCGGGATGACCGTATGGGTTATCTTTTCCGACGCTGACAACAACATAGCGCGGCATAACTTCACGCAAAAACACATAGTTTGAAGACGAGTTACTTCCGTGATGACCTGCTTTTAAAACATCTGCCTTTACATTGTAGCCCGCTTCTAAAATATCTTTCTCTTCCGAGCGGCTTGCATCACCTGTAAACAAAAATGATTTTCCGTTGTAGGTCAACTTCAAAACAACACTTGTGTTGTTCAAGTCATCTTCATTGTTCGTAATAGGTCCTACAACCTGAACTTTTGCACCACCCAAGTCGAACTTGTCGCCGTGTTCGGCGTTGTTATACGGAATTGAGTGTTTTTTTAGCGAATTGTAAAACTTTTGACTGTAACTTGTATCGTGTCCTCCCGGAGAAACGAGTGCTTTTTCAATATCTATTTCTTCAATAATATCGGGAAAACCTCCCAAATGGTCTTCGTGCGCATGAGTGCTTACTATTAAATCAAGTTTATCTATTCCTAAGTTTTCTACATACTTTGCCACCAAGTCTCCGTCGGCTGCATTTCCGCTGTCTATCATCATATTTTCGCCGTTACAACTCACAAGAATGCAGTCCGCCTGACCTACATCTATAAATCTGACAACAAGTTCGGACGAGCCCTGTATGCTCGCTGCATTTTGAACTGATTGATTGTTCTCGCTTTGTATCGAACACGAGCAACAAGTAAGCAATATGAACATTGTGATAAAAATCACTGCAATTTTCTTAATTTTTTTCATTTTTCACACCTGTTTATAAAATTGTTAATTTTTTTCTTTTTTTCTTGAAAAATAATTGAATTGTAAATGTATTAAGAGTATAATGTACTTAAGTTTATTATTATATTATCATTATGAGGGAGAGAAGTATAATGGACAGAAGAATAAAAAAAACACGCTCGGCAGTATTGCACGCTGCATTTGAACTTTTAATGGAGAAAGACATTGACAAAATCACGGTTTTGGAAATTTGTCAAAGAGCAGATATAAATAAAAGCACATTTTATCTGCACTACAAAAATGCCGAAGACTGTTTCCGTCAATGTATTGACACTCTGATGGACCAACTGCTCGAATATTGCAAAGACTTTGACTACTACAAAATTCAGGAACATCCCGAAGAAAACATCAGTCTGATACTCGACCAAATAGAAGCCGCAAAGCCGACTCTTGAAAAATTCAAGGACAGCAAATTCTCAGGTCAGGTAATCAAAGAATTGAAAGAAAAACTCGTGAAAGGAATTGCCGAAACAAACGGTTTTACAAAAGACAACAATTTCTACGAAATAGTTACAATCACATTTATGGTAGGCGGTTTTGTTGACGCCATCATCGAGCCTTTGCCGAACTATGACAGAAATGTTTTGCGAGTTGCTTTCACAAGAATTTTAACAAAAAGAAAAGCGTAAAACAACCTTGCTGTTTAATTTTTCATCAATATTATTGTATTCAATAATCTTCAGATTAAAATTCTGAAGATTATTTTTTTTGCGATTTAATTTGATATATGAGAAATTAAAACAAAACATATATACAAAACTCAGAGTATTTGTACCCGACACAATTTCACAATTTTAACACAAAATACAATATATCACAACAAAAATAAATATTTTAAAATAACTCTTGACAAAATAACCGTTTTGTATTAAACTTAAGCAGTTGAAAGATTACGAGGTGTAGCGAAGTTTGGCTATCGCACCTGCTTTGGGAGCAGGGGATCGCAGGTTCGAATCCTGTCACCTCGACCAAAAGAAGACGGTTTTAAAACCGTCTTTTTTATTTGCCTTAAATCACTATATTTCATTTACCTATTGACAAGACGGGTAAATGGTGTTAGAATAACACTTGAAAATAACCTATCCGATTAGTAGGTAAATATAAATTCTATTAAAATCAGACAAGAGGTACAGATATGAGAATTTACGCAGACAATGCGGCAACGACAAGGACAAGCGAAGTTGCCGTAAAGGAAATGTTGAAATATCTAAGCGAGATATACGCAAACCCGTCAAGTTTGCATACAGACGGACAGATTGCCGCTGAGGCACTGCAAAACGCAAGACAAAGAATTGCGGACAGACTGAACTGTTTGCCGAGTGAAATTTATTTTACATCAGGCGGAAGCGAGGCTGACAATCAGGCGATCATCTCTGCTGCGCTCAACGGCAAAAGAAAAGGCAAAAACCACATCATTTCAAGTGCATTTGAACATCACGCAGTTTTACACACTTTGCAAAAACTTGAAAAAGACGGTTTTGAGGTAACTTTACTTGATGTTCACGAAAACGGAATAGTTGACCCGAGTGAACTTGAAAAAGCGATTACCGACAAGACCTGTCTTGTTACAATAATGTTTGCAAACAACGAAATAGGCACAATCCAGCCTATTGAGGAAATCGGAAAAATCTGCAAAGAGCACAATATAGTTTTTCACACAGACGCAGTGCAGGCGGCAGGACACTTGAAAATTGATGTAAAAAATCTGAAAATAGATATGCTTTCGCTTTCGGCACACAAATTTCACGGTCCGAAAGGCGCCGGAGTTCTCTATTCAAGAAACGGTATTGCACTGTCAAACATCATTGAAGGCGGAGCGCAGGAAAGAGGCAGACGAGCCGGAACGGAAAACCTGCCTGCAATAATGGGAATGGCAGCTGCACTTGAGCAGTCGCTTGACAACTGCGAAAAGGACAATGAAAAAATGTTGAAACTGCGAAATCGTCTTATAGACGGATTGCTTGAAATACCGCACAGCGTCTTAAACGGCGACAGAGAACAAAGGCTTGCGTCAAATGTTAACATCTGTTTCGAGGGAATCGAGGGCGAATCGCTGTTGTTGTTGCTCGACGAAAAAGGCATATCGGCGTCATCGGGTTCTGCCTGCACATCGGGTTCTTTAGACCCGAGCCATGTATTGCTTGCAATCGGCAGACCGCACGAAATTGCGCACGGCTCTTTGAGAATTTCTTTTTGCGAAAGCAACACCGAAGAAGAAGTTGAGCGCATAATAAAATCCGTAAAAGAAGTTGTTGAATATTTGCGTTCTATTTCACCTGTTTGGCGTGATTTATGCAGCGGAAAAAGAAAATTTACAGTATAAACAGTATTAAGGAGTAAAAATTTATGGCATTATACAGTGAAAAAGTGATGGACCACTTTAAAAATCCGAGAAATGTAGGTATAATAGAAAACGCAGACGGCATTGGCGAAGTAGGAAATGCAAAATGCGGAGATATTATGAAAATCTATTTAAAAATCAAAAACGACATTATAGAAGATGTAAAATTTGAAACTTTCGGCTGCGGTTCTGCCATCGCTTCAAGTTCAATGGCAACAGAACTCATCAAAGGCAAACCCGTAAGCGAAGCTTTGGAATTGAGCAACAAAGCAGTTGCCGAGGCGCTTGACGGGCTGCCTGCTCACAAACTGCATTGCTCCGTTTTGGCAGAAGAAGCAATAAAGTCTGCCGTTCAGGACTACTACGACAAAAACGGAATTGAGTACGACAAGTCGCAATTCCCCGACTGTGAAAATTGCGAACATTGTTCACTTTAAGGCGGTTTATCTGACAATAATCTATGTCGGGTCTCTCGTATTTTCGCGTACTGAACTTGACGATACCGCTTAAAACTTATTTTTACGAGGTGCTTAATTTGAAAATTTCCACAAAAGGCAGATATGCTCTGCGTGTTATGGCTCAACTTGCGAAAAACGACAGCGAAAACTACACTCCGTTGAAAGAAATAGCAGAAGAAGAAAAGATTTCTTTAAAATATCTTGAAGGAATAATGACAACATTGTCAAAGGCAGGTTTTTTAGATGCCGTTCACGGCAAAGGCGGCGGTTACAAATTAAGCAAATCGCCCAAAGACTACACGGTAGGCAGTATTTTAAAACTGACCGAAAAGACGCTTTGCCCCGTTGCCTGTCTTGAAAGTGAAAACGAACATTGCAAAAAAGCCGACAGCTGTTTGACTCAGCCGTTATGGTCAAAGCTCAACAAAGTTATAGACGATTTTCTTGAAAATGTTACGCTTGAAGATTTAATCAATAAAAACTTATAAAAAAATGCGCCGTAGAGTTCAAACGACTTTACGGCGCTTTAATTTTTATTTTACCGTCTTGCGACTTTTAATTCTATGGTGAGGACAGTGCTGTCAGTCTTTCATAGTTTTGACTTCTTCAAATGTGTCTATCACTTCCTGTTCGGGCGCTTTTGTCAAAAGCGATACAACTACGATAAACAATGAAGATATGATAAATGCAGGCAAAAGTTCATAGATTTCAAAAATTCCGCCCTTTAAATAGTGCCAAACGATTACACTCACACCGCCGCTGACCATTCCTGCAAGCGCACCCCATTTTGTTGTGCGTTTCCAGAAAAGTGAGAACAGCATAAGCGGTCCGAACGCTCCGCCGAAACCTGCCCACGCAAACGAAACTATTTTAAATACAGACGAGTTTTTGTCCCAGGCAAAGAAAATTGCAATAATTGAAATAGCAAGCAAAGTTCCTCTTGCCCAAATCATATTTTGCTTTGCAGTCAATTTCTTTTTAAATGTGCCTACAACAATATTTTGCGAAACAGCCGACGCGGCAGTCAAAAGCTGACTGTCTGCCGTTGACATAGTCGATGCAAGAATACCTGCTATTATAACACCTGCCGCAAGCGCTGCAACAGCTCCGTTTTTCGCAAGCAGGTTTGAAATTGAAATGACAACAGTTTCACTGTCTTCCAAAATCATAGACGGCTCAACATTTGCCATTGCAAGACCTACAACACCTATGAAAATTGCAACAGCCATTGAAATGACAACCCAAACGGTCGCAATTCTTCTTGAAGTTTTAATTTTTTTACTGTCTTCAATAGCCATAAATCTGAGCAATATATGAGGCATACCGAAATAGCCGAGTCCCCACGCAAGTGTAGAAATGATTTTCATTGCGCCGAATTCAACCGTACCGCCGTTGCCGTCCGTTGTGGAAACCATAGAGATATAGTGCGGAATTGAACGGGCATTTTCGGCAACTTGTTCAAATCCGCCTGCCGTATAAACGCCAAAACCGAGAACAACCACAAGCGCAATCGACATTACTATACTTTGAATGAGGTCTGTTGTTGACGCCGCAAGAAAACCGCCGAGACAGGTATATCCTACTATAACAACAGCCGAAATAATCATTGCCGTATGATAGTCGGCGCCGAAAAGCGTTTCAAAAAGTTTACCGCAAGCGGCAAAGCCCGACGCAGTGTACGGTACAAAGAAAACAATGATTACTATTGCCGAAATACAGGCAAGCATATTTTTCTCGTCTTTAAACCTGTTTGAGAAAAAGTCGGGTACAGTTATAGCATTTATTCTGCTCGAGTATTTTCTGAGCCTTTTTGCAACAATGAGCCAGTTTAAATATGTACCAATAATCAAACCGATTGCCGTCCAGCTTGCCTCTGCAATTCCGCACAGATATGCAAGTCCCGGCAAGCCCATCAAGAGCCACGAACTCATATCCGAAGCCTCTGCGCTCATTGCAGTAACAAGCGGTCCGAGTTTTCTGCCGCCTAAATAAAAGTCATCTACATTTTTGTTTTTATTTGAACTCCAAAAGCCGATTGCAAGCACTATCGCAAGATATACGACAACTGAAGTCATAATTAAAATTACGGTTTTCGACACGATACTCCTCCTGAATAAAAATTTTAAAGATGTAATATTTTACCATAATTATTAATATTCGTCAAATTCGTCAAACTAAGCTTTAATATGTTTAAAATTACGACATATAAAAATTTGAAAACAAATCTATATTGTATTGTGTTTTTCAACTCGTTTATTCTGTGATTTTTGTTGAGAAACGGAACTGAATTTTGTTTTTTGTGAATGATGGCTGTACAACGGTACTGCCCCTGAACAAAAGACAAAAAACACAATATCAAAGCACTTGATTTTTAACAAATTCATATATTTATAAATATATTGTGTGATTCAGTTCGTTTATCAACAAAAAAACGGTAAGTTTAAAACTTACCGTTTTTCTTTCTGGTGGGAACAACAGGGCTCGAACCTGTGACCCTCTGCTTGTAAGGCAGATGCTCTCCCAGCTGAGCTATGCTCCCGCTCAAGCAAGATGAATTATATCAAAACACAATCAAAATGTCAAGAGCATTATTAAATTTTATTCATTTTCTTCAGTAATTATTTTAAAAAGTTCCCTAAGTCTGTCAATTTCATTGCTCAAATACAAATACCCGAACAAACTCTCAAGACCTGTAGCAAGCCGATAGTCAATGACAGACGCATTTTTTGCAGTATGGTTTGAGTGAGCATTTCTGCCCCTTTTGGCAACTGCCTTTTCCTTTTCCGTCAAAACACAGTCAATTTTTTTCAGCGCCTCAGCCTGAAAACCTGCCCTGACTTTTGCCGTGCTGAGTTTGTGCAACTCGTTTACGGGACGGTTTGCCTCACAAACAAGGCTCTCTCTGACAAAAAGTTCATACACACAGTCGCCGACAAAAGCCAAAGTAAGCGGACTGAGTTCGTTCGGATTTACATTTTCATTTAAAAATCTCATTTCAATTACTCAACAAATTCAAATTCAATATCGTAAAGCGAAACAATATCGCCTTCTTCACAGCCCTGTTCACGCAGAGCGTCAAAAACACCTGTCTTTTCAAGAACTCTTTGCATATACTGTAAACTTTCATAGTCTTCGATATTAACACCTTTAAGCACTTTCGGGAACCAGTCTGCTTCAACAAGAAAATATCCGTCATCAACTTTTGTGATTTTAAAAGCATTGTCATCTTTTACAAATGCCTCTGCAGGAATTTCCTCTGCCTCGTACTCTTTGATAGGCGGCAGTTCGCTGAGTTTTTGCCAAACAGCGTTCATCAACTCTTTTGTACCCTCTAAAATAGGCGCACAAATAGGGTAAAAATCGTAGCCTTTGTCGTTTACATACTTTTTAAACTCTTCTATCTGCTCCGGCTCTGCCATATCTATTTTGTTTCCTGCAACAATCATAGGGCGTTTTGCAAGTTCTTCGTCAAACTTTGCAAGTTCCTTGTTGATGATTTCAAAATCTTCAATAGGATTTCTGCCTTCACTTCCCGACACATCGACAATATGAATAAGCAAACGACACCTGTCAACATGCTTTAAAAACTCATGTCCGAGTCCTACGCCGTCGCCTGCACCTTCAATCAAACCGGGAATATCTGCCATTACAAAAGAATTTCCCTCGCCCATATACACAACGCCCAAATTCGGAACAAGCGTTGTAAAATGATAGTCTGCGATTTTTGGTTTTGCCTGACTTACAACAGAGATAAGACTGCTTTTTCCGACGCTCGGAAAACCTACAAGTCCGACATCTGCAAGAAGTTTGAGTTCAAGGTTTACCTCCCACTCTTCTCCCGGTACACCCGGTTTTGCAAATCTCGGCACCTGACGGGTAGGCGTTGCAAAATGTATGTTTCCCCAACCGCCTTTACCGCCTTTTGCAGCAATAAAACGCTCTGTCTTGCTCATATCTGCCATAACGGCGCCTGTTGTCGCCTCGCGAATGACCGTGCCTCTGGGTACACGGATTTCAAGGTCCGCACCTTTTTTACCGTACTGTCTGTTTCCTCTGCCGTTTTCTCCGTTTTGAGCAGAGTATTTTCTTTTATATCTAAAATCGGCAAGCGTTGCAAGATTGTCGTCAACAACAAAAACAACATCTCCGCCTTTACCGCCGTCGCCACCGTCGGGACCGCCCGACGCAACATACTTTTCACGGTGAAAAGCAACTGCGCCGTCGCCGCCGTTTCCGCCTTTAATTTTAACTTTCGCTATATCTACAAACATATATTCACTTCCTTTTTACTTGTTAATATTAACAGAAAAGGCGCCCAAATGCAAACAAAAGCAAAAATTAAATTAAAAATCAGCAACAATCTGTGTATTTTTAAAATTTAAGATAAATACAATTCAGTTTGCTTTATCTAAAGTCTTGTCAGAACTTATAGTTTTTATTTCTTGTTACAATTTCAACTCCGGGTACTGCATTGTGCGGAAGTTTGCTGAGTTTTACAGTCATTTTATCTTTTGCCGTAAATTTATTTTCAAACGGTCTTTTTTCAACTCTGTCGTACAACGGGTACGCAAGTCTGCCTTTTTCATTTTCATTTACTCCTGTTGCGGACAAAATGACAATGTTTTTGTTGTTCGGCATTTCAAGAACTTTTACGCCTTTTACATCTATTTCATAGCAGAAAACAAAAATCTGCTTTGCGATGACATCTTCTTTTCTCTCATTGTGAGCGTGCGTGAATTCGTACGCAACTTTACAATCTTTTACATACGCAGTTTCGCCGAGACCTACCAAATCCCACGCACCGACAGGCTCTGCAGCACTGTGAACGGTAATAATATCTGCCGAATTTCCGTCGCATTTGAATTTTGCCGTGCAGTCATCTTTTTCACTGAATGCAAGAAAACGAAGTTTGTCAAATTTTTCCCCGAGTTCAATTTTTGAACCGTCGCACTTAAACGCTTTGTCGGACGGCAATTCAAAATCTGTGCCTTGGTAAGTTATTTTGCTCGGCTTCATTTCCAAAGGCAGTGTCAAAGACTCGAAATCATTGTACTGCGCAGAATTTCTGCTCGCATTTTCAGTAAACACCGTATAGTTTTCAGGCAAAGCAACAACGCTCTGCTTAGGTTTGCATTGTTCAATTTTTGACGGCTTGAGTTTTAGCGCAAACGATTTCACATCGTACGGGTCAATGTCAAAAACAAGACATCCGTCTTCAACAACAGCACTGCCGAGTGTTTCTTCGCTTGCATAAATTTCTCTTGCCGTTTCAATTCCGTTTCCGAGTGTGAAACGCACTTTTTCCGTTCTTTTGTTTTCGCCCTCGTTAAATCTGACAACGATTTCGTCGGTTTCCTCTGCCTTTTTCACTGCGCGCAAAATAACATTTTCCTTGTCAATACTGCAAAAAGAATATTCATCTGCAAGTTTGCCCGAATGTCTGTCGGTAATGACTGCGCCGACAGGCTGATTGAACTCACGCGCAGAATTCTGTGTCGAGCACATTTCTTTTAAGTGCGAATGGATAGCAAAGCCGTAGCGGTTGAGCCCCGTATCCATAAGACTTTGCATACTTTCACGCAAAAAGTTTCTTGCAGGAGTGTGAACTACGGTCATTCTCAAAACATTATTTTCGGGTTTATCCCAACCGTATTTACTGTCGCTTATAACCGATACGCCGAAATTATTTTCCGTTATATCCGCCCATTTTTGAGCAGGTACTTCAAACAATTTTTCCGTATTGTTTTTTCTCTGTATTGCTCCCAGACCCAAATCATAGGTCGCTGTTTCATTTGAAACTGCGAGTGAAAAACGGTCTTTTAAAAGCGTTCTCTGTTCGTACCACTCAATTTCATTTTGTACATCTACAAACTGTGAGCCGAGATAGAGTGAAACGACAGATTTGAATACTGAATTTCCGTGTTTTTGCACAATTTCAACTCCTGCGCAGGCAGGACCGTCGTACAATACTTTTTTGCTGACAAGTTTCGGCGTTGAAAATTTCTTTGCACAAATGCTTTTATATGTCAATTCCCATGCGGGATATGCGTAGTTGCCGTTGTAATGTATTAACTGATGACAAACAGGCTCTTTTAAAAGTTCCCTGCCGAACTCTTTGTCAAAAACACTTGAAATATCGCCGTTTTCATTAAATTTTACACAATACTTTTCATTTTCTATATGATTTTCATCTGCTTTTAAAACGCTGTTTGAATTTGCTTTTTCATTGCTCTCAATAATATCAAAAACCTTGTATGACAAAGGCGGAAGAACACACGCAAAAGCAACCGTACTACTGCCGTTTTCTTCTATTATTTGCGACGGCATTTCGTTGCCTTTTCCGTCTTTTACCGATACATATTTGCTGTTAACGGGAATTTGAACTTTTACAAGCGCCTGTCTTTTTTGTTCAAGTGAATTGTTGACAACAACGGCAGTTCCCTGCACCCACGAAGTGTCCATACAGTCGGCAACAACTCCCAAACTATGCTCATACTCAGCCTCAAACTGATTTAGCGACAAAGCGTAGTCGTTCCACGAGCGTTTATACACACGCTGAAGTGAAGTACCCGTCAAATCGTCGTGAAATTGGTGGGCAATAACTCTTTTCCACGCTTTTTCAAACTGTTTTTCAGGGTACGGAGTGCCGTTCAAAAAGTTTGCGGCAACGGCAGTCCTTTCTGCCATATCGGCAAGTTCTTCGTTCCTTCTGTTCCAGCGCTTTCCGATTGCACGAGAGGTGTAACTGCCTGCGCCGTGATTTGTCATGACAAGTTCATTTTTCCATGACGGCAATCCGTCTTTTTGCTCTTCGCTCAAATTATTCAAATCAAAATAGATTTTGTCGCTTTTTTCACTCAAAACCTTGATGTCTTTTCGAGAATTTTCATCAATCTCGTTTTGCAGAACATTTACAGACTTGTCTTTCGGAGCACCGCCCTGGTCGCCCGCACCGTGAAACGAAAATGTCCACGGCAAATTGTATTTTTGTTCGTTTTCTTTGAGTTTTTTTGCATTGTCCTTTTTTTCTCTGACCTTGCTGTATGTCAAAACATAGGCGTCGGGATTTACACAGGCGAAACAATACTTTCCGTTGACGCCGTACCATTTGCCTATATCGAACGGTATGCCGTAAGCAGAACCCCAGCTGAGTTTTTGAGTTGTAAAACCTAAAAGATTTGAGTGTCTTATAACAGACGGCAAAGCGTAGCCAAAACCGAAACAGTCAGGCAAAAATATATCCTTGCTTGTTTTTGAAAATTTCTTTTTAAAATATCCGTTTCCGTAAATAATATTTCTGAAAAGCGCCTCAGGCGACGGCACATTTACATCGCCGTTTTCGTAAGCGCTTCCTGCAACATTCCATCTGCCGTCTGCAATATATTTTTTGAGTTTTTCAAACTCTTTCGGATAGTATTCTTCAAAAAGTTCGTATCTGTACGCACCCTCAAAGTTGAATTTATAGTCGGGATATTTTTCAAACAAATCAAAGTTTTTATATAAAGTGTTATACAAACAATTATAAATAGTGTGCTCTACATCCCAATTCCAAACAGTATCGAGGTGTGAAGTAGCGCAAGTGTAAATTCTTTTTTCCATAGCAACAACAATCTCCTTAAACACAAAGATTAAAATATACGCAATAAAAAATACAGTAACTGCGTATTTTAGGATAATTACATTATTGCAAACACCGACTGATATGTCAATATGTTTAAGTTGAATAATAAAATAAAAATTATTTTTTACTTTTTGTCAACAATATACACAATGAAATCTTTTAACTTGTAGTAAAAAGCATAATTTTGTGCTATACTAATATGAAATAAATTGAACTTTCACAAGGAATAAGTATATGAAAAAAGACATTGTAAAAAAAGACTTTTACAATTTTACAAGAACAGACACAAAAATCATTAAAGGGTTTGCCATACTCTTTATGGTCATAGACCATCTTTTCGCCTGGCCGAGCAGAATTAAAAATGTAAATTATATTTCCCTCTTTTCCTTAGACGGAATACCAATCGAGCAGGTGCTCGGAATTATGGGAAAAATCTGCGTTGCTCTTTTTGTCATACTTTCGGGCTACGGCACATACGAACAATTTAAAAATAAAAAAGAAATTAAAAACGGAGTTTTCAAGAAAATTTCGGGACTGTATGTAAAATACTGGCAGATATTTTTAGTTTCCGTTCCGTTCTTCTTTTTGTTCAATGTTTCAAGAGTTGAAAAAAGTTTGTCTGCATTTTTGCTGAATTTTTTTGCAATAGACATAACTTACAACGGCGAATGGTGGTTTATCACTCCGTTCATCGTTTTAATGCTGGTATTTCCGTTAGTTTTAAAGTGGGAAAACTCAAAACACTCAAATTTCAAAATCGACATTTTCATTGTGCTTGCATTTTTTGTCTTTGACAGTTACATTTACCCCGAACTTATGACTCTCAATATTTTTAAAGAATTTGCGCTCACAAATTTTGAAAATATTATTTTTGACACGCTGAAACTTTTTCACAGTTTTCTAATCGGAGTTGTAATGGCAAAGTACGACTTAATAGGCAAATTTTTAAATTTTTTCAAAAACAAAGCACTAATGTTCTCATTTTCGCTTCTGCTTTGCGTACTTGCACTTGTCGGCAAGTGGAAATTTGACTTCAATTTCGACATATTCTATGCCGCAGCATTCATTTTCGGTTGTGTCGGGGTTTTTAAAAGCGTTCCTTGTAAACCTGTTTCAAAACTTTTCGTGTGGCTCGGTAAACACAGCACAAATATTTGGCTCATTCATTCCTCGCTTTGCTATCTGCTCGCTCAAAAACTTATTTTTGCACCGAAAATTTCTGTTTTAATCGTCATTTGGTTAATCGTACTTTCTGCTGCAATCGGTTTTGCTATTGAAAAATTGTTCGGTTTTATCGGATTTTTGTATAAAAAAGCGACAAAGTCCGCAGTCGTTGAAAAATAGATTTATATGCAAAAAAGACGAGTTTAAAACTCGTCTTTTCACTATATTATTGAACTGTACTATAATGTATTAATTTACTTTAATAATACAATATTAATTTCATTTTAATTTAAAGCGTTTATCTACAGTAAAAAAGCCACCGAAAACGGTGGCTTTTATCTTAAATATATTACTGCTCAACAGGGTAAACAGAAACTTTCTTTCTGTCTTTGCCCATTCTTTCATATTTAACTGTGCCGTCAATGAGAGCAAAAAGAGTATCGTCCGAACCCTTGCCTACATTGTTGCCCGGGTGAATATGAGTTCCTCTCTGACGATAGAGGATGTTGCCTGCAAGAACAAATTGACCGTCTGCTCTTTTAGCACCGAGTCTTTTTGATTCGCTGTCACGACCGTTCTTTGTAGAACCCATACCTTTTTTGTGAGCAAAAAGCTGTATGTTTAATTTAAGCATAGATTACACCTCCGTAACTGTTACTTTTACATTTGAAGGGTAGCCCTGTGAAAGTTGCTCTAACTGTAAGTAAAGCCCTTTGAGTACCCCCGAAACCTCACGGCTCGGCATTTTGTTGTTCAAAACGAACTTCAAATACCCGTTTTCCGTTTCAACCAAAGCGTCCTGCATAAAAACATCTGTCAAAATATTGACAGCCAAAGCGCACGAGCCTGAGTGATATGCACAAACAATATCGTCCTCGTCTGCTTTTGCATAGTTCGCATGACCTTTGCTTTCAAAACCGACAAACTGCCCGCCGTTTTGAAAAAAATTTGTTTTAATCATTGTGAAAAATTAAGCGTTGATTTTTGTAATTTCAACTTTTGTGTACGGTTGACGATGACCTTTTTTACGCTTAGCATCTTTCTTTGGCTTGTATGTGAAAACAGTGATTTTCTTGCCTTTGCCGTTTTTAACAGCCTTTGCTGTAACAGTTGCTGAAGAAGCGTCTGCACCGATTTTAATTCCGTCGTCTGTACCTACTGCAAGAACGTTGTCAAATGTTACTTCAGATTCTGCCTCAACATCGAGTTTTTCGATGTAAAGAACATCGCCTTCAGAAACTTTGTACTGCTTTCCGCCGGTTACGATAACTGCATACATTAAGCATATACCTTCCTTTTTCAAGACTCGCTATTTAGGGGCGGAGACACGCTCACTTGAAAAGCCCATAATATGCGGTGTAAACATATTACCACAACAGTCAATACAAGTCAAGCACTTTTTAAATTTTAAGCAAATTATAAATAGAGCATAAAAATTTTAAAAATTTTTAGCAATAAATAGTAAGTATAAAAAACAGCATTCAATAAAAAATAATTTGTATTGACTTACAATGTGTTTTGTGTTAAACTTATTTCGCTGTTACGGACTACTCGGTTTCGGGGGCAACCGTTTTCGGACTCACCTGCCCGATACTGTGTTTTTCGCTAAAGCAAATATTTAACGAGGTGAAAAACTATGACACAAGCTGAAAAACAAGAAATCATCAAAGAGTACGCAACTCACGAAGGCGACACAGGTTCTGCAGAAGTTCAAATCGCAGTTCTCACAAGAAGAATCAACGAACTCACAGAACACCTTAAAGTTCACAAAAAAGACCACCACTCAAGAAGAGGTCTTCTTAAAATGGTAGGTCACAGAAGAAACCTTCTTTCTTATCTTCAAAAAACCGACATTGAAAGATACAGAAGCATCGTATCCCGTCTTGGTTTAAGAAAGTAAGCAGTTTTAAGGCAGACGGCAATTCCCGTCTGCCTTGTTTTTGATTTTTAAAGGAGAATATGTTAGCAGTAAATTGAGCGTTCGACCTTGTTTGAGCGTTGAATTTACGGCTAAACCTCTCCTTTATAAATAAATTAAAATTTAAGGAAATGAGGTAAAAAAATGTTTTTTAAGAATTTCAAAAAATGGGAAACTGAACTCGCAGGCAGAAAACTCACACTTGAAACAGGCAAAATGGCAGGTCTTGCAAACGCTTCCATTATGGCTCGCTACGGCGACACAAATGTACTTTGCAATGTTACCGCTTCTGCAAAACCGAGAGAGGGTGTTGACTTCTTCCCGCTTTCAGTTGACTACGAAGAAAAAATGTACTCGGTAGGCAGAATTCCCGGTTCTTTCCAGAGAAGAGAAAGCAGACCGTCCGAAAAAGCAATACTCACATCTCGTTGCATAGACAGACCTATCCGTCCGCTCTTCCCGAAAGATATGAGAAACGACTGTTCAGTTGTTGCTACCGTAATGAGCGTTGACCCCGATTGCAGCCCCGAAATCACAGCAATGATTGGTGTTTCTGCCGCTATTGCTATTTCAGACATTCCGTGGGACGGTCCTATCAGCGGTGTAAATGTAGGTCTTGTTGACGGCGAAATCGTTATCAACCCGACACTTGAACAAAGAGAGAAGTCAGAACTCAACCTCACAGTTGCGTCAACAGCAGACCTTGTTGCAATGATTGAAGCAGGCGCAAACGAAATCGACGACGACACAATGTTTGACGCTATCATGGCAGGCCACGAGGAAAACAAAAAAATTGTTAAATTCATTCAAGGCATTGTAGATGAAATCGGCAAGCCGAAATTTGAATTTGAGTCAAGCAACCCCGACCCTGAAATTATGGCAGAAATTGAAGACTTCTGCATTGAAGATGTTAAAAAGGCACTCGACACAGACGATAAACTTGTTCGCGACGAGGCTCTTCTTCCTATCTATGCTGCCGTTCACGAAAAATTTGACGAGCGTTTTGAAGGCAATGAAGAAAAACTCGACGAAATTATGTACCTTGTTCAAAAGCATGTTGTAAGAAGCTGGCTCAAAGACGAGCACAAGCGTGTTGACGGCAGAGATATAGACGAAATTCGTCCTTTGAACGCAGAAGTTGACCTCATTGCAAGAGCGCACGGTTCAGGTCTTTTCACAAGAGGACAAACACAAGTTCTTTCTGTAACAACACTCGGACCTATCAGCGACGCTCAGCAACTCGACGGTCTTGACGAACAAACAGAAAAAAGATATATCCATCACTACAACTTCCCAAGTTACTCGGTAGGCGAAACAAAGCCTTCAAGAGGACCGGGACGCCGTGAAATCGGACACGGAGCGCTTGCTGAAAAAGCACTTCTTCCCGTTATTCCGAGCGTAGATGAGTTCCCTTACGCTATCAGAGTTGTGTCTGAAGTTCTTTCTTCAAACGGCTCAACTTCTCAAGGTTCAATCTGTGGCTCAACACTTTCACTTATGGCTGCCGGCGTACCGATTAAAGCACCTGTTGCAGGTATCTCCTGCGGACTTATCACAGGCGACGAAGGTGTTTACGGCGACTTTATGACAATGGTTGACATTCAAGGTCTTGAAGACTTCTACGGCGATATGGACTTCAAAGTTGCAGGTACAAAAAAAGGTATCACTGCAATTCAAATGGACCTCAAAGTTCACGGTCTTACACCCGAAATCATCAAAGAAGCATTTGCAAAAACTCACAAAGCAAGAAACTATATTCTTGACGAGATTATGCTTCCTGTTATTTCTGAGCCGAGAAAAGAACTTTCTCCTTACGCTCCGAAAATGCTTTCAACAAAAATCAACCCTGAAAAAATCGGCGATGTCATCGGCAAAGGCGGTAAAGTTATTCAGGAAATTCAGGCTAACTGCGATTGTAAAGTTAATATTGAAGAAGACGGCCGTGTATTTGTAAGCTGTATAGATATTGAAAATGCAAAGCGTGCAATTTCTCTCATCGAAACCATCGCAAACGACCCTGAAGTAGGCTCTTTCTACAACGGCGTTGTAACAAGAATTATGAACTTCGGTGCATTTGTCGAAATCGCTCCGGGCAAAGAAGGTCTTGTACACATTTCCCGTCTTGATGTTAAGAGAACCGAAAAAGTAGAAGATGTTGTAAGCGTTGGCGACTCAATCATCGTTAAAGTTATTGAAATTGACGAGCAAGGCAGAATTAACCTTTCAAGAAGAGACGCTCTCATTGAACTTGAGGGAATGACGCCCGAAAACGATATTGAAGAAGAAGCAAAAAGACCGAGACACAACAATCACGGCAGAAGAAGATTTGACAAATAATCTTTAATTAAAATGTAAGCGGAGTTATATTTAACTCTTAAACACAACAGACCACTGTTTAGTTGAAAACGCAACTTTTCAGTGGTCTTTTTTAAACGGCAGGTATTAATATGAAGAAATTAAACTTAACAAACAATTTTGTTGTAACAGTTTTGGCTTTGCTTTGCTGTCTTTTATGGGGCAGTGCATTTCCGTGTATTAAAATCGGATATGAACTTTTTGAAATAGGGGCAAACGACACTTTTTCGCAAATTCTTTTTGCAGGAGTGCGTTTTACAGTTGCAGGCGCACTTGTAATATTGTTTTCATCTGTTTCTGCAAAAAAGTTTCTTGTGCCTACAGAAAAAAGGACAATTTCAAGGTGCTTTATATTGAGCCTTATCCAAACAGTAGCGCAGTACATATTTTTCTATGTCGGACTTGCTCACACAAGCGGTGTGAACGCCTCTGTGATTGAAGCCGTAAATGTATTTTTCGCAATAATCATATCGGCAATGTTTTTCAAGCAGGAAAAACTCACTGCAAAAAGTATTGTCGGTTGCTTAATAGGCTTTATCGGCGTTGTCATCGTCAATATTTCTTCCGGAGAAAATGCATTTTCTTTCAATTTTCTCGGAGACGGAATGATAGTCCTTTCCGCACTTTCGTACGCTCTTTCATCAGTTCTTATCAAAGAATATTCTAAAAAAGACAGCCCCGTTATACTTGCCGGCTGGCAATTCTTCATAGGCGGAATTATAATGTGCATATTTGGTTTCGCACTCGGCGGAAGAATAGAAAAAATTTCGGGAAACGGCGCAGCAATGCTTGTATATCTGGCGCTTGTTTCTGCCGTTGCATATACTGTTTGGGGAATTTTGCTCAAGCACAACGATGTTTCAAAAGTTACGGTTATAGGTTTTATGAACCCTGTTTTCGGCGTGCTCCTTTCTGCGCTTGCACTCGGCGAAACTGCACAGGCTTTCAATCTTAAAAACTTGCTCGCGCTTGTTCTTGTCTGCGTCGGTATCTTCGTTGTCAATAAAAAAGTCGAAAACTAAAGAACATTAAGCGACATAATATCGTTTTATACAGAAAGTTTATAAAATGTTTATCTCGGTTTTGTGGAAAATGCCATTCTTAATTGATATAATTGTAAGCATAGCGCATTGCAACGAGGAAAGTTGAACAGAATATTCCTAAAGTTTACTTTTGCGATATATTTTCAGATTTCATCATTTCCGAACAGCAATGCAATAACCAAAAGGAGAATTTATATGGCTTATAACACAGCAAGAACTATGTATGAAGGATTCAAAGAATCTGCAGATAAAAGAAAGGACGCACCCTGTTTCTACTACTACGGCGCAACGCTTACATGGAACGAAGTTTCCGAAATGATTGACACTTGTGCAGCTGCTATGGTGGCTTGCGGTGTAAAAAAAGGCGACAGAGTTACAATCTGTGCACCGAATATGCCTCAGTGCATTGCCGCAATTTACGCAGTAAATAAAATCGGCGCAGTTGCTTCAATGCTTCACCCGCTTTCAGTTAAGAGCGAGGCTGAATATGCCGTTAAACTTGTCGGCGCAAAATTTGCTTTTTGTTTCGATGTTTCAGAAAAAGCATTTGACGGAATGGACATTACACTTGTAAAGTGCCCTACCGCATACTATTTCCCGAAAACAATAATGGGAACAATCTACAAATTGGGATACAAAAAGAAAATCAAAGGCAAAACAGCACCTGCAAATGTTACAACAAAATATGACTGGACAGATTTTCTTAAACTCGGCAAACAATACATAAAAGAAAACGGCGTACCGGAAACACAAGGCGAGCCGACTGATACTGCAGCAATTATGATGACAGGCGGTACAACAGGCAACCCGAAAGGCGTAATGCTTCACAACGATGCCATCAACTCTCTTTCATACCAATTATTCGATGTTATTGACGATAAATTCGATGTTGACACAGACTGTATGCTTACCGCACTCCCTGTTTTCCACGGTTTCGGTTTTGCTCTTTGTATGCATGTTTCAATGCTTGCAGGAATTGCTCAGTGCCTGTTCCCTCAGTTCGACGCAAGAATGTGCTCAAGCGCAATCAAAAAATATCATATCAACTTTGTTTTCGGTGTACCTGACTTCTTTGAAAAAGTTTACAAAGCAGGCTACCTTAAAGGCGTAGATATGAGCACTATGAAACTTATCGGCTCAGGCGGAGATGTTGTACCGTACTCTCTTACAGAAAAAATGGACAGATTGCTTAAAGAAAACGGCGCAAGTGTTCACTTTGTTTCGGGTTACGGTCTTACGGAGTGCGTAACAGTTTGCACATTTACAGACCCTCACAGAGAAGCTCCTCAAGGTTGTATCGGTATTCCGTGCTACAGAATTGAAACAATGACTGTAAAACCGGGCACAACAGAAGAAGTCAAAGGTGAAGACGGTGAACTCTGCGTTTACGGTCCTACACTTATGCAAGGCTACTACCACGACGAAGAAGAAACAAACAAAGTGCTCGTTAAACACGACGACGGCAAAGTTTGGCTCCACACAGGCGACATGTGTTTCATCGACGAAAAGGGCGACATTTACTACCGTCAGCGTCTTAAAAGAGTTTATAAAATCAGCGGATACCTTGTTTACCCGAGTTTCATTGAAGAAAGTTTCCGTGTAATGCCTGAAATTTACGACTGCTGTGTTATAGGCAAAGAATACAACGGCAAAACAGCGCTTAAACTTTTCGTTGTTAAGAACAAAAAGTTCAAAAGCGATGACGAAGAAACACTTGTTTCAAAAATTAAAGAATTCGGTCTTCAAAATCTTTCAAAATGGAGTGTTCCGAGAGAAATCGTGTTCATTGACGAACTTCCGAGAACAAAAATCGGCAAAGTTGACTTCAAAAAACTTTCTTAAAAGTATTTGACTTTAGAAAATATTCTTGATATTATAAAATTAAATAAAATATGCGAACCGTAAGGATTTTCCTTGCGGTTTTTGTATGCCGAAAAGGATGGTACGAACAATGGACAAAACAGTAAGTGGTTTTTTAGAAAGAAATTTACCCAAATTCAAAGACGATATTAACATTTCTTTTTCAAACAGCGACAAAGACTTCTTTAGCATAACCGCCTGCGAAAACAAGGTAAACATCACTGCAAACAACTATATTTCTGCATTTCACGGACTGTACGAATATCTCAAAAACTACTGCAATGTGCAACTGTCCTGGTGCGGAAACAAAAATATCGAAATTGACAAACTGACTATGTTTGACGGCACATTCTCAAAAACAATAGACCAAAAATACAGGGTCTATTTGAACTACTGTACTCTCGACTATTCGATGTGCTGGTGGGACTTTGAAAAATGGGAAAAAGAGATTGACTTTATGGCTATGAACGGCATAAATATGACTTTGGCAGTCGTAGGCGCCGAAGCCGTACTGTATGAAACTCTCCTGTCATTCAATTTTTCAAAAGAAGAAGCGCTAAACTGTATTTCAGGTCCTTCTTTTTGGGCTTGGCAACTGATGACAAACATTATCGGCTATTTACCTCCCAAAAGTGAAAAATATGTTTATGAAAGGCTTGAACTCGGCAAAAAAATACTCAACCGTTTGGTCGAATTCGGAATTCAACCTATTCAGCAGGGCTTTTCAGGTCATGTTCCGACCGCTGTAAAAGAAAAATTTCCAAATGAAAATGTATTGATGCAAAGAGGATGGTGCAACTATCCTAAAACAGCTCAAATCGACCCTCTCGACCCGTTTTTCAAAGAGTTCGGAACTAAATATCTTGAGACTTTAGAGTCCTTAATGGGCAACTATCACTTCATTGCATGCGACCCGTTCCACGAAAGCACACCTCCTAAATCGAGCAAAGAATACTTAATTCAAGTCGGGCGTGTAATCAACTCTGTATATGAAAGTTTTGACAGCGAGTCAGTATGGGTAATGCAGGCGTGGACAATGCGTGAACATATTGTAAAAGCCGTGCCGAAAAACAGAATTTTAATTCTCGACCTCAATTCAAAAAAAACTCCAGCAAACAAAAATATGTGGGGTTACCCTGTCGTTTCGGGTATGCTGCACAACTTCGGCGGAAAAAACGCTATGCAGGGAAAACTAAAAAAACACTGCAAAAACAAGTACCTTGAACTCAAAGAAAACGGCGCAAATGTTGTAGGAAGCGGTATGTTTATGGAGGGAATTGAACAAAATCCCATCATATATGATTTGCAGTTTGAATTGCTGACAAGTTCAAAAAAGATTGACTGGAGCAATTGGCTTGACAACTATATTTTAAGACGATATAAAAAGTACAGCACAACGCTCAGAAAAGCGTGGAATTTACTTTTGGAAACATGCTACAAAGATGACGGCTACGAAGAAAACGCAGTAGGCTCAACACTTGCCTCAAGACCGCAGATGATGCCGAAAATGACGGGTCCGTGCTGCTATTCAAAAGTTTACTATGACACCGAAAAATTTGAAAAAGCAGTTGCACTTTTCTTAAGCGTAAGCGACGAATTCAAGGACTCTGACGGCTATCAATACGACCTTTGCGATTTAATGCGACAGGCTTTGAGCAACCGTTTTTACACAAACCAAAAAGCGTTTGCAAAAGCGCACTTCTGGAGAAAACTCAGCAAAGTAAAAGAGATTTCCGAAAAACAGCTTGACCTTTTACTCGATTTAGACAACCTCACATCTTACAGAAGTGAAATGTGTCTTTCAAGATGGATTTGCGACGCGCAAAAACTTGCCACAGATGACGAAGAACGAAAATACTTTGATATGAATGCGCGCACACTCATCACTTTGTGGGGCGATGTGAATGCATCTACTTCCGCGCTTTACGACTATTCGTGGCGTGAATGGAGCGGTCTTATAAAAGAATACTACTATGTACGCTGGAGTATGTTCTACAAAGAAGTTATTGAACACATGGAAAACCACAAGCGACTTGTCATCAAAAACGGAAACGACTATGTATCAAGGGCACGATATTTGAACTATGATTTCGGAAGAAAACTCGGGAAATTTGAACTTGAATGGGGCAAAACATATAAAGAGTACGAGTACCCCGTTGACAAAGATACCGTAGATATTTCCAAAAAACTTGCTGAAAAATGGAATATCGGCTGATTTACAATCTCTGTAAAATAAAATATTAGTCAAGACCTCCGGCTAAGCCGGAGGCTTGATTAAGCCCTAGAAGGGCTTTTTACAGACATAACCCCTAAAGGGGCACTGAAAAGTTTGCCGACCGCATTGTT
>DVEP01000041.1 GCA_015655975.1 Eubacterium sp. | reverse complement strand
ATACAGTTTGTAGCCTTTTTTCGCTGTTGTGATTGTCGCACTGCTGTTGTCCGGACTTGACTTCAACTTCGCACTGCTCACCATTACCTGTCCCATTCTGTCCGACGGGATGACTTCGTCGATATTGTCGGCAGTAATTTTTATGAAGTCTTTAGATACATATCCCTCATAGTTTTTGCCTGACGCATTGTATGAGATTTTGTACCAGTCGCCGCATTGACCTATGATTTTAACAAAATCGTCTTTATAAAGCCTTGCGTAAATTATGGAATTTGAAGTTGACGGAGCATTTCTGATATTCAGTTGTTCTGCCGTAACTTTTCCGATTTTTTTAACAGAAGTTTCAATTTCAGATTTATTAACTATTTGAAATTCACAAGTTCTTACAGTGCCTGCATATTGACCCTTGCCGTTGATTGTTACTGTTGCAGTTCCGCGCTCTGTATTGTTTTTTACTATCGGTTTTGAGTAATCGACATCTTCTTTGAGTGTTTTTCCGTTGTATTTTAAAGTTATTTTTGGCGTGATTGCTTTGCCTGTGTATATGTAGTATGGGTTAATTCCGTAAACTGTTGCAAGTGAAAGTCCGTCGTAGAGAAAGTTTATATCCGTTCTTCCGTTTATTCCGTTTACTTCACCGTCGGACGCATATTGCCACGCAGTAACACCGTCTGTATAGTCAAGTTTTGTAACATCGTATCGAGCTATCCAAATTGGATATTTTAAATAGATTTCATTTGCGTTTAAGTATTTGTTTAAAAAAGTTTTGTTTGCATACAGCATTGCGGAATATCCTGCGTTTTCTATTGTCTTGCAGAAAGCCAAAACATTGTCCGTCATTGCTCTTTTTGTGAGGTTTGCACTGTCAAGTCTGCCCGAGTCAACACTTGCAAATTCGTAGTCATAAACAATAGGCAGATCGAGTTTTTTGTTGCCTAACAGCGACAGAGAATACTCAGCCTCTTCGATTGCTTCTTTTTCTGTAATTGCCTGTGAGTAGAAATAAATTCCTATTTTAAGACCTGCATTTTTTGCGCCGTTGTACAGTTCTTCAAAATACGGCTCTTTGTTTAAAGAACCGCTTGTGCCGTACCCTCTGTAAGCAATTCTTATGAAAACAAATTCAGTGCCGTCTGATTTGACTTTTTGCCAGTCGATACTTTGCTTTTTATTGCCGTCAATAAGGTTGTGCTTTGAAACATCTATTCCGTTTAAAATTCTGTCTTTGTCTATGTTCAAATGGTGAGTATATGTTTTTGAGTTGAACGGAGATTTGGTGGTTGTTTCGGATGCGTATGCAAAAACAGATGTTTGCAAAAGTACGATTGAAGCAATGATTATTGCAGTCAGTTTTTTTAATGTTTTCAAATTTAACTCTCCTTTATTTTTTTGTTTTGTATTACTTTGTGTTGTAATAGTAGTTTAAGTCAACATTTTTACTGCTTATTCCGTCAATTTCTCCTTTCTTTGTGAATTGTCTGAAGTCATATTTGCCCACATAAGTTACAACTTTATTATAGTCGGCAAGCCAGATTAATGTGTCGTTTTTTAAATCTTTTGTGTTAATATTGTTATTGAAAATAAAAGAGTTGGAATATACCATAGGAGTGTATCCGTGTTCTTTTACAATTTTTGTAAAAGCATTGCAAATGTTTGTTTGTTCCTCGGCAGTGAGTTTTGCATTGTACAGTCTGCCTGTTTTTTCTCCGTTTTTGTCGTGCGCAAATTCAACATCCATCACAACAGGAAGTTCGATTTTGTGGTGTTTTATAATTTTCAGCAAAAACTTTGCTTCTTCTTCAGCCTCTTTCTCTGTAATTGCCTGAGAATAGAAATACACTCCTATCGGAAGTTTGTTTTTGAGCGCATTTTTAATGTTTTCTTCGGCAAGTTCATCTTTTGAAATTTTACCCTCGTCGCCGTAGCCTCTGTACCCGACCCTTATGAAAGCGTACTGTACATCTGTCTTGCTGACTTTTCCCCAGTCGATTTCTCCGTTGTGAGAAGAAACATCAATGCCGAGCGCTTTGTTGTTTTCAAAAAATACGGGTTTTGTTTCCGTTTTGCAGGAAGAAAGTGTAAAAATTAAAAAAATTATCGTTGTTGCTGTTGCAAATATGTGAAAAAATTTCTTACTCAATTTCATATTATCATAACATCCTTTTATAAATGTATTTTATCATAAAAAATATTTTGAGTAAATAAAAATAAGTAATTGTTAATATTTACTTTTTGTGTTATTATATAAAAAGTCTCTTTGATTTTAAAAATTTTACAAAGAATTGGGAGAAAACAGATAAAAAACTTTTGTTTGGTTGACAAAATAAATAACATCTGTTATAATTCTCTTTACTAATAGGCTTTAAAGTGCTAAAGCAAGAAAGATAGGTGATAATATGTCTCAAAGAACAAGAAAAGGAAATTTGATGACCGTTAGAAACGATGTTAAAGTTCTTGACGCTACAATAAGAGACGGCGGACTTTGCAACAACTTTAATTTTACAGATGAATTTGTGAAAGAACTTTATAAAACGAATATCAGGTGCGGCGTAGATTATATGGAGTTCGGTTATAAGGCTTCAAAAAGACTTTTCAATGAAAGCGACTTTGGAAAATGGAAGTTTTGTGATGAAGACGCTATAAGAAATATAGTCGGCGAAAATATCAGCGATATGAAAATTGCTGTCATGGCAGATGTCGGCAGATGCGACTATAAAGAGGCATTTTTGCCTAAAAACGAAAGTGTAATAGATATGGTACGCGTGGCTTGCTATATTCATCAAATACCGTCGGCTGTTGAGATGATAGAGTATCTCCATTCGCTCGGCTACGAAACGACTTGCAATATCATGGCAGTAAGTCAGGCAAATGAATCTCAAATTGAATCTGCACTTGAAATGCTTTGTGCAAGCAATGTAGATGTTATTTACCTTGTGGACAGTTACGGCTCTTTGTACCCGGAAACTACGGCAGATTTGTCTGTAAAATACCTTGAATACGGCGAAAAATACAATAAAAAAATAGGCTTTCACGCTCACAACAATCAAAATCTTGCATTTGCAAATACTATTGAGGCGTTGTCTTACGGAGTCAGTTACCTTGACGCTACTGCCGCCGGAATGGGCAGGGGGGCAGGAAACTGCGCTATGGAACTTTTGCTCGGATTTTTAAAAAACCCAAAATACAATCTTTACGACTTGCTTGTTTTCCTCGAAAACTATATAAATCCTCTTCTTGAAAGCGGAGTTAAATGGGGCTTCGATGTTCAGTATATGCTTACAGGTCAGTTGAACAGGCATCCGAGAGCGGCTATGGCGTTTACTTCAGAGGAAAGAACAGATTACAGCGAGTTCTATAAATCTTTGCTTGACAGTTTTTAATTTTATATATCTGTAATCACGCAAAGTTAATTTGTTGACTTAAAACTTAAAAATGTATATAATTATTGTTAAATAAGAAATAGAATCGGAAGTGAAAATATGGGAATAGATGAAAATATGACTTTCATAAGAAAACTGCCTGTACCTAAAGAAATTAAACAACAAATGCCCTTGACTGAAAAAGGCGCAGAGTTGAAGAAAAAAAGGGACGAAGAAATTGCGTCTGTTTTTACGGGCGAGAGCGACAGATTTTTGCTCATCATCGGACCTTGCAGCGCAGACAGGGAAGAACCTGTACTTGACTATGTTTCGAGACTTGCAAAAGTTCAGGAAGAAGTAAAAGATAAAATCATCATAATTCCCAGAATTTATACAAATAAGCCGAGAACAACCGGCGAGGGATATAAAGGTATGCTGCACCAACCCGACCCGAGTAAAAAGCCCGATATGTTAGAAGGAATTATGGCAATTCGTTCACTTCATGTAAAGGCTATTGATGAAATCGGCATTACCTGTGCGGATGAAATGTTGTACTCTGACAACTATCGCTATCTGTCAGACCTTTTGTCATATGTAGCGGTTGGGGCGAGAAGCGTGGAAAATCAGGGGCACCGTCTTACTTCAAGCGGTATAGATGTTCCTGTAGGTATGAAAAACCCTACAAGCGGAGATTTTTCTATTATGCTCAACTCAATCATTGCCGCACAAAGTTCTCACACTTTCATTTACAGAGGATGGGAAGTTGAGTCAAAAGGCAACCCGCTTGCTCACGCAATTTTAAGAGGCAGTGTTAATAAATACTCTATGGCAAAGCCAAACTATCATTATGAGGATTTAATCAGACTTTACCAAATGTACAGCGAGAAAAATCTGAAGAATATGGCTGTGATTGTAGATGCAAACCATTCTAACAGCAACAAGCAATATCTTGAACAAATCAGAATTTGTAACGAAGTTTTGCACTCAATGCGCCATTCGTCCGAAATAAAGAGTTTTGTCAAAGGTTTTATGATTGAAAGTTATATTGAGGACGGCGCTCAGAAAAATGAGGAAGGTATATACGGCAAGTCAATCACAGACCCATGCTTAGGCTGGGAAAAATCAAAAGAGTTGATTTACTCTATTGCCGACCAACTTTAAGGTTAAACTCCTCTTATCTAAAATTAAATATCTGTGTTTCAAAAGCGTTTTTTCGTATTTTCGTTAAAACGCTTTTTTATTTTATTTTGTAAATCACAAAGGGCTAAATTGTTTCATAGTATGTAGCAATGTGAAAGGAGACTGCAGTATGAAACTTTCTGAACTCAGAGAAAACGAGTTTGCAAAAATTACAGAGGTTAAAGAGTGCAGCGCCGGAAAAAGAAGGCTCAATGACTTGGGATTTTGCGAAAATGAGCCTGTTAATTGTGTTTTTAAAGGCGCGTTTGGTTCAATCGGCGCTTATCGTGTCAAAGATACTGTAATTGCTCTCAGAAAAAGCGACAGCGACAATATTGAGGTGGAAATATGAGCAATGTAAAAACAGTTGCACTTGTAGGAAATCCGAATGTCGGAAAAAGTACGGTGTTCAACGAACTTACAGGTATGCATACACATACGGGAAATTGGACGGGTAAAACGGTAGATGCTATAAAAGGAAAATTTTACTATAAGTTTAACAACTATGAAATTACAGACCTACCGGGTACATATTCGTTGCTCTCACGGTCTGAAGATGAGAGAATAGCAAGAAATCATATTTGTTTTGAAAAACCTGACGCGGTTGTTTGCGTTGTTGATTCAACGAGTCTTGAGAGAAATTTGAACCTTGTTTTGCAGGTTTCTCAAATGACCGACCGATTGATTGTTGTGCTGAATTTATGCGATGCCGCAAAAAAATCGGGAATAGTCGTGAACGCTGAAAAATTGTCGGAAATGCTTGGGGTACCTGTTGTTTCGGCAACTGCAAAGTCAGGAAAAGGAATAAATGAACTGTTAGAGAAAATTCACAACTCAGTCGTTAACAGAAACGAAAACAAGTCTTTGAAAGTTCTTTATTCTTCGCCTGTTGAAATGGCAATCAGAAAGCTTGAAAGAGAACTGAAAATAATTTTAGACGGTAAAGATTTTAATTGCCGTTTTTTAGCAGAAAGAATTTTGCAAGACAAAGAGTTTTTAGATGAGTTTGAAGTGCAGACAAAGATTAATTTAAAGGAAAATTATAAGTTCTCATCAGCGCTTATTAAGGCAAATGAAATATTAGAAAGATTTGACTTTGCCGATAATATCGGAGAAATAATGGGAAATGAAATAATAAAAAAAGCAAAAAGCATTTTTGAGTTTTGTGTAAAAAAAGATTTTTCGGTTAATAATAAAAAATCTTGGGCAGATAAATTGTTGCTCGGTAAATATACATCTACATTATCAATGCTTGTTGTTTTTGCGTTTATTCTATGGCTTACAATAGTCGGCTCAAACTATCCTTCGGAAATGCTTAAACAACTTGTAGATTTAGGTGAAATGAAAATTACGGAGTTTCTGAATTCCATAGGTACGCCGACTGTTGTTGTGAGCGTTCTATGCTCGGGTATATACAGAGTTTTAGGATGGGTTATCGCCGTTATGCTTCCTCCGATGGCTATATTTTTTCCGCTTTTTGCACTTGCAGAGGATATAGGGATTTTGCCTCGAATAGCGTTCAATTTAGACCCGTATTTTTCAAAATGTAATGCTTGCGGAAAACAGGCGCTCACTACCTGTATGGGTTTTGGATGTAATGCTGTCGGGGTAACGGGCGCAAGAATTATTGATTCGCCGAGAGAAAGGCTTATAGCAATCATTACTAATTCCCTCACTCCGTGTAACGGACGCTTCCCGTTTTTGATTATAATAATTTCGATGTTTTTCGTGAAAGACTCGTTTTTCGGTGCGCTTGTACTATTACTTTTCATTTGTGTAAGCGTAATCTACACTATGTTTTCGTCATTTGTACTTTCAAAGACAGTATTAAAAGGCGAAAAATCATCTTTTGTTCTTGAACTTCCGTCTTTCAGAAAACCAAAATTTTTCACTGTTGTATGGGACGCATTAAAAGAAAAAGTTCTTTTTGTTCTTGCAAGGGCTGTTTGTGTTGCTGCGCCTGCCGGGTTGATAATTTGGGTACTTGCAAATATTCAGGCAAACGGTATGAGTTTGTTAAATCATTTGGCTGATTTTTTAAATCCGCTCGGTGAATTTCTCGGTATGGACGGTACAATGATGGTTGCGTTTTTACTTGGATTTCCTGCAAATGAAATTGTTTTGCCCATAGCGCTTATGACATATCTCTGTTCAAACGGACTTGTTGACTATTCGTCTGCCGAAAGTATCAGAATGATTTTGGTTGACAACGGCTGGACTGTTACAACTGCGATTTGCGCCTGCGCTTTTTCAATGTTTCATTTTCCTTGTTCTACAACTATGCTCACAATATACAAGGAGACAAAGAGTGTGAAATGGAGCGCTGTTTCTTTCCTTTTACCTCTTGCACTCGGCATCGTTACTTGCGCAGTTTTAAATTTGGTTTTACCTTGGTAAGATTGTGCTTGGAATAATAGATGTATTTAAGAAATTGCTTTGTCGCGCCTCAACTTTAGTTGAGGTGCTTCTTTTTGCATTAATTTTTGAATAAATTTTTTATTGACAAACAAGTTAGTGTATGCTAATATTAGTTAGCAATAACTAATTAAGTTGTTTTTTGTAAAGAAACAATTAGTTGGTTTTAATTTTTAGCAAAGAGTTAGTCAGAGCTAACGAAATCATTTTATCGAGGTGCAATATGAACGGAAAAACTATCAATTTTAATTTGGTCAAAAAAATCTCAATATTTATTTTTGTATTAGCAGTCTTATCGGCGAATTCTTTTTCGGCATTTGCTTCAGATTTTGAAAAAGGAAAATACTATAGCGTTCCGATAGAGTCTGTTACAACAAAAGCTCCGTTGAAACCGATAAAAGAGGCGTTTTCAAAAGTGTTCGGAGACAGTGTAACGGTTTATGTAGATGAAAACGGCAAAAAAATTGCTACAATACAAAATAATCATATTTCCATTGATATGGGCATTTTGGGAAACGGCAGCAACTATGAAGCAAACCTTCTTACTATTAAAGATGCAAAAGTTTTATCAACAAAGACAGAAAAGTTTTCAAATCCAAAAAACGGGTTGTCAAAACCGTCAGTTTTAGAAGATAAAGAGGTCCCTAAAGAATTTCAATTTGAATTGAATTTAGATGAAAATAACGAGCAAACGCTTACCGTAACTGTTGATTTTATGAATGCTTTTATGGGAAACGGCGAGCCCTATGAGACAGATATAAAACTTAAACTCGATTTGTCGAAAGCAACGCAAAAAGCAGAAGAAACGACAAAGGCAGTTTCAACAACACAGTCACCCGGTGTTAAAACGGTTGATGACAGCAATAATATTCACGAAAACAAAAACTATATAGCATATACTGTTCTTACTGTTGTCGGAATATCGGTTGTTGCCGTTTGCGTGATTGTTGTCAGAAAAAAATTAAAATAGTTTATAAGGCGGAAAAATATGATTAATAAAAGATTGATAAAAACAGTACCTGAAAGTAAAAAATATATAGCTATGAATGTCATTTTTCAGTGGATTTCGCTTTGTGCAAATATAGTAATGATTGGCAGTATAGCGTATTTTTTACAAGACCTTTATTTTAAGAATACACAATACAAAAATTTTTTAGTTGTTTTTGTAATTTTTATTTGCTGTGTGTTTGTCAGGTTTTTGTGTTCTGTTTATTCAAATAAAATGAGTTTTTTATCTTCGAAATCCGTGAAAAAAATTCTTCGCGAACTGATATATAAAAAACTTTTAAAGATAGGAAGTTCATATAGTCAAGATGTTAAAACTTCCGAGATAGTTCAAATATCGGTTGAAGGTGTTGAACAGTTAGAAACATATTTCGGAGCATACCTGCCACAGTTTTTTTATTCAATGTTGGCGCCGTTGACCTTGTTTGCGGTTCTGTCTTTTATAGATTTTTTCAGCGCTTTCGTTTTGTTTATATGTGTTTTTTTGATACCGATATCTATTGCGCTTGTTCAAACTTTTGCAAAAAAATTGCTTTCAAAGTATTGGGGACAGTACACAGAACTCGGCGACACATTTTTGGAAAATCTTCAAGGGCTTACAACTTTAAAAATTTATCAGGCAGATGAATTCAAAAACAGTCAAATGAACGACGAAGCCGAAAAGTTCAGAAAAATTACAATGAAAGTTTTAACAATGCAGTTAAACTCTATTACCGTTATGGACTTGGTTGCTTACGGCGGAGCGGGTATGGGTATCATATTGTCTGTACTTCAGTTCAGCAGGCAAAAAATATCTATTGCAGAGTGTTTAATGATTGTTTTGCTTTCGGCAGAATATTTTATACCGATGCGACAACTCGGCAGTTTTTTTCATATTGCAATGAACGGGATGGCGGCAAGCGAAAAAATTTTCAAACTCATAGATTTGCCTGAAAACAGTTCTGTCGGCGATATTGAATTTCCGAATAATTCAAGTATTGAATTTAAAGATGTATCTTTTTCATATGATAAAAAACGAAATGTTTTAAATAAAATAGATATGAAAATTCAACACGGAAGTTTTGTTGCCATAGTAGGTGAGAGCGGTTGCGGAAAGTCAACAATAGCTTCGATTTTGACTGCAAAGAACAAAAATTATGAAGGTAATATTTTTGCAGGCGGTGTTGAGTTTTCAAAAATTTCCGAAAAAAGTCTTATGGACAATATTACATATTTAAGTCATAACAGTTACTTGTTTAAAGGTACCGTCAGAGAAAATTTGCTTATGGCTAAGCCGAATGCAACAGACAGAGAAATGCTGCACAGATTAAAGCAAGTGAAACTCTACGACTTTTTGCAGACCGAAAACGGTCTTGATACAAAACTGAAAGAAAAAGGCTCGAATTTATCGGGAGGTCAAAGACAAAGACTTGCAATAGCACGGGCATTGCTGCACGACAGCAATGTTTATATATTTGACGAAGCAACTTCTAATATAGATGTTGAAAGCGAAAATGATATTATGAACAGTATATATGAGTTGGCAAAAGTAAAAACCGTCATAGTAATTTCGCACAGGCTTGCAAATATAAAAAATGCAGATGAGATTTATGTTTTAAAAAACGGTTCGGTTTGCGAAAAAGGTACGCATCAGGAACTGCTGGAAAATGAAAACGAGTATTTTAAACTTTGGAATATACAGCAATCATTGGAAAATTATGAAAGGAGAGTGTGAAATGAAAAAAAGAAGCAATATTTCAGTGATGTTTAAACTGCTTAAACTTGTTAAACCGCTGACGCCCATAATGATTTTAGCTGTATTTATGGGTTTTGTCGGTAACTTGGCAGCAACATCAATAACGGTACTCGGCGGATATGCAGTTGCTGACATTGTCGGTTTTGATACTGTGTTTTCAGTTAAAAATATATTCATACTGATTTTGGTTTTTGCGGTTTTTCGTGGCTTGTTAAGATATGCCGAGCAGGCGTGCAACCACTATATAGCATTTAAACTTTTGGCAGATATAAGAGACAAAGTTTTTAAATCATTGAGAAAACTTGCTCCTGCGAAACTTGAAGGAAAAGATAAAGGAAATCTGATTTCCGTGATTACATCGGATATTGAATTGCTTGAAGTTTTTTATGCACATACAATTTCTCCTGTTGCGATAGCGTTTTTGTTTTGCACTCTGCTAACGATTTTGATAGGCAGTTTTCATTGGCTTTTGGGCGTTGTTGCTTTGGTTTCCTATATTACAATCGGTGTTTTAGTTCCTGTCGTCGTATCAAAAAGAAGTAAAGATTACGGCGCCTGCTTCAGAAAAAAGTCGGGAAATCTGAGCAGCTTTGTTTTGGAAAGTTTAAGAGGTCTGAGCGAGATAATTCAGTACGGAGCAGGAGATAAAAGACTGAATTCAATGAATAAAAAAACAAGTGAACTCTTTGAAGAAGAAAGAAAACTGAAAAATATTACAGGTAAAAATATTGCCGTAACAAACAGTTTGATTTTGTTTTTTGATATTTTAATGCTTTTGACTTCGGCGTATTTATATAAAAATTCTTTTGTGAATTTTGACGCCGTTTTAATTTCGACTATTGCTTTAATGAGCAGTTTCGGACCCGTAATTTCTCTTGCTAATTTGGGCAGTACATTGCAAAATACTTTTGCTTCGGGCAACAGAGTTCTTGATATTTTGGAAGAAAAACCAAAAGTAAATGAAATTTTCGGCAAACCTAAAATTCAAAGTTTTGACGGTGCAAAAGTTTCAAATGTTACATTTTCATATCCAAACGAAAATGTTTTGACTGACTTTTCAGTTGAATTTCCTAAAAATAAAATAGTCGGAATTGTAGGAAAAAGCGGCAGCGGTAAGTCAACTTTACTTAAACTTTTAATGAATTTTTGGAATGTTGACAAAGGATATATAGAAATATCAAATACATTGCTTGAAAACATAAATACCGAAGATTTGAGAAATGCTGAAAGTTATATGACACAGGAAACGCATTTGTTTCACGACAGTATTGCCAACAATTTAAGAATTGCAAAGCAGAATGCAACAGACGAAGAATTGTTTGATGCGTGCAAAAAAGCGTCTGTGCACGATTTCATTATGAGTTTGCCCGACGGATACAATACGAATATAGGCGAACTCGGAGACACTTTGTCAGGCGGCGAAAGACAAAGAATAGGTCTTGCAATGGCTTTTTTGCACGACGCTCCTTTTGTTTTGTTGGATGAACCGACAAGTAATTTGGACAGTCTTAACGAAGCAATTATTTTAAAATCTTTGGGTGAAGAATCAAGTGAAAAAACGGTTGCGCTTGTTTCTCACAGACATTCAACAATGAAAATTGCCGACTGCGTGTATTCTGTTGAAAACGGGAGAATTAGTTAATGAAAACTGTTGAAGAAAAGCGAGAAAAAGAAAAAGCCATTGTTTTGGAAATGATTAAACTTTATTGTAGGAAAAATCACAAATGTAAAAATGAACTTTGTTCCGAGTGCAAAAAACTGAGCGAGTATGCAATTTTGAGAATTGAAAAGTGTCCTTTTATGGAAACAAAAACTTTTTGTTCAAATTGCAAAGTGCATTGTTACAATAAAGAAATGCGTGAAAAAATCAAGGTTGTAATGAGATTTTCAGGTCCGAGGATGATTTTTTATCATCCTGTAATGGCAATAAGTCATTTGATTTTAAGAGTACAGTCGAGAGACACTCGGTAATTATGAAAAACTGAAAACATTTCAATGCAAACTTCAGGCATATTGTGTTTGACTTACATCATTTAAAAAAACGAAAAGAGGTTTAAAATGTCGCTGAAAAAAGTTGTATATATAGTTCTTGGTTGCGTATCTTTGGGGTTAGGAGCTGTTGGTGCGGCCGTACCGCTTCTGCCTGCTTTTCCTTTTTTAATGTTCTCTTTATTTTGTTTTGCAAAGAGTTCAAAGAAGTTGCACGATTGGTTTATATCTACAAAACTTTATAAGAAAAATATCGAAAGTTATGTTGAGAAAAAGGGGATGACTGTAAAGGCAAAGTGGCGTGTAATGTCGTTTGTAACCGTTACAATGCTCATAGGATTTATTTGTATGAGCAATGTCCCGATAGGAAGAATTGTTTTAGCACTTGTTTGGGTTTTTCATATTTTATATTTTATATTCGGTATAAAAACAATCGAGGAACAAACTGAGGAATTGTAAAAATACATTTTTTGTGCTAAAATTGTTCTGTAAATATCGGTAGGTGATTTTTTGCAGACAGAAAAAGCAGTGCACAACATTGAGCCGTTGTGGAATGAAAACTCAAAAATACTTATATTGGGCTCTTTCCCGTCTGTCAAATCAAGGGAAATGCAGTTTTTTTATTCGTACAAATATAATAGGTTTTGGAAAGTGGTTTCAACTTTGCTGAATGTTGATGAACCGAACAGTATTGAGGAAAAAAGAAATTTGATTTTGAACAATAATATAGCTTTGTGGGATGTTATAAAATCTTGCGACATTTCAGGTTCATCAGACAGTTCAATATCAAATGTCGTTGTAAATGATGTTTCAAGAATTACAAATTCGGCAGATATAAAAGCGGTTTTTACTAACGGTTCCAAGTCGAACAATTTGTACAAAAAATATTTGCGTGAAAAAACGGGAATAGACGCAATAATGTTGCCGTCAACAAGCCCTGCAAACGCTTCATATTCTTTGGAAAAACTCATTGATAAATGGCAAGTGATTTTAAAGTATCTGTAAATTTAATCATATAAAGAAAAACGGCATAGTTATCTATGCCGTTTTTTTAAACTTAATCTGTTTATAGTTATTTTTATGCGTTAATTTCTTCTTTTTGCTCAGTTTCTTCTTCTCGTCTTTCAGCAAGTTCTTGCTGAATTTTTTCTTTCTTTTTGCCTGTATAGTCATTGAACAGCATAGGAATTATTGTAAGCGCAAAGCCGATTGCAGGCAATACGGTTACCATTATTAAAAGCCATTTTTGAGTTTCCGGACTTTGCCATTCGAGAATTTGTCTGCCCTGAGCATCGAGATTGCCGTCGATTGGTTCAATGTAGTTTCCTACTTTAAGTATCCAACCGGTTGCAACGCCTGCTATTCCGGCTGTGATTTTGCTTAAAAATGTTTGGAATGAGAAGCATACACCTTCGGAACGCTTGCCTGTCTTCCATTGAATATAGTCAACAGAGTCGGCGATTAATGCGTATGTAATTACATTGTAAATACCAAGCGGAAATCCCATAAGGAATAAGAATATCCAAAGAATGTAAAGGTTTATGTGCGACGGGTCGCTCATAAATACAAGATAGCAACCGAGATGGCTGACAAGACCGAATAAAGATGAACCTATGTAAATTTGTTTGAGGTCAAATTTCTTTCTGAGCATCGGGAATACAACCATTGCAGGAACCATACCTGCGCCGATTGCAACAGTCAGTGTTGTGAGAACTGTTCCGCGCGGAATCCAGAAATCGTATGCCTGAACAATGTCGTTTGTAGTGTTTAAAACATCAAAGTCTGTGTAACCTTGAATGATGAGATAGTTTGCAATGTAGTCTGCGGACTGGTTAGCGATTACCATTGTTGAGCCGAGTACAGCCGCAAGTATAACGATAAGTAAAACTTTATTTTTTCTTACTACTTCAATAGTTTCTTTAAAAGAAGGTGTTTTGTCTGTAGGTTCAATTCTTTCTTTTGTTGTGAAGAATGCAAGACTTGAAAGTACGGCACCGAGAACACCGAAAATAGCTGCGGCGATAAGGTAGCCCTTGCCGTTGCCGAATGTTGTTCTGAGAACAGGTACAAGAAGAGCAGGAAGGATACCGCCGAATGTTGAACCTAAACGACCGTTTGAAATGAATTGTGTTCTTTCTTTTTCGTCAGGTGTAATAACTGAACTGAGGCTCCAAAACGGTACATCCTGAATTGTAAAGCAAACACCCCAAAGCACATAGGTTACAGCGGCGTAAATTGTTGCTGCAGTTGTATTGTCGCCGAACGGTGCTATGAAAAGTAACACTGTTGTCAAGCAAACAGGTATCGGAGTAAATAAAAGATACGGTCTCATTTTACCCCATTTTGTACGGGTTTTGTCAACAATCATACCCATAAGAGGGTCGTTGAGAGCGTCAAAAATTCTTGCGCCGAGAATGATTGAACTTGCCACAACAGCGTCTAATTTGGCAACATCTATAAGAAATACCATATAGAACATTGTCATGATTGTGTAAATTCCGCTTCTGCCAAAAGCAGCTAAAGGAAAACCTATTTTTTCCTTTAGTGTTAAGTATTTTTTTTGTTCCATTTTTTTCCCCTTTACTTATTGCGTTTTATTATTGCAGGCAAAATCATAGGTTTATCTTCGCCTGCCGCCGTCATTTGTTCTATGAGAAGTGCTTTTAATTCTTCACGAACCTGACGGTAATTGCTGTCTTTAATAAGATTGTTTTTCTCAATAGGGTCTTTTTCAAGGTCATATAAATAATCTTCAAAATAAACCTTTGAACTGTGGTGAACATATCCCACAATTCCTGCTGTTCTGACAGAGTATTTATATCTGTCTGTCCGTATAGCGCGTCCGCACTGACTCTCACTTATCTGAATGAAAACACATTTGCGCTTGTCGTCAGGATTGTCTATTTGCTTTGTGAGGTCTATTCCGCTGTAACTTTTCGGAATATCTATACCTGCCATTGAAAGCAGTGTAGGAGGAAGGTCAATCAGACTTGAAAGTCTTGTTTCTGTTTTGCCGCCTTCAAATCCGCCTCCTTTAATGATGAGCGGTGTGTGTGTTGCGCTTTCGTGGCAACTTCTCTTGTATTCGGGGTTTCTTGTTTTGAAATGACTGCCGTGGTCTGAGGTGTATATGATTATAGTGTCATCATATATACCAAGGTCTTTTAATTTTTGAACAAGACGACCTACATTGTAGTCGAGTCTGTTTATGGCACTCATATAGTCGGGGTACGATTTTTCATAGTCGCCCTTGAGAAATGTGAGGTCGTCGGGGATAGGGTAGTTTTTATAGTCATCTACCGTTTCCTTGTAACCTTCATAGCAATGTCGGTCGTTTTGATGGTGCGGTTCGAGTTGAGAAATGAACATAAAGAAAGGTTTTTCTTTATCGCACTTGTCAAGGTATTCGAGAGCAAAGTCATTTATACAGTCTGCTCTGTAACCCTTGAAGTCAATCTTGTTTCCGTTTTCATCAAAAACATAGCCGTCATATCCGTGCGATGTAAATTCGAGTACATCGGCAGCGCGCCAATATTGATATTCCCCCATGCGCTCTTTCGGCACGGCTGTGCTTTCGCAGTGCAAGCCTACTCCCGGATATCTGTCGGACGCGAGATGCCATTTGCCTATGTACGCTGTTTGGTAGCCTGCGTCGTTGAAATAGGAAGCGAGAGGTTTGATTGTTTGAGGCATTGCTATACCGTTCCAGTAGCAACCGCATTCGGTTGCATACAAACCTGTTTGCAAACAGGCTCTTGCAGGTCCGCATACAGGTTGACAGGTAAAGTTGTTTTCAAACTTAACGCCTTCGCTTGCAAGTTGCATCAGGTTCGGTGTAACTTGCTCGTTGACTGTATCCCATCTTTGCTGGTCGCTGAAATAGAATACAATGTTCTTTTGCTTTTTCATTTTGTTTCTCCTTTATATCAAGGCTTATGCCCAAAATATACTTACTGCGTTGTAAATATTTACTACCGCAACGGCGGCAACTACTATTGAAAATACATTTTTTACAACTTTCTCATTTGCTTTTTTGTTGATTTTTGCACCGAGTATTCCGCCTATAACTGCACAAGGTATTATAAAAAGAAGTATTTTTAAATCATACGGTGCAAATTGATTTTCTGCGTATATTGTGATTAGTTTTGACGCTTGTGTAAATAAAATGAGAGCCACACTGTAAGCGGCAGATTCTTTTACCGTCATTGAGAAAAAAAGAACTAACAAAGCGACATTTGTAGGGCCTCCTCCTATTCCGAGAAAAGAACCCGTTACACCCAAAAACAAACCTACTGCAATAATTCCGAAAGGGTTTTGAATGTTGTATGTTTTCGGGTTTTTGAGGTTAATATAAACAATGCTTGCCACTAAAATTATTACAAGTATTATTCCTTGAATAGACTTTACAATTTCAGGCGAGCCGGACGCTTTTAAGATTGCATCAAACATATAGTTGCCTGATACACCGCCTATGATTGAGCCGATTGCTCCGTAAAAAACTATTTTTTTGTTTAGTTTTGTTTTTTCTCTTGTGTATTTAATTGTAGATGAAACCGACATTGAAAATACTGCGCAGGCAGAGAGAAAATTTACAACATCTACCGTGTCGTACCCTACAAGGTCAAACATCGGCTTGATGATTACACCTCCGCCGATACCTACAAGCGAGCCGATGAGCGTTGCGCAAAATACGATTATAGAATAAACTAAAGTAACAGTCATTTGTTTTCCTCAATATATAAACTTCTGCTCGGAAAAGCGAATTTAAGATTGTTTCTTTTCGCTGCTTCGATAAGTAAAAAGTTTATATTTTCTTTTATTTCATAGTAATCTTTTAAATTGTCTGTTTTGGTCAGACACCAAATTCTTACATCGACAGAACTTGAAGCAAGTTCGTTGAGAGTTACACGCATTGTTTCTTCGTCAAAATTGCTGTTGTTTACTATGTAAGACTTGATTTCATTTTCAAAACTTTTAATATCAAGTGTTTTTGAATCATAAGTGAAATTTGCAGTAATATCTATAATACGGTTGCTTGTTTTGCTGATGTTTTTTATGGAATCATTTGTAACAACGGAGTTGGGAATGATTATTTCGGAACCGTCGTTTGAGCGTATTCTTGTAGAACGCATTGTAATGTTTTCAACAAAGCCTTCTTTACCCGAAAGTTCTATGTAGTCGCCGACTTGAAAAGGTTTGTCAAAAATAATCATAAATCCGCCTATCATATTTTGTACTGTGTCTTTTGCCGCAAGTGAGAGCGTCAGTCCGCTTAAGCCCAAACCTGTGATGACACCTGTAATGTTGTAGCCGAGTTCGTTTAAAATAATTACAAATGCTATGCAGATGATGATTACTTTTAATATATTTGAGATAAATTTGAAAACAGTCAGGTTTATGTTTTCACTTGATTTGTTAAGTTTTTTAAACAGAAAAGAATCTACTGAAACAAAGTTAATTAAAGCCCAACTGAGTAAAACAATGACTGCGATTTTAAGTGATTTTAACCCAAAAGCAGTTATTTTGTCGTTTACATTTATTAACTGGGTTGCAATGAACACTCCGAAAAAAGCGAAAAATATTCGCAGCGGAAGTCTGATTGAGTCAGAAATGTTGTTTGCGAACGATTCGTTTTTCTTCATAATTTTTGATATGACGGAAGTGATAATGTTTGTAAATTTTCCTCTTAATGAGAAAAAAACTAAAAATATTGCCAAAGAAGATGCAATTCGTATCAATAACTCGTTTTCGGTTATAAAACTTTTAATGGTTTCTAATATCTCGACCACCCTCAGTCTATTATTGGTGTTATAATGAATAAAATAATGTTGAATATTATATGATACCTATTAATATATGTCAATATAAAATTCTGATTAAACACTATTTATGTGAAAATTGCACAAATAAAAGTAATTATTTTTGGATGCAGTAAAAATTACTTTCCCAAGCAGGTATGTATTTTGTATGCCTAAAATATATTTTGTAGTTTGAATTCCCGAGGCGGTCTATTTTTAAAGGCAGTGTAAACATATCTTCGTTTCTATGGTAAGCACAGACATATAATTTAGGCATATATGTTCTGATGATTTTTTCGGCACCGTTGAGTGCTTTTAATTCTGCGCCTTCTATATCCATTTTTAAAAGTGAAACGGGAGTATCAATGACAGAATCAATGTCTGTAACTTCAACCGAAATTCCGCTTGCCGAAATGTGAGAATTTCTGCTTGAATCCTGAGAAAAAATCAAAGTTTCTTTTTTGTCCCAAGCACCCATATTGTAAAGGTGTACACCTTGCATACCTGATGTATTTTTTTCTAATTTTTTAAAATTCTTTCTGTCAGGTTCAAAAGCATGAATACAGTCGTATTTTCCTTTTGTATAAGCGGAAATTTCCCTGATTGTGTCGCCGTTGTACGCTCCTAAATCAACTATTTTTTCATCGTTTTGCAAATCTAAAATATCTCTGTAAATATCCTCTTTTTTTGTGAAACATTTGTAAAGGTATTCTACTTTACCTGATACTTTGAAGTTTAAGATATCTACATAGTCCGACTTCGACTTTTCGTCTGCCAAAAGTTCGTATGCTCGGTCAAAAAACTCTTCGTTTTCTTTGATATATTCTTTTGTAAACAAGCCGCTGCCTGCTACTGCAATATCGGGCGCAACAACACAGCGTTCTTTTCGCATGGCATCTATTTTTTCGAGTACATCATCGCGTTCGCTTGCAAATGCCATTACGACGATAAAGTCGCCGTACTTTTCACACACTTCGCTGTACTTTAAAACTTTTTTGCCTAAAAAAGAATGACCTCTTACAAATTCGTCAGACGCAAAAATATCGGCCCATTCTATACCGAAGTCATCTAAAATGCCGATAATTTTTTCTGCGCCGTTTCCCATTCCGTATATCACGACGGGCAGATTTGTGTTTTTTAAATTTTCCCAAACATTGTTTTCTTTGATTTTTTCTAACATATTTTCTCCAAATGAAATATATTGATTTTTGTTTGTCTTTTTTTCATTTTATTTGTTTGACATTAAAGTATATCAATTATAACAAATTATTTATTTCATTAAAAGACTTTACAAAGACAATTGTTTATTATATAATTCTTATTAATAATATTTAATTGGAGGGATTGCCTGTATGGGCAGTGGGCTGTTTGCCAGATTTTTAAAAAGAGAAAGTACAACTGAAGAAGAAATTAAACAACTTGTAGAAGAAGACAACGAAGTGGGGGAACTTGACGATTCCCAGCGCGAAATGATAAAAAATGTTTTTGATTTCGACGATTTAAGCGCAGAAGATTTAATGACTCACAGAACAGATATTGAAGCAGTTGAAATTGATTCTTCTATTCAGGATGTTGTAAATTTATCAATTGAAACAGGTTTTTCAAGAATACCTGTATATGAAGAAGATTTAGATAATATTAAGGGTATAATCTATGTGAAGGACCTTTTAAAATTTGTCGGCAAAGAAATATCGCCTGCCGAAAAATTGTCAGATTATATTCACGAGCCTTTATTCGTACCGGGGACTATCAACTGTATTAAACTTTTTTCAAAGTTTATTGAAGCAAGACTTCAGCTTGCCGTAGTTGTAGATGAGTACGGAGGTACCGACGGTATAGTTACTATGGAAGATATAGTTGAAAGTATAGTCGGCAATATTCAGGACGAGTACGACGAGGAAGAAAAAGAGTTCAACCAAATTGACGAAAAGACATATACTTTTGAAGGGGTAACATATATAGAAGACGCTGAAAAAGCGCTGTCTGTTGAGTTCCCTGAAGGAGACTACGACACGCTTGCAGGTTTTGTCATCAGTCTGTTAGGCTATTTGCCGAACGGCGAAAACGAAGTGAGCGTGAAATATGAAAACTTAACTTTTACCGTAATAGAAGTTGCAGACAGAAGAATAGAAAAAATCAAGGTTGAGATAGATTGATGTTTGAAGAAGTTATAAATATTGACGCAATGGAACAGGCAGTTTCACTGTTCGGCAATTTTGACTCAAATATAAATATGATTGAAAAAGAATTTTCCGTTTCAATTATAAATCGGGGTTCTGATTTGAAAATTCAGGGCAATATTGAAAATGTTTCAAACGCTTCAAGAGCCGTTAAAACATTGCTCTCTATGGTTAACAAGGGCGAAACGCTGACAGACCAAAATGTCAGATATGTTTTGAGTTTGGTAAATGAGGGGAACGAAGACAAAATCAGTTCAATGGGCTCGGGTGCAATTTGCGTCAGTGCAAAAGGCAAGCCGATTAAACCGAAAACAATAGGTCAGCGAAAATACACCGACGCAATAGACAGAAATACCGTTACTTTCGGTGTAGGCCCCGCAGGTACGGGCAAAACATATTTGGCTGTTGCAATGGCAGTTACTGCTTTTCGTGCCAAAGAAGTGTCAAGAATCATTTTAACAAGACCTGCTGTTGAGGCGGGAGAAAAGCTTGGTTTTCTTCCCGGAGATTTGCAGTCTAAAGTTGACCCGTATTTGAGACCGCTTTACGATGCACTGTTTGATATGCTCGGAGCAGAGAATTTTCAAAAGTATCAGGAGCGAGGCGCAATCGAAGTTGCTCCGCTTGCATATATGAGAGGCAGAACTCTTGACGACAGTTTTATAATATTAGACGAAGCGCAAAATACTACGCCTGAGCAGATGAAAATGTTTTTGACAAGACTTGGGTTTAATTCAAAAATGGTAATAACAGGCGATATAACGCAGGTTGATTTACCCGACGGTAAAAAGTCAGGCTTGATTACGGTAATGAAAATTTTGAAGTCCGTAAATGATATTGAAATCATTAAATTCAACCAGAAAGATGTTGTCAGACACAGACTGGTTCAAGATATAATTAAAGCTTATGAAAAATATGACGAAGAGAAAAGGAGAAGTAAGCAGCAATGAATAAGGTAAAGGTTGAAATAACCAATAACCAAAAGAAAGTGAAGATTCCGACCGGCATCAGACTTTTAATTCGCCGTTGTTGTCATGCTGTGCTCGAACTTGAGGGCTTTACAGACGACGCAGAAGTAAGCGTTAGTTTTGTTGACAACGAGCAAATAAGAAAAATCAATAATGAATACAGAAATATCGACAAGGAGACAGATGTCATCAGTTTTCCTATGGGTACAGACGGAAATTACGATGTAAATATGGACACAGGTGCTAAAGTTATAGGCGATATTGTCATTTCTATGGAAAAAGCGTTTGAGCAGGCCGAACTTTACAATCATCCGCTTCAGCGTGAAGTCGGTTTCCTTACTGTACATAGTATGTTACACTTGCTTGGCTATGACCACGAAACAAGCGGCATGGAAGCAGTGAGAATGCGTGAAAAAGAAGAAACCGTACTCACTAAAATCGGCTGGAAAAGAGACGACAGCTACTATATGGGAGAAGATTGATGGCTACAAAAACAGCGTTTATTGCAATAGTAGGCTGCCCGAATGTCGGCAAGTCTTCTTTGCTCAACAATTTTATAGGCTCAAAAATTGCGATTGTTTCGGATAAACCCCAGACGACCCGAACAAAAATTATGGGTGTTTTGACAAAAGGTGAAGTTCAGCTTGTTTTCACAGATACTCCCGGTTTTCACAAACCTCACAATAAACTCGGGGAAAAAATGAATGAAGCTGTCAACGATTCAATCGGCGGTGTTGACGCCTGTCTTTTTGTAACTGAATCTTTCGGAGAAATCAAAAAAGGCGAAAAAGAACTCATTTCAAAAATGAAGTCGAGTAAAATACCTGTAATTTTAGCTATTAATAAAGTAGATGTTTTAAAAGACAAAAAAGAACTCATTAAAAGAATTGCCGAGTTTGCAGAACTTTTAGATTTTGAGGCAGTAGTGCCTGTCAGCGCAAAAACAGGCGAGGGTGTTGACGAACTTCTTGAAGAAATGGAAAAACTCTCTTTTGAAAGTCCGCACTTCTTCCCTGACGATACTTTGACAGACCAACCCGAAAGAATTTTAGTAGCGGAAATCATACGCGAAAAAATACTCAGACTGATGGACAAAGAAATACCTCACGGTATAGCGGTTTCTGTTGAAAAAATGCGCGAGCGCTCAGATAAGGATATTCTTGATATTGACGCAGTAATCTACTGCGAACGAGAAAGGCACAAAGGTATGGTTATCGGCAAACACGGCGCTATGCTTAAAAAAATATCAACCTATTCAAGAATGGATATTGAAAAGTTTTTCGGTATTCAGGTAAATTTGAAAACTTGGGTTAAAGTTAAAGAAGATTGGCGAAACAGAGAGGGCTTAATTCACAATTTCGGTCTTGATTAAAAGTTCACTGTTTTGGTTAATTTTTCTCAGTGTTTTTTCATCGCTCAGGGAAAAAATATTCTTGGCGGTGATACGATGCAAAATGATTTATGGCTGAATTTTACTTCGACGGGAAAAGTTGAGGACTATCTGAAGTTTAAACAATCAGAGGAGTTAAAATCGAATGAAAACGAGTGGCAGGGGAATTGTAATAAAGGAGCAAACAGTGGGGGAGAGTGACCGTTTGGTTACTCTCCTTACTTCAGATTTAGGCATAATTAAAGCGTTTGTAAGGCGCGCAAAAAGTGTAAACAGTTCTGCCGTTTGTTCAACAACACTTTTTTCATATTGTGAATTTACTTTGTACAAAAGCAAGGATGCATATACTGTTGCAAATGCTGTTCCGTTAGACATTTTTTTTAATTTGAGAAAAAGTTTGGAAAATTTGAGTCTTGCACAATATTTTGCTCAACTTGTGCTTGAGTTCGGGTACGAAGACAGACCGAGTCCCGAAATGTTGAGCCTGTTTTTGAATTCGTTGTATCTGCTTTGTTCGGAAAATCCCGACAGAGAAAAAATCAAGGCAGTTTTCGAGTTTCGTTCAGCTTGTTTGGGCGGATATATGCCGAACATAGTTGCGTGCAATGAGTGTGCAAAGTATGAAAGCAGTACGATGTATTTCGACACAGATTCGGCACTGATATATTGTGATAAATGCGGTGCGGGAAAGGGTCTTAAACCGCTTTCGTTAGGAGTAATAACTGCTGTCAGATATATCTGCCTTTCGGAGATGAAAAAAATATTTAAATTTAAACTAAAAAAAGAAGATATGCATTTGTTGGCAGAGTGCGCAGAAAATTTTGTTACAAAAAGGACTGCGTACGATTTGTCGGCACTTAAATTTTATAAGGATATAATTAAACTATGAATAAGTATTTTAAAACACTTGAATTGGACAGAATTCTTGAAATGCTGAGTAACGAGGCTTTCAGTGAAGATGCAAAAGAAAATGCGCTTGCAATAGAGCCGTCGAGCGATATGGCAACGGTCGGAGTTCTTTTGAATGAAACAGAAGATGCGTTTTCACTTATGTCGGGTTTTGGCTCGCCGTCTTTTTCGGGAATACGAAATGTAAACAATTCTTTGGCTATTGCCTCTGCAGGCGGTTCGCTGTCAGCAGGAGAATTGCTGAAGGTTGCCTATTTGCTCAGAGCTTTCAGAAGCCTGAATTCCTGGTATTCTCACTGCAATAGTGTTTCAAAAAGTCTGTCATCGTTTTTTAACGGAATTTCGGAAAATAATTTTTTGGAAACAAGCATCACAAACGCAATCATAAGCGAAGAAGAAATTGCAGACAAAGCGTCAGATGAATTGTATCAAATAAGACGAAAAATCAGGGCGAAATCTTTGTCTGTTCGTGAAGAACTTGACAAAATAGTCCGTTCTGCATACTACCAAAAATTCTTGCAGGAACCTATCGTAACACAAAGAAACGGAAGGTTTGTCATTCCTGTAAAAAATGAATACAGGTCGGAAGTTAAAGGACTTGTTCACGACAGTTCTTCAAGCGGCGCTACAGTTTTTATTGAGCCTGTTTCCGTTGTGGAAACAAACAATGAAATAAAAGTTTTAGAGGGCAAAGAAAGAGAAGAAATCAGCAGAATTTTGTACGAACTTTCTGCTTGCGTCGGTTCATTTGAGCAAAGCATTAAGTCAAGTTATGAAAATGCCGTTGCACTCGATTTGATATTTGCAAAAGCTCAGCTTGCATATAAAATGAGAGCTTTGCGACCGCTTATAAATAACGAGGGAGTAACTGAATTAAAATCGGCAAGGCACCCTCTCATAGACAAAAACAGGGTAGTTCCAATCAATTTGAACTTGGGCGATGAGTTCGATACTTTGGTAATAACAGGTCCGAATACAGGCGGCAAAACAGTGTCGCTGAAAACTGTCGGATTGCTCACTTTGATGACGATGTGCGGTTTGCTGATTCCTGCTTCGGACGGCAGTAAGGTTTGTATATATAGAAATATTTTGGTTGATATAGGCGACGAACAGTCGATTGACCAAAATCTTTCAACTTTTTCATCGCATATTACTAATATTATAAGAATAATGAAAATTGCAGATGAAAATTCGCTTGTTTTAATCGATGAACTCGGTGCAGGAACAGACCCCATTGAAGGAGCGGCACTTGCAGTTGCCATAATAGAAAATCTGCGCAGTGTCGGTGCAAAAATAATTGCCACTACTCACTATGCAGAACTTAAAACATATGCGGTCAATACAGACGGCGTTGTAAACGGTTCGTGTGAGTTCGACATTAAAACTCTGAGACCTACATATAAACTTCTAATCGGTGTACCCGGTAGGTCCAACGCTTTTGCCATTTCTCAAAGACTCGGTATCGCTCCCGGCGTTGTCGAAAGAGCAAAAGAACTTGTCAGTGAAGAAAGCAGACAACTTGAAAGTGTGCTTGAAAATCTTGAACTTGAGCGTGCAAATCTTGAAAAAGAAAAAGAGTACGCAGAAAAAATGTACCGAAAAGCGCAGTCAACTGCAGATAGGGCAGAGGCTGAAAGAAAGAAGTCTGAAAAGTTAAGGGAAAATGAAATTCTTATGGCGCGCAATGAGGCGAGAAAAATTGTAGAAGACGCCAAAAGAAAAAGTTCTGCTTTTCTGATTGAACTTGAAAAAATCAAAAAAGAAAGCAAAAATGCAAACATAAATGATATTGCACGAAAAGCAAGGCGTGAAATAAGAAATTCGCTCGGTGAGTTAGATGATATCACAGACCCTGTTGAAAGTCTTAATTTTGAAGATAAAGACTATGTTTTGCCGAGGGAGTTGAAAGTCGGCGATTTGGTTTTGGTGCGTTCTTTGGGCAAAGCAGAAGTTGTTGACATAGGCGCAAAGATAACTGTTCAGGCAGGTCTTATTAAAACAATGGTTAATAAAAAAGACCTTCGTTTGCTCGGAGAAAAGAAAAAAGAAAAAAGCGTTTCTTCAACATCTTTCAAAAGGACTGTTTCAAGAGCAGATTCTTCCGTAAAACCGTCTCTCGACTTGCGTGGCAAAACCGCAGACGAGGCAATTGCAGAACTTCAAATCTATTTGGATAAGGCTTTGCTTGCAGGTCTCGGCGAGGTAACAATCATTCACGGAAAAGGAACGGGTGTTTTGAGAAAAGCCGTTGCTGATGAATTAAAATTTAATAAAAGCGTTGCTGAATTTCGTCTTGGCAGATACGGAGAGGGCGAAGACGGTGTTACTATTGTGAAATTTGGGTAAACTATGAATGGTTTAGACAAAAGTGAGCAATAATTTTGGTTGAAAATGAGTATATTTTGTAGATAATAAACAAAGTATTAACATTTACAGTAAATATTGATAAATTATTGACAAACTTTCAGTCGTGCTATAAAATCAAGGTGATGAGATAAGTAAAACAAATTTCATCGCTTTGTTTTTAACTGAAATTTAAGTTTTATGAAAGAGGTTTTTATAATGGCAAGATTTACTTTACCAAGAGATTTGTATCACGGAAAAGGAGCGATTGAAAATCTTAAATCGCTCGGCGGAAAAAAAGCAATAGTTGTTGTCGGCGGCGGTTCTATGAAACGCTTTGGCTTCCTTGACAAAATTGTAGAATATTTGCAGGAAGGCGGAATGGAAGTTAAACTTTTTGAAGGTGTTGAACCTGACCCGTCAGTTACAACTGTTATGAAAGGCGCACAGGCTATGCAGGAATTTGAGCCTGATTGGATTGTTGCCGTAGGCGGCGGCTCTCCGATTGACGCTGCAAAAGCAATGTGGGCATTTTACGAATATCCCGAAACAAAATTTGAAGACCTTTGCATTCCTTTCAATTTCCCTAAACTTCGTAAAAAAGCGCATTTCTGCGCTATTCCTTCAACTTCGGGTACAGCAACTGAAGTAACTGCTTTTTCAGTAATAACAGACTACGACAAGGGTATCAAATATCCTCTTGCTGATTTCAACATTACCCCCGATGTTGCAATCGTTGACCCTGACCTTGCAGAAACAATGCCGAAAAAACTCACTGCTCATACAGGTATGGATGCTATGACTCATGCTATTGAGGCCTATGTTTCAACACTTCACTGCAACTATACAGACCCGCTTGCCCTTTACGCTATCAAGATGATTTCAGAAGACCTTGTTGCTTCATACAACGGCGATATGACTGCAAGAGATAATATGCACGACGCTCAGTGTCTTGCAGGTATGGCTTTCTCAAATGCTCTTTTGGGTATTGTTCACTCAATGGCGCACAAAACAGGCGCAGCATATTCAGGCGGACATATTGTTCACGGTTGTGCAAATGCTATGTATTTGCCGAAAGTTATCAAATACAATGCTAAAGAGCCCGAAGCAGAAAAAAGATATTGCGAAATTTCAGCTTTTCTCGGTCTTGAGCCGACAGTTGAAGCTCTCATAGCTCATATTGACAACCTTAACGCTCAACTTGACATTCCGAAGTCAATAAAGGACTATGAAGGCGGAATTATTGACGAAAAAGAATTTTTGGAAAAACTTGAAGATGTTTCCGCAAACGCAGTTGCAGACGCTTGCACAGGCTCAAATCCAAGAAAAATCGACCCTGAAACAATGGCAAAACTCTTGAAATGTTGTTTCTATGACGAAGAAGTAGATTTTTAACAGATATATACAAAATATATGTAAAAATGTGAATTTTAATTAATTTGACATTATTTTTTGTATATAATATAATATTCAGCGAGGTGTTCTCTTTGAATACTTCGCTGAACTTTCTATTATGGAGTGCTTTTTATGTATAAAATAATCAGTAAAAAAGAATTAAACCCAACCGTTACAAAAATGGTTGTTGAGGCGCCGTTTGTCGCAAGAAAAGCGCAACCGGGTCAATTTATTATTTTGAGAGTTGACGAAGACGGCGAAAGAGTACCGCTTACTATTGCTGACTATGACAGAGAAAACGGCAGTGTAACCATCATTTTTCAAGTTGTGGGCGGAGCTACTAAAAGATTAAATCAGAAAAATGAGGGCGATTTCATTCACGATTTTGTAGGTCCTCTCGGAAAAGCTACCGAAACAGAAGGCTTGAAAAAAGTTGCTATTGTCGGCGGCGGTGTAGGTTGCGCAATTGCGTTGCCTATTGCTAAAAAGCTTCACTCTAACGGTACAGAAGTTCATTCAATTATCGGTTTCAGAAGCAAAGATTTGCTTATATTGGAAGATGAGTTTGACGCTTGTTCTGATAAACTCGTTGTAATGACAGACGACGGCAGTTACGGTAAAAAAGGTCTTGTTACAAATGCACTTGAAGAACTGATTGTGTCAGGTGAAAAGTACGACCAAGTCATCACTATCGGACCGCTTATTATGATGAAGTTTGTTTGTCAGGTTACTAAAAAGTATGATGTTAAAACAATCGTTTCGATGAACCCGATTATGGTTGACGGAACAGGAATGTGCGGCGGTTGCCGTTTGACTGTCGGCGGCGAAACAAAGTTTGCCTGTGTTGACGGTCCGGACTTTGACGGTCATCTTGTAGATTTTGACGAGGCTATGGAAAGAGCCGCAATGTATAAACCTTTTGAAAGAGAAGAATCTTGTAACCTTTTAAATAAGGAGGTAGAAGAATAATGCCGAATATGAGACCGGACAGAAACCCAATGCCGAGTCAGGAGCCGAATGTCAGAAATAAGAATTTCGATGAAGTTGCGCTCGGCTATACAGAAGAAATGGCTATTAATGAGGCTGAAAGGTGCCTTAATTGTAAAAATCCGCTTTGCAGAAACGGTTGTCCAGTTCAAATAGATATTCCTGCTTTTATTCAAAAAGTTGCAGCAGGCGAGTTTGAAGAAGCATACCAAATCATTGCAAAAAGCAGTTCTTTGCCTGCTGTTTGCGGAAGAGTTTGTCCGCAGGAAACACAGTGCGAGGGCAAGTGCGTAAGAGGTATTAAAAACGAACCTGTTGCAATAGGTCGTCTTGAGCGATTTGTAGCAGACTATCATAACTCTCACTGCACCGAAAAGCCGAATAAACCAAAATCAAACGGACATAAAGTAGCTATTATCGGCTCGGGACCGAGCAGTTTGACCTGTGCAGGCGATTTAGCAAAAAAAGGCTACGATGTAACTGTATTTGAGGCGCTTCATGTTGCGGGCGGTGTTTTGGTTTACGGTATTCCTGAATTTAGACTTCCGAAGTCTATCGTAAGCAAGGAAATTGACGGACTTAAAGAAATAGGTGTCAAAATACAAACAAATGTCGTAATCGGAAAGTCGATTACAATAGATGAACTTATGCAGGAAGAAGGTTTTGAAGCCGTATTTGTAGGCTCGGGCGCAGGTTTGCCGAGATTTATGAATATTCCGGGCGAAAGTTTGAACGGTGTTTATTCTGCAAATGAATTTTTGACAAGAGTAAACTTAATGAAAGCATATTTGCCAAACAGTCATACACCTATTAAACATGCAAAAAATGTTGCCGTAGTAGGCGGCGGTAATGTTGCTATGGATGCTGCTCGTTCGGCAAAAAGACTCGGCGCAGAAAATGTATATATTGTTTACAGAAGGTCGAAAGATGAACTTCCTGCAAGACGCGAAGAAGTTGAACACGCAGAGGAAGAAGGAATTATCTTTAAACTTTTGAGTAATCCTGTTGAAATTTTGCCTGACGAAAACCATTTTGTAGGCGGAATTAAATGTATTGAAATGGAACTCGGAGAGCCCGACGAAAGCGGAAGAAGACGCCCTGTTCCTAAAAAAGGCAGTGAATTTGTACTCGATGTTGATTGTGTTATTATGTCAATCGGTACATCGCCGAACCCGCTTATTAAGTCAACTACAAAAGGTTTGGAAGTTAACAAGCGCGGCGGAATAATTGTTGATGAAAATGAAATGACAACAAAAGAGGGCGTATATGCAGGAGGCGACGCTGTAACAGGTGCCGCTACGGTAATTCTTGCTATGGGCGCAGGTAAAAAAGCCGCAAAAGCTATTGACGAATATCTTTCTGATAAATAACAGCAAAAAAACAAGCGAAGAAATTTTTTCTTCGCTTGTTTTTTATATCGTTTATTACATTTTGTGTTTGGCAGTTTACATCCATTTCAGACCTTTAACACTAAATCCACAGTTTAAATCGAGTTTGTTTTTCTGAACAACCGCTACTACTGTTTTAACCTTGCAGTTTTTTGTAAGAGGTTTTACGGTTCCGACTATTTTATAGTAGTTGTTGCCGTCTAATTGATACGCTTCTTTAAAGGTAACGATATGTGTTTCTTCTTCAACGGACGAAGATGTGAATATATCGTTTGCTTTTGTGTAACTTATAGGCGCACCGCTTTTTGCAGCGGAACTGTTGCAATTTGCTTTGAAATCTACAACTGTTTGTCCAAAGTATTTGAAAAGTTCAAGCACAACGGTGCCTGAAGGAAATGTTGTTTCTGTGCTTGACCTGTGCAAAATGCTGACTGCAACATGTGTTGCAAGTTCGGTAGGAACACCGTTTTTGTTTTCATAGTTGTACTTATATATGTTGGGAATGTTAAGCAAAGAGCAAATTTTATTTTGGTCATCTACGGAAAACTCGACTTTTGTTCCCGTATCGTCAGTCAGAGGAACAATATTTCCGTCATTGTTTGTTGTCAATTCAGTGGCGGTTGTTTCACCTGAATTTCCTTTTGTATTGTCGGGATTTGTGGTGATATTTGTAATTTTTATTTCTTTTTTAGTAGGTACAGAGTTTTTTGAAACATTTTTACTGTCGGTTTCTACTGTTATGTCAAGATTGTTTTCGCCGATGATTTCTTCTTCTGAAAATAAACCGTCTGTTGTTTCGGTTTGTTGCTCTTTTTTAGATGAGCATGCGACAAAAATTCCGCTGATTGCAACTATTATTGATAAAGCAATTATTGCAGAGTTTCTCAAATTTAACACCTCGGCGCCGTTTTTTAGATTAAGCATAGTAATTATATATCGAAATAACAAAAAAGTAAAGGAGAATGTGCTGTATTTTTGTATAGTTTACTATTATTTCACAAATCTTTACAAAACTATCTGTTTGTGTTATCTTATATTTTATTGTTGAGGTGATTGGCAGTGAAAATTGTTTTGCGTGTAGCAGTTGCAGGTATGACTTGTGCGCTCAGTTTTGCAATATTGTTTTTTTCGGGATTTGCTTCCGTTTTTTCATATCTTATGCCTGTTTTCGCAGGAATGCTTTTGATAGTTCTGTGCAGAAGTGTGTCCAAAGGTACGGCTTTTTTGGTCTATTTTGTAACTTCTGTTTTGACATTGTTTTTGAGTACGGACAAAGAGTGTTCTCTTTTGTACGCATCATTTTTCGGATACTATCCTATAATTAAAAGTGCTTTGGAAAAAATAAATTCAAAGTTTTTTGTCTTTTTTTCAAAGTTTATCGTTTTCAATGTATCGATAACTGTTGCTGAGTGTTTGCTTGTGTATGTGTTTAAAATTCCGTTTGAAGAATTTTTCGGCGTATTCGGAATTGTTTTGTTGTATTTGCTTGCAAATATTTTTTTCTTAGTTTATGATAAGCTCATAGATATTGCAACGCTTTTGTATAATAAAAAATGGAAAAAAAGGTTTGAAAGGCTAATCAAATAGTTAGATTAGAACGGTGTTTTTATGTTAGAGTCAGTTTTCAGAAACGACGAGTACGGTAAAAACTTTTACATTGAAAAAAACGGAAAAATTCAACTAATTCCTTATAAGTGCGAAAAGTATGAGAAGTGCGGTCTTGAATTTTCTGTTAAAGAAAAGATTGATGACGGAGTGCTTGAAATCTTTGTTGAGGTTACACCTAAGGTAAAAGTTGATTTTGAAAGATTCGGATTCAGACTCGGTATAGATACATATATGGAAAGTTATCCGCAGTGGAATGACAAGTATTTCCCGACTGCTTTGCGTTGTGAAAAAAACGGATTTTGGTCCTGCTTTATGGCTCCGAACGGTAAAATGTTGTCTGTTTGTTCGCCGTCAAAAATAGTTTCGTGGAAAAATGAATATAACAAGAGTTTCGGCGGAGATGTAGGGCATAGGATTTATACGAGTTGTGTTGAGTTCTATAATTCATATAAGCAACCTGCAAGACATATTGAAAATAATGCTTTTAATATCGGCGAAACATTGTGCTTTAAATTGTATTACAGCGGAGTTTCCGATGAAAACGAATTGCATGATTTTGTCGAGAAATATTCAAAAATTCATATACCGAGAGTTAACAGGTTCACTCTTGAAAAAGGCGAAAGTTTGTTTATTGACGGCAAAAAGTACGATGAAAATCTTCCTGACGGACTGAACTTTATTAAAAATAATAATTTTGCCGAATTGTCCGTTTTTGTCAGAAAAGATTGGTTTTACTATTTAAAATGCGCCGCTGAAAAAGCAGATGTCTGTCAGCAAAAACCCGGAAGTCATTGTGAAAGTTGGTACGGCTTTTTTACTATGGCACAGTACGCTCAAATTATAAAAAATGACGAATATACCAAGCAGTTGTGCAAAAAATTTGACTCGTTTTTTAAAACGCTTACAAAAGGTAGCAGATATAGAAAATTAAAGAAAAAAGCGTATCCTCACAGATTGCAGAATGCTTCGTCGTTGATTTCGCTTCTTGTTGATTTTTTTGAGCTTACAAACGATTTGAAATATTTGAATTATGCAAATGATATGGCAGATTGGCTGATGAAACTACAGAGTACAGACGGAAGTTACAGAAGTCACGGAGTTCACTATACTTGCGTTATTTATCCTGCAAAATCTATGCTTGAATTGTCAGTTGCGGAAAATACGGCAGGCTTGACAGAAAGATGCCGAGTTCACTACAACAGTGCTTATCGTGCCGTGAAAAATCTCGCCGAATTGATGGACAATATTGAAACAGAGGGTCAAATGACTTTTGAAGACGGTATGATTTCCTGTGAATGTTTGCAAATAGGCTGTCTTGCAACTTTGTTGCCGAACGGAGAAGAAAAAACATTTCTTACAAATTGTGCAGAAGTTTTGATGAAAAAACACAGGTGTCTTGAGCAAAACTTTTTGCCCGATTGCAGAGTCAGAGGCTGTACGCTCAGATTTTGGGAAGCAAGGTATGATTTGAACTTTTTTGCAAATATGCTCAACTGTCCTCACGGTTGGACGAGTTGGAAAAACTATGCGTCATATTACTTGTACTTACTGACAGGAAAGTTTGAATATCTTGAAGATTTAATGAATACAATGGGCGCCTGTATGCAGTGTGTTGACGAAAACGGCAATTTGAACTGGGGGTTTGTTGCCGACCCGTGTATAGTCGGTCAAAGACTCAAAAGTAACTGTACAAAGTCAAATGTCGGCTTTGATAAATCTGTTGTCGGCGAAGAATATTTGCCTATGATTTCCGACTGGTTTAAACACAGCGATAAAAAACTGCAATTTCAGTATATCAGAAATTTGAATGTGAAGTATTTTTGGAAAAAGGATTTCGGCGGCAGTTGTGATAACGATGTACACGAACATTTTAAGTGCCTTTGTGAAACCGTTTTCGGTAAATCTTTCATTCATGAAAAAGAAAACGGGCAAATCGAGATGTATAATTGTTTTAAATTATCTCAAAACGAATTTAAAACAAATGATACTTATGTAAAAACAGTTGTTTATTTTTCAACTGCCGATAAAATCGTTTCGTTTAACGAAAAAGAAATTTCACTCAAAAAAGGTTTGAATGAGGTGAAAATTTAGTATGGTAATTGAAAAATTAAAACGCGATACAGTAATCAATGTTCTTTCTTTTATCATACTTGCTGTCACAACTTTGGCGCTGATTTTGTTTTGGAAAGATATACCCGAAACAGTTGTTACTCACTATGGGTTTAAAGGTCAGCCCGACAGTTACGGCAGTAAAAACAGTCTGATATTTTTACCCGTAGTTTCGTGGTGTATATGGCTTCTTTTGACTGTTGCAGGTAAATATCCAAAGATTTGGAATGTCCCTCAGTCTAAAAGTGAGAAAGCACAAAAACTTGTTTACAGAACAATGTTTGATATGTTGAATTGTCTGAAACTTACCATGGTTTCCTTTACATCGGTTTTGATTTTGTTTTCGGAATTCAGCGCTGAAAAACTGCCGTCTTGGTTTACCTTTTTGTTTTTAATACTGCTTTTTGCAGAAATGTTTTTGTTTGTACAAAAAGCATATAAAGAGGCAAAGACAGAATAAAAAAATCACACCTTTTAAAAGGTGTGATTTTTTTATATCATAAATATATTCTCTCAATTTGAGGATTTACGAAAAGCGGAGAAATATCTGCTTTTGCAACATCTCCTGCTTTAATGTCTGAGCCTGAAATATCTATTGCCGTGTGTGAAAGTCCTATTCCTCCTGCAACGGCGAATTTTTTGCCGTTTACACTAACGCATATTTTTTGCTTTTTCAGGTATTTTTTAGCGGTGCTTAAAACAGAGTGCAGGTTGTATTCTTCGGGCGCTTTTTCTATACCGAATCCGTCGTAGTGTCCAAACGGAATGATTGCGAGTTTTGTCGGCTTTTCAGTTTTAAATTTTCCGTTGTAGCCGACAGAGTAGCCGGACGGCAAATCTTTTGTTTCGACAATTTCTGCTTCAAGCATACCTATTCTGTTAAGTCCCATATTGCTTTTTGTGATAACTCTGCCTGTAAATGCCGAGCCTATTCTTACTGCGTCAAGGCATACATCACTTTTGCAGTTTAAAAGCGCAGGAGAGTTTGCGGCGTGCATAACTCCGACATCTATTCCGCTTTTTTTAAGTTGATTTACAACATCTTTGAAAATCTCGAGTTGAGCGGCAGTAAGTTCAGCGTTTGTAAATGCGCTTGAAAAGTGTGTGTAAATTCCTGTGAAATTGATGTTTTCCAGTGAATAAAGAGGTATGATTGAGTCGATTTGTGAAGACAGAAAACCGTACCTGCCCATACCCGTGTCAATTTTTATGTGGGCTTTTGTTGTTTTACCTGCATTTTTTGAAATCTCATTTAAGAGTTTTGCGCTTTCAACAGAGCCTACCGTTGCCGTGCAGTTGTATTTTACGATAGTTTCTATTTCATCTTTTATACAGGTAGAACGCATGACAAGTATATCTTCTTCTTTGAGAATTTCTCTCAATACGGGAATATCTCTCACTTCTGTTACTGCGAAAGTTTTAATTCCGTTTTCTTTCAGTACGGCAGTAAATTCTTTAATTCCCAAACCGTAGCCGTTTCCTTTAACTACGCCAATTATTTGTACTTTTGCTTTTTCTTTTAAAATATCTATATTTTGAACTAATTTTTCTTTTTCAATAACATATCTGCTCATCAGTGTAATTTACTCCTAAGTTCTGTTGCAATGTTATATGCTTTGTAAACAAACGGATTTATGACATAGTCAAATTCTCCGACAAATTCAACCATATATCCGTTGAAACCGTGTTTGAAACGCCACAAACCGTAGTGTGAGTTTTCCGTGTTTTCAATATCTCCGCTTATTCCGCCGAAATCGTAAATACGACAACCGCTTTCAAGTCCCCATTTTATCATTTCCCACTGTAAAAGATAGTTCGGGTAAACATTTCTGTTGGAGTTAGATGAAGCGCCGTATTGATATTTCATAACATTTTTGCCCCATCTGATAGCGAGAGTTCCTGCAATGGCTTTTCCTTCGTAGTACGCCATATACAGACGGCAATCGTCCCCGAGGTTGTCCATAATAGAAGCAAAGTAGGATGCAGGTCTTGTTGAAAAACCGTCTCTTTCACCCGTCTCACGCATTATAGCCGTGAAATCATCAAGTGCTTCTTTTCCCACAATTTTAACTTCAACGCCTTTTCTTGACGCTTTTCTGATACGGTTTCTGTAATCGGGCTTGAATTGTAACATCAGTTCTTCTTCTGTTTTATTGTCGTAGTCAAAACAATATACAAATTTCGGCTGAACATTTTCAAAGTCAAGACAGCCCGGGTTCAATTCTTTAAAGCCTTTGTCAATCAGGTGCTTTTTGTATTCGGTGTGTTCTTTGCTGATTTCGGGGTCGAATTTAATACAGTAACCTTTGTATTCTTTTGCAAGGCGAAGAAGACCGTCAAAAAGTTCGTCAAAAGTCTGTGTGTCGTCTATATCGCATACAAAACCTCTGCAACAATAAAGTAAAGACGATTTAATTACAGGTACGCTTCGTATCAGTACGGCTGCACTGCCTTTGATTACTCCGTTTTCATCGCGGTCAATGATAGCTTCCCATTTCCAAGAAGATTTTACTTTTCCCCATTTTGAAGAGTGCATAAAAAGACCTCTCGGGTGGTTTTTGATAAAGTTTTCGTATTCGTCAAGATTGTTTTTGTTTACTCTTTCAATCATTAATATATGCCTCGTTTATTAAAATTTATTTTCTTGGTTTATTGTACCACATTATGACGGCTTTAACAAGTTTTCATTTGTTGACTTTTATATAATTTTACTTTATACTATTGTCATTAGTTTAAGGGGGTTAAACAATGGTTTCAAAACATTTTTGGGAAAATCCGTCTATTATAAAAATAAATAAGGAAGACGGTCATGTCATTGCTATGCCGTTCGACAATGAGAAAAAAGCGCTGTCGGGCGAGCAGTCAGAGTACAAAATGACTTTGAACGGAGTATGGAAGTTTCATTGGCAGCGCGGACTTGAAAACGAACCGCAAAATTTCTATGCAGAAGATTTGGACGATTCTTCTTGGGGTGAGATAAAGGTTCCGTCTGTTTGGCAGACGGAGGGTTACAGCGTTCCTTACTATTATGCAAGCACATTTCCGAAGGCTATCAGCAGAAGTAAAAGTAAAATTCCCTGCATCAATCACAGTCTTCAGGAAATAGGTATTTACAGAAGAAACTTTGATTTGCCTGAAAATTTTGACAATCGAGAAGTTTTCATTCATTTCGGTGCTGCAAAAGCAGCTCTCGAGGTCTATGTTAACGGCGAATTTGTAGGGTACTCCCAGGGTTCAATGACGCCTCACGAATTTGATATTACAGAGTTTGTAAAAAAAGGGGAAAACCAAGTTACCGCAAAAGTTTACAGATACAGCGACGGTACATATCTTGAAGACCAGGATATGTGGTGGCTTTGCGGTATTTACAGAGAAGTGTACATTTACAGCGAGCCGAAGTCATGTATCAGAGATTTCTTTTTCAGAACATATCTTGATAAAGAGTGCGTAAATTCCGATACAAGACTTGATGTTTATGTTAAAAACTATGCCGAAAGCGGAGGCAAACTTTCCGTTACGGCAGAACTTATCGACACAAACGGAAAAATAAATTTAGGCACAGCAACTGTTGAAGATAAAGATGACACGACTGTTTTCAGTTTCAAAAAAGATATTGAAAACCCTCGTAAATGGTCGGCAGAAGACCCGCAAACTTACACTTTGGTTATCAAACTTAAAAACGGCAGGTCAATAACGAGTGTTAAAACTTATACTGTCGGCTTTAAAAAGGTTGAGATTATAGGCGAAAAAATTTACTATAACGGTAAACCGCTTATGATTTACGGTGTTAACCGCCACGATTTCGACCCCGACCACGCATGGGCAGTACCTGTTGAAAGATATTCCCAAGATTTAGGAATAATGAAACGCCACAATATCAATGCAGTTCGTACTTCTCACTATCCCGACGACCCGTATTTCTATGAAATGTGCAATAAATACGGTTTGTATGTTATGGACGAGTGCGAAGTTGAAACACACGGCGTAAGAAGAAAAGGCGTTCCCGGAAGCAATCCTGTATGGACAGACGCAGTTGTTGACCGTATTGAAAGAATGGTTTTGCGTGACAGAAACAATCCTTGTATCTTTATGTGGTCTTTGGGCAATGAAGCAGGCGACGGCGACAACTATGCCCGTATGAAAGAAGCCGCTCTTAAACTTGACGATACAAGACAATTCCACTATGAAGGCGATTTTGACCTTACAAAGTCAGATGTAATTTCAAGAATGTATCCGACAAAAGACATTATGGAAAAACTCGGGAACAAAGAAGAAATTAAAATCAGTCTTTATGACAATGTAGCAAATCAACTTGCCGCAGACAGTAAACCGATTAAACCCGAAATGTATAAAGGCAAACCTGTTTTGCTTTGTGAATATGCTCACGCAATGGAAAATTCACTCGGCAATTTCCAAGAATATATTGATGATTTTGACAGATATGACAATATGTGCGGCGGTTTTATATGGGACTTTGTTGACCAGGCTCTCAAAAGAAAGGGTGAAAACGGTCAGGACTTGTGGCTCTACGGTACAGACTTTGAAAAAGACGAGCCTCGTCCGACAATAGATATTCCCAATACGACTGCTTTGACGGGCTCAAATACATATTTCTGCGCAAACGGTATAATCGGTGCCGACAGAAGTCTTCAGCCGTCTATCTATGAAGTGAAAAAAGGCTACCAATATATCATTACAAGCGATGTTGACCTTGAAAAAGGCGAATTTGAAGTGAGAAATAAAATGTTGTTTACAAATGTTTCTGACTACAAGTGCGTTTGGAAGATAGAGGCAGAGGGCAGTGAAATTCAGAGCGGAGAACTTGAATTTGAAGTTGCTCCTCTTACAACCGAAAAGATAAAAATTGACTATGATATTGAAAGTTTGCCGGAAAAAGAATGCGTCTTGACTGTATCTTTCCTCAAGAAAGACGCTGAAGTTTGGTGCGATTCGGGCTACGAACTTTCATGGAATCAGTTTGTGCTCAAAGATAGATGCAAACCGAAATTGAAGAAGTCAAATGAACTGATTTCATTTGAAAAAACAGCAAAAGGGGCAGTTGTTAAAGGCAGTGCCTTTTCGGTTGAGATTAAAGACGGCAGAGTTGTTTCATACAGACACAAAGGCAGAGAAATACTCGTTCAGCCTATGGAACCAAACTATTTCCGAGCTCTTACAGATAACGATATAGATTTCCTTAACTTCGTTGTTCCGTTGATTAAACTTCATCCGCTGTACAAGTGGAGAGTTGCTACAAATTCTGTTAAAATGCTTAAAACAGAGGTTTCGCAAACAGAAAACTATGTTGAAATCAGGTGCGCAATGTCAACTGTGTTTATTTCAAAATTGTTCACAACATATCGTGTATATAACGACGGCAGATTGTATGTAAGTCACAGTGGTGTTCCTGCATTTGAAATGCTTCGCTTCGGCTACAAAATGGCTGTTGACAAATCTTTTGACAATGTCAAGTGGTACGGCAGAGGACCGCAGGAAATTTACTGCGACCGTAAACGAGGCGCAAAAATCGGTAAGTATCAGTCAAATGTAAAGGAACTTGAGCACCGCTATATGCGTCCGCAGGAAAACGGCAACAGAACAGATGTCAGATATGTTTCGTTTACAGACGACAACGGTTTTGGTGTTAAATTTACATCGTACTATGATAAAACTATAGATTTCAGCGCACATAACTATACAACAGATGAACTTGAAAAATTCACTCATATTCACGAAATTGAATACAAGGACTTCAACTATATTACAATAGATATGTGTCAAAGAGGCGTAGGCGGAGATATGCCGGGCTTCTCTTGTCTGCGTGAACCGTACATCATTCACGCAGGTGAAAAATTGTCATATTGTTTCTTGATGGAAATAGTAGATTAAAACTTTTTGAAAGGGGATAACATTGAAGAGGATTTTTGCACACATTGGCTTTTCGATGGCAGTTGTATTGATTTTTCTCAATGTTTTTCCTGATATAGCAGGGTATTTTATCGGCTTTGTTGCCGTTTTGCTCGTGTTGTCATTGACTATTAAAAAATACAGGCTTGCGCTTGCCGTTCCGATATCTCTCGGTTCGGCGTTGCTTGCCTGTATTTTGTTTATTTCTTTTACTTCTACGGCAGATTTTGTAGTGCAATTTTTAGACGGTAAAACCGCTGTTTGCAACGCATATATTACAGATTTGCCTCAAAAGTCAAACGGCAAATATGTTTACTATGCGAAAGTTTCAAATATCTATCTTGACGGTGCGCCGAAAAATATCAGTATTAAACTGAAGTCGGACAAGAAAATTGAAGCAGAGGCCTACGATGAACTTTTGTGTAAAGTTGAGTTTCGTTCAACAGGTAGCAGTGCTTTTGACTCGTACGGCAACTATTCTAAAAATATTTATGTCAGCGGAAATGTGAAAGAGTACAAAAAGACAGGTAAAACCGTTCGTAGTTTGAACAGGTATATAATCAATTTGCGAAAAGAGATTAAAAACTTTTTCGCTTTAAATATGGGCAACGACAGAGGAACTTTGTCGTGCGCTCTTTTGATAGGTGATACAAGTGAAATGTCGGAGCGAGTGTATTCTTATTTTCGTTCTTCCGGCGTAACGCATTTGATGGCGGTAAGCGGACTGAATACATCAATTTTGGGCGGAATGTTGTACATCTTTTTAAAAAGATTGCGTGTGAACGAAAAGATAAATGTTTGTGTCGTGTTGTTTGTGCTCGCTTGTTATTGTTCGCTCAGCGGTTTTACAAAGTCTGTAATTCGTTCATCAATAATGCTCGGCGTTTTGCTTGTGGCAGGTGTTGTAAAGAAACAGGCAGACGCTTTGAATTCTCTTGGATTTTCTGTTTTTATAATTTGCCTCAATCCCTTTGCGGCTGTCGATATAAGTGCATTGCTGTCTTGTACGGCAACGCTGGCTTTACTTACTGTTGTTAAGAAACTTTCGTCATATTTGCCCGAAAATTTGATATATAAAAATGACCGTAAAAATATTTTGTTTAAAATTTTTATTGTTGTCGCTCAAAGTGTAATAATAACCGTCGGAGTAACATTGTTCACTTTGCCGATAATGTTGCTGTTTTTCCATACTGTAAGTTTAGCGTCGGTTTTGGCAAATATCGTGCTTGTACCTCTTGCAAATGTTACTATGGTTTTGTCGCTTCTTGCGTTTGTGTTCGGCTTTGTTCCGTATTTGTCAGATATTCTCATTTTTGTAACAGATTTGTTTGGTAAAATAATCATAAAAATCACAGAAATTTTTGCAGATGTTAAATTCAGTACAGTTTCAATAGATGAAACAGTCTTTTATTTTGCCGTGTGCGCAGTTCTTTTGATATTTGCATTTGCATTTATTTTGAAAAACAAACATTCTTTAAAAATAGCCGCTGTTTTCAGCAGTCTGATACTTGCCTTTTCTTCACTTGCGGTTTTGGTGACAGACAGCAGAAGTGTTTATGTGCGGGTTTGTCCGTCATCATACGGCAGTTCTTCACTTGTAATTTGTAAGGATGATGAATACGCCGTTATCGGTACAGGTAAATCAACATACTACGATATAATAAATCTTGCTTCGGGCAAAAATAAAAAGGTTGTTTTGTGGGTTATTCCTTCGTATAATAAAACCGAGTGTGAAAACGCAGAAAAAATATCGCGTCAATGTCAGATTGAAAATATAGTTGTTCCCTACGAAAACGACGAGATAGGTATGAATTTGAAGTGCGACAATCTCATATTGAACGACAATATCAGTATTGATTTATGGTACGGTGTTAATGTAAAATATAGATACGACAGTAAAAATAACTATAATATAATAGTTGATATATACGGGAAAAAGATAGTTTTTGACAATTCAAACGGCAGTTGCAATATTCCTTGTGAGTTGTTTGTGTCAAATAACGGAAAATCAGATTGCCAAACTGCGAATTGCGTAATTAAAAAATCGCCTGAGCAAGATGAACTGAGTCTTGAAAACGGCTATATGTTTGCTTTTTCTCAAAACAGGCAAACAACTTACAGAAGGGACTTTGAATGGGAAATATAACTGAGTCGGAATTAAAAAAACAAATAGCGCAAAAGGAATTTCAAAATGCGTACTTAATCTACGGCGATGAAACATATTTAAAAGACTTCTATGTTTCTAAAATAAAATCAAAAGTCATTCCGAAAGAAGCGACAGATATAGACTTCAGGTACTTTGAGGGAAAATCATATTCTTTAGATGATATTTTGAGAAATTGTGAATTAATGCCTATGATGAGCGAGTACAGACTTGTTTTAGTAGGAGACTATCCGTTTTCAAGCGCAAATGAAGTCAAAGAACTTACACAGTATATTTCGGATATGCCCGAGAGCACAATACTAATTTTCAAGTATGATACCGTAGAATTTGATACGAAGAAAAATTCAAAATTCAAAAGTGTTGAAAATGCTTTTTCAAAATCTGCCTGTTGTGTAAAACTTGACAGAAAAACAGAGTACGATTTAGTCAAACTCATTATTTCGGGTGCTAAAAAAAGAAAAAAAGTCATTTCACAAAATGACGCTAAATATATGGTTTCCATAGTCGGAGCAGATTTGACAACCTTGCTCAACGAACTTGAAAAACTTTGTTTTTTTTGTGAAAATGAAGAAATTTCTAAAAAAGATATTGACTCAGTTTGCGTAAAATCGCTTCAGGCCCGCGTGTATGATATATCTAAGGCGATATTGAGAGATGACTATAATTCGGCTTATTCGATACTGAACACTCTTTTTGAGCAAAGAGAAAAACCGATAATTATTTTGTCGGTAATTTCTTCTTGTTTTGTAGATATGTACAGGGCAAAACTTGCAAAATCTTCGGGAAAAGATTTGACGGAAGTTTTCAATGCTTATAGGTACAGGGGCAGAGAATTTGCACTCAGAAATGCGCTTCGAGACTGCTCAAGGCTTTCTTTGGAACAGTTGAGAAATTGTATAGATATTCTTAACGAGGCAGATATAAAACTGAAATCAACGGCGGTTGACCCGAAGTTTGTCATTGAAGAATCACTTGTAAAACTGCTTGTTGTTACAAAAGAGGGATAGTATGCTTAAAATCAAAGAGGCAATAATTGTCGAGGGAAAATATGACAAAATCAAATTGTCAAATATTGTAGATACTTTAATTATAGAAACAAACGGTTTCGGAATATATAAGGATAAATCAAGACTTAAATTTATAAAGAAAATTGCAAAAGAAAGAGGAATAATAATTTTAACAGATTCCGACGCAAGCGGTTTTCAAATTCGGCACTACATAGAATCGGCTGTTCCGAAAAGTCAAATTAAAAATATATATACACCCGATATTTTCGGAAAAGAAAAAAGAAAAACAAAGTATTCAAAAGAGGGAAAACTCGGAGTAGAGGGCATTGACAGTAAAATTTTACTTGAAAGACTGAGTTCGCTTGGTATTGAGTGTGTTGATGAAGACAGACAAATCATTACAACTGCAACGCTTTTTGAAGACGGACTCTCGGGTTGTGCAGGAAGTAAGGAAAAAAGGAAAAAACTTTTGAAAATGCTTGAACTTCCCGAATTTCTGTCTTCAAATTCGTTTTTGGAAGTTTTAAATTCAACGCTGACTTTTGAAGAATACAAAGATTTAATTGCAAAAATATAAACGCCTGAATTTTCAGGCGTTTATATTTTTTTATTTGGTTTGCTCATTTAGTTCAGATGTACAGTGAGGACACCTTGTTGCTTCAATTGAAATTTCACTTTTGCAGAAAGGACAAACTTTTGTTGTAGGCTCGCTTTTTGTTTCTTCCTGTTTTTGTATATTGAGCGCTTTTTCGGCTTTTTCTCGAATTGTGTTGACTGCTTTTATAAAAATAAAGATTACAAAAGCCATGATTAAGAAGTCAAGCGCCGTTCCTATGAATGTTCCGTAGTTGAGAGTTGCCACTCCTGCCGCTTTTGCCGCTTCCGCAGTTTCAAAATCTCCTTTGCCGAGCACTAAAAACCAATTGTTGAAGTCAATCCCGCCTGTAATTAAACTGATGACAGGCATAACAATATCATTTACCAAAGAGTTGACAATTTTTTGAAAAGCGCCGCCTATGATAACGCCGACTGCTAAGTCCAACACATTGCCTCTTGTGATAAATTCTTTGAATTCAGCTTTAAAACCTTTTGCCATTTTAGACTCTCCTTTTGCTTTTATTTATATAAATTATACCATAAATAAAATTCAAATAAAAACAGTATGAAAAAATTAAATTAAAAATGAAGTGAAAAATCTCTTTTGTACTGCCCCAAATTGTGCAGACAATACAAAAAAGGCCACCGATGGCAGAATAATTAAATTTTAAGCAACAAACTGATTTCGTTTTTCAAGCGGAGTCAGT